>JBAYPE010000025.1:0-33277 GCA_041677865.1 Flavobacteriaceae bacterium
AACCATCCTTAATGTCTCCCATAGGCATACCTACGTTTACACCGGCTTTAAAGCCTCCTTCTTGAGCACTTGTAATTCCAAATGCACATACAGCGATTGCTGATAAAAGTAATTTTTTCATAATAAATTTTGTTTTAAATTAATATGATACAAATGTATATTAATATTTTTAACAAAACAATAAGGCATTTGTCTTATATTAACAAATTGCTGTTAATAACTCTTCCATTGAAAGGACTCTATCAGCAATCGGATATCGTTTTTGATATATTCTGAGGCAGGAAGTAGAGAATCTGCGTTGGGTTTAGTGTTAAAATAAACAGATCCTGTTACAAAATTTTTGATACTGTCGGTAAGGTAAAATTGTGTGGCAGATGCAGCATTTCCGCCTACTTCGTAAAACATTCCGTAAACTTTTTGGTCAGGATTTACAAAAGGTTGCTCCAAAATAGTCTCTGCCTTTTTGGTGTGTTGGTATGTAATGCGTTGGGCATCTTTTAACAAAGCATCAAGGTTGTTGTTAATTTGTTTGTAGCTCAAAAACACAGTACTCTTCATGTTCGGATATTCGATGTTCAAATCACAATTTTTCTTAAAATTGATTTGACTATAAATGTTTTTCCCGAAAGTAAAAGGACAGTCTCCTTCAAAAGTTTCGTATTTGGCAATAGGATACTCTAAACGTAAATATCCTTGTGGTTTAGGAATTGCGTCTTCTGTACAGCCCAACAAAAGCAATCCGAAAAAGAGTGGTAAACAAAATTTTTTCATCTGTTCTTTTTTATTTGGTTTTAATTGGTCAGATGGAATTCACCATTGAACATTTCGGTTGGTATCAACTTAATTGTTATGGCTCATTTTATATAAGAGAATCTAAAAAGAATCAAAAAAAGAACCTGAAAAAAAATAGTAAAACAGAAACGGGCATTATACATCATACTACTGTTTTAGCTGTTTTCGGTTTTTCTGATTGGTTCATTTATTCCGAAGTAACCTTAGTATTTACTTCTGCCTCTTTTTTAGTACATAAAAATGTAAACTCTGTAGCCTGAATTTCGGTTGTGTGTTTCATGGTTCCGTCATCTGTTTGCCATTGCCTCGATTTTATTCGTCCTTCGACATAAATTTTATCTCCTTTCGAGAGATATTTTTCGCAAACTTCAGCTGCTTTATTTCTCACTACAATACTGTGCCATTCAGTTGAATTTATTTTTTCTCCCGTTTGCTTGTTGATGTAAACCTCGTTGGTTGCCAACGAAAATCTCCCGATACAATTGCCGTTTTCGAAGTAGTGCAACTTTACGTCTTCTCCCAAATGCCCAATAAGCATTACTTTGTTCAATGTTCCGGTATGCATAGTCTTTATGATTTAAACCAACAAATGTAGTGTTTTTTTGTAACGAATTACAAGGATTTTTTACTAATTAACAAGAATTCGGGGTGGCGATTTTTTAAAAAGAAAGCACTTCAAAAAACTTGTCCAAAGAAGTATGATTAACCAAAATTTCGAAATTTATTTGGAGAGGTTAGCGATAAAGTTATAAATCACAATCGGAAACGGATAACCTGAAATTTCGGAAAGCGCAATGCTTTTATTCAAATTACCACGAACTGAAATTTTCCAAAACAATATATACAACTGCTGATGCGATAGCTTATGAACGATTTCTTTCGGATTAAAAACAGAAATATCTTTTATGGTGTATTGGTCTGAATACATTTCGGATATTTTTTGAGTAATTACCTCCAGATCTGTTTTTTCGGTTACTTCCAATAGAGGGAATTCGTACAGGTTTTTCCAGATTCCGTTTTGGGTTCGCTTATTAATTATAGTGTTCTCGTTTTCGTCCATAAAAACCAAATAATTCAAAAAGCGTTGGGTTATTTTGGTTTTTTTGAGTTTTATTGGAAGTTGAGCTACTTTGTTTTTTTGTAAGGCAAAACAACTGTTTTTAAAAATACAAGCCTTACAATTCGGATTTTTCGGAACGCATTGCAAAGCTCCGAACTCCATTATCGCCTGGTTAAAAAGCGAAGGTTGTTTTTTGTCTAAAACTCGGTTTGCCAACTCTTGAAATTCTTTTTTTGCCTTAGAAGACGAGATGTCGGTTTGAATCCCGAAGTATCTCGAAAGCACCCGATAGACATTGCCGTCTAATACAGCAACCGGTTCTTGGTACGAAAACGAGGCAATAGCAGCAGCTGTATAACTCCCGATTCCTTTGAGTTTGAGCAAATCGTTATAATTCTCGGGAAAGTTTCCGTTTAAGTTTTCAGAGATATGTTTAGAAGTATGATGCAAATTTCTGGCTCTGGAATAATAGCCCAAACCTTGCCAAGTCTTAAGGACTTGTTCTTCATCGGCTTGAGCCAAATCAAAAACAGTAGGAAATTTTTTTACGAAATTCTTGTAATAGGGCAAACCTTGAGCCACTCGGGTTTGTTGCAAAATTACTTCCGAAAGCCATATTTTGTACGGGTTTTTAGTTTCTCTCCAAGGTAAATCCCGTTTGTTTTGCAGGTACCAAGAAATCAGTTTTTGACTGAAATTCATTTTTGAAATATGTCAATTTGAAAATGAAAAACGGGAGATTTTAAACCAAAATCAGAAAGAATCGACAATTTTCAGAAAATCATCAGCTTTGAGCGAAGCTCCTCCTATAAGCCCTCCGTCCACATCCGGATTGGCAAATATTTCTTTGGCATTATCGGGTTTTACGCTTCCTCCGTACAAAATCGAAACCTGATTGGCTACGGTGCTTCCGTATTGTGAAGCGATAGTTTGCCTTACAAAAGCGTGAATTTCTTGTGCCTGTTCGGGTGTTGCGGTTTCTCCCGTTCCGATAGCCCAAACCGGTTCGTAAGCCAGAACAATGTTTTTCCAATTTTCTGTTTTCAGGTGAAAAAGTGCTTCTTTGATTTGATTCTCAACTACATCAAAATGCTTTTCGGCTTTTCGCTCGCTTAGATCTTCTCCAAAACAATAAATAACCGTAAAATCATACTTTAGGGCAGTGTTTACTTTCTCAGCCAAAAGCGAATTGGTTTCTCCGAAATATGCTCTGCGTTCGGAATGACCTAAAATTACCGTTTCTACTCCAGCCGATTTGAGCATCGGAATCGAAACTTCTCCGGTAAAAGCTCCGCTTTCATTCTGATGTGCGTTTTGGGCTGCAACTTTGATGCTTTTTCCTTTGAGTTTTTCGACTGCCAAAGACAAATTTACAAAACTCGGAGCTACGATGATTTCGGTATCGGTTTTTGGTTTTTTACTACTGATTTCTTCCAACAAATGGTAGCTTTGTTGTATGTCATTATTCATTTTCCAATTTCCTGCAACGATGTTTTTTCTCATTTTGTAAGTTCTTTAATTTTTTCGATTAGTTTCGGGTCATCGGCTTCAATCGCTCTGAAGTGTGCGATTCTTCCGTCAGGGCTTACTAAGATATATCTCGGAATCCAGTCTATCCTTAAAGAATGTCTGAGTTTTTCTTTTTCCGATTCGGTTATGACAAGAAAATTTTTTCCAATAGTTTTGTGTTTTTTGATTCCTTCTTTCCAATCCTTCTCGGTTCTGTCAAAAGATAGAAATATATAGACCAAGTCAAATTCTTCTTGCAATTTATGAACTTTAGGCATTCCTTTAATGCAATCAGGACACCAAGAACCCCAAAAATCAATCAGAATTGGCTTTCCTTTATACATATTTAGAACTTCTTCAAAAGTTGTGGTATTGCCTTCGATGGTTCTGAGCTCTTGTTGCAGAACATCTCTGCCGAATTCTGTTTCAGAGGTCATTTCGGGAACAGTACTTTTGGTTATTTCCGGTTCGGAAGCGATTTCGGTTTGTTCCGATTGTTCTTTTTTACAACCGACCATAGCAGACAAGAGCATAAGAGCAAATATTGTTTTCTTCATTTTTTTTGAAATTTTACGAACTCCAAATATACGTTAAATTACTCGATTTATATATAGGTTGATGCAAATAAATCTTTATAAACCCGCGCACGAAATAACTATTTGTATTTCTCGATTTTATAAAGTCTGTAAAAAATATAGCTGATAAAATACGTAAATTAAGAATCAGATTAGTTGTTCTGATTTCTTTAAAAATAAAAAGCAATTAACTAAACCCGAAAAGAAGTATCAATAAAACTACCGAAAATCCGAACAAATAAAAATATACTGAATTTAAACGCAAAGCGTCTTTTATCCAAAAAAATAACGAACCCAAGCAAGCCGCAAAAAAAGCAAATAAAGTAGGAAGCCAAACAAGCTCGTAAAACGCTCCGGTTAAGATGAATTTATATACATCAAAGCTTTTGGCATACCCCCAAATCAACAAAAAGAATAAATTAATACCCAGAAATATTTTCGGAATAATTAGGTTTTGCTGATATATTGCTTTCATGATTCTTGGGTGTTTTTTCAAAATATATTGCAGAAGTTCTATAGCGGATTATATTTTATCACTTCCCACTCAGGATTTTTTAAATCCACATAGTAGTAATGCACTAAATCGTTTTTGTCAAAACTTCCGTTTTTGTTGATGTCTTCTATAGTTCTGAAATACAGACGGTTTTGTACTTCGATGGTGTTCCAGTCAATAAGTTCTTCTAAATCGACTGAAAGTTTTGTGAAATTATTTCCGCTTATATCGCTGATATATAGTGTTTTAATATCATTAGAGTTAATCTTTCCGTCTTTGTTGGTATCGTAATCAACCATCGTATAGACCAAAATATCTTTATTGAGTTTTTTTGAAATTTCTTCAAGGTAAGTAACTGTATGTATTTCAACTGCTTTGTCAGTAAGGGTTTTGGTATTTGTAGAGTCGATATGCTGAAATTTTAGGTTATTCAGATAGCCTGTAAGTTCAAAACGGTTGTAATTAGAGATGGAATAACTCACGGAATTGGTTTTGCTTGAGCCGTATTTAGAGGTGTTTCTTTCGTACAGTCGAACATCTCCAATAGCGTGAATAAGGTATTTTGTGCCTTCCATAAGTACGGGCAGATCTGATGTTTTTATCTGAGTAGAGTCAATTTTTACCTCTGTAATTTTTACTTCATTCTGTGCTTCCGGATAAGTAACTTTAGGAGTTTCGGGAGTGTTGTCAGTACACCCGATATTGATAAGCCCTATTCCGAAAAATAAATAACCAAACTTTTTCATCACTTGAAGAATTAGATATACCAAAAGTACAATTTTTTTCTAAAATTACTCGCTTTTAATTTTTTCGAGTTTCTCTACAAGATAATCCGGAGGGGTGGTCGGACGACCTGTTTTTGTGTTCACAAATACGAGAATTGAGTGTCCGGTTGTTAATAACTCTCCTTTTTCGTTGTGAATTTCGTAGTCAAATTCAATCTTGACAGAATGTTGATTTTTGAATAGGGTTGTTACGGTTAATATGTCATCATATCTCGCTGGTTTTTTGTAATTCATAGTGAGCGAAACAACCGGAAGCATAATTCCGTTTTCTTCCATCCATTTGTATGAAATCCCTATGTTTCTTAGCCATTCCACACGACCCATTTCAAAAAAAACGGCATAATTTCCGTGATAAACCACTCCCATTTGATCGGTTTCGGCATAGCGAACACGAGTTTGATATTGATGTTTTTTCATGATTTTTTTACGTATTTAGAATCTGTTCAAATAGCCTTATCTATAACAATTTTTTTTTAATAATCAAGAGGCGTTTAATTTTTTTTTAAGGATTTTTATTTACATATTTGCTAACTCAAATTTTGGTAATTGAATTTCTGTTTAGTGCCTCAATTTGAATCAATTCTGAATCACCAACAAAGTTAATTTAATTAGTAATATGAACAAAACTGCTCAATCGGTATGGGGAAATTGTCTGTCTTTCATAAAAGATAATATTCAAGAGCAGGCCTTTAGAACTTGGTTCGAGCCGATTAAAGCTATTGAACTTTCCGAGAATGTTCTTCATATTCAGGTTCCGAGTAAGTTTTTCTACGAATGGTTAGAAGAGCACTATGTTAAATTACTCAAATTATCTCTTACCAAAGAACTTGGAGAGGGAGCTAAATTACTTTACAAAATAAATATGGAAAATACTGCGGGTAAAAGACAGCCTTTTACCGAACAGTTACCCGGTTCATATAGGAGTTCCGTAAAACCGCAAGAGGTAGATTTTCCGATACAGAACAAAGCTCCCGAGCTTAAAAACCCGTTTGTAATTCCGGGAATCCGAAACATTAAGATCGAATCGCAGCTCAACTCTAATTACAATTTTGAAAACTTTTTAGAAGGAGATTCAAACCGATTAGCTCGTTCTGCAGGTATGGCCGTGGCCAATAAACCGGGAGGAACTTCGTTCAATCCGCTTTTGATTTTTGGAGGTGTGGGCTTAGGGAAAACCCATTTGGCTCACGCAATTGGAGTGGAAATCAAAGAAAAACATCCGGAAAAAACGGTGTTGTATATTGCCTCTGAAGTGTTTGTACAGCAATATGTGGAATCTACACTCAGAAACACCCGAAATGACTTTATCCACTTCTATCAACTCATAGACGTACTGATTATTGACGACATTCAGTTTTTGTCCGGAAAAGCAGGAACTCAAGACGTGTTTTTCCATATTTTTAATCACTTACACCAGAACGGAAAACAAGTTATTTTAACCTCTGACAAAGCTCCTGTAGATATGCAGGACATCGAGCAACGCTTGCTTTCTCGATTTAAGTGGGGATTATCAGCCGAACTGCAACAACCCGATTATGAAACTCGTTTTTTGATTCTGAAAAAAATCCTGTATCGAGACGGAGTCGAAATGCCTGACGAAATCGTAGAATATGTTGCCCGAAACATCAAATCGAACGTAAGAGAACTCGAAGGAGCGATTATTTCGCTTATTGCTCAATCTTCTTTTAACAAAAAGGAAGTTACCCTTGAATTAGCAAAACAAGTGGTCGAAAAGTTCGTGAAAAACGTAAAAAGAGAAATCTCTATCGACTATATTCAGAAAGTAGTTTCAGATTATTTTAAGTTAGATGTTGAAACGCTCCAATCCAAAACCAGAAAACGTCATATTGTTCAGGCACGCCAGTTAGCTATGTTTTTTGCCAAGAAATATACAAAATCTTCGTTGCAAAATATTGGTTCTCAGATAGGAGACAGAGATCACGCTACAGTTCTTCACGCTTGCAAAACGGTTGATAATTTGGTCGAAACCGACAAACAGTTTAAAAAATATGTTGAGGACATCAACAAAAAGTTTTCGATCTGATGAAAACAAGAATTTTAATGGTCTGCTTGGGAAATATTTGCAGAAGTCCTTTAGCAGAAGGTATTTTACAATCTAAATTAAACCGCTCCGAATTTTTGGTAGATTCAGCAGGAACAGGAGGTTGGCATTCGGGAGAACAACCCGACAAGCGTTCGATTCGGATTGCTAAAAAATACGGAATCGATATTTCTTCTCAAAGAGCAAGACAATTTACAGTTATAGATTTTGAAAGATTCGATTATATTTACGTAATGGACAGTAGTAATTATCAAAATGTGCTTTCTTTAGCTCCTGATGAACAAGCAAAAAGCAAGGTCAAAATGGTTATGAACGAACTCTTTGAAGACGAAAATGTAGATGTTCCCGACCCGTATTACGGAATGGAAGACGGGTTTGAAAATGTCTATAAATTGTTGAACGAAGTCTGTACGGAAATAGCTCAAAAACTCCTGAAGAATTAGCACTTATTTACAGGTTGTTTACTGACCATTTTCAACTTTCAGCTTGTCTTTCCAGATGCTTTTAAGTCTTATATAATCAAATTTTTCTTTAGGAGGTTGTGCTACCAAGGTTCGATTTTCAAAGGCTTCGAGCAGGATATCTTCAATCCAAAAATCTTCTTTTATGGTGTAGGGTTGATAGGTAGTTTTCATATCAATGTCGTAAAGTTTTGCCATTTTTCCGTACCAAAAGGCACTCCAACCGCTTTTTAAGTCTTTAACCAAGTCAAAAGTAGTTTGTCCGGTTTGTCGGTAGATGAGTTTTACGAGGATTTGTCCGTCTTTTCGGGAAAGGTTTTTTAGCCGTGCTTCAAATTCGTTTTCCATATATTCCTCAGCAATTTTCAAAAACTTTTTCTTTTCTTTTTTGGTTTTCAAAAGAGCTAAACTTCGATTGAGGACTTCTAATCGCTCTGAAGCAATTCGAGCATACGGATAGGTTCTGTAAACACGTCTTTTCAGAATCAAAAACTGTTTTCGGGCTTCGATTTCTTCGGGTGTAAGAGGTGTGTCGGTAATAAAGATATCCTCTAACAGAATTTCTTTAAAAATAGCATCAGTCGAATCATCTTCAACAGGAGTTTGTGCTTTTAGCTCCAAAGCAAAGAACAAAAACAAAACCATAAACCCAAGCTGCTTCATAATGCCAATTAAATATTTCCTCAAATTTACTATAACTCTCGAAAACAATTTATATTTTAGTAAAAATTTAAAAATACTATAACTATGCCAAAATCAATTTTGAAAAAATCATCTTTAGAATTTCTTGAAAAATACTTAAATAACGCTTCTCCAACGGGTTACGAATCGGAAGGACAAAAAATTTGGATGAACTACCTCAAGCCTTATGTAGATGAATTCATTACAGATACTTACGGTACAGCAGTCGGGATTATCAATCCTGATGCGAAATTCAAGGTAGTTATCGAAGGTCATTCAGACGAAATTTCGTGGTATGTGAATTATATCACCAACGAAGGGCTGATTTATGTAATTAGAAACGGAGGCTCAGACCACCAGATTGCTCCTTCAAAACGAGTGAATATCCATACTAAAAACGGAATTGTAAAAGGAGTTTTCGGTTGGCCTGCCATTCATACCCGAAACAGAGCAAAAGAGGAGGTTCCGAAAATTGAAAATATCTTTATTGATTTAGGTTGTTCAACCAAAGAAGAGGTAGAGAAGTTAGGCGTGCATGTAGGTTGTGTGATTACCTATCCGGATGAATTTATCGTTTTAAACGAAAATAAATTTGTTTGTCGTGCTTTAGACAATCGCATGGGAGGTTTTATGATTGCCGAAGTGGCACGATTGCTCAAAGAAAACAAAAAGAAACTTCCGTTCGGACTTTATATTACCAATTCGGTTCAGGAAGAAGTAGGACTCAGAGGAGCTGAAATGATTACCAAAACCATTCGTCCGAATTTAGCTATCGTAACCGATGTGTGTCATGATTCCACCACTCCGATGATTGACAAGAAAATTGAAGGAGACACTCAAATAGGGAAAGGACCTGTAATTACGTATGCTCCGGCTGTTCAAAACAACTTGAGAGAACTTATCTTGAATACAGCCGAAGAAAAGAAAATTCCGTTTCAACGCTTAGCATCTTCACGAGTTACCGGAACTGACACCGATGCTTTTGCTTATAGCAACGGAGGAGTAGCTTCTGCCCTGATTTCGCTTCCACTTCGCTATATGCATACCACAGTTGAAATGGTTCATCGAGATGATGTAGAAAACGTAATCAAACTCATTTATGAAACACTTTTAAAAATCGAAGATAATCACGAGTTGTCTTATTTTAAATAGAGATAAAAATCCGTTTTGTTACAAAACGGATTTTTTATTTAGTAACGATATTGAATGTTGAAACACTTTTGTAGATTTGGTATTCTAATTAACCCAAGTTCAATACGACCCAAATAACCCAAAAAATACTACCTTAATTGCGGAAAAGAAGTATTCGATAAATATTTGTTCAGAATGTGGTCAAAAAGCCGACACGCATCGTATTTTGTTTCTCTCGAAATGATTAGAAAACCAAACTTATAACTCAAAATTCTGTCAGAAGTATTGATACAGTTGTATTAAATCAAGCTCTTAAAAAAAACTAAATAGTTTCGGCAATAGTTTTAATTATTTGCTAAATTGATTCTGAAAGGGTAGTCACAGCCGGAAACTTAACAAATGTTTGTGAAGTTTTGCCTTGGGTAATCATATTTTTGCCTTGTTTGAACTCTTAAACAAAATTATAATGAAACCCTTACAGACACTTCTTTTTTCACTTATTTCGTTGGTTGCATTTTCGCAACAGTCAGTAAAAATTTCAGGAAAAGTATCCGAGAAAAACACAGGTTTACCTTTAGAATATTCCATTATTTATATCAAAAATACTCAAAATCCATCTGCTGTTTACGGAGGTACAACAGACGAGCAAGGAGCTTTTTCAATTAGTGTACCCAAAGGAAATTACGACATTAAGATAGACTTTTTGTCTTACAAACCAGTTGAGTTTTTTAACCGCTCGGTTCAGGAAAACATCAACTTGGGCAATATCGTACTCGAAGAAGACAGTCAGATGATCGAAGGAATAGAGATTATTGCAGAACGATCTACTGTGGAAATGCGATTGGACAAAAGGGTGTACAATGTAGGACAAGATATGATTGTCAAAGGAGGAACAATAAGTGATGTGCTGGATAATGTTCCTTCTGTAAGTATAGATGTTGAAGGAAATGTTACTCTGAGAGGTGATGATAATGTACGAATCCTGATTGACGGAAAACCATCAGGATTGGCAGGAATTAACATCAACGATGCTCTGAAAATGCTTCCTGCCGATTCGGTTGAAAAAGTAGAAGTTATTACAAATCCATCTTCAAGATATGAAGCCGAAGGAGGAGGAGGAATCATCAATATTATTCTTCGCAAAGGAAAAAACAACGGAATAAACGGAACTTTTATTGCCACAACCGGAGATCCTGCCAATCACGGGATAAGTGCAAACATAAACTACAAAACAGACGAATTTAACATCTTTACCACCCAAGGTTACAATCACAGAGGCAGCAAAGGAAACTTTCTGAACGATATTGAAAACCTCGATGCGGATACCGGAGCAACTACAGGGTTTATCAAAGAAAGACGAAATAACGAAAGACTGAGCAAAGGATACAACGGATTGTTCGGACTGGAGTGGAATATTACCGATAGTTTTTCGTGGACAAACAGCATATCGTATCGAAAAGACAGCAGGGAGAATCCTACCAATGTTTCGATAAATTATTTTAGCCCAAATATGGATTTGCTAACGGAAACCTCACGGGATAATTTTGATTGGAGCGATGACGAAGACGTGGATTTTTCGAGTAATTTTACTAAAAAATTTCAAAAAGAAGGGCATGAGCTCACAGTCGATTTTTCGACTTCGTTAAGCAAAGACAGAGATTTTTCGGATATTACTACCCGAAACCTGACTTTAAACGAAATTACCCGATTAGAAAAAACTTCGAGCGACCAAAAACAAACCCGCAATCTGATTATGTCCGATTATGTACTTCCACTAGGAGAAAACAGTCAGTTCGAGGCAGGATATAGAGGGAATTTTGTCGATTTAACCACAGATTACAGCGTAGAAAACTTTAACGAGATAACCGATGGTTGGGAAAATGACACCAACTATTCTAACGTACTTCAATACAAAGAAAATGTAAACGCACTATACTCTCAATTTGGGAGCAAAATCGGAAAATTCTCTTATATGGGAGGACTTCGTTGGGAAGATACCAATGTGCAAATCAACCAGTTTACACACCAGGTTTTTAAAACTAAAAAGTACAACAACCTTTTCCCGAGTGTGTTTTTTGGTTATGAATTTGATGAAGAAACCAATGTTTCGTTGAGCTACAGCAAACGTATTTCAAGACCGCGTTCGAGAATGATAAACCCGTTTTCGAATTTATCGAGTAATGTATCTTTATTCCGAGGGAATCCCGATTTAGATCCATCACTTACCGATGCAATTGATTTGGGACTTCTAAAACGATGGGGTAATGTATTTACTTTAAGCAGTTCAATGTATTTTAATCATACTACAGATGCTACTCAATTTGTAAGATACGTGGAAGAAATTAACGAAATTGATGTCTTGATTACTTCTCCTGTAAACTTAGGAGTAAGAGAGCGTTTCGGATTTGATTTCACTTTGAATTACAATCCTTACAGATGGTGGAGGCTTAACGGAAGTTTTAATCTATACCGAAACGAAACTAAAGGAGATTATACCTATTATGATTTGGACAACAACTTGGTTAGTGAGAACTTTGACAATGTGGCTTATTCATGGTTTTCGAGAATTACCTCAAGAATTACTCTACCTTATAAAATAGACTGGCAAACCAACGTAACCTATCATGCTCCTCAAGAAAACGCACAAGGAAGATCAAAGGGAATACTTCACGCTAATTTGGCTTTTAGCAAAGACATACTAAAGGATAAAGCAACTCTTACGCTTAATGTTTCTGATGTATTCAACTCAAGAAAACGCATTTACGAAACAGAATTACCTATTCAGAATACCTACTCAGAAATGCAATGGAGAGAAAGACAGATTACTTTATCATTCACGTATCGCTTTAACAAACAAAAAGAAAGAGAACGTCCTCAAAGAGGAGGAGATAACGGATTTGGAGAAGACGAATTTATGGGAGGATAATTCCCGTTTTCGCCCGAGTTAAAAAAAGAAAAAACGGTCTGAAAGTTTTTCCTGTTTTGTCATTCTGAATTTATTTCAGAATCTTAGAAGTTGAAATAAGTTCAACTTGACAATAAGAAGGAGGTTTTCAGACCGTTTTGTTTTGAGGGTAAGTACAGGAAAAAAGAATTATTTTTCTCTTTTCATCGGAAAGCCTTGTGGGTTTCCACCTCCCGAAATTTCTGCATAAATAGAATCGTTGTGAATTCGGTTGTATGTGATTTTTTTGGGGAAATCATTTTCGGGATTCTCAAAAACGAGCTTGTTCTCAGAGCTTGAAGTCAGTTTAAATTCGGTTGGTTCAGAGGGTTCAGAAGTTATTTTTACTGCGTAAAACAAATCCTTTCCTCGCTGAACAAGGTTTACTTCTTCCGAAAAAACTACTTTACCTTCAATAACAAAAGAGGAATTTCCGAGAAAAGTGCTGTCGTTTTTTACATTCCATTTTTCAGAGAACAATCCATCAGAAGAATTGTGCTGCCAATTTCCGAGAAGCCATTCTGCTTTTGCCAATTTTTCATATTCTACCTGATTTTCTTTTTTGCACGAAACCAAAAGCAATAAAGCTACAACCGATATAGAAGCTATTTTTTTCATCTTATTCTTTTTCTTTGTTTTTGTTAAACAGATTTTTCAAAGCATCTTTGGCTTTGTCCTTCATTTCTTCCTTCACTTCTTCTTTTTTCTCTTCAATCTTCTCCTCAATTTTTTCTTTGACCTCCTCTTTGGTTGTCGGGATGTTCAGGCTGTCTTTTCCGGTAGCATTTCCGATGACTCCACTCAAAGCGTCTTTACCTTTACCGATGAGTTCGTTTTTTTGTTTTTCGACAATTTGATTAGTCAGGTTGGTAACCATTTGCTTCATATCGGTTTGAACTTTAGGTTCTGAAAAACTTCCGGTAATATTGGCTGTTATGGGAATCTTCATGGTGTTGGCTTCATTTCCGCTCAGGTTAGCCAAAAGTCCTGTAACTTCTTTTCCGAGATATTTGGCAGGCACATCAAGAGTAGCTCCGTAATTCATAGACTGGTCAAATCCGTGAGTTCCCGAAAACTGAATATTGATGTCCTGATAATTCAAATCGAGCGGTTTCATAGTTACTTTTCCTTTATCAAAAGTCAGGTTAGTTGTCAGATTGTTTAGGTTCAGTTTGTCAAAATCAATAAAATTCAAATGCGAATCTAATGAAGAAAGTAACTTTGAGTTCTCCGAATTTACTTTTGCATCAACCAATTTTCCTAGTAAATTGCCTGATAGTGTAGCCAAATCAGGAGTAAACTCTTTAGCATCAAGATTTCCTGAAAGCTGCACAGTCGAATTTATTTTTCCGTTGATAACTCCTGCAATCGGAGCAATGTTTTTCAGCATTTCGAGTTGGGTAAACGACTGCGAAATATCGAGTGCGTTCAGATCCAGGTTCATATCAAATTTGGGAGTAGCTTCTTGGGTTGAAACATTTCCGCTCAGTCCTATTTTCCCTCCAAAAATAGAGGTAATGACATTTTGCAAAGAAACCGTTTCGTCTTTGATAATCAATTGCCCTGAAGCATCTTTCAGGTTCAGGTTGTCATATACAACCGTTGCTGCTTTTGCGGAAATGGTACAATCCAAAAATGCAGGAATTTTAAATTCTTCAGGAGTTTCTGTTTTTGATTCTTCTGTTTTCTGGGTAGGAGAGGAGGTGTCTGAACTTTCCGAACTTGCAGTTGTCATAAAGTCCGATACTTCTAAGTGATTGGAATTCAGCTTGAAATTTCCTTTCAGGGTTTGGTCATTGAACATAAATCCGTAGAAATTGTCCAAAGTCCCGGTTGCTTGTATATCTGATTTTCCTGTTTTGACATTAAATTTATTCAGAGCTACGTGAGACGGATTAAACACCAAGTTGGCTTCTGAAATCATAAGTGGTTTCGCCAATTCTTTTCCGTTGTATTCAAATCCGGTCAGGCTTAGTGTTCCTTGTGCTTTTACGTTTTCGTATTTTTCTTGTTCAACCGAAAGCATATCCAAATTCAAGCCTACAGTTGCTTTAAGAATTCCTGACAAGTCTTGTTCTAACTGTATCGGATAAGCCTTTGAGAGGTTAGCCAAGTTCAATACTCCGTTTAAATCAGCATCAACCAACATATTTTCGGTTATATTCCGAAGCTTTGCTTTCGCATTAAATTGGTCTTGGTCAATTTTGAAGGATAATTTATCTAAATCAACATAAGTGTCTTTGGCGAGTCCTGTTTCGTTTTTTACTTTGGCATCAATTGCGATATTCTGCACTGTTTTCGGTAAATCTGGATATTTAAACGAGGCATTATCTGAAGCCATCGCAATATCAAACATCGGAATTGTAGTTTCTGACAACAAGCCTTTTACAAATCCTTTAACCGAGAATTCTCCTGTTGTTTTGATGTTATCTAAACTTCCTGAATAAGCAGAAGGAATTAATCCTAAAAAGTTTGAAAACGAAGTCGTAGGTGTATTAAACGTCAAGTCGTATTCCTGACCTTCTTCTTTCATTTGCAAAAATCCGTCAAACTCCAAAGGCAATTTGTTGATGCGGGCCATATTTTCTTTGAACGTATATTTGGAGTTTTCTAAATCTAAGTTCAGAATGGCATCTAAAGTTAAATCTACATTGTTCAGATAATTGGTTTTGTCCATTTCAAACGAAGCAACAGCTGTGGTATAAGTGTCTAAATCCACAATTTTTGAGGAAAAATCTCCCGTTCCTTTGTGGTTTATTTTATCTAACACCATTTTCATATTTGAGCTTTGGTCGAGATAAGTAAAGCGAAGATTTTCTATTTCGTAGTTTTGTAAAGACATCGTAAATCCACTATCATCAGAGTTATCATCACCTTCTTCACTATCTGGGTCATCTTTGAGAGCAATATCAAAATTTCCGATTCCGTCCGGGTTAAAAATCACATTTACAAGAGCATCTTTAACCAAAAAACTTTCTACATTTATAGATTCAGCATCAGATTTAAAAAGCTCTTTAACAGACATTTTCAGGTTAATTCTATCCGAATAAACCAACGTATCTCCCTCAAAAGGTGCTTTGTTGATGATGCTTAACTTTTTGACAGAAACACTTGCTTTTGGAAAATTCCTAAGCAGACTAATATCAACATCCTCAAAATCAACGGTTGCATCCACATTATTGTTAATGGCTTTTATGACCATTTCCCTTATTTTGTCTTTAAACAAAAAAGGTGCAGCTGCTAAAGCTACAATTACAACACCTAAAATAATGGCTGTCCATTTTAAGAATTTTTTCATAACGTATTTTTTATTTTTCACAAATGTAGTGCAAAAACCAATCCGAAAATTTTAAAGGAATTGTAAAATTGGTCGAGTTATATATTTTTGTCGGTTATATTCAGAAATTGGTATATATTTCTTTATTTTTTTCCAAAACTCGAATAAAATTCAAATACTTTTTTCGCTTTCGAAGCTCCGATTACTTGGGCAACTTCTTCTTCAGATGCTTTTGAGAGTCGCTTTACCGAACGAAAGTGTTTGATGAGTGCAATCATTGATTTTTCTCCGATTCCCGGAATGGTTTCGATAGAGGTTTTCAGGGCAGCATTGCTTCGTTTTTGTCTGTGGAATGTAATACCGAATCGATGGGCTTCGTTTCGAAGTTGTTGAATGATTTTTAATGTTTCGGATTTTTTGTCCAAATACAACGGATAAGGGTCGTTCGGATAAAACAATTCTTCTAATCGTTTGGCAATTCCTACAATGGCAATTTTACCTCGCAATCCTAAGACTTCCAGACTCTTGAGTGCAGACGAAAGCTGTCCTTTTCCGCCATCAATAATTGTCAAATCGGGCAAGGATGCTCCTTCGTCTAAAAGTCTTTTGTACCTCCGATATACGACTTCTTCCATTGAGGCAAAATCATTAGGTCCGTCAACGGTTTTGATGTTGAAATGACGGTAGTCTTTTTTGCTTGGCTTTCCGTCTTTAAACACTACACAAGCCGCAACGGGATTTGTTCCCTGAATGTTTGAATTGTCGAAACATTCGATGTGTCGGGGTTCGACCGAAAGTCTTAAATCAGATTTCATTTGTGCCATCAATCGGTTGGTGTGCCTGTCAGGGTCTGTAATTTTCACTTGTTTCAGTTGGTCTAAACGGAAGTATTTTGCATTGCGTTCCGACAAATCCAAAAGTTGTTTTTTATCGCCTAATTTCGGTACAATAACTTTAATTTTATCTCCTAAATCCAATTCAAGCGGAAGGATAATTTCTTTGGTATCCAACCGAAAACGCTCCCTAACTTCGATGACAGCCAGTTCCAAAAGATGCTTGTCGGTTTCGTCTAATTTCTTTTTGATTTCCATAGTATGCGAACGGATAATAGCTCCGTGCGAAATCTGTAAAAAATTTACATAGGCAAAACTGTCGTCGGACACAATCGAAAAAACATCAACATTAGATATTTTCGGGTTTACGATGGTGGATTTTGATTGATAGTTTTCGAGAACTTCGATTTTTTCTTTAATTCGTTGGGCTTCTTCGAATTCAAGATTTTGAGCATAAGTACTCATCATTTTTTTAAAACGATGTAATGAGTCTTTGAAGTTTCCTTTCAGAATTTCCCGAACTCCCTTTATTTTTTCTAAATATTCCCCTTCTGATTCATAGCCTTCACAAGGTCCTTTGCAGTTTTTGAGATGATATTCTAAGCAAACTTTAAATTTTTCGGCTTTAATGTTCGAGGGAGTGAGCTCGTAATTGCAAGTTCGCAACTGATACAATTCTTTTATCAGGTCTAAAATGGTATGAACGGTTTTAAAACTCGTATAAGGTCCGAAATATTCCGAGCCGTCATTTACTTTGTTTCGAGTGGCAAAAACTCTGGGAAAAGATTCGTTTTTTATACACAACCAAGGATAGGTTTTGTCGTCTTTGAGCATTACGTTGTACTTGGGCTGGTACTTTTTTATCAGATTGTTTTCTAACAAAAGTGCATCGCTTTCGGTTGCTACGACAATGTGTTTTACGGTTGCTATTTTTTTGACCAACACACGAGTTTTTCCGTTTTCGTGCATTTTGGTAAAATAGGAAGCCACCCTTTTTTTGAGATTTTTGGCTTTTCCGACATACAGCAATTTTCCGTCTTTATCATAATACTGATATACTCCCGGATTGTCAGGAAGCGTTTGAAGTTGTATTTCTAAAGAGGGTTGCATTTTTTCTGGTCGGACGAATTTTAAAAATGAAAAACTTTGTCAAAAGTGTATTTCGACAAAGTTAGAATATAAAACTCTGAAAAACTAAGTTTATGAAAGGCTTAAAAAAGACTGCTTACATTAAGCCAGCATCGTAACCGGATTTTCTATATATTGTCTTAAAGTTTGCAGGAATTCTGCTCCGGTAGCTCCGTCAACCGTTCTGTGGTCGCAAGCCAAGGTAAGCATCATCGTATTTCCCACAACAATTTGTCCGTTTTTTACAACCGGTTTTTCAACAATTGCTCCCACCGACAAGATGGCTGAATTGGGTTGATTGATAATCGAAGTAAACGACTCAATTCCGAACATTCCTAAGTTTGAGATAGTGAATGTGCTTCCTTCCATTTCGTTGGGTTGTATTTTTTTGTTTCTCGAACGAGTTGCCAAGTCTTTAACCGACGCTCCGATTTGAGAAAGTGTTAAGCTATCTGCAAACCGTACTACCGGAACTACTAATCCGTCTTCGACAGCCACAGCCACCCCGATGTGAACGTGGTTGTGAATTACGGTAGCCTCGTCTTTCCATTGCGAGTTTACTTTCGGGTGTTTCTTAAGAGCCATAGCAACGGCTTTGATAACCATATCGTTAAACGAAACTTTGGTGTCAGGAACACTATTTATAGTAGCTCTCGAAGCAATTGCGTTATCCATATTTACCTCAATATTCAGGTAATAATGAGGAGCAGTATATTTCGATTCTGATAAGCGTTTGGCAATTACTTTCCTCATCTGAGAATTTTTCATTTCTTCCGAAGATTCCTGTCCGACAGCAACAATCGGTTGTGATGTTGCTTTTGCCGATGGAGTAGCCGTTACAGGTTGCACAGATGGAGTGAAGTTTTCTACGTCTGCTTTAGTAATGCGTCCATTTTCTCCAGTTCCTTTTACCTGAGAAAGCTCAATTCCTTTGTCTTCTGCTATTTTCTTAGCCAATGGGGAAGCGAAAATTCTTCCTTTTGTGTCGGCAGGCTCAGCACTTTTGTTTACTGTACTTTCTTTTTGCGATTCAACCGAAGTTGTAGTTGCTTCTGATTTGGTTTGGGTTTTAGCACTCTCTTTTCCGTAATTATCTACAACTCCCGATACGTCTGTTCCTTCTTTTCCGATAATTGCCAGAATACTATCAACTGGTGCTGATTCGCCTTCTTGAACTCCGATATATAAAAGCGTTCCAGAATTAAACGACTCGAATTCCATTGTAGCCTTATCAGTTTCTATTTCGGCTAAAATATCGCCTTCGTTTACTTTGTCTCCTATTTTTTTAATCCATGAAGCCACGGTTCCGTCTGTCATTGTATCGCTCAAGCGAGGCATAGTAATTACCTTTATTCCTTCCGGCATTACAAAGTCAGATGAAGATTGGGTTTTTTCTTCTGTTTTAGGTGTCTCTGTAGTTTTTTCTTCTGTTTTTTCAACAGGTTTTTCTCCTTTCAACAAGGTAGAAATGTCTTCTCCTTCTTTCCCAATAATAGCCAAAACGCTATCTACAGGAGCTGTTTCGCCTTCTTGAACTCCGATGTGCAAAAGTGTTCCGGAATGAAACGATTCAAATTCCATTGTAGCTTTATCGGTTTCTATTTCGGCTAAAATATCGCCTTCGTTTACTTTGTCTCCTACTTTTTTAATCCAAGTAGCAACAGTTCCGTCTGTCATTGTATCGCTCAAGCGAGGCATTGTAATAACTTGTGCCATTCTTATTTCAATTTATGTGGTAAAAACGGATAATTTTCTTGCTCATATACAGCATCGTACATAACATTTAATTCAGGATAAGGAGATTCTTCTGCAAATTGTTCGCATTCAGTAACTAAATCTCTTACCCTGGTGTCAATCACTTCAATTTCTGCGTCTGTAGCATATCCTTTTTCTTTAATAGTGTTCAGAACCTGAGTAATCGGGTCGATTTTTTTGTATTCTTCAACTTCGTCTTTTGTTCTGTAATGTTGTGCGTCAGACATTGAGTGTCCTCGGTAGCGGTAGGTTTTCATCTCTAAGAAAGTAGGTCCTTCTCCTTTTCTTGCTCTTTCCATTGCCTCGTGCACCGCTTTGGCAACCTTTTCAGGATTCATTCCGTCCACCGGTCCTGAAGGCATTTCGTATCCTTTTCCTAATTTCCAAATCTCTGTGTGGTTAGCGGTTCTTTCTACCGAAGTTCCCATAGCATACCCGTTATTTTCACAGATGAACACCACAGGAAGTTTCCACAACATAGCCATATTAAAGGCTTCGTGAAGCGATCCTTGACGAGCAGCTCCGTCTCCGAAATAAGTCAGAGTGACTCCTCCGGTTTCGAAGTATTTGTCGGCAAAAGCAATTCCAGCTCCCACGGGAATTTGACCACCTACGATTCCGTGACCTCCATAAAATCCGTGTTCTTTAGAAAAAATGTGCATTGAGCCTCCGAGTCCTTGCGATGTTCCGGTTGCTTTTCCTAAGAGTTCTGCCATTACTTTGCGAGGATCAACACCCATTCCGATAGGTTGAACATGGTTTCGGTAAGCGGTAATCATTTTGTCTTTTGACAAATCCATTGCGTGTAAAGTTCCTGCCAAAACCGCTTCCTGGCCGTTGTATAAATGTAAGAATCCTCTTACTTTTTGCTGGATGTATAAAGCAGCTAATTTATCTTCGAACTTTCTCCAGAATAGCATATCCTCGTACCATTTCAGGTACACTTCTTTGGTGATTTCTTTCATTTTTTATCGAATAAAATCTATTTAGATTAAAATTAGGTTGGTTAAGTACCAACTGCAAAAATAAGTAAAAATTCCTAATTTGTTTCAGGTTTCAGGCTTAAAGTTTTTACAACAAATCTAAGGTTCTTTCCAGAGCCATTCCTCTTGAGCCTTTAATCAAAATGTCTTTATTTACAGGCTTTTTAGTCAAGATATATTTTTCTAATTTTTCAAAAGATTCAAAAAATGTAAAATGCTCCTTTGGAGTTCGATTGGAATAAAAATCATTTCCTACAAACAGCACTTCAACATCAGGCTTGTCTTTTACAAGCGAAATGATGTTTTTATGTTCTTGTAGACTTTCCGTTCCAAGTTCAAACATATCGCCTAAAATCATCATTTTTGATTTACCGTCAAGGTTCAAGAAGTTTTCAATAGCTACTTTCATACTGCTCGGATTGGCATTATAAGCATCTAAAATTATCTTGTTGGAGTTCTTTTCTATAATCTGAGAACGGTTATTTGTTGGGATATAATTTTCTATTGCCTTTTTGATTTTTTGGGTATCTACTCTAAAATATTTTCCGAAAGCAATGGCTGCTGCAATATTAGGAGCATTATACATTCCGACAAGATTAGATTGAATTTCTGTATCTTCAAATTTTATTTTCACAAACGGATTTGCTTCAACAGAATTTATAAAAACAGCTGCATTTTTATTGTTGAATGAAAAAGTAAATCGGTTTAAACCTTCGGATTTTTCAACCTGAATAGCGTCATCAAGATTTATGAAAACCCATTTTTGTCTGACTTCTTCCTCATCAAAATTTTCACTTTGAATGTATTGGTAGAGTTCACTTTTTCCTTGAATTACTCCCTCAAAACCTCCAAAACCCTCTAAATGGGCTTTTCCGAAATTAGTAATATATCCAAGGTTTGGCTCTGCTATTTGGCACAAAAATTCGATTTCTTGTTTGTGATTGGCTCCCATTTCAACAATTCCGACTTCGGTTTTATAATCAAACGAAAGCAAAGTAAGTGGTACTCCGATATGATTATTCAGGTTTCCGACGGTAGCTTTGGTTTTGTATTTTTCAGACAAGACAGCATTGATGAGTTCTTTGGAGGTGGTTTTCCCGTTGCTTCCTGTAAGAGCAATAATTGGGAGTGCTAATTGTTTTCTGTGAAAGTTAGCTAACTGTTGTAAGGTTTCGAGAGAACTCTTGACCAAAATAGTTTGCTGGTCAATATAATAATCCGGATTGTCAATCACAACGCACAAAGCTCCGTTGTCAAGAGCTTGTTGAGCGAAAGTATTTGCATCAAAGTTTTCTCCTTTGATAGCTACAAAAAAATCATTTTTTTGAATTTTACGCGAGTCAATAACTACGCCATTTGATTGGAGAAGCAACTTATATATTTCTGATATTTTCATACAAAAACAAAAAATTACAGATAAAACAAAAGCCCGATTAAGGGCTTTTGTGTAAATTATATTTTTTGAGGATTACCCTCTTGGTTTCTTTTTAGAAGTTTTTGGTCCCGCTTTGCTCATAGCACATCTGAAACCGATGTCATTTGTTGCCATATATTGAGGATAATATCTACGTTGAGCAGGGTCGAGCCAGTAAGCTCTATCTCTCCAAGAACCTCCTTTATAAACTCTTGCTTCGTCGTTGATAAGGGTAGTTCTTTTGTTTGCTTTATCCCATTGTCTGTCTAATGTTTCTTCTCCTGTAAGAGAATCAAATACTACTTGAGCTCTGTGTTCAGGGGAGTTATACATTCTTTTTCCACCTTCTTCAAAGTCTTCAGAACCTGCTGCAAAGAAGTCTTTCATAGATTGAGGATCTCCGTCACGGTAGTTACGATTATCACTTTTATCGAAGTTGTAACGCAAATAAGTTTCGTTTTCATCAACAGGTACTTTTGATATTTGTCCCGGAAGTGAAACTGCAATTCGTTTTCCGTTAGGCATAATATTGTATCTGATTGAATCTGGAGTAACAAATACTACCTGACCTAAAGAATCAATTTCGTTTTTCGTATATACGTTACCTCTGTAGTAGTTGAAGTCATTCATTTCGTCATCTACAATCGGTCTGTATACGTCAAGTACCCATTCGTTTACGTTTCCTGCCATATCATACAATCCGAAAGCATTTGGAGGGTAGCTTCCTACGGCAACGGTAATATCACCACCATCACTTGACCATCCTGCAGGTCCTCCGTAATCTCCTTTACCTTGTTGGTAGTTTGCCAATTGGTCACCTCTCATTTTTCTTTTGTTAGAACGTGTGTAATCACCGCTCCAAGGATATTTCTTTTTGCCTCTGTAAAGGTTATATTCTCTGTTTTCTCCAAGAGCGAGTGCTGCATATTCCCACTCAGTTTCGGTAGGAAGTCTGTATTCAGCAGGGATGATACCCGAAGACATTGTTGCGTAAACATTAGTAGCTTCTTCGTCTGCTGCTTTTTTTCCTCTTTGACCTTTTTTCAGAACGATAGCTTCATCTCCTCCAAAAGAAGTACTTGGAGAAACAATATATCCTTCTCTGCTAAAATAGTTGCCGTCATTCAACTCTTTAGATTTAGCATCTTTTGCCAAATAGCCGTTTTTTTCAAGTTCATTCATTGTAGCGAAATCTGTTCTCCATTTGCAGAATTCAATAGCTTGAACCCAGTTTACACCTACTACAGGATAATTTCCGTAAGCAGGATGCCACAGGTATTCTGTAACCATAGACTCAAAGTATCCTAAACGATCTCTCCAAACAAGTGTATCGGGTAAAGCTCCGTTATAGATGTTAGTATAATTTTCTTCCGAAGGAGGGAAAACTTTTTTGATATAGTGCAAGTACTCCGCATACATCATATTGGTAACCTCTGTTTCGTCCATAAAAAATGATTGCACGTGTTGTTGGTTCGGAGAGTTGTTCCAATCATGCATTGGATCATCTTGTACTCTACCCATAGTGAAGGTTCCTCCATCAACGGCTACCATTCCGATAGGTGTTTCCTGTTTCTTGAACTTGGAGTTATAATTAAATCTCCCGTCTCTACCGTCTATTTTCCAGCCGGTAGCTTTCGAAACACCAGATTTGTTCTTTTTGCTACAACTCGACACTCCTACCGCTAACCCGGCAAGAAGGAGTAAATTCAAAATTACAATTTTGTTAGTTTTCATAGGTTTTAACAATACTAATTTTAGCGTTGCAATATAGTAATTAACATTTAATTGACAACAAATTTTAAAAAATAATTTTCAACAGCTACAAAAGCCTTTGTGAGAAAGAACGCAAATTTATAAGAATTATTATACAAATTGTCATCTCAAATAATTATTTTTACTTTTTTGTAATATTTAACATATATATTCGTTATCCATAAGCGATGAAAAACATTATTTGTCTTACAGTTTTACTACTTTCCTTGCTCTGTTCTGCCCAAAAAGAAACGGTTATAGAATTGGATTGGCAAGATGCTCCCTTGGTGTTTTCTGAAAACATAAATGTGGATGTGCCTTATTTTCAACCTGAATATTTTGGTTATGAATTAGGTTCAGATGAAGTTTTCTTTCATTACTCTATGCCTGCTTCTGTCGAGAATGACTTTGTTATCAGTAATATTGTTTATCAAACCATAAGTAAAGAGCAACTCGGGAGATTGTCTTGGGATAAGCTACCTAAAGATATTAATAAAAACGTAAACAAAACCAAAAGTAGAGATAAAAACTATCTGACTTTAGAGTTTTCTCCGATAATCAAAGACGGAAATGCTTTAAAAAGAGTAAAATCATTTACCCTGCGAGCTGTAAATAACGGTATCGCATCTAAATCTATGGGTACGAATGCTGTTCCTTCGATTTCTAATTCGGTTTTGGCAAGTGGCGAATGGTTTAAGTTTTATGTAGAAAAGTCGGGTGTTTACAAATTATCGAGAAGTTTTCTTCAAAGTTTGGGAATGAATCTCAATGGAGCTGATCCTCGAAAAATTAAAATTTATGGAAACGGAGGTCGTATGCTTCCGCTTATGAATAATGAGGATTATCCTTTTGATCCGGTAGAGAATGCCATTCAGATTGTTGGAGAAGAAGACGGACAATTTGACTCTCAGGATTATATTTTGTTCTATGCAGAAGGCACAGATGTTTATAACCAAGAAAGTGATACACACATTAATTTATATAGTGATCGCTCATACTACTATATAACTACAAGTGGTTTTGAAAACGGAAAACGCATTACAACAATGGTAGAGCCTTTACAAACTCCTGTAATTGTAGTTAATGAGTTTGATGATTATCAGTTTTATGAAAGAGATCTTACAAATTTTGCTCGTTTGGGCAGAAAATGGGTTGGTGAAAGCTTTAACATTCAATCCGAACAAACCTTCACGTTTACATTTCCTAATTTAGTTTCGTCTGTTCCTGTACAATTCAACGGAGTTACAGCTATTAATAGTGCTGGTTTGGCTGCATCTTTTATGTTTAAAGCAAACGGAAACGAAATCGGTACTTCGACCCATAATTCTGTATCTAATCCGAGTGGAGAAACCTATGGCAGATTAAGAACTCTTAATACAACCTTTAACGAGAATTCTGACAATATTGACATAACAGTTTCGTTCAACAATAACGGAGTACCTACCCTAACCGGTTATTTGGATTATATTGCCATAACTGCCCGGAGACAGCTTCGAGGTATAAACAAACAGTTTCAGTTTTTTTACAACGACGCACAAAATAATATAGGAGTTATAGAATATCAAATCAGCTTTGCCAACACAATTACGGAGATATGGGACGTAACCGATATATATAATGTTACCAAAAAACAAAACTCAGGAAATACAAATTTCAGTTTTAAAGCCAATATGGGAGAAAAGCGTAAATATGTAGCTCTTGAGCCTAATGATTTTTATACTCCTTTGAGAGAAAGGCAGTCGATGCGTGTTGTTAATCAAAACCTGAAAGGAACGGTTTTTAAAGATAATAACGGAAACTATACCGATGTAGATTATCTGATAATCACACCTGCTTTTCTGAATGCTCAAGCCGAAAAATTAGCAAATTTTCACAGAAACAATTCGGGACTTGTGGTTAAAGTTGTAAACCTTGAAAATATTTACCCGGAATTTTCTTCCGGAAAGCAAGATATAGGAGCTATCCGAAACTTTGTTCGATATGTTTATCACAACGCTTCTGCTCCTGACAAAAAGTTGAAGTTCGTAAATTTATTCGGAGATGCTTCATTTGATTTCAAAAACCGTACTCAAGGGAATACCAACATTGTTCCGATATTTCACAGGTACTCATCGAGTACGTTTTCTCAAGGAGATTTCTGTTCTGATGATTATTTTGGGATGATGGATGAAAATGAAGGGAATATGGGAGGGAATGATAGAGCTGATGTAGCAGTTGGAAGAATGTTGGTTAGTAATGCTAATCAGGCAGAGCAAATGGTTCAGAAAGTAATTGATTATCACGACCAAAAATCATACGGAAGATGGCGAAACAACATAACCCTAATTTCTGACGACATAGACAAGTCTGCAGACGAATCGATGCAGTTTAAACTCAACGAACTGGCTGATGCCATTCAGGCTAACAAGCCCTTTTTTAATGTTAATAAAATCTTTATTGATGCTTATGTTCAGGAAACAGCTTCGGGAGGAGCGAGGTATCCGCAAGCCCGAAAGGATATTATCAGTGCTTTTGAAAACGGCTCTTTAGTGTTCAATTATCTCGGACACGGAGGAGAAGAAGGCTTGGCTCACGAGCGTATTTTAGAGAAATCAGACGGACAAAACCTGAACAATCGCTATAAATATCCGGTTTTTGTAACTGTTACTTGCGAGTTTACAAAGTTCGATAATCCGCTTCATCCTACAGCAGGAGAATACGTGTATTGGAATCCGAGCGGAGGAGCGGTAAATATGATAACCACCACCAGAACCATAGGTATCGGAACGGCTGAGAATTTTAATTTAAGATTAGGACAAGTAATGTTTTCGTACCAGAATTATGAAAATCTACCTTATCCGACTGTAGGAGAAGCGTTGAGAGTAGCCAAAAACGATTACGGAAATATGGGAGCTACTCGTATGGTTGCCTGTATTGGAGATCCGGCTTTGCAACTTGCCATTCCTAAGCCCAAAGTCATTCTTACCCATGTAAATGACACTCTTGTTTCGGAATTCACAGGAAGTCTTGAGGCACTTTCTTACGTGAAAATAAAAGGATATGTAGCAGATGGAAATGATAACTTACTCCCGAATTATAACGGAGAATTAGCCATTCAGGTATTTGATAAAAAAATAAGTCGAACCACACTCGGAAATGATGGATATGTCAAAAACGGACAACTTTATACGATGGATTTCGATATTTTGGGAGAAACCATCTTCAGAGGAAATGCAACGGTTGCAGGAGGTTTGTTTGAATTTGGCTTTGTCGTGCCCAAAGACATCAAAATTCCGATAGATTACGGAAGAATTAGTTTTTATGCCAAACGACTGTCTCCTCTCGAAGATCAAACCGGATTTTCGGAGGAAATAAAAGTAGGTGGGCTTAATGAAGATGCTCCTGTTGATAATACTCCACCAACTGTAAAGTTGTATATGAACGATACAAGTTTTATTTCGGGAGGAATTACCAATGCTTCCCCGATTTTTTTGGCTTACCTCGAAGACGAAAACGGAATGAACACAGCCGGGGGAATCGGTCATGATATGGTTGCTATTTTGGACGGAGACGAAATGAATCCGTATATTCTCAACGATTATTACCAAACCGAATTAGATGACTATACCAACGGAAAGGTTTCTTATCCGTTCAGAAATCTTGAACCGGGTTTGCATACCATTACCTTTAAGGCTTGGGATGTTTACAACAATATGATAACTGCCGAAATCCAGTTTGTGGTGGTCGGAGATGAAACCATTCAATTAGAAAATGTATTGAATTACCCGAATCCGTTTGTGAGCTATACCGAATTTTGGTTTTCGCACAATCGTCCTTTTGAGCCGCTTGATGTTCAGGTACAGGTGCTGACCATAACAGGAAAAGTCGTATGGACTAAAAATCAGACCATCACTACCGAAGGTTTTCTCTCAAGAGATATAACTTGGGACGGGCGAGATGATTTCGGAGATAAAATAGGAAAAGGCGTTTATATTTATAAACTTACCGTAAAGTCGAGTCTTACGGGAAAAAAAGCAGAAAAATACGAGAAACTCGTTGTACTTTGATATAGAGTAGTATATTTGTAGGATTTTTAAGAACATAAAATTTAGTATGAGAAGAATTGTTTTATTGCTAATCGGATTATTTATTTTTAAAGGATTAAATGCACAAGACGGTAACAGAGTTATAAGTGTAGCAGTACCGTTTTTATTAGTTCCTGCAGATGCCCGTTCTGCTGCTATGGGAGATGTGGGAGTAGCTACTTCAGCAGATGGATTTTCACAACAACACAACCCTGCCAAATATGCTTTTGCACTCGAAGGACAAGGGATTTCTTTGAGTTATACACCTTACCTTACCGAAATTGTAAACGACATCAACTTAGGACAATTAAACTATTATTACAGATTAAACGAGCGTAGTGCAGCTGCTGCCAGTTTGAGATATTTTGGATTAGGAGATATTGTACTAACCGAAAATGCAGATCCTAACAGTGGAAGAACTGTAAACCCAAGCGAATTAGCTTTTGATGTTTCGTATTCGCTTCGTTTGAGCGAACGCTTCGCAATGGCTGTGGCAGGACGTTATATCCGTTCTGCACTGAGAATTCCCGATGCTTATTCAGACGCTTCTGCTGCCAATACTTTTGCAGTAGATATAGCCGGATATTATCAATCTGAACAAGTTGCATATAGTGATTTTGACGGAAGATGGAGAGCAGGGTTTAATATCCAGAATTTGGGACCAAAAATAAGTTATGACGGAGATGAAGAGTACAGCTCGAATTTTATTCCTGCTAATATGAAATTAGGAGTAGGATTTGATTTTATTATGGATGAATACAATACCATCGGAGTTACTCTCGAAACAACCAAACTTTTGGTTCCTACACCTCAATACGAGGAAGGAATGACTGCAGACGAAAGAAATGAATTACGAGAAGAATATAACAGAATACCTTGGGCTTCAGGTATTTTTGAATCGTTTGGAGATGCTCCCGGAGGTTTTAGCGAAGAGTTAAGAGAGTTTACCTTAGGTGGTGGTGTTGAATATTCGTATATGGATTCTTTTGCTTTGCGTTTAGGATATTTCAAGGAGCACGAAACTAAAGGAGGCAGAAAATATTTTACGCTCGGAGCAGGATTCAAATATACTTCTGTAAAAATTGATGTGTCGTATTTGATGTCCACTTCAAAAGTTCAGAATCCGCTCGAAAATACACTGCGTTTTTCTCTGACTTTCAATTTCGGAGATAGTTATGATGAATATTAAATCTAATAAAGATTGAAAAAACTAACTGTAAATACTGTCTTTTCGGTTTACGACTCGATTGATGAATTAGGCGATTCAACCAAGGAACTAATGTTTCGGGCCATCGAAATCCGTAAACAGGCGTATGCTCCTTACTCTAAGTTTCGGGTTGGAGCGGCCGTTTTGTTAGACAACGGAAAAGTAGTTTTAGGAAGTAATCAAGAAAGTGCTGCTTATCCTTCGGGATTGTGTGCGGAGCGGGTTGCAGTTTTTCAGGCAGGGAGTATTTATCCTGATAGTAAGATATTGAAAATAGCCATCTCTGCCACATCTGACATTCATCCAACCCAGCGACCAACTCCTCCTTGTGGAGGTTGCAGACAAAGTATTTCAGAATACGAACAAAAACAAAAAACTCCTATCGAAATTTATTTTATGGGAGAGTCCGGAGTGATATACAAATCAGATTCTTTAGAAAATTTACTCCCACTTAGTTTTGACAAAGATTTTCTTTGATGTTCCTTTACTGAGGCTTTTTACAAAAAACGCTCTCTTTCTTTTTTCGGAAGACTTTCCAGAATCAGCTCGTACGAATGGTCGATAAGTTCGAGTATCATTTTATCGGGTAAATCTTTGTTGAAATAAACCGTGTTCCAATGTACTTTACTCATGTGATAACCAGGCTGAACTGCTTCGTATCGGGAGCGTAATTCTAAAGCATTTTCCGAATTACATTTCAGATTTACGGAATGGTCGCCTTGTTCCCATTTTTGGAGCGAAGTCAGAGCAAACATTTTTCCTCCTACTTTGAATACTAAAGTATCTTTATCAAACGGAAAATGCTCGGTTACTCCTTTTTTGGAAAGGCAATAGTTGTAAAAATCTTCGATATTCATAACAAAAATAAACAAGCCGTCCGAAAACCTGAAATTAGTTTAAACCAAAGACTAACAACAAAAATCCGGAATTTTCAGACAGCTTATAATTGTGTTTTTTTATTGTCCTTGAATCATTCTTACCTGCTCCTGGATATCTTCCATATAAGCGTTCCAGCCTCCCATCGAATAGATTTGGAAAATAGTCCACAACAGAAAAAGAACGCCCAGCACAATGCCGATGATGTTGAGTATTTTCCCTGTTTTAACATTGTTGAAACCGTCATATTGCTCAGGACTTTCGTTGTATTGGGCAATGGCTTTATTTGCTAATATGAGCCCAATAACTCCTAAAATACTCCCGAAAATTGAGCAACAACAAGCCAAAACAATCGAAAGGATTCCTAATACTAAAACAGCCGTACTGTTGGGTAATTTTTGTCTTTCCATAAGTTTGAATTTAGTTTATAATTGGTTAATAATAAATTACTTTATAAAAATAAGAAACCACCATAGCAAGAGCTGTAATGATTCCCGTTGTAATGATTAGTTTGTGATACGAACGCGATTTGTCAATAAAATTAAGCACGACAAAAACAAAAAACAACATCAGAGGATAAATGGCGGGATACATATAAAAAGCATCTGCAAATTTCCCTTCAAAAATAAGAGCAATAGAGCGTTGAATACCGCAACCCATGCAGTCTATCCCAAAGAGTTTCCTGTTCATACAAGGCAACATATATTCTTCCATAGTGAAAAAAAAATCGTTATGCAATTTTAAGAAAAATTTATGGAATTAAAGCCGATTGCCACCATATTTTATTACAAAGTTTTCTACATTTGAAGATAAAATATTTTTGATGAAAAGAATACTGTTTATTATTGCTATTTTGGCAGGTATTTATGCCTTTTATGAACAATCAAAATCTACCCCAAATGTCTGGATTTCGGCTATTTGTATCGTGGTGTTTATGGTAGGACTGCTGTTTCTTAACAAGAAAACTACTTCGAATTCTTTTTCGGACTCGGATAAAGAAAACAAACAAGATGATAAATAAAGGAGATAAAGTAACAGTTTTAGATGATGATATTGATGGAATTGTAAAAGACATCAAAGGCAATACGATTTATCTTACTACCGATGACGGTTTTGATTTGCAGTTCGATAAATCCGAAGTTATCAAAATTGGCAGTGAACTTAAAAATTCAGCTTACCAGAATATCTCTAAAGCCATTCAGGAAAAAACAGAACCGGTAAAACGCAGTTTTGTAAAACAGAAAAAAGAAGTGTCTAAAGAAGTAGCCTTTGATTTACATATCGAAAAATTAGTTCCTTCGACCAAAAATATGCAAGCTTTTGATATATTGGAGTTACAAGTTGAAACAGCTCAAAGACACATCGAATTTGCCCTTAAAAACAGAATTCCGAAAATCGTTTTGATTCACGGAGTAGGAGACGGCAGACTTCGGGCAGAAATCGAATACATTTTAAAGCGATACGAAAATGTATGGTTTCAAGAGGCAAACTATCAACATTACGGACAAGGAGCTATCGAAATTAATTTCAAACAAAATGCAAAGCATGCCTTTTAGTAAAACGCTATTTTGATTCTGTTTTTAATCAGTATTTTTGCAATAAATAATCTTAGCTAACTCAATGTACATTCTCAACATAGAAACATCTACTAAAAACTGTTCTGTTTCGCTTTCAAAACAAGGAGAAATCATCTCTTTGAAAGAACAGGCTGAACAAAATTTCACACATTCCGAGAAATTACACCTTTTTATAGATGAAATCTTAAAAGAAGCAGCTGTTTCGTACAAAGAACTATCGGCTGTAGCTCTAAGCAAAGGTCCGGGTTCTTACACAGGACTCAGAATCGGAACATCAACTGCCAAAGGACTTTGTTTTGCACTCGATATTCCTCTGATTGCCTTAGACAGCTTAACTGCTTTAGCTCGGCAGGTTACCTCAAAAGACGGGCTTATTGTTCCTATGATTGATGCTCGAAGAATGGAAGTTTATACGGCAATATTTGACGAAAATTACAACAAAAAATCAGAAATACAGGCTTTGATTATTGACGAAACCTCGTTTTCGGAAATTTCGAAAAAAACTTATTTTATAGGCGATGGAGCTGCTAAATGCAAAGAAATCCTGACCAAAGAAAACTTTATCTTTCTCGATGATGTCTTGTATCCTTCTTCTGGCGAAATGGGAATACTTTCGTTTGAAAAATTTCAGGCACAAGAATTTGAAAATATTGCTTATTTTGAACCTTTTTATCTGAAAGAGTTTTTTACCGGAAAATAGCCTTCGCTAAATTTACTTCGTTTACAATTCAATCAAATTCACTAAAAGTCGGTAAGCTCCATCGGTTCCGTTTGGGATTTGTCTGAAGAAGCTAATTCCGGTATAAACAAAATGTCCTTTTCCGTGTTTTGCGATTAGGAGCGAACCTTGTTTCGGACTTTCATTTTTGTCGTGCATACTAAAAATCGGTTCGAATTCCTTACTCCATTCCGCTCCGAAATACAATCCTCTTTCCTGAATCCAATTCTCAAAATCTTTTTCGGTTATTTTATTCGGATACGAAAGCACTTTGTGTGTCGGATTTACAAAAGTAACTTTAGCATCTTCATCGGTTACCCTTTCTCTCCCGATTGTGAGCGGATACGGAGTAAATTCAGAAATATCAAGATTCCTTCTAAAACCGGAAGTAATGTATTGCATAATTACCGTTCCTCCATTTTCAACATAATCATTCAGAATTTTACTTTTTAATTTCAATTCTGAAATGGTGTTATAAGCCCTGATTCCTAAAATAACGGTTTCAAATGTAGCTAAATTTTCGGATGTAATATCACCCACAGAAATTAGTTTTACGTTGTAACCGATTTGCTCTAATCCTTTCGGAATCTCATCGGTAGCTCCCATTAAGTAAGCAATATTTCGCTTTGATTTTTTCAAATCCAAACGGGTTGCTTTTGCCTGAGCCTTTTTCAAAATCGATTGTTTCGGGATGTGCTCATAATCAATTTCGATAAGTTCTTGATTGTAGGTTTTTCCGTTGGTTGTAGCTGTGATATTTAGAGTTGCATTATCAGGATTTGACGGAGGAGTTAGCGAGAATTTCACAATACTTTCTTCTCCTTTTTTCTGAATATCAAACGGAATCTCTTTTGGAGAAATCGCCCAACCTTTTGGAATTTCGACATAAACTGTTCCTTTTGAATTGTTTTGAAGTGCTTTTACTCTTACTAAAACTTCTTTCGGATTGTTATCTGCAAAAACCAATACATTACTCACAAACGAAACCACAACATCTGGTAAAATCACAAAAGGTCTGTAAGTTTCTCCGTTTTCTGGAGAGTTGAATTTATAGGTAATATTTTTCGTGAAATCTATGGTTGTTCCTTCAACATCCAATACAAAAGTTACCGGATAATTGTTTTCGGTTTGTGGAAGATTTCGAAGGTTTTGATTTTGTACGACAAACATTCCTTTGGTTTTTTGTTCTTTCAACCAATA
>JBAYPE010000026.1:0-32349 GCA_041677865.1 Flavobacteriaceae bacterium
AATCAAAAAAGTAGCGGTTTATGATATGTTAGGCAGAATAGTTTACACTTCCGAGGCAGAAGGCAATAGCCATACACTCCCTTATCTTGGAGCAAATCAGGTGTTGGTTGTACAAGTTATAACTGCAAATGAAGAAGTTTTGAGTAAGAAAGTGGGAAACTAAAAAATGCTTACTTATGTTTCAATCTGTCTAAATCTCGCTTTATATCTCGTTCTTTCATAGTGGCTCGTTTGTCATAGAGCTTTTTACCTCTTGCAAGAGCGATATCTAATTTGGCTAATCCTTTTTCGTTAATAAACAACCGTAGCGGAACAATAGTTAATCCTTTATTCTGTACACTTTTGTACAATGAGCGAAGTTCTTTTTTGTTCAGTAGTAATTTTCGCTCACTTTTTGCTTTATGGTTGTAATGTGTTCCAAATGAGTATTCTTCGATGTAGCTGTTTATTAGAAACAATTCTTTGTTTTCATTAAATTCACAAAAACTTTCTGCAATTTGTGCTTTTCCTACTCGGATAGATTTAATTTCTGTTCCGGTCAAAACAATTCCTGCCGTATATTGTTCGAGAATTTCGTACTCGAACTTGGCTTTTTTGTTAAGTATATTTATTGTTTTCTGCATTTTTTTAGTGCAATATGGCATCAATACCCGGCAGGGTTTTTCCTTCTAACATCTCGAGCATTGCTCCTCCTCCGGTTGAAACATAACTCATTTTAGATTCTAATCCGAATTGTTTTACAGCAGAAACCGAGTCTCCTCCTCCTACTAACGAAAAAGCTCCGTTCTGAGTTGCTTCTGCAATGTAATCTCCTAATTTAATTGTTCCGTTGGCAAATTTTTCCATTTCAAAAACTCCCACAGGACCATTCCAGAGTATGGTTTTCGATTCTAAAATCACATTTCTGAATTGTTCCAATGTTTTTGCTCCGACATCAAGCCCTTGCCAACCTTCGGGAATTTCGTTTACATCAACTGTTTTTGTATTTGCATCATTCGAAAAAGCATCGGCAATAACCATATCAACCGGAAGATGAACTGCAACATTTTTCTTTTTGGCTTTATCCAAAATCTCAAGAGCTAAGTCTAATTTGTCGTCCTCACAAATTGAACTCCCAATTTTACCTCCCAAAGCTTTGATAAAGGTAAAGGTCATTCCTCCTCCAATAATCAAGTTGTCTATTTTATCTAAAATATTTTCGATAACTGTAATTTTAGACGATACTTTTGAACCTCCCAAAATTGCAGTTACAGGTTTTTCGCTGTTTTTCAACACTCTATCTAAACTTTCGATTTCTTTAGCCAATAGCAATCCAAAATACTTACTTTTCGGAAAAGATTGAGCAATAATAGTAGTTGAAGCGTGAGCTCTGTGAGCCGTTCCGAAGGCGTCATTTACATAAACATCTCCTAACGAAGCTAATTTTTCAGAAAAGGCAACATCTCCGGCCTCTTCTTCTTTGTAATATCGTAAGTTTTCAAGTAAGAGTACTCCGCCCGATTTCAGATTTTTTGCTTTTTCGACAGCTTCACTCCCGATGCAATCATCAGCAAACTGAACCGATTTTCCGAGAACTTCACTAACTTTGCTTACGATGTGCTTTAATGAATACTTTTCTTCTCGTGCTTTAGGCCTTCCTAAATGCGACATTAAAATTACACTTCCTCCATCATTTAAGATCTTGTCAATAGTTGGTTTTACCGCTTCGATTCGGTTGGCATCGGTTACGTTAAAATTCTCGTCTAACGGAACATTGAAATCTACTCGGATTACAGCTTTTTTACCAGAAAAATTAATATCGTTTACGGTTTTCATTGTGTTGCTTTTAAATGATTAAAATATGAAAGCTACAAAGTTAGTCAATTTCCTTTTTCGAAAGAAATATACAACTTACCAAAAAAGGATTATTTTTACACCTTAAATTATTAAAAACAGATGAATTTTAGTTTTTGGGAAAATAAAAATTGGTTTTCAGACATTGATTTTGCCATCATCGGAAGTGGAATTGTAGGATTACACACAGCTTTACGACTAAGAGAATTATATCCGACAAGCAAAATAGTTATCTTTGAAAAGGGAATGTTGCCTCAAGGAGCCAGCACAAAAAATGCAGGTTTTGCTTGTTTTGGAAGCCTTTCGGAAATACTGTCTGATTTAGAAAATCATTCCGAGCAGGAGGTTTTGAATCTTGTCGAAAAACGTTGGAAAGGGTTGCAGTTACTCCGCAAAAGATTAGGAGACAAAGCCATTGATTTCAAACAAAACGGTAGTTACGAACTGTTTTTTGAAAAAGATACAGAAATGTACGAGAAATGTTTTGACAATTTATCTAAGGTAAACCAAATGCTTTCGGGTTATTTCGATTCAGAGGTTTTCAGTATAAAACCCAATATTTTCGGATTCGAAAAATGTAAGGAGAAAATGATTTTTAATCCGTTCGAGGGCCAGATTGATACCGGAAATATGATGCAAAACCTTTTGAAAGAAGTTCACAAAAACAATATATTGATTCTCAACAAGCAAAAAGTTTTAGCTTTTCAAGATTTAGGAAATAAAGTTGAATTAGAATTTGAGGCTTTTACGATTACTTCCCAAAAAGTGTTTTTTGCAACCAACGGTTTTGCATCTGAGCTAACCCAGAACGAGGTAATTCCTGCAAGAGCACAGGTTTTGATTACTAAACCCATAGAAAACCTACATATTAAAGGAATATTTCATATTGACGAAGGATTTTATTATTTCCGAAATTTTGAGAATAGAATTCTTTTGGGAGGAGCCAGAAACATAGATTTTGAAGGTGAAACCACAGCAGAATTTAAACTAAACAACAAAATTCAAAATCAATTGGACGAAGTCTTAAAAAATGTAATCTTACCCAATACCGATTTTGAAATCGAACAAAGGTGGTGCGGAATTATGGGAATGGGAGCATCTCAAAAAACTCCAATTGTAAAACAGCTGTCCGAAAACGTATTTTGTGGAGTTCGCTTAGGAGGGATTGGAGTTGCCATTGGGGGTTTAATCGGGAAAGAATTAGCAGAATTAAATAAACCTCTATCTTGAAGGACAGAGGTTTTATATTAAATTCGATTTCCAAAAATCCGTTTATCTCAAAAGTTCAGCGACTTTAGCTCGTAGCTCTTCTCCTCTAAGGTTTTTAGCAACAATTTTTCCACTTTCATCTAAAAGGAAAGTAGCAGGAATTGATTTTACATTATATAGTTGTGCAATTGGGTCTTGCCAGAATTTGAGGTTTGATATCTGAGTCCAAGTCAAGTTATCGGTTGCGATGGCTTCGACCCACTTGTTATGAGCGTCTTCTTTGTCAAGCGAAACACCAATGATGTTTAGACCTTTCTCGTGAAATTCGTTATACAAAGCCACTACATTCGGATTTTCTCTTCTGCATGGCCCGCACCACGAAGCCCAAAAATCAATAAGCGTTACTTTTCCCATAGATTCTTTGAGCGAAACCATTTTTCCTTGAGGATTAGGAGCAGAAAAATCAGGGGCTTTCTGTCCGATAGCAGTTGATGAAACAGATTTGAGTTTTTCTTCTATTTCTTTTCCTAACTTAGTCGATTTCAGATCTTTGTTCAATGCTTCAAAACCGGACTTCAACTTCTGAAAATCCATTTCCGGATTACTAACCATTTCTGAGAGTAAAAGTAGTGAAACATACGATTTAGGATTGTTGGAAACATAATCCTGCATATACACGATAATTTCGTCATTTATAGCTCTGTGCTCTTTCGAAAGCTTGTTTATGGCTTCTACATCGTTGCTCTCTCTGGCTGCCATTATAGCTTCTTTGTTTCTTCCTTCAAACTCTTGTGTTTTGCGATGAACCTTTGTGCGAACTTCTCTAAAACTTTTATTGAAGTTTACAAACTCATTATTATTATACGAATCTGTTACCTTACTTGCACTTACACTGTCTTTATAAATAACTGCATTCATCGTTTGATTTTCGAGAACAAACGGAACTCTCCCGTTTACACCTTGAGCCTGAAGATAAGCAATGCCTATTTCTTCTGTTTTTCCTTTGAACTCGAAGTTTCCGTTGGCTACAACAGCCGTATCAATCTTTGTCAAGCCGTTCTCTCCGGGAATTTCGATAAACACTTCTGAGGCTTCAGCAAGGTCAATTGTTCCCTTGATGTGATAGCCTTCGGGTTGATTTTTGTTACAAGAAATAAAAAAAATAGCTAAAGCAGCAATAAATAATAATTTTTTCATAGAGGTTTAATTTTTTAGAGTACAAATGTAGTGCTTTTTTATCCATTTTCAAAAAGCTTCTGTCAGAAGCAAAACACGATCTTAATCATTGATAATCAAAAATTTAATATCTTCTAATAGTCTTTCCATATCTTCCATTTTTGTGCCATCATAAAATCCTCTGATACGTCTTTCTTTGTCCACCAGAATGAAATTTTCGGTATGTACCATATCGTAAAGTTCTTTTAAGCTGCCTGTTTTTACAGCAAGGTAAGATTGTCTGGCAATGTAGTAAATGTCCTTTTTATCTCCTGTAACCAAATTCCATTTTGAATCATCAACACCTTTTTCGAGTGCATATTTTTTCAATACTTCGGGAGTGTCAATATCTGGAGTTACCGTATGCGAGAGTAACATTACTTCGGGATATTCTTTAATTTTTTCTTGTAGCCAAACCATATTATCGGTCATGATTGGGCAAATCGTCGGGCAGGTGGTAAAAAAGAAGTCTGCCACGTAAATTTTTCCTTCATAGTCTTGGTGAGTAACGATTTTTTCGTTTTGGTTTGTAAACGACCAATCTGCAATTTTGTGATTTATCTTGATGTGTTCAACCAAGCTATCTACTAACTCTGGGTTTACATCAGAAGGAGAATATATTTTTAAGGTTTTTTGAGGTTTGAGAGCATTATAAAAAAGTATGATTATCAATAATGACATCAGTCCTATAATCACGAAAAACTTGCGGTAAGCTCTAAAAATTTCTCTCATAAGATTTTATGAAGTAAAAAAACACCTGCAAAGGTACTTCTTTTGTATCGGAAAGTCAAAAACAATGTGTCTTAGATTTTGTTTTTTGAGAGTGTAAACCACTGAATATTTAAGTTAGGTTTTTCTGCAGTTAAGTTGTAAATTTGCGTGTTGCAAAAAAACTCACACAAATATGTCAGAAACTATTGAAAAATTAGATTGCCTTATTATAGGTTCAGGTCCTGCCGGATATACCGCAGCCATTTACGCTTCGAGAGCAGATATGAAACCTGTTTTATACACAGGAATGGAGCCCGGAGGACAACTTACTACCACAACAGAAGTTGATAATTTCCCCGGATATCCCGACGGAATTGATGGCCCTACTATGATGATTCAGCTGCAACAGCAAGCAGAACGATTCGGTACAGAAGTACGAATTGGTATGGCTACCTTGGTAGAATTCAGTAAAGAAATCGGAGGATATCACAAAGTAACTATTGACGATTCAAAAACAATAGAAGCTCGAACCGTAATTATCTCGACAGGAGCAACAGCAAAATATTTAGGACTTCCAAGCGAAGAAAGACTTAAAGGCGGAGGAGTTTCTGCTTGTGCAGTTTGTGATGGATTTTTCTATAAAGGTCAGGAAGTTGCTATTGTAGGAGCAGGTGATACAGCAGCAGAAGAAGCTACTTATTTGGCTAAAATTTGTTCAAAAGTAACCATGTTGATAAGACGTGACGAAATGCGAGCTTCAAAAGCAATGCAACATCGGGTTTTTAACACCCAAAACATCGAAATTCTGTATAATACCGAAGTTGATGAAGTTTTGGGAGATAATGTTGTTGAAGGAATAAGAGTAATAAACAACCAAAGTGGAGAGAAGAAAGAAATTAGCGTAACTGGACTGTTTGTTGCTATTGGTCATAAACCTAATACCGACATATTCAAAGGGCAACTTGATATGGACGAAACCGGATACCTAATTACCAAACCCGATACTACTCATACTAATATTCCGGGAGTTTTTGCAGCCGGAGATGTTCAAGACAGTCATTACAGACAGGCTGTAACAGCAGCAGGAACAGGCTGTATGGCTGCTTTAGATGCAGAGAGATATCTGGCATCTTTAAACGGATAAATATAAAATAAAGCGTGATGTCATAACTTTTATATGTTAAAATATCACGCTTTATTTGCTTTTTAAAGAAATATTTGTATAAATTTGGGGAATAAATAATTTGCTAACCCACAAAGTGCCTATGCCGAAAAATACTTTTTAGAACAAAAACACAGATTCATCAACAATCTAAAAAGGTATTGTTATGGCTTTAAATATCACAACTTCGGACGCAGTGCTTGTAAGCAATTATATCAACGGCAAAGAATATGCTTTATCTTTGCTTATTGAAAAGCACCAATCAAAAATTTACGGATTTATCTATTCGAAAGTATCAGACAAAGATGTTACGGACGATATTTTTCAGGATACGTTTATGAAAGTCATTCGAACTTTAAAATCTAATTCGTATAATGAAGAAGGTAAGTTTTTGCCTTGGGTAATGCGAATTGCTCACAATCTTACTGTTGATTATTTCAGAAACAACAAGAAAATGCCTGTACAACGCGATACAGAAGAGTTTTCGGTGTTTTCAATATTGCAGGACAACACTCCAAATGTTGAAAATCAAATTATTGACCTTCAAATTGAAAATGATTTAAAGAAAGTAATTGAAGAGTTGCCCGATGACCAAAAAGAGGTTTTAATAATGCGTATTTACCAAGATTTATCTTTTAAAGAAATATCAGAGATTACAGGGGTTAGTATCAACACTGCCTTAGGAAGAATGAGATACGCTCTTATGAATATCAGAAAAATTATCGAAAAAAAGAAATTAATTCTGACTCAGTAACAATATACAAGCAGTAGATTTCGTTATATAAGAAAAAATTATCTATATGGCACAAATCTACTCTAAAAAAACGGAAAAACTTCCTGAAATGAAACCGAGAAGAGAGATTATTTCTTTTTTGCTGAACTACTCAAAATCTCTCAAAGTAATTCAAACTAAATCAGGAAAATTTGAATTTATTGCAAACTAAATTCACTTACTCAAAAACAGTTGGCTATACCCGACTAAGTATGATGAGAAAAGAACTGAAAAAAGTTTTATAAAACCAAGTCAAGAAGTGTTTTATAAAACTTTTTTGTTTTTGTTTAAAAGCGAATGTTAGGAAAATACTGCTTGTAATTATCTTATTCGAACTCCTTTAGAGTTTTAGTAATAATCGAAACGCACTCTAAGAGTTGTTCCTCGTTCATAACCAAAGGAGGAGCAAAACGAATAATATTTCCGTGAGTAGGTTTGGCCAAGAGTCCGTTTTCTTTTAGACGAATGCAAATATTCCAAGCTGTTTCGCTCTCTTCTGTATCATTTATTACAATGGCATTCAAAAGACCTTTACCTCTAACAAGTGTTGCAATAGTGCTGTTTTGAATATATTCATTCATCTTTTCTCTGAAAAGTTTCCCGAGTTTATCTGCATTTTCTGCTAATTTTTCCTCTTTTATCACCTCAAGAGCTGCAATGGCAATCGCAGCTGCTATGGGATTTCCCCCGAATGTCGAACCGTGTTGTCCGGGCTTTATTACATTCATTATAGTATCATCTGCCAAAACAGCCGAAACCGGATAAGATCCTCCTGAAAGGGCTTTTCCTAAAATCAGAATATCAGGTTGAACATTTTCGTGGTAAACAGCAAGTAGTTTTCCGGTTCTTGCAATTCCCGTTTGTACTTCGTCAGCTATAAAAAGAACATTATATCTTTCGCATAACTCTTTAGCTTTGGCCAAATATCCTTCACTCGGTACATAAACTCCTGCCTCTCCCTGAATAGGTTCGACCAAAAATCCCGCAATATTTTTTTGAGTAGTAAGTACATTTTCTAAGGCCTTTAAATCGTTATATTCGATTTGGATAAATCCATCTGTATAAGGACCGAAATTCTTCCTTGCATTTTCATCGTTCGAAAAAGATATGATGGTTGTAGTACGTCCGTGAAAATTGCCATTACAAACAATAATATTGGCTTGTTTTTCGGGAATTTGCTTTTTCTCGTATGCCCATTTTCTACAGATTTTAATGGCTGTTTCCACTGCTTCTGCACCTGTATTCATCGGAAGGACTTTGTCATAACCAAAGGTTTCCGTGATGTATCTTTCGTAAACTCCTAATTTATCGTTATAAAAAGCTCTTGAAGTAAGAGCCAAAGTCTGAGCTTGCTCAATAAGGGCTTTAGTAATTTTGGGGTGACAATGACCTTGATTTACAGCAGAATAAGCCGATAGAAAATCATAATACTTCTTTCCTTCGACATCCCAAACATACACTCCTTCTCCCCTATTTAATACCACAGGTAGCGGATGATAATTATGAGCTCCGTATTTTTCTTCTAATGCAATTGCTTCTTTTGAGTTAGATATTGATGTAACAGTCATTCTGGTAATATTATAGATTAATTATTTCGAAAACAGTGCAAAGATAGCAAAAATTCCCGAAAGGATAATGTGATAGACGAAACAGATATTGCTGAAATTAATACAAATTTAAAAGTAACTAACAGATATTCTCCTAAAGAAATTAATAACTTACGTGCTGGGTAATTTCAAGTCCGTAACCGGTCATACCTACTCGTTTGGTTTGTTCGGAATTAGACAGTAATCTGATTTTAGAAATATTAAGGTCATGGAGTATTTGTGCTCCAATTCCGAAGTCTTTGACGTCCATCGGAACTTTTGGAGCTTTTACTTTGCCTTGTTCTTGTAACTCTTTGAATTCAACCAAGCGAGAAAGTAGATTCATTGATTGTAAATCCTGATTGATAAAAATAATCGCACCTTTTTCTTCGGAATTTACCGCATCGAACATTCGTGCTAATTTTTCGTCAGGATTGTTCGTAAGCGTTCCGAGAATATCGTTATTTATCAAAGTAGAATTGATTCGTGTCAGTACCGGTTCGTCTTTGTTCCACGTTCCTTTGGTAAGAGCGATGTGTACTTGTTTGTTGGTTTTTTGTAAGTAGGCTCTTAGTCTGAATTCTCCAAAACGGGTCATAATATCAAAATCTTCCATTTTGGAGATAAGGCTATCGTGCTTCATTCTGTACGCTACCAAATCTTCAATAGAGATAATTTTCAAATCAAATTTTTTAGCTACTTCTATGAGTTGTGGAAGTCGTGCCATCGAACCGTCTTGGTTAAGAATTTCTACCAAAATTCCCATTGGTTTGAATCCTGCCAAACGGGCTAAATCAATAGAAGCCTCTGTATGTCCTGTTCGTCTGAGAACTCCTCCCTTTTTGGCAACAAGCGGAAAAATATGTCCAGGTTTTCCGAATTCTTCGGGTTTTGTATTCTCATCAGTAATTGCCTTAATCGTTTTGGCTCTGTCATGAACCGAAATTCCCGTAGTACATCCGTGTCCTTTCAAATCAACCGAAACGGTAAAAGCGGTTTGGTGCAAAACCGTATTGTTTTCAACCATCATCTTTAAGTCGAGTTCTTTGGCTCTGGTTTCAGTAATCGGGACGCAAACCAAACCTCTTCCGTGAGTAACCATAAAGTTTATCATTTCGGGAGTTACGGTCTCTGCTGCCGCAATAAAATCGCCTTCGTTTTCTCTGTCTTCATCATCTACAACAATAACTACTTTTCCTTGACGAATATCTTCGATGGCTTCTGCAATGGTGTTGAGTTGCATTTTATTTGATAACATTTTGTGTTTTATTTTTATCTTTTGATTTGAAAATCTTTTGAAAAAACCTCCGAATAGGCTCTGTAAATCTGTCCATACTCATCGCTTTATCATTAGTAGCTCTATAGGTAAGAACTATGGCAAGAGGCGTTAGAATAATTGAAGAACCCCAAGCCCCGAGAAAAGCGTCAAGGGTTCCGTCTTGGGCAATTTTTCTGCCAAAAGTTGTTGCAAAGTGGTAAACAATAAAAATTCCAATGGCAAAAACAATAGGCAACCCGAAGCCTCCTTTGCGAATAATAGCTCCGAGAGGTGCTCCTATAAAAAACATAAGCAGACATGAGTAAGCAGCCACAAATCTTTCGTATAGAGAGTATTGATGGGATTTAATATTGAGATTACTGAATTCTAATCGGGATTTGTTTTCAGCGATGTTGTACTTTGTTCCTGCCAAATTGTTATAGGCGGCTTCATATATACGGCTTTGTTGATCTTCCGGAATGATGCTTATGATTTTTTCGGCTTCGAACAAAGGTTTTTCGGTCTCAGTCCCATCTTCAATTTCATTTAATAGCACTCGCTTTTGTTGTATTTGCATCGGTGATGAAATTCTATGATGAATGTTATCTGCATACGAAATAAGCTCTTTTTCGTAACTATTTTTAAGGGAATCTATAGTATATCGGAGTTCTGACACATTGAGCAAATCGTCTGTGTTTTCTCCGCTGTCCGAATCTAAATCTATATTGACAAGGTTAGACAAATCCATATTGATAACATATTTTTCAAAATCTGCTTTGGCAAAAGGAATACGATTTCTCTCTTCCGGTTTTTTGGAAATGATGTCTTCATAATGATGCCCGTCATACAAAACAAGTTGCAAAATATTAGAGTTTTCTTTGCTTATAAGTTCTCCTCTTCTGGCTTTGGTAACCGTTGTATTTTTACCTTGTTTAGATTTTTTATGAATAATAACTTCTTTGAGCAACTCGTCATTGCTTCCGTATTTTTCATCAACTTTGATGTTATAAGCCCCAATGTTGTTGAATTGTCCTTCTGCAATAGCCATTGAGGGCTTTTCTCTGATGTTGTTTCTGAAGTTTCTGACTTTGTATTTAGAGTACGGAATAATATCGTTAGCAAAGAAAAATGCAGTTCCGGAGAGGAATAATATAAAAACCGTCAATCCTTTAGAAGCTCTACCAAGCGACATTCCTGCCGATTTCATGGCAGCAAATTCGTAGTTTTCTGCAAATGAACCAAAGGTCATTATCGAAGCAAGGAGAATAGAAAGCGGTAAAATTAGCGGAACCATTGTAGGCATCACATAAGAAAGAAACTTGATGACAAACCAAACACTCAACCCCTTCCCTGCCAATTCGGGAATAAACATCCAAAGAGCCTGTAAAATAAAAATAAAAAACAAGATTACAAACACCGAAGCAAATGTAGTCAGGTAACTTTTAATTATATATCGGTCAATTATTTTCACCTAAAATCAATCTATTCTATTGATGTAATAATTCGAGTATTTAGTCTCAACAAAGGTAAAGTGATTTTCTGACAAAGTTTGGTTTGGTTTGAAAGAAATAATACTTAACTCCGAACGGGTTTCGTCTTTTAGAATCTGGATGAGTTGATAGATGTTTTTGGTTAAATTATCAATCCCTAAGAGAATTTCTTTTACCTGGCTATTAGCATCTGTTGGCTTGAGTTTTATAAACTGAATTTTTTTACCCGAGAGCAGAAGCATTTTGTCCCAAGTGTAGGTATATCCTTTGGTATAAAATGTCAGTATTTTGGAAGGCGAAAAAGCATTTCCCTTTTTTGGGTCGTAACTCTCGATGACAATTTCTTCATCTTCGGGGATAATGGTATATTTCATCTTTCCGTCAAATATTTCGGTTGTGCCCAAAAAGTTAGAAACATATTTTTCTCCAGAAATTGTTACGTTTCCTTTGCTGTGTTGCGAGATATTTTCTTTTATATTTTTGACCGTATATCGAAACTCTATCGAGACATTATCATAAGATTTAACTTTTTCGGAAACTTCGTCCAAGAGTTTTTTTGCTTTTTGTGCATCTTGAGCTTGTGCAAAAAAAGAAGTAAAAATCAATATAAAAAGGATTAAATATTTCATGGTTGTATTTTTAAAACACTACTGATTAGAAGTTAATTTAAGCGTAGAAATTCGGTTAAATTATTTGTTTAAATTTCTGTCAAATCCTACTTTCTTCATTATTTAAGAAATGTTCCAAAGCAATCAAATCAGGAATCAGTACAGATCTTGCTTTACTTCCTTCAAAAGGTCCTACGATACCTGCTGCTTCGAGCTGATCCATCAGTCTCCCTGCTCTGTTATATCCTAATTTTAATTTCCTTTGAATTAGTGATGTAGAACCTTGTTGTGCTGTTACTACAACTTCGGCTGCTTCTCGGAACAAAGAATCTCTTTCGGAAATATCTATATCAAGACTTGTGCCACTTTCCTCTCCTACATACTCAGGAAGTAAATAGGCATCCGGATAGGCTTTTTGTCCTCCGATAAATTCACAAATTTTTTCAACTTCGGGTGTATCTACAAAGGCACACTGCACTCGTATCAGGTCATTTCCTTGAGTATAAAGTAAATCTCCTCTACCAATTAATTGGTCTGCTCCTTGGCTGTCCAAAATGGTTCTGGAGTCAATTTTTGAAGTTACTCTAAAAGCAATGCGAGCAGGGAAATTCGCTTTGATGATACCTGTGATTACGTTTACAGAGGGTCTCTGAGTAGCAATAATCAGGTGTATTCCTATGGCACGAGCCAATTGTGCTAAACGGGCAATCGGAGTTTCTACTTCTTTACCTGCTGTCATAATAAGGTCTGCAAATTCATCGACAACCAATACGATATAAGGCAAAAAGCGGTGTCCGTTTTCAGGATTGAGTTTTCGTTTTTTGAACTTTTCGTTATATTCTTTAATATTTCTAACCGATGCGTCTTTGAGAAGTTCGTAGCGGTTATCCATTTCGATACAGAGGGAATTTAATGTATGGATTACCTTTGTGTTATCTGTAATAATCGCATCTTCTGTATCAGGAAGTTTAGCCAAGTAATGTCTTTCTATTTTATTAAAAAGCGTAAGTTCTACTTTTTTCGGGTCAACCAAAACAAATTTAACTTCGGCAGGATGTTTCTTGTACAAAAGCGAAGTCAGTACAGCATTAAGCCCTACGGATTTTCCTTGTCCGGTAGCACCTGCCATTAAAAGGTGAGGCATTTTAGCCAAATCTACCACAAAGGTTTCGTTTGAAATGGTTTTACCAAGTGCAATAGGCAATTCCATTTCTGCATTCTGGAATTTAGCAGAGCTAATAACGGTTTTCATCGGAACCATAGACGGGTTCTGATTAGGCACTTCTATACCGATAGTTCCTTTTCCGGGAATCGGAGCAATGATACGGATTCCTAAAGCAGAAAGCGATAAAGCGATATCGTCTTCAAGGTTTTTAATTTTTGAAATCCTGACTCCTGCTTCCGGCACAATTTCATAAAGCGTAACTGTTGGACCTACGGTTGCTTTGATTTGTGCAATGTCAATTTTATAGTTTTTCAGGGTTTCTACAATCCTGTTTTTGTTGGCTTCAAGCTCCTCCTGATTGATAGTGATTCCGGTTGTTCCGTAATCTTTAAGCAAATCTATTGACGGAAATTTATAGTTAGAAAGCTCGAGAGTTGGGTCAAATTCCCCAAAATCATCGACTAATTTTGAGGCTAAATTCTCTCCGACAACAGCCTCCTCTTCAAATTGCTCAACTACGAAATCCTCCTTGCTTTCTTTTGCCTCCTCGGTTGTTTCCTTAGTGGCTTCAATTGTTTTATTTTCTTCAAATTTCGGAGGTATTTCAGTGGATAATTTTATTTCGGAATAGTTTGAAATGGTAGGTGTATCATCGTCAATATTTTTTTCGAAATCAGATAATTCATCTTCTGATGAAACGGTTTTTAAGGTTATTTCTCCTAAGCCTTCTTCCTCGTTTTCACTAACTTGTTGTAAAATTTGTGTTTGTTGGTTTTGTTCTGTTTCGGAAGTTGTTAGTGGGTTTTGAATAGCCTCTTCTTCTCTTGCTTTTTTAAGTTCTTCGTTAATTCTGTTTCGTCTGTTCACTATAAAGTTCTTCACTTTTTCGGGTGAAATTTTTATCTTAAAAATCAGATAAATCACAATCCCTAAAATCAATGTCAGAATTGTTCCTGCTTCTCCGATATAATCTTGCAAAAATTCATTCATTTCAAATCCGAAAACGCCTCCTAATTCGGGTAGTTTGTCGTTAAAAAAGCCAAACAAAACCGAAAGTACTAACACCGCAAACAAATCCCAAAACCACATTTTTTTGAGTTTTGTCAATCCCATATTGAGAACTAAATAAACTCCGGTAACAAAAAACAAACGGACAAATAAAAACGAAGCGACTCCAAATCCTTTATACAAAAATACATCAGAGAGGAAAGCTCCTAATTTTCCCAACCAATTTTTTGCTTTGTAACTTCTGTCCGATAATTCGGAAATTATGCTTTGGTCTGCGGTTCCGTATATGTAAAAAGAAACGAAGCTCAAGAGTAGAGCTATGGAGAACAAAATTAAAAATGCTCCAAAAAACATTTTGTTTCTCGGATTCCATAATGTTTTTTTTTCTTTCTGAATATCAGATTTTTCAGGTTTCTTTTTTACGGTTTTTGCCATTATAGAATATAATTTGCACAAAAATAGATATTTTTTTACTTTTTAAAAGTGTCTACCAAGTTTTGTTTTTCTCTTTAGGTTTATAAACTATCTCTAAAAATCAGAAATAATCGTCAAAGTACTTGACAACGCCTGATTAGGAATCGTATATTTGCACCTTGAAAAATTCATCTATACAAAAAAACAAACAAATGAAATTATCACAATTCAATTTTAATTTACCGGAAGGGCTTTTGGCTGAGTTTCCTTCAGAAAGCAGGGACGAGGCAAGACTTATGGTTGTTAATAGAAAAACAAAAACAATCGAGCACAAATTATTTAAAGACCTAATCGACTACTTTGATGAAGGAGATGTGATGATTCTCAACGATACTAAGGTTTTTCCTGCCCGTTTGTACGGAAACAAAGAAAAAACAGGAGCCAGAATCGAAGTTTTTTTGTTACGAGAGCTCAATAGCGAACAACGCTTGTGGGATGTATTAGTAGATCCTGCTCGAAAAATACGCATCGGGAACAAACTTTATTTTGGAGAAGACGACTCTTTGGTAGCAGAAGTTATAGACAACACTACATCAAGAGGAAGGACACTCCGCTTTTTATACGACGGATCTTACGAAGAATTTCGCAACAAACTCACAGAACTTGGCGAAACTCCAATTCCAAAATATATTTCCAGAGAAGTAGTTCCGGAAGATGCTGAACGCTATCAGACTATTTATGCCAAAAAAGAAGGGGCTGTAGCTGCACCCACTGCAGGGCTTCACTTTTCAAAACACCTTATGAAACGTCTTGAGATAAAAGGAGTTGATTTTGCAGAAATTACACTTCACGTTGGTTTGGGTACGTTTAATCCGGTTGAGGTCGAAGATTTATCGAAACACAAAATGGATTCCGAAGAAATTTTTATTTCGGAAGAAGCTTGTGAAAAGGTAAACAGAGCTAAAACAAACAGAAAAAAGGTATGTGCTGTAGGAACAACTTCGATGAGAGCTATCGAAAGCTCGGTTTCTTCACACAAAACGCTAAACCCGTTTGAGGGCTGGACTAACAAATTTATTTTTCCTCCTTACGAATTCAGTATTGCAGATTGTATGATTACCAATTTTCACACTCCTAAATCTACCTTGCTTATGATGGTTTCTGCATTTATGGGACACGATCTGATGAAAAAAGCATACGAAGAGGCCATCAAAGAAAAGTATCAGTTTTATACATACGGAGATGCTATGTTGATTTTGTAGGACACAATAACATTTATGAATGCTTACAGTATTCATAGGCTTTATTTAATGCAGATTCAAAAATTGTTCTTATTTCAATTTTTGAATCTGCGTTTGTTTATTAAAGAGTTTTTAGCAATATTAACAGATTGCGAGTAACCTCAAAGCATTACTACAAAATTGTTTTTTTAATAGTTTCTGAGAAAATTATTTTGATTTATTCAAGTTTATTTTTACCTTTATTCGCTAAATAAAAAAATGTGTAACACAATAACATTATGAAAAAAATATTAGTACCTACCGATTTTTCTGAACACGCAGAATTTGCTCTAAAAGCGGCTGCACAAATTGCAAAAAAAAATAACGGGGAAATAATTCTTCTCCACATGTTAGAACTTCCTTCTCAAGTAGTGGATAAGGTTGCAGGACGAACAGGAGACGTTCCTGAGATAATGTTTTTTATACAAAAAACCCGTGAACATTTTGAAAAAATAAAAAACAGCAGTTTTTTAGATGGTATTCCTGTAACCGAAGCCGTTCAGTTTGAAAGAGCTTTTGAGGGAATCATCCAGGCCAGTAAAGGGCACAATGTCGATTTGGTAGTTATGGGATCACACGGAACTTCGGGAGTTCAAGGATTTTTTGTAGGTTCTAATACTGAAAAAGTAGTTCGTACTTCAGATATTCCTGTTTTGGTTGTGAAAAAAGAACTCGATATAAAAGACATCAATAAATTTGTCTTTGCTTCTGATTTTACTGACGAGATGAAAAAACCTTTTGAAAATGCTGTCGCTTTTGCCAAAGCATTTGGTGCACGTATGGATTTGTTGATGATAAACACTCCCGGACGTTTTATGTCCACCGAAGAATCAGAAAAAAGAATTACTTCGTTCTTAAAAAACTTTGATTTAGACGACTATTCAATGCATGTTTATAATGACTATAGTGTAGAAAAAGGAGTACTTCACTTTGCTAATCGCGTAAATGCCGATCTTATAGGTGTAGGTACACACGGAAGAACAGGTATTAGTCATTACCTTAACGGTAGCATCGGAGAAGACATTGTTAATAACGCTGTCCGACCGGTCATTACTTTTAAAATTTAATTTTCTCATAATAAATAATTGCCAAGAAAATGACCGATTATATGCGGTCATTTTTTTGTCTTAAAAAATTGATTTGAATGTCTATAAACTCAACTGTTCGTAATTATTTTTTCATTAAATATTGTCTCTTTCTGAACTTGTTTCAATTACTAATGAATTACGAGAAGCCGACACGAGCTTGCGAATTGAACGTAGTTAAACAAGTTCAACAAGCATCAGGCTATAATATTAAGCAGATAATCATTAAAACTAAAGAGGCATTTCTAAACAGGTTCTTTAAAAATCAAACTAAATTATTAATAAATTGTAAACAATTTCAACAAGTAAATATTTTAAAAATTATTTGAATAGCCCTGAAATGGTACAGTAATTGCCCTGTGGTAGTTTATAAAAAATACGTATATAAAGCATTGTATTTTTTATTTTTTATTTATTTTTTCACACTTTTAACTTTTTTTATATATTTGCGCCCGCTGACCACCCATCTTTACTCTTATAGCTATGAATAATTTTTACGCCTTGATAAAAGCATTCAAGCCATTCCTTCTGGTTGCTTTTTCCCCCTTTATACTATCTGCCCAACAGCAGCCTTTTGACTTTGACAAAACCAGTCAAAAAGCCTTGCAACATGTTATGTCAAAACCTGATAGTGCAAAATTCTATTTTGACTTAATGATCAAAAACATACCTACCAGCGATATTCACGATACCTCTGCTGCAAAAATTTACAACAATTACGGATTGTATTATGGTCAGGTTTCAAATTTAGATTCCGCTAAAATATTTCTTAAAAAAGCTATTGAAAAAGCCAAAAATCATCCAAAAAATCAAGCCGGAAGTATTCTGAATTTGGCTAATGTCTTGCGAAACGAGTCCGACTATGCTTCTTCTCTAAAGCATTTAGACAAAGCCTTAAGAATCTACGACTCTATTGGTGACAAGGTTGGTATTGCCATGACTTACGGAGAAATGGGTTCCAACTATGTCTATATGCTTGAAGATTATAAAGCTATTAATTATTTTTTGAAGAGTGCTAAGATTTTAGAAGGAACTCCTGAAAAACAAAGAATAGGTATTATCAAGCAGAAGCTTGCCAATATGTATTACAAAACAGGAAATTTTGATTTTGCAATAGAATTGTATGAAGAAAGCTTGTCTTTGTTAAAAGAGGTTGGTGATATGAGAAATTATTACCTTACTCTTATCAATTACGGCAGTAGTTTGATACAGGTGGAACAGTACAAAAAAGCCAAGACAGTCTTTCTCGAAGCAGCCGAAGGACTCAAAGATTTTAAGAGCGAAGAACTGGTAGGTCTTGCTTACAACGGCTTGGGTAGAGTATACTTCTTCAAAAAGGATTTCAATACCTCATTAAAATACAATGAAAAGGCTTATGACTATGTCAGTCGTAGTCATTCTTTCAGAACTATGCGAGTAGCCACTGAATACATTGAACTTTTGAATGTTATGGAAAGGTATGAACAAGCTTTGGAAGTTATAGAAAATGTGAAAAAATTTCCGGAACGCACCTTATTCAACATTGAAGACCAAATGGTTTTCCGGCTAATGGCTGCAGAAACTTATAAAAATCTAAAACTCAACGATGAGGCTATCGGTTATCTTGAAGAAGCTATCGTACTTAAAGATTCGATATCGCTGGCAAGTAAGGAGATTGAAACCATAGAGATTCAAAAGAAATTTCAAACAGAACTCCAACAAGAAAAAACCAAAGCTTTAAAAATACAAAACACCCTCTTGAGCGAAAAGATAGAAGCACGAAACAAAATTTATGTTCTTGCCGGACTGATTATAGTCACACTTATTGTTATGATTTTAGTTCTTAACAGAAGTTTCAAGCTAAGAAGCAAATACCAAAAGCTAAAGCTAAAAAGAGCCGAAAATGCAAAGAAAATGGCTTTAATGAAAAGAGATGAAGAACATAAGCTGCTCGAAATTCAAAAACAAACATTGGCTCTCAGAGAACAAGAATTAACGTCTATGACTTTGCTCTTGGCAGATATTCAAGAAGAAATTGCACTTATTATTAAGTCCGACAACAACAATGATTCGGTTGCGAATATGAAAAGGTCGCTCCGAAAACTAATCAGACAAAAAGATTATTGGGAAGAGTTTACCCTTAAATTCTCACAAATAAATCCCGGCTTCATAAACAACCTAAAAAGCCAATTCCCTAACCTTACAAAAAACGATATTGATTTCATTTCGTTGCTAAAACTAAATTTGTCTAATAAAGAGATAGCAACACTGCTCAAAATCTCGCACGAAAGTGTGATTTCTAAAAAATATCGAGTAAAGAAAAAGTTAAACATCGAAGAAGATTCCGATTTTGACAAAGTCTTATCCGAAATGTAAAACACTTATAATCAGAGATAAGAACTTTTTCTTATATAGACAAAGTATAGACAAAACCACTTTTTTTACCTTTATGTACCTCCTTCGGTTTTTTTAAAACTGTCTATACTTTGACCATACTCAAAATTTGTTGTAACCTCCCCTTTTAGTTTTCTTTGCTATGGAAAAAATGGTAAAAAATACCTTTTATTTTTTACTGTGATATCTTGAAGTTTTTTGTGGCATTTTTTCAGATTAAAAACAAAATCTGATGCAGTAAGACGCGTTTTACAAACGCTCAAAAATAACGCAATAAATTTAAAAAACAAACTAACAACAACAAACTTTACTTATGAAAACTAAAATTATTTTTTTGTTAAGCCTTCTGCCTGCTCTTTTCTTTGGTCAGACAGATTTGGTAAGATGGAATAGTAATAACAATTTGAACGCTACTGTAGTGGTTTCGAATATTACTTCTGCACCTATGAGTGCTTCGGGAGTACAATTATCAGGAGCTTGGCAACAACACAACACTTCTACCGGAGTTCCTTACTGGACAACTTCAGGAGCAATTGATTTATCGCAGTATGTACAGTTTACGGTAACTGCCAACGCAGGATATCAGATAGAACCTGATGCATTTAAATTCAGATATAACGCATCCGGTCCTCAAAAATATCAGGTGCGCTATTCCAAAACTTCCGACTTTACGGGTGGAGGTACAATTCTTATAGAAGAAACGAATTTTGCAGGTGGAGACAATGATGTTACTGGAAATTTTCCTAATGACTTTAAAGTACTTCCGGGAGAAACACTTTACATAAGATTTTATGCTTATGCTAACTCACTCACATGGTATTCCCCTGTGTTTTTTAAGCACGGTAATAATACTACCAACGGTCCAAAAATCACGGGTACTGTTTCTGAGTTTGCCAATGTACTTACCGCAAACAACGATAATGTTGTCGCAGAACCTAACCAAACAACAGCCTTAGATGTTTTGGCAAATGATACCGAAGGAAATGCTCCGATAAATTCGATTATTCTTGATTCTAATCCTGCATTTGGTAATGTGGTATGGAATAACGGCACTCAAAAATTTGACTACACTCCCAATGCTAATTATTTGGGAACAGACTCTTTTACTTATACTATCAGTAATGGTACAGACGATTCTGATACCGCAACAGTCAATATTTCAGTATCCGGAACAACTCCTACGGGCAATTTGTCCGGAATATACTTTATTGATGACCAATACGGGCATTTTAGCACCATAACAAGTGCTGTGGCTTATCTGAATACACACACGGTTGACGATGAAGTTACATTTTTGCTTTATGACAACCTTTACAGCAACAGTACGGGGGAAACTTTCCCTATAGAAATTACAGCTTCTGCCGACTATACGGTAACCTTTAAACCGGCTCCGAACAAAAACGTAAATATTGATGCTTATAACGAAAATGGGCCTGGTAGTTGGCCTCCTGTAAGAGCAGTTTTTAAGCTGAACGGAGCAGAAAACATAACTTTTAACGGTTCTAATAATAATTCGAGTTCTAAGAATTTGAACATTACAAATCACTGTAATTATAGTACAGGAGGTGCTCACAGGACAGTACTTTGGATAACAAATCAATCCGATACCATTGAAATTAGAAATATGATTCTTGTGCAATTCAATGATAATATAAGTTCAGATTTTTCCGGAGCCATATTTGCAGGAGACAGTAATACTATTGGTATTGGAAATGCGAGCAATAATCCTGTTTCCAACCTGACAGTAAATGGAGTGATTTCTAAAGGAGTTAAACAAGGAGTTTTTATAAATTGTTCAGGAACAGGAACTAACCGTACAAATAATGTAGAAGTTTACGATAATGATTTTGGTACAGAAAATGACACAGAAAAAATAACACACTCCATATATCTTAGAGGAGTTCAAGGATTTAAAATATATGAAAATATAATTTTTGATTTGGAAATTAATCATAGTGAATCTACTCCCTATAGCGGAATATATGTAGGAGGAGAAAGTAATAATGGGGTTATTTATAAAAATCAAATATTAGGAATATATCGCGATAATGCTGCACACCAGGTAGCAGGAATTCATTTGGAGTCCACTTATGGAGATGAAAACACCCCTAACAATATAGCCGTTGTGAATAATTTTATTGCCGATGTTTATAATCCGGGCTCACATAACTCAATAACTTCCGGAGCTTATGGTATTTATATGGGAGGCGGGCACGGATATAAACTTTATCATAACTCTGTCAGTTTATCAGAAAATGTATCTGCTGGAATTTGTGCTGCTATAGTGCTTATAGGGAGTGCTTCTGATTATTCTGAATTGGATATACGTAATAATATCTTTATAAACAGCCAAACCAATGGAAATTATGCTTCAGGTATTCGTAAATTTGGTATTGCAGTCAATTTTAATTTGACGAACAATATGTCTGACGTATTTAAGCATCTGGACTACAATAACTACTATGTACCGTCAGAAGGGGGATATATAGCAGGACATACCAGTATAAATAACGGAGACTCTTTTCCTTCTTACTTTTTCACTGAGCTATTAGGTTGGCAAAATTTTGTAGGCTCAAGCTTTGAAACCAATTCAGGCAGTGAAAACACTCCTTTTGTTTCTAACTTTAACCTGCATATTTCTGACAGTGATGCGTGGGTAAATAATGAAGGGGTTGGTCTTGCAACAGAATTTGCCAATTTGTGGGTCAACCTTCCTTATGATGATATTGACGGTCAGCCAAGAAGTATAACAGCTCCTGATATAGGAGCAGACGAGTTTGGTATTCCTCCTGTAGAACCGGGAATATGCGAGATTACCCTATATTGGAATGGTACAAGTTGGGGAGATGAAAACGGAGATCTTGTTATCTTTGACGATGAAGAAATAACAGAACCTAACAGAGATTTCTTAACAGAAATCAGAGGAGCCTATGACACAGAAGAACACGGTAGCTTTACTACCTGTCAGCTTACTATAGGAACGGGAGGTTCTTTACGTATAGACGGAAATGATTACGTATATATTGTACGTAGTCTTATCAACACACAGGCAGCAAGTGCTGTAATCGTAGAAAACAACGGGAGCATTGTCCAGGAAATAGACTTCAACGAAAATGAAGGAAGTATTACCTACAAAAGAAAAACCAAGCCAATGTTTAATTATGACTATACCTACTGGGGTTCTCCTGTAGCAGGTCAGACAACGGCTGCTTTATCTCCAAACTCAGGAAACTATCGTTACCGCTGGGATCCTGAAGTATATTTTAATACTACCTATAACACATATGTACAGCAAAGGTGGGTAGCTCACAATAGCACAATGAACCCCGGAGAAGGATATATCATCAAAGCTCCTAATAATTTCCCTAATAATCCTAACAATACTCCTTTGGTTTTTAATGCAAATTTTGTGGGAGTACCTAACTCCGGTCCTTATAGTTTTGACACAACAGGAGACCCGGGTAACCTACTCAGCGGAAACGATGCAAGCAACCCTGCAAACGGATATCCTCAGGGAGATTATGCGTGGAACTTTTTTGCCAATCCGTACCCGTCTGCTTTGGATGTGAAAAAATTCCGTGATGCAAACAATATATATTTAGGCGAAAACGTATATTTATGGACACATAATACCAAGCCTGTTCAGAGCGAAATATATTACACTTATGTAGCCAATGATTTTGCAGTATATAATGCAGCCTTAGGTACAGGAACATCAGCAAGCCTATTCAATGAAGGTACAACTACCCCTAATCCGAATCTGAATGTGCCTTCAAGATTTATAGCATCAGGACAGGCTTTCTTTATGGCTGCCAAAAACGGTACAGTACAGTTTAACAACTCTATGCGTGTTTCTACCATAAATAGTGTTCCGAACAGTATTATGCCTAATAATGAATTTTATAAAGTTCAGGACAACACAAATTCTTCTGACCAGGAGGAAGTTCATATCATAAAATTAAGTATCCGTAACGAGCAGGGGGCTTTTCATCAAATGTTGTTAGGATATACAGCAGAGGCTTCTAATGGTTTAGATGATATTGACGGAGTTTTATTTGGTGGTAATTATGTGAGCCTGTATAGTGTTATTGAAAATTATCACCTTGTTGTCCAGGGAAGAGACTTGCCTTTTAGCGAAACAGACCAGGTTCCGTTAGGGTTCATCCTCAATACTATTTCGGGAGATTTCAGTATTCACTTAGATTATTTTGATGGTTTGTTTGAAGAGGACAACCAAAATCAGGATATATACCTGTACGATTCTTATCTGGATATTACTCATAATCTTAAATCCGCTCCATACGAGTTTACTTCTGATGAAGGAGCTTTTAACGACCGTTTTGTTTTAAAATATATGAGTCCGCTTAGCATAGGCGACATAAACAATCTTGACAATAGTTGGGCAGTTTATCAAAAAGACAACCAGCTACAAGTAGCAGCAAGTGGCTTTGACATTAAAGATATTGCTGTTTATGATGTGCTCGGAAGGTTAGTTTATCAAAAAGAAAACATCAATACTAACAGTCATACCATAGAGAAAATGAACAGTAATCAGGTACTGATTGTAAAAGTTACCTCTACCGATAATACTACATCTGTTAAAAAAGTTTTTAATTAAAAAAAGTCCATAAGTCAGAGTTTGTTTAAAAGGGCATTGAATTTTATTTCAATGCTCTTTTTTTTATGGAATATTGGTTGCTCTAAAAAGTGATACTACTTTAGAACATTATTTATGAAATAAACTTAGAACTTGTCAGATTGATTTGAGAGTTTTTTTGTTTTTACGAAAGTGACTAAAATTTGTATCTTTACGAACTTTCAACTCAAAACAGTACTAAAATGAAAAAAATCTTAATTCTTATTTTAAGCATTATAACTGCGAATAGCATGACAGCACAAGAAGTAATGACCCCCGAATTACTTTTGCAATTAGGCAGAGTCTCCCCTATCGGAATTTCAAAAGATGGAAAAAATCTTATTTACAGAGTTTCCACTCCCGACATGGCGGAAAACAAAATGAATTCAAAAGTATATTCTATTTCGCTTGACGGAAAAAACCTTACAGAAATCGAAGAGTATAAAGATTTGATTGCAGATAAAAACATTTCGCCTGACGGAAAATATGTACTGTATCATGAAGAAGTTTTAGTGAATAATGTTTTGGGAAAAGACATTCATACTGATTTAGATAAATCAACTGCTTATGTATATAACGGTTTAGATTACAGACATTGGGACAAAGACAACGAAGGAAAGTTTAATCATGTTTTTTATAAAGAAAATAAAGAAGGAGCTGAAGGAGTCGATATTATGGCTAATGAACCTTATTACAGCCCGCAAATGCCTTTTGGTGGTGATGAAGATTATCTTTGGTCAAAAAACGGAAAAAGCATTTATTATGTAACTAAGAAAAAAGCAGGAACAGAATATGCTTTAAGTACCAACACAGATATCTACGAATACAATTTAGAGACAAAAGCTACTAAAAACCTTACAGAGGGTAATTTGGGATATGATACTAATCCAGCTCTTTCTCCAAAAGGAGAACTAACTTGGTTACAAATGAAACGTGATGGTTATGAAGCAGACAAAAACGATATTATCGTTAGAGTAAACAATCAAGTTGATGTGAATCTTACGGCTCATTGGGACGGAACCGTTCATAGCTTTAAATGGAGTCCTGACGGAAAGAAAATTTATTTTTTAGCCCCAATTGACGGAACCGAGCAACTCTTTGAAGTAGATTACATCGGTCTTACTAAAAAATTACCGACAGTTATTCAAGTGACAAAAGGTGATTTTGACTTAACCGGAATTGTGGGTTTCTCTGGAGATAATGTGATTATATCTCGTCAAGATATGAATCATGCTACAGAGATTTTTTCATTCGACCTAAAGAAAAAAGCATGGAAGCAAATCACCACCGTAAACAATCATGTTTATGATAATTTAGCTTTAAGCAAAACAGAAAGAAGGTATGTAACCACTTCAGACGGTAAAAAAATGCTGGTTTGGGTGATTCTGCCTCCAAATTTTGACGAAAATAAAAAATACCCAACCCTTTTATATTGTAACGGAGGACCTCAATCTCAGGTTTCTCAATTCTATTCTTTCCGTTGGAACTTTCAAGTAATGGCTGCTCAAGGTTATGTGATTGTTGCTCCTAATCGTAGAGGCTTACCTGGATTCGGAGTAGAATGGAACGAAGCCATCAGTAAAGATTGGGGTGGTCAAGCTATGAAAGATTATTTAACCGCTATTGATGAATTATCGAAAGAAAAATATGTTGATGAAACCCGTTTGGGTGCTGTTGGAGCAAGTTATGGAGGTTATTCGGTTTATTATTTAGCCGGTATTCACCAAAATCGTTTCAAAACTTTTATTTCACATTGTGGCGTTTTCAACCTGCATAGTATGTACGGAACAACCGAAGAAGTTTTCTTCCCGAATTGGGATGCCGGAGGAGCTTATTGGGAAACAGAAACGAATCCGGCTGCACAAAAAACCTATTATCAACACAACCCCATTTTACTTGTAAATAACTGGAATACTCCGATTTTGGTTATTCATGGTGGTAAAGACTATCGTGTGCCAATCGGGCAAGGACAAGAGGCTTTTCAAGCAGCTCAATTAAAAGGTTTAAAAAGTCGTTTCGTTTATTTCCCTGACGAAAACCATTGGGTACTAAAACCACAAAATGCACTTGTTTGGCAAAGAGAATACTTTAAATGGTTAAAAGAAACTTTATAATTACCGTAAACAAAAAATAAAGAACAAAAAAATGAAAAAACAACTCGAAGCCGTAGAATTATTTCATACAACTTACGGATTAGGAGTAAACCAAACTCCACAGGCAGATTTAGGAAAAGACAAAAACAAACTCCGTTTTAGCCTGATGAAAGAAGAAAACGAAGAATATCTTGAAGCAGCACAAAACAATAACTTAACAGAAGTAGCTGACGCACTCGGAGATATGTTGTATCTTCTGTGTGGTACAATTCTCGAGCACGGATTGCAACACAAAATCGAAGAGGTTTTTGACCAGATTCAAAAAAGCAATATGAGCAAATTAGACAAAGACGGAAAACCAATTTACAGGGAAGACGGAAAAGTAATGAAAGGACCTAACTATTTCAAACCCGATTTTTCTAAAATCCTGAAATAAGCCACAATATTCATAACCAAAAACAGTATTTTTTTAGGATTAAAAACAAAATATTGCACGGATTCTTTTATTATTTCGGAGATAGTTGTATTTTCGCACACTTGAAAATTTAATTTTATATAAAAATGGCAGTTTTATCAAAAATCAGACAACGTTCATTATTAGTCATTGCTGTAGTAGGAATAGCTTTGTTCGCTTTTGTTTTGATGGATTTACTCGGAAGTGGAAGCTTCGGGGATTCAATGAGATATGTGGGTTCTATAAACGGAAAAGACATCTCAACGGAAGAGTTTCGCATCAAAGTAGCCAATCAACAAGAACAAAACAAAGGAGCTTCAACTCTTATGATTGCAAACAGTATTTGGAACCAAGAGGTAAAAACCGCTCTGTATGAAGAACAATTCGAAAAATTAGGTCTTCGTGCCGGAGAGGCTCAAATTAAAGGAGCTATGGAACAAATCGGCAACACTATGTTTTTAGACGAACTGGGTAAATTCAGCCAAGACAAATTCAACCAGTATTTCGAAACAATTAAAACACAGTACCCGACTCAGTGGAGAATGATTTTGGAAGATTATGAAACAAGTCTTGAGAACTTTGCTAAAGAACAAACATACAACGCTTTGGTTAAGGCAGGTATGAACACCACCGACTTTGACGGAAAAATGATGTATCAAAGAGAAAGCAACAAAGTAAGTTTTGATTATGTTTCTATTTCGTACGCCTCTATAAACGATGACCAAGTCCAGGTTAGTGATGCTGAAATCATTGAATATATGAAAAAGAGAAAAAACAAGTACAAAGGAGACGATTCTCGTGATTTTGAATACATTCTGATTGAAAGCAAAGCTTCTGACGAAGATATTAAAGAAATTGAAGAAAATATTGCCTCGTTGTTAAACTCAAAAACGATTTATAACGAAGCTACTCAAACTAATGAAACCGTTGAAGGATTTGCCGAGGTAGAAAAAGTAGAAGAGTTTGTAAATTCTAATTCCGATATTCCGTTTAACGAAAAATATATCTTCGCTAAAGACCTGCCTGCTATGTCTGATACATCAATAGGTACGGTAACTTCTCTGTACAAAGAAGATGATTTTATTAAAATTTCAAGAATATTAGACAGCAGAATGATTGCTGACTCAGTAAAATCAAGTCACATCATTATTCCTTATCAAGGAACGCTAAATTCTCAAGCTACAATTTCGGAAGAAGAGGCTAAAAAACAAGCTGATAGCATTTTTAATTTGGTAAAAAATAGCGATGAAAAATTTAAAGAAATTGCCAACGAAATAAATACAGACGGAACCAAAGGAAACGGAGGAGAAATAGGTTGGGTAATGTATTCGCAAATCACTTACGAAGGATTTGATAAAGACTTTGCAGAATTTATTTTCTTTAACCCCAAAGGAAGTGTTGAGGTAGTAAAAACACAATTCGGATATCATATCATTAAAATTGATGATACCGGAAGTAGCCAACAGGCTTATAAAGTAGCTACTATTGCTCAGGCTATCGAACCTTCTTCTACCACAAACGATAATATTTATGCTTTTTCTCAAAAAGTAGAATTAGACGCTCAAACAAAATCGCTTGAAGAGTTAGCATCAGAACATAACCTTACTGTTGTTCCGGTAAACGGAATTACTGCTATTGAAGAAAACATAGTAGGACTCGGAGCTCAGAGAGGAATCGTACAGTGGACTTTTGAAAGAGATACTAAAAAAGGAAGTGTTAGACGTTTTGACATCAATCAAGGACACGTGATTGCAAAGCTCAAAAACATTAACGAAAACGGACTTCAATCTGTTGAAAAAAACAGAAGCACGCTGGAACCTCTTGTAAGAAACGAGAAAAAAGCTGCTCTCATAAAAGGTAAAATACAAAGTGGTGCTGCTTTAGAAGATATAGCTCAATCAAACAACGAAACCGTAAAATCAGCAACAGGTCTTTCGCTTTCTAACCCTATGATTCAAGGATTGGGCCAAGAACCTAAGGTTGTTGGAGCGGCTTTGGCCTTGGAACAAGGTCAGACTTCTGGAGCTATCGAAGGAAAAACAGGGGTGTACGTAGTAAGAACCAAATCAGTTGTTAAAGCTCCTGAACTTCCGAACTATATGACTTATTCAAATAGGTCAAAAACACAAACACAAAATTCAGTTCAAGGAAAAATTCTTCCAGCTCTGAAAAATCAAGCCGAAATTAAAGATAACAGAATTAATTTAGGTTTCTAATATCACAATTAAATAGTCCTGAAAAACCGCCTTCCGAAAAGGTGGTTTTTTTTTGTCTTTAAGATTAGATAAAATGTAAGTTTAGTAATTCAACGGAAAAAGAAAATTCGTTTAAAAATCCTTACCTTTGTAGGGAATTATAAATTACAGAAAAATGTTCGTCCCTTTTGATACCCTACCTGAAGATTCTCGTATTTGGATTTATCAGTCCAACCGAAAATTTACCGATGACCAAATTAAAGAAATAGAATCTGATTTACAGGAATTTGTAGAAAACTGGACAGCTCACGGAGATAATCTTCAGGCTTCGTTCATTACAAGATATAATCGCTTTATAATCTTGGCTGTCAATCAACAAGTTTACGGAGTTACAGGTTGCTCGATTGATAGTTCGGTAAGGTTTATACAGTCTTTAGAACAAAAATACGAGGTAGATTTGTTAGACAAAATGAACGTAACCTACAAAACAGGCGAATTTGTAGCCTACAAATCTCTTTTAGATTTCAAGAAAATAGCCAAGGAAAAAGCCGTAAATCGCGATACGATAGTGTTTAACAATTTAGTAAACACAGTAGGAGAATTCAATGATTTTTGGGAAGTACCCGCACACGAAAGCTGGCACAACAGATTTTTTTAGAAAAAACTATTTTTTATCCTGTAATGCAAAAACTTTTTTGAGCAAATCCGAAGTTCTGGAAACAGCATTGTTTCTGATGTTTTTTTCTTCTACAGCAACCATTTTAAATACGCCTTTCATAGCCTCGTTGGTTACATAATCGGTCAGGTCGGGATTTATTTTGCTTACTAAAGGAATGCTATTGTATTTGTTGATGATTTCACTCCATACTTTATCTGCTCCTACCCTGCTGAGCGAGCTATTCACAACCGGACTGAACTTTGAATACAGAGCATTGGAGGTTGTGTTTTGCAGATAATTAGTAGCCGCATCATCTGCCCCCATAAGAATATTACGAGCATCGGTAAAGGTCATTGCCTTTATGGCATCTACAAAAATAGGCGTTGCTTCTTTTACGGCATCTTCAGCAGCTCTGTTCAATACTTTAAGTCCTTGGTCTGCCAAAGATGAAAGTCCAATATCCCGAAGTGTTTTATCTACTTTTTGAAGTTCTTGAGGTAGCAATATTTTGACCATTTCGTTTCCGAAAAAACCGTCCGTGGCAGTAAGTTTTGTAACTTGTTTCGAAATTCCGTTGTTCAGTGCTTCTTTAAGTCCGTTGCTTATATCAAGAGTTCCTATTCCCGAAGATTGAGGTAATTGGTCGGCTATTTGCTGCATTTCGGCACAACTGATAACAGGTAGTAAAAACAAAAGTGTAATTATTTTTCGCATTTTCAATAAATTGTATTTTTTCAAAGATAAAAAAAAATGCTGTTTTGGGTCCATCCAAAACAGCATTTTTATAATTTATATGTATATTAATTCAACTGATAATCCATAAGGTCGTGAGTTTCGTCTTCCCACTCAGGGTCGTCATGACTATTAACGGTTTTGATAATTCCCACATCTTTTGCAAACCACATCTCTGTATAAGATACCTCATCTTCTCCTAACGGCATATCGTTATAAATCAATTCAGAATGATTGGTAGATTTAATTTTGATGACATTACTGTAAGTTATTCCGCTAACTGTATAAGAGATATCTTTTTGTTCTACTACGTTATCAACGGTAATGTTGAAGGTAAACTCTCCTCCGTCATCATCGGTAAAAGGCAACGAAAAGTTATCTGACCAAGTTCCTCCCACGCTCAAATTGTCTTTTAATATAATCATTTCGAATGATTCTATAGGTGCGGGTGAGTTTGGAGTTGAACGTACTCTTACATAATAATTTCCGGCTTCTTTTCTTACGAACTCTTCTAATCCCGGCCAAGTAAAGGTAATATCATCTCCCATAAAAAAGTTATTGACTTGTTTATAGTACGTTTTGCCGTTTAAAACTTCTGTAGAACCTAATTCTAATACTCCTCCATTGGTATAGTTCCAAATATTTCCGTCAGCCATAGGCAAATAATCTCCTCCCGAAGGTTCTTCAATATCATCAATATCCTCAGCATCATAAGGAATATTAAGGAATGTTCCTTGTGAGAATATCATTTCCGTAACTGTTGTGTTTTCTCCATCTACCAAAAGTTTGTACCCAATAAATTGAAAAGTACCCGTTATGGTCTTGTTTTGATAATTTATTGAAGAAATCGTGAGTTGTGAATCACTCATCGAACTGATAGGATGTATGCTCGTATAAACCTCAATTGTTTCGGTTTCTGAATCCGTATAAGTATAAGTAAAATCCAATTGTGAATTGCTATAAGTTCCGGTAGTTGCTCCTAAGGTTTTTATGACAAAGGTTCCTTCCGGATCTGTAGCTGTTATGGTTAGAACACCGTTGTCTATGGCAGCTACTGCATTATTTGTGTTGTAATTTACTGAACCGAAATTAACAGCAAAAAACTTTTGAGTAGGAGGACCATCATCAGCTCCTAATCCGTCGTCTAAAGGCTCTGTGTCGCAGGAAATAGCTCCCAAACTAACAAATAATGCCAAAGCTAATCTTAGAAAATAATTTTTCATCGTTTATTTAAAATTAATGGATTGTTTTTAAGCTCCCAAATATAGTCTTTTTTTATAAAAACTAAAATACAACACGAAAATAATTAAATTTTATAGTTGCGATTGTCTGATGGAGTTTATCTTATTAGGATTTTATGATTTTATAGACAAGTAACTTATCAAAAACCCAAATCGCGTTCTATTTCTTCCATTTCAATAATGTCTTTGGCTTCTTGCAAAGTCGGGACAATCATCACTTTATCAGTGGCGTGGTTGAAATCAAAATCTTCGTTCATTACTACAACAAATGATTTTTTTTCTTTTTTATGTAATGCAGATAATTTGCTAAACAAAAGTACATCTTTGTTGGTTGCGTCTTTCTTTTTTGATATATCCAGAATCAGATTCGCTTTTTTATAAGCATCGTGCTGTGTTACTATTTTTTCTAAAAACAAAGCAACATCTCCTTGTGTGTCCTGAATAATGATTGTATTTCCCTGTGTTTTAACCTTCATTGTTTTTTGAGTTAAAAAATATTTGGTAAAAGTACAGATTTTTCAGGATTTAGTAAAAATATTTTTGGAAATTGGTTTTTATTGACTAAATTTGCACCCTCAATTATTAGGCCTCGTGGCGCAACTGAATAGCGCATCTGATTACGGCTCAGAAGGTTGCAGGTTTGAATCCTGCCGAGGTCACTAAACAAAACCCTTAAATATACTGTAAATCAGTATTTTAAGGGTTTTTTATTTTATCTATTTTTACGATTTCTGTACGGTAGTGGAAAATAACACTCATTTTATAAAACAACAAAGAGGGCAAAAGCCCTCATTTGTCTGTTCAATTTAATACAGTACTTTTGGAACGTTAGTTAATTTTACCAATATGAAGCGAGTTAACACACGAGGCATCCAAAACGCAAACAAACACGTACTCATGGCAAGTTTAACTTACAACTTGAAGAAATACTTGCGTTTTATCATCAAAAAACCATCCATTTTAGCCCAAGTGATATCTCTAAAACAAGGGATATGCTTTGTTTTTTCAAAACGAGCCTTTTTAGCCTTCAAAAACGCGATTGTAAGCTATTCAAATTTTTACAATTTGAACTACAACTAAAAAATAAACCTCCTTAAAATTGCTTTAAAAGAGGTTGAGTTTTTATGTTTTTAAAGATTATTTGGAAAAATGAAAGGTTGTGCAACGGTTA
>JBAYPE010000027.1:0-30443 GCA_041677865.1 Flavobacteriaceae bacterium
AGTAATATATTTTCTGTCAAAAGCCCTATATAATTGTGAGCGAGACTCTCCACAAGAACCTTTTGATATGGTTAAGAAGTGTACAAATTCTTTATTGCCTTCTCTCTCAAAACCTTCTGCTATGTTATCCATAACAGAGCCGGAAGAGTCATTGATTTGATTTATTAATTTGAAATCATTTTTAAATTTTTCATTGGTTGCCAAATTGAAAATCTTGTTAGCATAAGTTCTGGCATTTTGCCATATATCAAGATCCTCAAACTGTTTGAATGTAGCCATAATCTCAAATCTCAAATCACATATTAACCTCTTCTTTTATCCAATCGTATCCTTTTTCTTCAAGCTCAAGAGCCAATTCTTTACCTCCTGATTTTACGATTTTTCCGTTCATCAAAACGTGAACAAAATCGGGAACAATATAATCAAGAAGTCTTTGGTAGTGAGTGATTACAACCACTGCATTGTCCTGACTTTTCAATCTGTTTACTCCGTTGGCAACGATTCTAAGGGCATCGATATCTAGACCTGAATCGGTTTCGTCAAGAATAGCCAGTTTAGGCTCAAGCATTGCCATTTGGAAAATTTCGTTACGCTTTTTCTCACCACCTGAGAAACCTTCGTTAAGCGAACGAGATAAAAACTTACGATCAATCTCCAACATCTCAGATTTTTCTCTGATGAGTTTCAACATCTCGTTGGCCGGCATATCTTCCAGACCTTTTGCTTTACGGGTTTCGTTGATTGCGGTTTTGATGAAGTTGGTCACCGATACGCCCGGAATTTCTACCGGATACTGAAACGACAAGAACACTCCTTTATGAGCTCTCTCTTCAGGAGCTAACTCTCTGATATCTTGCCCTTCAAGAATGATTTCTCCATCGGTAACTTCGTAATCTTCTTTTCCGGCAATTACAGAAGCTAACGTACTTTTTCCGGAACCGTTTGGCCCCATAATAGCGTGTACTTCTCCTGCTTTTATCTCTAAGTTTAATCCTTTCAGGATTTCTTTGTCCTCAACTGAGGCGTGTAGGTTATTTATTTTAAGCATTTTAATTTGGAAATTTGGAAATTTGGAAATTTGGAAATTTGGAAATTTGGAAATCAAATAACTTGTTACGTATATACTTTTCGTAGTTATCTAAATTTTTTCATTTCTAAATTATCTAATTATTTTTGTTTTGATGTTATTATAATTTTATTGACTATTCTTGAAATATTATTTGTTTGTTCAATTAATCTTTCTGTGTTAGGATAATTTTCAGAAAACTTACATAACTCTAACCAGTAAATAGTTTCTTCTATTTCTTTAGCTGCAATTTTAAATTTATGAATAAAATCTGCTTTACTTTCTGCATTTTGTGCTTCTCTGATATTAGCTCCGATAGATGTCCCCGATTTTAAAAGTTGATTAGCTATTACATACTTTTTATTCTCTTGTAAATCATCACAATACTTAATAATGTCTAAGGCAAATTGAAAAGTTAATTTAACGATTAGGTTTTCTTTCTCTATCATAAAAACATTTTTAAATTTTCAAATTACCTCATTTTCAAATTACCCTACTGAACCTTCTAACGAAATCTCCAATAGTTTTTGAGCTTCTACCGCAAATTCCATCGGGAGTTTATTCAGCACTTCTTTTGAGAATCCGTTTACGATAAGGGCAATGGCTTTTTCTGTATCGATTCCTCTTTGGTTGCAATAGAACACTTGGTCTTCACCAATTTTACTCGTTGTTGCTTCGTGTTCTATCTGAGCTGTCGGATTATTTGATTCAATGTATGGGAAAGTGTGTGCTCCACATTCGTTGCCCATCAAGAGGGAATCACATTGAGAGAAGTTTCTTGCATTTTCAGCTCTTGGAGAAATATGCACCAACCCTCTGTAGCTGTTTTGTGATTTACCTGCTGAGATTCCTTTAGAAATAATGGTAGATTTCGTGTTTTTACCCAAGTGAATCATCTTGGTTCCTGTATCTGCTTGTTGAAAGTTATTGGTTACAGCAATCGAGTAAAACTCACCTACTGAATTATCTCCTTTCAACACACATGAAGGATATTTCCAAGTTACAGCAGAACCTGTTTCTACCTGAGTCCAAGAGATTTTAGCGTTTTTCTCACATAAACCTCTTTTGGTTACAAAGTTATACACTCCTCCTTTACCTTCTTTATTTCCAGGGAACCAGTTCTGAACAGTCGAATATTTAATTTCTGCATCGTCAAGAGCGATAAGCTCTACCACAGCAGCATGCAATTGGTTTTCGTCACGAGAAGGAGCTGTGCAGCCCTCAAGGTAAGACACATAACTACCTTGGTCAGCAATCACGAGTGTACGCTCAAACTGACCTGTTCCGGCCTGATTGATTCTAAAGTAAGTCGAAAGTTCCATCGGGCATCTTACGCCTTTCGGAATATAACAAAAACTTCCGTCTGAGAACACAGCCGAATTTAAAGCTGCATAAAAATTATCTTTCTGAGGAACAACAGTTCCTAAATATTTTCTTACTAATTCCGGATGCTCTTTGATAGCCTCAGAAATTGGGCAAAAAATGATCCCTTTTTCAGCCAATGTCTTTTTGAATGTCGTTGCTACAGACACCGAGTCCATCACAATATCAACCGCTACGCCTCCCACTCCGGTAAGTCTTTTTTGCTCTTCGATAGAAATTCCGAGTTTTTTGAACGTATCCAAAAGTTCAGGGTCAACCTCGTCTAAACTGTTCAAAGTCGGTTTCTTTTTTGGAGCTGAGTAGTAAGAAATCGCCTGAAAATCTGGTTTTTCGTAATGTACGTTTGCCCACTCAGGTTCTATCATTTCTTTCCACACCCGAAACGACTCCAATCTCCACTCGGTCATCCATTCCGGTTCTTCTTTCTTTTTAGAAATAGCTCTAACGACATCTTCATTCAAGCCAATTGGAAAAGTTTCTGACTCGATATCCGTATAAAAACCGTATTCGTATTCTTTATTTTCTAATTCGACCTTTAGGTCATCTTCTGTGTATTTTGCCATTTTATTTTTTAGTTTGAAAGTCAAATATTAAATGTCTTAAAGTCTTGTTGAAGTCTTGTTATTTTAGTTTTTTGACTTTATGACATTCGACATTTGACTATAATGAAAATGATTCCCCACAGCCACAAGTTCTTTGAGCATTCGGGTTGTTGAAAACAAATCCTTTTCCGTTTAATCCGCCTTCATATTCCAGGGTTGTACCAACCAAATACAAATAGCTTTTTTTCTCAACCGCAATCTTAATTCCGTTATCTTCAAAAACTTTATCTGTATCGGTTGTGTTTTTATCAAAATTCAGAACATACTCCAATCCTGAACAGCCTCCGCTCTTCACTCCTACTCTAACGTAGTCATTTTGAGGGTCAAAACCGTCATCTTGCATAAGCATTGTCACTCGCTTACTTGCTGATTCTGAAACTTTAATCATAGCTTTTATAATTTTTATTTGTTCTAATTAGGAACTGCAAAGGTACTACATTAAAGTGTCATATCATAGTTTTAACATCATTTTTGACGGGTTTAAAACAGTCATTTTTACAGTAACCTGTCTTAAAAAGAGGTGTGATGTTTTTTAAATACAAAATTCTATGTTCTTTATAATGCCTATAATTGATATATTTGCATCTTGTATTTTGTTTTTATGAAGAGATTCTTCCTTTATATATTTTTGTTTATAGGCTTTTCTGTCTTGGCACAAACCAAAGTAAGCGGAGTGGTTTATGACGAAAATAATATTCCTATGCCTTTTGCAAGTGTAGCTTTCAAAGGAACTACAATCGGAATGGTAACCAACGAAAATGGGAAATTCTATTTGGAATCCAAAGACAACAACCTGACTTTGGTCGTTTCGTTCATCGGATACAAAGCACAAGAAAAACAACTCACTGTCGGAGGAAATTACGACTTAGAATTCACGCTCGAACTCGAAAATGTAATCGAAGCCATTCAGATTGTCGGAGGAAAACAATCTAAAAAAAATAACCCTGCTATTGATATTTTGCGAAAAATTTGGGAACGTAAACGCAAGAACGGACTGTATATGTTCGACCAATATAAATTTGAGAAATACGAAAAAATTCAATTTGACCTCAACAATATTGACAGTACTTTTACTCAAAAAAAACTATTCAAAGGAATGGAGTTCATTTTTGAACAAGTAGATACTTCTAGAATTACCGGAAAAACCTATCTTCCGATTTTCTTAAACGAAGCCCTGAGCGAGGTGTATGGAGATAACCAATTGAACAAGAAAAAAGAAATCCTGACTGCCAACAAAACTTCAGGTTTTAGCGGAAATCAACACGTTTTGGCTTTTGTCAAAGATTTGTATAACGAATACGACATCTACAATAACTTCATTACTGTTTTTGATAAAAGCTTCCATAGTCCGATTTCCAGATACGGAATCGATGCGTATAACTATGTTTTGGCCGATAGCACCTATATTGACAACAAATGGTGCTATAACATTATTTACTATCCCAGACGAAAAGGAGAACTTACCTTTAAGGGAGATTTTTGGGTAAACGATTCGACTTTTGCCATCAAAAAAATCAATATGTCTGTAACCCAAAGTGCCAACATCAACTGGGTAAAAGAGATTTACATCGAACAAGAATTTGAGGTGTTGAACGATTCGGTTTTTTTGCTTTCGAGAGATCATTTTATGTCTGATTTTGCTTTTAATAAAAAAGACGAATCTAAGGGAGTGTACGGAAAACGGACTACCATTTATCAAAATCATCTGTTTAATCAGGAAAAACCAAAAGATTTTTATAAAGAAGAAGTTAATTATTATGACGATGCTATTTACCACAGAGATGATGACTTTTGGAACGAAAATCGATTTGAATCTTTAAGTCGGGACGAGAGAGGTGTTTACAAAATGTTGGATACACTTCAAACGGTCAAAAAATTCAAACGAATGTACGATTTGGTTTCCATTCTTGGTAGTGGTTATATTCAGATAGGAAATTTCGATTACGGACCAATATTTTCTTCTTTCGGATATAACGATGTAGAGGGAGTTCGCCTTAGAGCAGGAGGAAGAACCTATTTCGGGCAGAACGATTTGTGGAGGTTAGAAGGATATACAGCCTACGGATTTAACGACAATCAGTTCAAATACGGAATTTCCGGAAAATGGCTCATAGACAGAGAAAACCGACTTATCATAAGCGGAGGAAACCGAAGAGACATCGAACAAATCGGTGCAAGTCTGACCACAACTAACGACATCTTAGGACGTAGTTTTGCCTCATCGGCTGTGTTTGCAAGCGGAGACAATTCTAAACTAACTTCGGTTAATTTGTCGAATATAATGATAGAAATCGAACCGGTCAAGCATCTGACTTTTAAAACAGCTTTTAGCTACAGAACCCTGAAATCTGCCTCTCCCGAAACTTTTAGTTTAGAATATTTTGATAAGGACGGAAACATTCAAAGAAAAGTAACCCAATCCGAAATTAACTTTATGGTCGATTATACTCCGGGAATAAAAACCATAGGTTACGGAGTAGAGCGAAGCATTGTAGATAACAATTATGCACGAATTTATCTGAACTATTCACAAGGGCTAAAAGGGGTTTTTGATAGTGATTTTGACTATGAAAAAGTACAACTATACTACAAACAACCCATCGTTATCGGACTTCTCGGACGACTTTTTGTAACTACCGAAATCGGAAAAACCTTCGGGGAAATTCCGCTCGGGCTGATGTCTGTTATTCCGGGAAATCAATCGTATTTTGTGATTCAGAATAACTTCAACTTGCTGAATTATTACGAATTTGTAACCGACGAATATGCAACCCTGCAACTGGAACACCACTTTAATGGAAAACTGTTTTCGAGGATTCCGTATTTCAGGGATTTAAACTTGCGTGAAATAGTTGGTGTAAAAGGAGTTGTCGGAACTATTTCTGACCAAAACAGAGCCATTAATGCCTCCGGACTTAATTATCTTGCTCCCGAAAAACCTTACTGGGAATACCACGTTGGAGTAGGAAACATTTTTAAAGTAATGCGAATAGATTTCTCCTGGAGAGGTAATTACCGAAACCTTCCCGATACAAACAATTGGGGCGTAAAAATAGAATTTGGGTTTTATTTTTAAGTTGTGGGTTTAGAACTGTAAATCATAACTTTTTATTTCGCATCAAATAAAACAGTACTACAATAGGAATAGCCAGCAAGATTACCATGGTGGTTTTTGTCCAAAGCAAATGAGGTGCCAGAAGAAGCGTAATGAAATATCCGCCTATTGCTCCTCCGAAATGGGCTGTATGTCCGATATTGTCGTTTTTGGCTTTCATTCCGTAAATTGAGTACAACAAATACCCGATTCCGAAAAGATAAGCAGGAATCGGAAGGGCAAAAAACAGATATAAATTGGCATCAGGATTAAACAAAATAGCACTGTAAATAACTCCCGTTACCGCTCCAGAAGCTCCAACAGCTCGGTAGTTATAATTGTTTTTTTCGATATACAAAGTCAGGAAATTACCCAAAAACAAACTCCCGAAATAAATCAGCAGAAAAGGAAAGTTGCCCAAATGCGCAATTACCCAAGGAGCAAAAAAGTAAAAGGTAAGCATATTAAAAAATAAATGCATCGTATCGGCATGCAAAAAAGCAGACGAAAACATTCGGTAACGCTCCCCCTGAAGCACACTTCCTATATGAAACTCATATTTTCGGAAAAATACGTAGTCGTTAAAACCTTTATAACTCATCAGAACATTGGCAATGATAATCCCCCAAAAAAACAAATCTTCTATAATCATCCTCCAACTCTTTTTACGTTAAATCCTTCTTTTTTAAGAAATTCCATTATCTTATCTCTAAAATTTCCTTGAATTAAAATTTCTCCATTTTTTTGTGAACCACCTACTCCACAAAGGGTTTTTAGCTTTTTCGCCAAATCCTTTAAATCTTCTTCACTACCTTGAAATCCCTTGATGAGCGTAGCAATCTTTCCTGCTCTATTTTTTTTGTCTAAATGTATTTCGAGGTATTGCTTGTTGTTATCGGGAGTCTCGATGTTTTCATCCTCATTACTCAAATCAAAGTCTTTATTGGTCGAAAACACAAATCCTCCTAAAGCACTCAGGTCGTTTATTTTTTTATTTTTCATTGTTTTTGTTTGAAAAAACAAAGGTAAATCAAATTGCCCGATTTTGTATAATAGTTTCAAAAGAGAGGTTTCTGAAAAACTTCTTGTTAAAAAACACTGCAGGTTGAACCTATTTCTTTTTCAATATACTCTCTGCCAAAAGTTTTTTCGCACGTAATAATTTCACTTTTACATTACTCAAAGGTTCCTTAATTTGTTCGGAAATTTCCTGATACGAAAGCTCCTGAAAATACCGTAACTGAATCACTTCCTGATAATGAGGTTTGAGACTTTTGATGTGTTTGAGGAGTTTATTTAGGTTTTGCTCCTGAATGATTTTATCTTCGATAGTAGGCGAGGTATCAGGCATATTATATGCTTTCTGACTTTCTTGCTCGTTCTCGAAATCCACAAAAAGTGAAGTTTTTTTCTTCCGTAGCATATCAATATGTACGTTTTTGGCAATAGAAATCAACCACGTATTAAAGGCGTATTCTGAGTTGTAGGTATGTATTTTGTCAAAAGCTTTTGAAAAAGTCTCGATGGTTATGTCTTCTGCATCGGTTTCGTTTTCGGTGCGTCTGAGCATAAAACCATAGACTTCATTCCAATAAAAATCCAATAAAAACGTAAAAGCAACCTGATTTTGTAGTTTTGCCTTTTCGATGTTTTCTTGGATTATTTCCGAGGTTATTTCCAATGTACGGGTTTTGAAAAAATATTACTTAAAAACACATTCAGTTGCGTGAAGATAAGAATTATTTCGATAATCGGATAAAAATATATCGTATCTTTTTCTTTGAGTTTAGATGACGAAAAACCTAAAATAAGCCAAGTTATTAAATATCGAAATCCGATAAGGCTTGTCATAAAAATCCAATTGTATCCGACAGCCAAAAGAAATATGGCCAAAATAACAAACCAAAATTGCGAAAAATAAAACACGCCTAATTGGAATTTGTCCGAAAATTTATAATGTCCGGCAGTTGAGGTATGTCGTCTTTTTTGTCTGAACCAATCCGAAAAAGTTTTTTTGGGTTCGGAATACGTAAAACTATCCAGACCAAAACAAATGGTGGTGTTTTTGGAAGTCGAAGCCTCGTTGACGAACAAATCATCATCTCCCGAACGAACTTTTATGTGGTTAATAAATCCGTTGGTTTTAAAGAATTCTTCACGTTTATAGGCCAAATTTCGACCTACTCCCATATATGGTTTTCCTGTCTTTGCCCACGAAAAATACTGAACAGCCGTAAGCATGGTTTCAAATCGAATCAGTTTGTTCAAAAAAGAACCTTTTACTTTTTCGTAAGCTCCGTAGCCTAAAACAATGGTTTTGGTTTGTGTAAAACGTGAAGACATTTGGCTAATCCAGTTTTTGGAAGTCGGATAGCAATCGGCATCGGTAAACAATAAATATTCGTTTTTGGCAGCTTTGATTCCGAGTGTAAGGGCGTATTTCTTATTTCCCCAAAACGACTCGTTATTTACTACATCAACAAGTTTGATGTTACCGTACTTATTGTCGTATTCCTTAAAAACATCAAGAGTTTGGTCGCTCGAAGCATCATTTATCAACACGATTTCAAAATCAGGATAATCTTGTTCTAACAAAAGCGGAATCAAACGCCTTACGTTTTCCTCTTCGTTTTTAGCACAAATAATTACAGAAATAGGAATTTTCTTCGCATTCGAAGTTGGTATCTTGCCAAAAGCAAAACGCGAAAAAACTCCTAAATAATAAACAAGCTGAATAGCTATGATTCCTACAAAAATATAGAAAACAATGTCTAAAATCATATTTTTAATTACGAATTATGAATTAGAAATTACGAATACGCATAAGGATTCTAATTCGTAATTTCTAATTTGTAATTATTTTTTAGCTTCTTCTTGAGCGTTTTGATCTTAAATCAGAGCTTCCGCCTCTTGAAGATGAGGAGCGTCTTGATGAACTTCCGCCTCTTGAAGAGTCTCCTCTTTGAGAATTTCTGTCAGAACCTTTTCTATCTGATTTATCTGAAGAGAATCTGCTTCTTCCACTTACCCCTCTGTCTTCTCTTCTGCCAAATCCTCCTCCTGAACTTTCTTTTCGTCCTCTTCCGTTGTGGTCACGTCTGTTTCCACTTCTTCCCGAACCTCTATCGTTTTGCGAAATTTCAACATTGATTTTTCGTCCGTTTAACGAAAATCCGTTTAAAGTCTCCATTACCAATTCTTGATGTTCAGGTTCGGTGTTAAAGAACGAGAATCCTTCTTTTACATCTACTTTAAACAAATCATCTTTTCCTAAGTTCAAGGTTTCTTTTAGGAAGTCTTTTAGATTCATCCAATCGAAATTATCTCTGGCACCAATGTTTATAAAATAGCGAACAGCACTTCCGTCTTGTGAATAACTTCCTTCTGATTTTCCTGATTTTTCAGAAGAAATATCTTTGCGTTTTTTGTAGTAATTAATGAATCGGTTAAATTCAACCGAAACCATACGTTTTACAAGTTCTTCTTTGGTTAAATCCTCTAAAACCTCGTTAATAGAAGGAAGATAAGCATTGATTTCATCGCTTACTGCCACGTTTTTGATTTTATTAGCCAAATGAAAAAGCTGAATAGCACAGATTTCCGTTCCGCTCGGAATAGTTTTTTCTTCAAATTTTTGTTGAATAATTCGCTCGATAGATGAAATCTTGCGAAGTTCGCTTTTGGTAATAATTACAATCGAAGTTCCTAATTTTCCGGCACGTCCTGTACGTCCGCTTCGGTGAGTATAGGTTTCAATCTCGTCAGGGAGTTGATAGTTAATTACGTGTGTAATATTATCTACATCAATTCCTCGGGCTGCCACATCGGTTGCTATAAGCATCTGAATTTGTTTAGCTCTAAAAGATTTCATTACTGTATCACGTTGTGCTTGCGATAAATCTCCGTGAAGGGCTGCGGCATTGTATCCGTCTTCGATAAGTTTTTCGGCTACAGCTTGTGTATCACGTTTAGTTCTACAAAACACAACCGAAAAAATATCCGGATTTGCATCGGATAATCTTTTTAGTGCTTCGTATCTGTCACGAGCATTTACCACATAAAATTCATGCGAAACAGTAGAAGTACCTGAATTTTTGGTTCCCACAGTAATTTCGAGTGGTTTCCTCATAAACTCCTTAGCAATACGTGCCACTTCGTTGGGCATAGTAGCTGAGAACAACCACGTGCTTTTATTGTCAGGAGAGGTTGATAATATCGAAACGATATCCTCATAAAACCCCATATTCAGCATTTCGTCTGCTTCGTCAAGTACGCAAAAGTCAATTTTTGAAATATCGACATAACCTCGATTAATCATGTCTTGCATACGTCCCGGAGTAGCTACGATGATTTGAGCTCCACGTTTTACATCTCTGGCTTGGTCAGTAATGCTCGCTCCTCCGTAAACCGCTACGACATTTACGTTTTTTTCGTATTTGGAATACGCTTTGAGTTCATTTGTGATTTGCAGACAAAGTTCTCTGGTCGGAGAAAGCACAAGTGCTTGAGTTGTTCTGCTGTTGGTGTTAATTTTTTGGATAAGCGGAAAACCAAAAGCCGCTGTTTTTCCCGTTCCCGTTTGGGCAAGAGCAACAATATCCGTATCTTTTTCTAAAAGGATTGGAATTGCTTTTTCTTGCACTTCTGAAGGTTGTGTAAAACCTAAATCCCCAATGGCCTGTAGTAAGGACTCCTGTAGTCCTAATTCTTGAAATTTATTCATATAATTTTTTAAAATAGATGCAAAGGTAGTCTTTTTTGATTTAAGATTGATAACTAACGATTTAAGATTAAATATTTCCTCACATATTTAGCATATTTTCACAAAAATACTTCGAATAAAACTTATCAGCAATTATATAAATGCTAAATAAACCTTACTTTTGCAAACATATATACAACACAACTACAATTAACAAAAAATGACTACTGACAATCGCTACAACCAAAGAGGAGTTTCTGCTTCCAAAGAAGATGTTCACAACGCCATCAAAAACATTGATAAAGGTTTATTCCCGAAAGCATTTTGTAAAATTATTCCTGATTACCTGACTGCTGATGAAGAGTATTGCCTGATTATGCACGCAGACGGAGCCGGAACCAAATCATCTTTGGCTTATACTTACTGGAAAGAAACCGGAGATATTTCGGTTTGGAAAGGAATTGCCCAAGATGCACTCATTATGAACATCGACGACCTACTTTGCGTTGGAGCAACCGATAATATTTTGCTTTCTTCAACAATCGGAAGAAACAAAAATCTAATTCCTGCTGAAGTGATTTCGGCCATTATCAACGGAACCGAAGAACTTATTAGGGAACTAAAATCGTTTGGCGTTACGATTCACTCTACTGGTGGCGAAACGGCAGATGTTGGAGATTTGGTCAGAACAATTATCGTGGATTCTACCGTTACGGCTCGTATGAAGCGAAAAGACGTAATCGATAATGCCAATATCAAAGTCGGAGATGTAATCGTCGGATTGGCTTCGTTCGGGCAAGCTACTTACGAGAAAGAATACAATGGCGGAATGGGCAGCAACGGACTTACTTCTGCTAGACACGATGTGTTCAGCAAATATTTAGCAGAAAAATATCCCGAAAGTTTTGACGGAGCTGTTCCAAGCGAATTAGTTTACTCAGGAGGCGTAAAACTGACGGACAAAGTAGAAAATTCTCCTTTGGATGCTGGAAAATTAGTGCTGTCGCCTACTCGTACGTATGCTCCTGTTATCAAAAAAATATTGGAGAAATATTCTCCAAAAGAAATCCACGGAATGGTGCATTGTAGCGGTGGAGGTCAAACCAAAGTATTGCATTTTGTGGATAACGTTCACGTGGTGAAAGATAACCTATTCCCGATTCCTCCGCTTTTCAAACTGATTCAAGAGCAATCTGCAACCCTCTGGAAAGAAATGTATCAGGTGTTCAACTGCGGTCACCGTATGGAAATTTATACCGATAGCCAAACCGCAAAAGACATCATCGAAATTTCGAAATCGTTTAACATCGATGCTCAAATTGTCGGTCGAGTAGAGAAATCTGACTCTAAAAAGCTTACGATTAAAAGTGAATATGGCGTTTTTGAATACTAATCGTAATTCGTAATTTAGAATTCGCAATTAAAAAGAATGAAATACTACATCATAGCAGGCGAAGCATCAGGCGATTTGCACGGTTCGAATCTGATTAAAGCACTTAAAAAAGAAGATGCTAATGCAGATATTCGCTGTTGGGGAGGTGATTTGATGCAAAATGCTGGAGCAACGCTTGTCAAACATTACCGTGATTTGGCTTTTATGGGATTTGTGGAAGTTCTGATGAATCTTCGTACAATCCTGAAAAACATAAAAATTTGTAAGGAAGATATTGAGAAATTCTATCCGGATGTCATTATTTTCATCGACTATCCAGGATTTAATATGCGAATTGCCACTTGGGCAAAACAAAAAGGAATCCCGACGCATTATTATATTTCGCCTCAAATTTGGGCTTGGAAAGAAAACCGCATCAAAGCCATCAAACGTGATGTGGACAAAATGTATGTGATTCTTCCGTTCGAAAAAGATTTTTACGAAAAGAAACACAATTTCCCTGTAGAATTTGTCGGGCATCCGCTTATTGATGCGATTCACAACCGAAAAACCATTTCCAGAGAAGATTTTATCCGAGAAAATGCTCTTGAAGACAAACCTATTATTGCACTTCTTCCGGGAAGCAGAAAGCAAGAAATCTCGAAAATGCTCGAAATTATGCTTTCTGTTTCTGATGATTTTTCGGATTATCAGTTTGTGATTGCAGGAGCACCAAGTCAGGAATATTCGTTTTATCAAACCTTTTTGAAAAAGAAAAACATTCGATTTGTATCGAATAAAACTTATGATTTGTTAAGCCATTCTCACGCTGCTTTGGTAACAAGCGGAACAGCTACTCTAGAAACCGCGCTGTTTAAAGTTCCAGAAGTCGTATGCTATAAAGGAAGTCGTATTTCGTATGAAATTGCCAAACGTATCATTACGTTGAAATATATTTCGCTTGTCAATCTGATTATGGACAAAGAAGTGGTGAAAGAACTCATTCAACACGAACTGAATACTAAAAATCTAAAAGCCGAACTTCAAAAAATTCTGAATCCTGACTATCGTAAAAATCTTTTACACGAATACGATATATTAGAAGAAAAACTCGGAGGGATTGGGGCAAGTGAAAATACAGCAAAATTGATTGTAAAAGACTTAAAAAAGTAAAAACTATTACTTTAAACCTTTCTTTGGCAAAAAATTTGCTACTTGTTTGGTTGAAACTTAAAAAACTAAACATCATGAAAAAATCCATGCTTTCTGTCTTAATTATTGTATCTGTAGCACTTACAGGTTGCGTAAGTCAAAAAAAACACAAAGAACTTCAGTCAAGGCTGGACTTAGTTAACGCTCAAATGACCAATTGTCAAAAAGATCTTATAGCTGCACAATCAAGAATTATGAGTCTCGAGGAATTGATAGAGGTCGAAAAAAGAAATAACCTTCAACTTCAAGGAACGCTCTCTGCTACACAAAACTCTCTTGCAGATTGTTTGCAAGGCAGTAGTCAATCGGGAGTAAACATTGCTAAATTAGTTGATGAAATTAAAGAATCCAACAAGTACATCCAACACCTGGTAAACACCAAAAATAAAAGTGACTCTTTGAATGTAGTTTTAACCAACAACCTAACTCGTTCTTTGAGCAGAGAAGAAATGCGAGATGTTGATGTACAAGTCCTAAAAGGCGTAGTGTACATCTCTTTATCTGATAACATGCTTTACAAATCCGGAGATTACAGAATTTCGGAAGCTGCGGGAGAGACACTCTCGAAAATTGCTAAAATCATCAAAGACCACAAAGATTATGATGTGCTGATTGAAGGTAATACAGATAATGTGCCGATTTCGAGGGAGAATATTCGGAACAATTGGGATTTAAGTGCTTTGAGAGCCTCTTCGGTAGTACAAGCCTTGCAAAACGACTATGGGGTTGACCCGAAACGCCTAACGGCTGGAGGTAGAGGAGAATACAATCCTATTGCTGAAAACGATACCGAGGCTGGTAAAATGAAAAATAGGAGAACACAAATTATAATTACCCCGAAATTAGACCAATTTATGGAGTTAATCGGACAAGCTCCCGACACACAAGACTAAAAAGCAACCTATAAAATAAAGCAAAAGCTCAGAAAAACTCTGAGCTTTTTTTGTGGGATTACAGTAGTATTAGTTTTGAATTTCTTCCAAAACTTCCTGAACATTTTCTAAAGCACTTGTTTTCTTTTCTGCATTCTTTTTGCAAGTAAGACAAAGTTCAGAATCTCCAATTCTTCTTTCGTTCCAAGCCTGTTCTACTGTACCTGAATGTTTTTCTCTATTTCGGATGTGCTGACAGTCTTCGAATATGTGGTATTTATTGCCTTGGTTGGTCCAATACACCAAGTCAATTCCGTTATTCAAGCCTTTGATTTGCTCGGTTTGAGTATTGATTTGCTCGGTATATTTTTCGATAGAAGGCGGATTGAAATCATAACTCCCTATTCCGGCAATAAGCAGTGCTACTCCTGCAATACTTCCGAAAATAGCTTTTTGTTTTCCGTCAATATTTTTATTGGTTAACACAAAAATTATTAAGGGTAAAAATGCCACAATAGCAGCCACAACTCCTAATTGACTTTGCAGTAAAAACAAAAATTTATTTTTTTCGGAGGGTGGATCAAGTCGGTTTGCTTTTTTCCACAGCATAGAACCGATAAGCACCAAGGCTAAATCAAGAATTACTAACCCAATAGTCCATGCATTCAAAATAGATTCTTCTGTATTAACAGCCTTTAAGATAAAACGGATGGCAAATATTTGTGCTACAATAGCACCTATCCACAACAAAGCTGCAAATATGCGTAATTGTGTTGCTTTCCCTTTTGCCTCGCCTGACGCTACGAATTGTTTTGGTTCAGTCATAATATTGAGTGTTATTTGTTTGTAATACAAAAATATACATTTTGATGAAATACTTTATGTTTTTTTGAATTCCTGTTGATTATCTTCAGATAAAAACAAAATATTTTTTGTATAAATTACGTGTGTCAGCAATAAACTCAATCTGTTTTTAATTGGTTTAAACCTCGTCATAATCGACATATACTTCGCTTGAAGTAGGTACAGCCTGACAAGTTAGTACAAATCCGTCTGCAATTTCTCCTTCGGTAAGTATAGCATTTTTCTTCATTTGGGCTGAACCGTGAGTGATTTTGGCAATACACGAACTGCAAATTCCTCCCTGGCACGAATACGGAGCATCAAGTCCTTGCTTAAGTACTGCGTCTAAAATAACTGTGTCATTCGGAATGTAAAAAGTTGTTTCTTCATCATCTAACAAAACAGTTACTTTGCATTGTCCGTCTAAATTTTGCTCAATTTTATTTTCGGTTTCCGAAGTGGTAAAAAGCTCAAATTTGATGCGATTTTCAGGAATATTGTTGTCTTTCAAAATATCTTTTACCTGCGAAATCATCTCGTTCGGACCACATAAATAAAAATTCTCGAACTCAACTTCTTTGTGTTTGTTTTTCAATACAAAATTTACAGTCGAACGTTCCACCCTTCCGAAAAGATGTCCGTCAAGTTTGGTCTGACTGAAAACATAATACAGAAAAAATCTTCCTATATATTTATCGTGAAGTTCGTTGAGTTTATCAAAGAAAATAGTACTTTCGGGGGTTTTGTTTCCGTAAACCAAGACAAATGTACTTTCGGGTTCTTCCTCCAATACGTTTTGCAAAATAGACATAACCGGAGTAATTCCACTTCCTGCCACAAATGCACCGTAGGTTTTTCGATTGTCGGGTTTGGGTTCGAATGTAAAACGTCCTTCGGGAGTTCCTACTTCAATAATATTTCCGACTGCTAACTGCTTGTTGGCAAAAGTCGAGAAAAATCCGTTTTGAATTGCTTTAATCGAAATGCGTAATTCCCCACTGTTCGGGCTGGAACAAATCGAATAAGCTCGTCTGACCTCTTGTCCGTCAAGAGTGAGTTTTAAATTTACATATTGCCCTGCTGTGAATTTGTAAAACGCAACCAGTTCGGTCGGGATATTAAATACAACCGAAATAGCATCAGGAGTTTCGCGTTTTATTTCTTTAACCGTAAGTTTATAAAAATCTGCCATTACTGAAAATTTGATTGCAAAAATACGATTATTTATTGAGAGTAGCCCTCGAAGGCTTCCGTCATTTTCTAAACTCATAAAGGCATAAAAACCGTTTCAGAGCTGTTTAACCTTAAAAAAATATTAAATATTAAAGGAGGAATCCTTATCAAAAAAAATGTTCTTACTTTTATAGAAAATATTTTTTAAGATGAAAATAGCAGTTGTTTGTTATCCGACATTTGGCGGAAGTGGAGTTGTAGCTACAGAACTCGGATTGGAATTAGCAAAAAAAGGACACGAAATACACTTTATAACTTACAAACAACCCGTTCGTTTAGAACTGCTTAGCCCAAATATTTTTTATCACGAGGTCAATGTTCAAGAATACCCGCTTTTCCATTATCAGCCCTATGAGTTGGCACTTTCGAGCAAGATTGTTGATATGGTCAGGTTGTATAACATTGAGCTTTTGCACGTACATTATGCTATTCCACACGCTTATGCGGGTTATATGGCTAAAAAAATGCTCGAAGAAGATGGAATCGAAATCCCGATGATAACCACGCTTCACGGAACCGATATTACACTTGTCGGGAAACACCCGAACTATAAAACAGCTGTGAGTTTTAGTATTAACAAATCCGATGCAGTAACTTCGGTTTCCGAAAGTTTAAAAAATGAAACGTACAAAATATTTGACATCAACAAGGAAATCCATGTAGTGCCCAACTTTATTGACTTTTCGGATACGTTACACAGAAGCAAACGAAAATGCGAACGTCATATTATCGCTCAAAACAACGAAAGAATTATAACCCACATCAGCAACTTCCGTTCGGTCAAGAGAATTCCTGACGTGATTGATATTTTTTATAAAGTTCAGCAGAAAATCCCTGCAAAACTGATGATGGTCGGAGACGGTCCTGAAAAAGAAAAAGCAGAAAATCAATGTGAAGAACTTAGAATTTTGGACAAAGTAATTTTCTTTGGGAATACTCATGAAATCAATCGTATTCTGTGTAGCTCGGATTTATTTTTATTGCCTTCGCAAACTGAAAGTTTCGGATTGGCTGCCTTAGAGGCTATGGCTCTTGAAGTTCCTGTTATTTCGAGTAATTCCGGTGGACTTCCTGAGGTAAACATAAACGGCTTTTCAGGATATTTGTCTGAGGTCGGAAATACAAACGAAATGGCTGAAAACGCCCTTAAAATTCTTCAAGATGATAAAACCCTTGAACAGTTTAAGAAAAATGCCCATCAGATCGCATTAAAATTTGATATTCAAAATATTCTTCCGTTGTATGAAAATCTTTATGTAAATTTGATAAATGAGTTTAAAAAAACAAAAGTATGAAAAACACAATCCGTTTATTTTGGCTGATAACAACAATAGTATTGGTATATTCTTGTTCTACGGCAAAGTCAGCAAAAGAAATTTCGTATCAAATTCTGACTGATTCTGCCTATCAGGGGAAAAAACAACAATCTTATGAAGTGATTGACAACGAAAACGACCTAAAAGAACTGTATCGCATAATCAAAGATGATAAAATTCCGGATGTAGATTTTTCAAAATCGAGAATTGTAGCTCTATTTATGGGAGAAAAAAATACTGGTGGTTATAGTATCGGAATTGACGAAATAAAAACAGAGAAAGAAAAAGTGATTATAAAAGTAAAAAAAACAGCTCCAAAGGGAATGGCTACAATGGCTTTTAGCCAGCCCTATATGATTGCTAAAATCAACACCACTAGAAAAATTGAGTTTACGGAATAATGGACAAAAAAACATTAGTTGTCTGTATTATTTCCTCTGCTCAAGCAAGAAGTCCACACCAAAGAGGAAGGTAATAAATCTTGCATTAGTTTTTTTGAGTTTTATCTTAATACTTTAATCAATACCCGTACTTCCCTTTCCAGCGATTTTTTAGGAATTCTTTGGTTTGGTTTTCTCTCGGATTGTTTTGTGGCTGGTAAATCGGAGTATTTTTGATTTCGTCAGGCAAAAATTCTTGTTCTACAAAGTTGCTATCATAATCGTGAGCATATTTATACTCTTCTCCGTAACCAAGTTCTTTCATCAGTTTTGTCGGAGCATTCCGCAAATGCAACGGAACAGATAAATCTCCTGTTTGCCTTACGATTTGCTGAGCTTTTCCGATTGCCAGATACGTAGAATTACTCTTTGGAGAAGTAGCCAGATAGACAGCACATTGACTTAAAATAATTCTGCTCTCCGGATAGCCGATAGTGGAAACCGCCTGAAAACAATTATTGGCAATAACTAATGCGGTTGGGTTAGCATTTCCGATGTCTTCACTGGCAGCAATGAGTAATCTTCGGGCAATGAATTTCAAATCTTCTCCACCTTCGATCATTCGGGCAAGCCAATAGATGGCTCCGTTGGGGTCGCTTCCTCTAATCGACTTAATAAAAGCGGAAATAATATCGTAATGCTGTTCTCCGGTTTTGTCATACATTACCGTGTTTTTCTGAACCAATTGCATTACTTTTTCGTTGGTAATGACAATTTTATCTTCAGCAGAGGCATTGACAATCAACTCAAAAATATTCAAAAGTTTTCGACCATCTCCTCCCGAAAGTCTCAATAGAACTTCGGTTTCTTTGAGTTTGATGTTTTTTGTCTTAAGATATTCATCAATTTCTAAAGCACGTTTTAAGATAGCCTCTAAATCTTCTCTCGAAAACGGATTCAGCACATACACCTGACACCGAGACAAAAGTGCGGGAATTACTTCAAAACTCGGGTTTTCGGTAGTAGCTCCGATGAGTGTTATCCAACCTTTTTCGACTGCTCCGAGCAAAGAATCTTGTTGCGATTTATTAAAACGATGAATCTCATCAATAAATAAAATCGGGTTTTTGGCAGTGAATAAACCTCCGCTTTGTTTGGCTTTTTCAATTACATCACGAATGTCTTTTACTCCAGAATGAATGGCTGACAATTCGTAAAAAGGCCGTCCGCTTTGTTCTGCCATAATTTGAGCCAGCGTTGTTTTTCCGGTTCCGGGAGGTCCCCACAAAATAAGGGAAGGAATCATTCCTTTTTCAATTTGATGTATAAGCGAACCTCCCTCTCCAACCAAATGAGATTGGCTGATATATTCTGATAAACTTTTCGGACGGACACGTTCGGCTAAAGGCTGGTTCATTTAAGTATTAATGAGTTAAAATTTGAAATTTAAGAAAAAGTTAGTTTGAGACAACCGTTTTAAAACAACGGTTCTCCGTTAAGGTCAGTTGTAAGGACATCACTCATATAATCAAAAAACGGACGCATTGCCAGAAATGTAGCTATTACTTCTTTCGGGAAATCAGCAGAAAACACCTGATTGTCAGTAAATCTTCTCATTACCACATATTGCTTTTTCTTAATTAAATCAATAGCTTGATGATTCTTATCAAAACCTTTCGGGGCTGTTTTTACTCCGTCTTCTCCTTTTAGTTCTCCAAAATAATTGAAGAAAGTTTTATCGGAAGTAATTTTTTCGATTTCGTTAGTATCCATTTCAAATTCTTTTCGGATTCGGAATAAATCTTCACTATTCGGTGCCCAAAATCCTCCTCCGACAAAGCTGTTACCGGGTTCAAGATGAAGGTAATATCCTCCTCTAAGCATCGGTTTTGTTCGGGAAAAACTCACTCCAAAATTGGTTTTGTACGGAGATTTATCTTTCGAGAATCGCACATCGTTATAAATCCTGAAAATATGAATTCCCTCTAAACTGTCGTGTTTTTGCAGTTCGGAATAAATTTGGTTGAAAAAAGTTTTGTTTTCTTTGACAATTACATCGTAATTCGGCTTGTGTTGTGCAAACCACTCACGGTTGTTGTTCTCTTTTATTTGCGTAAGAAATTCAAAGGCTTTTTTCATAAGTATTATTTTTTTTAACTACGGATTAAAGGATTTTACGGACTATTGAAAAATTCTTTAATCTGTGGCTAAATTTACATTTTCATATTTCCCCATTTAGAAGAATTAAGCGGGGAAATTCTATTCAGGTTTTCAACCAAATCGGCAATGGTAACCTGTGGTCCACCCGAAAAAATCTGTACTAATTCGTCAGATTTGGCATCAAAAAAAATACGCGTCAAAAACGCATTCGGACGGCTTTTGTGAACTTCTACTAAAGTCGCAATAGATTTTTTTACTCCTTCTTTTCCTGTTTTTACGTTTTCGCTCATCAAGTCTAAACCTTTGATGTGATATTCATACAGCGATTTTCTGAAAGGTTCAAATGTATTAGACAGTAAGTCTTGAGCCATAAAAAAACGATTCTGGTTACCTCCTTCCAATTGCGTCCAGCCTTTATATCCACTCGATTGAGCAATATTTACAATAGAATTTGCTGCTTCAAAATATGGTGTTCCACCTTTAAGTTGAAATGTATCTGCATCTAACCCTAAAATGATATTGGCATAAAAAGCCAAAACAGCGGTTAGGTTCGAATCGAAACTGTTCGGGTTGAAAAATAGGTTTTCAAACTCAACATAATTAAAAGAAAAATCTTTATCTAAATAATTAAAAACCGGTGTCGAATAATTAGAACCGTACACAGGTCGGGAAGATTGTATCTGCAAGGTAGCTGTGAAAGATCCTCCGCTCAAGGCTGTTATGTTAATAAACATATCGCAACTAATCTTCTCATTCTGATTGAACATCTGATTAGACCAACGAGTGTTGTTCATAAAGTCGTTCAAGGCTTTTTCAAGAGTTCGGAATATCTGAGTATTGGTGACATTTATTCTGTCGTGCCCAACGGTTACTTTGCAATTAAGCTCCTGAGAATTAACCGAATACATAGAAAAAGCCAAAAATAATATTCCTAATATCTTACGCATAATGTTCTACAATTTTATTTACTATATCCTGAGCCACTTCTTCTTTTGTCTTTAGTGGAAATTGCTCTATATTAAAATCTTTATCTATCAGAGTAACCTTATTAGTATTCCCTCCAAAACCGGCTCCTTTATCGTTCAGCGAATTAAGAACTATCAAATCTAAGTTTTTTTTCTGAATTTTCTGTTTTGCGTTCTCAATTTCATTTTCGGTTTCCAGAGCAAACCCAACCAAAAACTGATGTTCTTTAACTACTCCTAACGAAGCCAAAATATCTTTGTTCTTTTCTAATTCGATAACTAAATTCTCTTCTGACTTTTTGATTTTCTGCTCTGCAACGTATTTGGGTCTGTAATCGGATACTGCTGCCGAGGCCACTACAATATCTGTATTTTTATATACTTGATGGCAAGCCTGGTACATGTTTTCGGCCGATAGTACTCTAACGAGATTTATACCAGAATGTTGCACAGTTAAATGTGTGGGACCTGAAACGAGGGTAACCTCTGCTCCCAAATCAGCTAAAGCTTTAGCAATGTCAAACCCCATTTTTCCCGAAGAATGGTTTCCAATAAATCGGACAGGGTCAATCGGTTCGTAGGTAGGTCCTGCTGTAACGAGTGCTTTTTTTCCTTTTAACGGAAGGCTTTTAATAAGGTCTTCTTCAATAAATCGGATGATATTTTCGGGTTCTGCCATTCGTCCTTCTCCCGAAAGTCCGCTTGCCAATTCTCCCGATTCAGCCGGAATCATCACATTCCCAAAAGATTTCAATTTTCGGAAATTTTCGTGAGTAGATGCGTGCTTGTACATATCCAAATCCATAGCAGGAGCAAAATAGACTTTGCATTTTGCAGATAAATACGTAGCCATAAGTAAATTATCACAAGCTCCGTTTGCCATTTTGGATATGGTATTGGCTGTTGCAGGAGCAATAAGCATCAGGTCAGCCCAAAGAGCGAGTTCTACGTGATTGTTCCATTTGGCATTTTCGTCATCGGGCTCGTAAAAAGCAGAAAACACTTCCCTTTTAGAAAGTGTTCCGAGTGTAAGTGGTGTTATAAAATCTTTGGCAGAGGGAGTCATCACAACCTGAACCTCTGCTCCTAATTTTATAAAAAGTCGTACCAGATTGGCTGTTTTGTAGGCCGCAATTCCCCCTGAAATACCAAGCAGGATTTTTTTACCTTGTAAAACAGACATTGGTCGAATTATTTTGTGTTTCTGTAATGAATTTTTTCGTCAATCCATTCCTCAAGAGCAATAGCGTGAGGTTTTGGGAGTCTTTCGTAAAATTTAGAAACTTCGATTTGCTCTTTGTTTTCAAAAACTTCTTCTAGAGAATCGCTATATGTGGCAAATTCATCTAATTTTTCAGACAATTCTTTCTTTACTTCAGAATTTATCTGATTTGCTCTTTTGGCAATTATGGTAATTGCTTTGTAGATGTTTCCTGTTGGTTGTTCGATGATGTCTTTATCATACGTAACTGTGTTTACAGGTGCTTTTGTCTTTTTGAAATCCATAACCAATCTAAATATATTTAACTTTTTTGTAATTCTTGTTGTATTTCTTCGTAAAACTTATCTGCCTGAGCCTTATATTTCGTTTCCGATTTGTATCGGATAAGTGCATTATAAGCAGATTGTGCCTGTTCTAAGCGTTCTTTTTTCTTGTCTTGCACGCTGTTTATTGCCAAATGATAGAGCGAATCAAATTTATAGTACAAGGCATCTTCGGTATAAATCGTACCCGGATAATCTATCAGAAAATTATCCAAAGCCACAATAGCAGCCCTGTAATCTCTTGTGAATCCGGCAATTGTATTGTACTGCTTAGCGATTTCGAAATACTTCTTTTCTATTTTATGATTCAGTTCAATAATTATTTTGTTGGCTTCCTCTGCATATTCGGAATCAGGGTAAATATTTATAAACTCCTGCAATTTGTCAATCGCTTTATAAGTATCTTCTTGGTCTTTAGAATATTTTGGAGATTCCTGAGCATAACTTTTTCCTGAAAGTAACCATGCTTCTTCCACTTTTTCGGAGCGAGGATAACCGGCAATAAATCTTTCGAACAAATAAGCCGACATTCCGTATTGCTTCATTTCGTACGAGGCTTTAGCCTGCATATAAAACAACTTTTCTGCCTGGGGTTTTCCTCTGTATCCGGGAGCTATTTGCTCAAAAAGCCTGAGAGCTTTGTTATATTTTCCGGCATCGTACATTTTTTCTCCAACATAATACTTTTGAGTAATGTCATCTCTGTTCAGTGCTTTTTGATACTCCGAACAAGAAACAAAAGTTACGACAACCAATAAAAGTAAAAATGCTTTTTTCATTCTCTCAATATGAAATTTTCTTACAACAAAAAATGTCTGCAAAGTTAGTTATTATTTTCTTATAATCAACAAGTTTGTTTCAAGCTTCAGGTTTTTAAATGTTGTAGCCCAAAACTTTCAGATTAAAAACTCAGATTAAAGACTTAAACAGGAGTTTGTCCTGTAAAGCTTTTCATATCCGTATCAAACAAGTACAATCCGCCTTTGTCGTCTCCGATAAGGTTGATTTTATCAAGAATTGTACGTGCTGTTGCCTCTTCTTCAATTTGTTCTGCTACGTACCATTGCAAGAAATTGTGTGTAGCATAGTCTTTTTCTTGTAGCGAAATATGAACCAATTCATTAATACTTGCCGAAACCATTACCTCGTGCTCAAATAGTTGTGTAAACAAAGTTTTGAATGAAGTGTGGTCTAAATGTGGTTCTTCAATTTGCGGGATTTTAGCCTCTCCTCCTCTTTGGTTGATATACTTTACCAATTTCAACATGTGTGTACGTTCCTCGTCAGATTGGGTGTACATAAAAGTTGCAATTCCCTCAAACCCTTGAATTTCAGCCCAAGAAGCCATTGCCAAATATATCTGAGAAGAATCTCCTTCTAATTTTACTTGGTTGTTAAGTGCTGTTTCTAATGTTTTGGATAGCATAATATTTTAATTTAAAAAAGTTAAAAAATAAAAATAATCTAAAAATATTGAATTTATGTCAACTACAAAGAATTCAATCCTGAAATAAATGTTTTAAGTCGGTCGGACAAGTCTTGGTTTACATTTACCAAAGGCAAACGAACCGTATTTTCGGAAATACCCAAGTGCTTGAAAGCTTCTTTGATTCCTGCCGGATTTCCTTGTTCAAAAATCATATCAATGCAATCTGCCAACTTATAGTGCAAAGCATAAGCCTCTTTTACCTTTCCTTGTAATCCTAAGCGAACCATTTCTGAAAACTCCTTCGGAAATCCTTCTCCTATTACCGAAATCACTCCACTTCCTCCTGCCAAAACCATGGGTAAGGTAATCATATCGTCTCCCGAAATAACCAAAAATCCTTCGGGTTTGTTCTGAATAAGTTTCATCGCTTGAACTATATCTCCTGCAGCTTCTTTGATTCCGATGATATTTTTGAAATCATTTGCCAAACGCAGAACCGTTTCAGGCAACATATTGCTTGCTGTTCGACCGGGTACGTTGTACAAAATTATAGGAATAGGACTGTTTTGAGCAATCATTTTGAAGTGCTGATAGATTCCTTCTTGTGTGGGTTTGTTATAATAAGGAGAAACCGATAATACTGCCGTAAAATCAGACAAGTCTCTGGTTTTCAATTCGTTTACTACTTCTTGCGTATTGTTCCCTCCGACTCCCAAAACTAGTGGTAAACTTTCTGCATTTTCTTCTACAATCGTCTGAATAACAAGCTCTTTTTCTTCTTTAGAAAGAGTTGCAGATTCGGCCGTTGTTCCCAAAACAACCAGATATTCTACTCCTCCGTCAATATTATAGCGGACAATTCTTTTGAGAGCTTCGATATCTACCGAAAAATCTTTTCTGAAAGGTGTAACCAAGGCGACTCCGGTTCCTGTGAGTGATTTCATGTTTTATTCAAAACTTTTAAATATTTAAACAATTCTTCCGTAAACAATTGATAGTTCGAAAGTGGAACATCAATCATAAAATGATTCAGCCGTTTTTCTTCTAAGACAAATCCTGCCCTGAAACTTGCTTTGGACTTTAGGCTGAGATAAATCAAATCCGTTTGCTGCTCGTTGTAATAATTCACAAGTAAATCAAACGAATAATCTGTAAACTTCTTAACTTTTTCGTTTGAGATTTTTCCTGAAAAAGTGATGTTTTTTGAACGAAAATAAACAATATTTTCTGTATCTTTAAGCGTTTTATTTTTGGTATAAACCAAAACTTTTATTTGTTTTGGGTCGATTCCGCTCTTTATAAATTCCTTTGTCAGTTGTTTTGTTTTGTTAAATTTTGTTCCGTCTATCAACAATCCTACGTGTTCTATTTTTCCTTCTGACGGAGCATTTGTTTTGGCTAAATTTTTCTTAACAAGTTTTTTTAACGAAAGTTTTTTTATTAAACCTAAAAACATAGTATTTTTACTAATCCTACAAAAGTAATAAAATAAGACTCATATCTAAGATGACAAAGCTAATAAACAACCATTCTAAATTCCGATTTTTTATTGTATTATTAACATTATCTTTTTTTGTCGGTTGTACATCACACAAGCAGTCAATTTCCAAAATTAAAGGGAAGCAGATTCCGATAAACGAAAACATACAACACTCTGCTGATTTTGAAAAATTTATAGCTCCTTATCGCAACCACATCAATCAGGATTTAGACAATAGTTTGAGTTTTGCTCCCGAGAATATGGACAAATCAAAGGGGAAATGGCAAACTACAATCGGAAATTTTTTGGCGGATATAACCCTTGAAAAAGCCAATTTGCTCTTTGAAAAATCACACAAAAAAAGTGTAGATATTTGCTTGTTGAATTACGGAGGAATTCGTGCTTCGATTGCTAAAGGAAATGTAACTGCCCGAACGGCCTATCAGATTATGCCTTTTGAGAACAACCTTGTTATTGCAGAACTCAAAGGCGAACAAATCCGAGAAATGGTAGCGTATTTTATTCAAGGGAAAAAAGCACACCCGATTTCTGGAATTCAAATTGAACTTTCGGAAGACGAAAATTCGCATAAAAGCATCAAAATTCAAGGAAAACCTTTAGATACGAATCAAATTTATACCGTTGCCACTTCCGATTATCTGATAACGGGAGGCGATAATATGACTTTTTTTGAAAAAAAACTTACCCTACACGATACAAATTACAAACTTCGGAATCTAATTATTGATTATTTTAAGGAAAATGATACGATTCCGATTGTTTTAGACGACAGGATAGTTCCCTGAATTAGTAGGTAGTTTTCGGTTTTCACGGTATCCAGCATCTAACACCAAACATAATGAAACGCAGAGAATTTATACAAAAAACAGCTTTAACTTCTGTAATGGCAGGAATTTCGACTTTGCCTTTGATGAGCTTCAGCACGAAAAAAAACAAACACATTACCATTCTTCACACCAACGACACTCACAGTCATATTGATCCGTTTGAGGCTTCGCACCCGAAAAATCCGAATATGGGAGGAGTGGCTCGAAGAGCTACATTGGTAGAGAAAATCCGAAGAGAAAATCCTAATACTTTGCTGTTGGATGCAGGAGATATTTTTCAGGGAACACCTTATTTTAACTACTACGGAGGAGAGCTAGAACTCAAACTGATGAGCATGATGAAGTACGATGTTTCAACACTCGGAAATCACGAGTTTGACAACGGATTAGAAGGTTTTTTGGCTCCGCTCCCGCATGCTAATTTTGATTTTATCAATTCTAATTACGATTTTTCGAATACCATTTTGGACGGATACATCAAAAAACACAAGATATTTGAGGTGGACGGAATAAAAATCGGAATTTTCGGATTGGGAATAGAGCTTTCCGGTTTAGTAAGCAAAGCTAATTACAAAGAAACCAAGTATTTAGACCCAATTGAAATTGCACAAGATATGACCCGTTTTCTGAAAAACGAAAAAAAATGTGATTTGATTATTTGCCTTTCGCATTTGGGATATAGGTATAATTCTGACAAAATTTCTGATTTGGCTTTAGCCTCGCAAACCAAAGGCATTGATTTGATTATCGGAGGACATACGCATACTTTTTTAAGCAAACCTACTATTGTCAAAAATATTGAAAATAAATCTGTTATCATCAACCAAGTAGGTTGTTTCGGTATTAATCTCGGAAGAATTGATTTTTATTTCGAAACTAATAAAACTATTTCTAATGGGAGAAGTATTGAGGTCTGAGTTGTTTAAATAATTTTAAAGAACCCGTGCTGCTTTTACGTAATTTTTTTTGTAATAAGGTTCTTTGGTTGATGAGATGACTACTCCTGCTTTGGTCGATGCATGTACGAATTTGATTTCACCGTTGTTTACTTCGGTTACGATTCCGACATGATTGATGCGTCTTCCTCCGTTTGTGATAAAGAAAACCAAATCGCCTTTTTGCACTTCGGAGTCTTTGATTTTTTTTCCGAATTCTGCCATTTCGTAAGAAGTACGAGGTAAAGAAATATCAAACTTACCAAACGATGAATACACTAATCCCGAACAATCGAATCCTGATTTGGTTGTTCCTCCGTATTTGTATTTTACTCCCAAATTATCCACAGCCGTATTGATAATATTATCTGCCAAAGCAAAAGATGTCCCTCTGGTTCTGTCGGATTTTTTGTCTTTCGATAAGTTTACTTGCTTGGTCTTAGTATCCTTTTTTACAGAACTTACCTGCTTGGAATACCTTGTAGAGGTTGAGGTGTTGGTTTTTTGGTTTTTATATTTGGTTCCTGCACAAGAAGCAATCAATAATGACAAGAATATTAATAAGATAAACGATTTTTTCATTTTATTTTATTTTAACGCAAGTTTGCACAAATTGGTTTACCTAAGATTATCTTCTATTTTTTTAGTAATTCTAAAATTTTGTTTTCGACCTCGGGGCTATTCCATTTTTTTTCAATATTGGGAAGTCGCATCACTTCGTCCATAATCACTTTTTGCCCCACTCCTATTTTCAGTGCTTCACTATATGTTTTATCGCTGGAGAAAGTTACCATACTATAAAGCGGTTGCCACAACTTCGGATGTTTTTCTGAGAACCATTTTTCGATTTTTTTACGAAGTTGAAAACCCTCATCAGCTGTATCTGAACTCATCTCCATAAAATTTCTGTACGAAAGTTCTGCAATGGCATCTGTGTTGGGTTTCCGTTCATTTTCGTATTCTTTGAAAATCGTCTCCCAATCATCTCCATATTTCTGCATCATTTGGTTTAGAACCGTAATATCCTCAAAACCTGCATTCATTCCGTGTCCGTAAAACGGGACAATAGCGTGTGAGGCATCGCCAACCAAAGCTACTTTGTCTTTATACGTCCAAGGGAAACACTTCATCGTAACCAAGTAACTTGTCGGGTTTTTAAAAAAATCTTCGACTAATTTGGGCATCACATTAATTGTGTCGGGGAATTTTTCTTTAAAAAAACTCTTTACGTCTTCTTTGGTTTGCAGTTTTTCAAACGAATTTTCTCCCTCAAAAGGCATAAACAAAATTGCATTGAAACTCCCGTCAAGATTGGGTAAGGCAGACAACATATAATCTCCTCTTGGCCAAATGTGAAGTGAGTTTTTGTCTATGATAAAACCTCCGTTTGCATCAGCAGGAATATTTAATTCTTTGTATCCGATAGAAAGAAATTCTTGTGAATAATTGAACATACTCTGACGTTGCATTCTGTGTCGAACCCTCGAAAAAGCTCCGTCTGACCCGAAAATCAAATCAAAATTTATGTTTTCCCACTCTCCTCTTTCGGTTTCTCCGATATGAAGTGTTGCCGTTGCTAAGGTTACATCCCAAACTCTTTGTTCAAAGAAAAACTTCACTCCGAAACTTTCTGCCAAATCTATCATTTTTCGGTTGAGTACTCCTCTAGAAATGGAGTAAATAGCCTCGCCTTCTTTTCCGTAGTGTTGAAAATTTACAGCATCTTCTCCGATATGAATTGCTCTTTTTTCCATCGGAATTGCAATTTCTTTGATTTGGCCTGCAATTCCGATATATTCTAAGGCTCTCCAACCTCTATCTGACATGGCCAAATTGATAGACCGACCCGAAAATTCAATGGTTCTGATGTCAGGACTTCGGTCGTAAACCGATACTTTATGTCCTGCTTTTTTGAGGTAAATTGCAAGTAGCGTTCCAACTAATCCGGAGCCTACAACCGCAATATTTTTTTGTTTCTGCATTAGTTACATAAGTAGTATAAGTCACAAATATAAGGAAATTTGTCTTTCAGATACCACTAATCAACTTCGGAAAACAAGAAATTTGAGATTTGAAAAAAAATATCGGATACAGGGGTTAGATTTATGAGTAAATTATCGAAGCAAAAACAAAAGCAGTGCAAATATTACAACTTGCACTGCTTGATAAATAGATTTATTGTTTAATTCTGAATTAACTTTTCAGATTACTTTCTGCATTATCAATAAGACTTATCTGAAGTTCATCGAGTTGTGTTTTATCGATAGCAGCAGGTGCATCAATCATCACATCTCGACCTGAATTGTTTTTAGGGAATGCAATAAAGTCACGAATGGTCTCTTGGCCTCCTAAAATCGCTACCAATCTATCCAAACCAAAAGCTAATCCTCCGTGTGGTGGTGCTCCGTATTGGAAAGCATCCATCAAGAATCCGAACTGTGATTTGGCTTGTTCGTCTGTAAACCCGAGTAACTTAAACATTCTGGCTTGCGTTGCTTTATCGTGAATTCTGATAGAACCTCCACCGATTTCGTTTCCGTTCAACACCATATCATAAGCATTCGCTCTCACTTTACCCGGATCAGTTTCCAAAAGATGCATATCTTCAGGTTTCGGAGAAGTGAACGGGTGATGCATCGCATGATAACGACCTGATTCTTCGTCCCATTCCAAAAGAGGGAAATCTACTACCCAAAGCGGAGCAAATTCGTCTGGTTTACGAAGACCTAAACGGTTTCCTAACTCCATTCTAAGAGCAGACAATTGACTTCTTGTTTTATTAGCAGGACCAGATAATACGAAAATAATATCTCCTTTTTGAGCTCCTGTAACTTCTGCCCATTTTGCTAAATCGTCTTGGTCGTAGAATTTATCTACTGATGATTTATAGGTTCCGTCTTGTTCTACTCTACAGTAAACCATTCCTGAAGCTCCGATTTGCGGACGTTTTACCCAATCAATCAAAGCATCAATTTCTTTACGAGTATAAGCCGCTCCTCCCGGAAC
>JBAYPE010000028.1:0-29233 GCA_041677865.1 Flavobacteriaceae bacterium
AAATGATGTGTTTCATATTTATTCAAGAGGCTTTGAGATGAAGGAAGTAACGGTTTATGACGTATTAGGAAGGGTGGTTTATTCCGATGCGTCAGAAGGAAATAGCCATATACTTCCTTATCTTGGAGCAAACCAAATCCTGATTGTGAAAATTACTACAAACCATGACGAGGTTATGAGTAAGAAAGTGGGAAATTAAGAGGAATTTTAAAATTGAACTTATAATCTATTCTCAACATTGCACCATTCAGCTTCCTCAAGAATAAATCCCTATCTTTGACGGCTTTTAAATTTTTTAAAAAGTGGAAAGAAGGGATATACTAAAGGGTGTTGTACTGGTAGGGTTAGGAGCATCGAGTTACGGAATGCTGGCAACTTTCGTAAAGTTAGCTTACAACGAAGGATATACAACAGGAGAAGTTATTTTTGCACAGTATTTTTTGGGAGTTGTAGGAATGTTTTTAATCGTATTATTTCAAACCAACATCCAAAAAGTTAAGACACCAAAAATCCAAAAGAGAGATTTTTCAAGGTTGTTTTTGGCCGGAACCTCTTTCGGGTTCACGAGTTTGTTCTATTATTTATCGGTAGTTTATATCAATGTTTCGGTGGCTATTGTTTTGCTTATGCAAACGGTTTGGATGAGCGTTCTTTTAGAGGCTATTTTGTCTAAAAAAGTTCCGTCTGTACGAAAAATAATCTCAGTCGCAATTGTTTTGTTAGGTACACTGTTAGCTACGAATTTAATCGGAAAAGAAGTTGATTTGGACTGGAGAGGTTTTTTCTGGGGATTGATGGCAGCAGCATCGTTTACTACTATGATGTACGCTTCCAACAGAATTGCGACCTATTTACCTGCTTCTAAAAAAAGTTTGATAATGCTCTTAGGAGGATTGACAGTTGTTACTTGTTTTGCGATCTACAGTTACCAAGAGAGTTTTGATTTTTCGGTCTTTTTGAAGTGGGGGCTTATTTTACCACTTTTCGGAACAATTATTCCTCCTCTTTTGCTCAATGCAGGGTTTCCCAAAACAGGCTTAGGCCTGGGGAGTATAGTTTCTTCTATGGAGCTTCCGGTTTCGGTTTTGATGGCTTATTTTTTACTTAACGAAAGCGTAGGTGCAGTACAATGGTTCGGAAACGGATTAATCTTGATGGCAATCGTTATTATGAATGTCAATTTCCGAAAAAGACAGTAAGGTACAATTCCCAAAAGATTTTTTGAGGTTAAAATGTACACAGTTATATTTTTTTCTGTGCGTATTGGCAAAAAAATAATTGTCAGAGGTACAACGAATTTGTTTTTTTACTAATATTGACGAAAATTTTTAACCTTAAAAAAAGTACATTTTTGATTTAATTTTCGACTGATGAAAAAGCGTAAACTTTCAGAACTTGACAAGGAAACGATTGACAGAATTATTGCTATAGCTCAAGAGGAAAAAAGACCTTTTGAGGCGGTAAAGAGTGAGTTTGGTTTGAGAGAAAAAGACCTTACCGAACTGATGAGAAAAGCACTTTCTACCGATAATTTTGAACTTTGGAAAAAGAAAACACAAGCCAAAAAACCCAAACCCAAAGTTATCTTAGACGAGCTTGACGAAGAATTAGACAGTAAATATTACTTCAAGAATAAGTTTGATTAACCCCTTGGTTTAGCAACAACCGAACTGACGTTTTGGCTTTTAAACCTCTACAACTCTCTATGAGGTTTAATATTTATTTCCAAGATGTTTTTAGCTTGTAAACTACAGTTAAACAGACAGATTAAAAATATTTTAACACTTTAAGCTTCAAATAATTATTACTTTTATCCGTTATACTAAAGTTATAAAAGCACAAAAAGAAAATAAAAATGCGCATTGTTCTATTAATTATAATTACTTTTTTCCTGACTTCTTTTAATCTGACCAAAACTCCTCTGCAGAAAGTCCATACGGTTGAAATTCCCATAACTTCGGAACATAACAAACCTGATTTTGCACAGCTTTATGAAGAAATTCAATTAGAAAACGTGCTTAATTTTGAGGCATTTGAACAAGCTCTATCGGGCATGGAAAAAATAAATCCAGATAAAAAAGACATTATAACCATCATTGACTTTACGCTTCCTTCAACCGAAAAAAGAATGGTTGTTTTGAATTTAGACAGCAAAAAGATTTTATTTCATACCATTGTATCGCACGGGAAAAATTCGGGAGAACAATATGCAACTTCTTTTTCTAATCAACACGGTTCCTATCAGAGTTCGTTAGGATTTTATCTTACTGAAAACACTTATTTTGGAGCAAACGGATACTCTTTAGTGCTTGAAGGGATAGAAAAAGGAATAAACGACCAAGCCAAACCAAGGGCTGTGGTAATTCACGGAGCAGATTATTGCAGCGAAGACTTTATACAATCAACAGGAAGATTAGGAAGAAGCTACGGCTGTCCTGCACTTCCGAGAGAGTTGAATCAGCCCATAATTGACACCATCAAAGAAGGAACTTTACTGTATATTTATGCAGATAATCAGGAATATACAACAAGCTCGGAGGTTATAAAGAATATGATGTGAAGAGTAGAATCATCTAAATAAAAAAACGCTTATTCAAACCTTGAATAAGCGTTTTTGTTTAATCGGTAATTTCATTTCCCTTTTCGTCAAAGAAATGGTATTCTAAATATTTGTAAGCATCACGAGGTATAATTTTTATCCATTTTTTGTGCTCAAAAAACCATTTTGAACGTAAGGATGGAAAACCTTTGGTTAGGTATGCAGCCACAAAAGGATGTACGTTGAGGATTACCTTTTTGTGATTCAGCACAATGCTTTCTAAATCTGTTCTGATTTTGTTGATAATCAGAATCGGAGCTTCGATTTCTCCGTTCGAGTTATTCGGGTCGGCTTCTTCGGTTTTGATGTTTACTTCCGGACGAACCCTTTGTCGGGTGATTTGAATCAGCCCGAATTTGCTCGGAGGCAAGATTTTGTGCTTTGCCTTGTCGTCACTCATTTCCTCTCGCAGAAGATCGTATAATTTTTTTCGATTTTCTGTATTAGACATATCAATAAAATCGACCACGATGATTCCTCCCATATCTCTCAAGCGAAGTTGTCTTGCAATTTCGGAAGCCGCAATCATATTTACCTCCATTGCTGTTTCTTCCTGATTTTGAGACTTGTTCGATCGGTTTCCGCTGTTTACGTCAATAACGTGAAGGGCTTCGGTATGTTCAATAACCAGATATGCACCTTTACTCATCGAAACGGTACGTCCGAACGAAGTTTTGATTTGTCTTTCGATATGATATTTCTCAAACAAAGGCAATTCTTTCGACTGATAGTGCTTTACTATAGACACTTTTTCTGGAGCAATTTCTTGCAAATACTCCTTGGTTTGATAGTACAATTCTTCGTCATCTATATAAATTCCGGTAAAGGAATCATTAAATACATCTCTCAAAATAGAGGAAGCCTTGTTTACTTCTCCCAAAACTTTTGCCGGAATAGGAGCAGTCAGAATTCGCTTGGACATAGCTATCCATTTGTTGTACAAATTTTGCAGGTCTTTGTCTAATTCTGCTACTTTTTTTCCTTCTGCTACGGTTCTGATTATTACTCCAAATCCTTTTGGTTTGATAGATTGTACAAGTCGTTTCAGTCTTTCTTTTTCCTCTTTGGATTCTATTTTTTGCGAAATAGAAACCTTTTCAGAAAACGGAATCAGAACAACATACCTTCCTGCCAACGAAAGCTCTGAACTTATGCGTGGACCTTTGGTTGATATGGGTTCTTTGACCACTTGAACCAAAATAGATTGGTTGGCACTCAATATGTCGGTAATAAGACCATCTTTGTCAATTTGTGAGTCAAAAGCAAAGTTTTTGAGTGAGAAATCTTTTGTTTTACCTGTGCTTACAAGTTTTATGAATTTCATCAAAGAAGGAAGATTAGGGCCTAAGTCGTGATAATGCAAAAAAGCATCCTTGTCGTATCCTATATTTACAAAAGCTGCATTAAGCCCTGCAACGGGTTTACGGATTTTGGCAAGAAAAATATCTCCGACATTAAAGCTGTTTCCAGTATCTTTTTTTTCTTCTTCTTTGTGTAATTCTATTAGTTTTCCATCTTTTAAAAGGGCAAAATCTACCGCATCAGAATTTGTTCTTATAATCAATTCTTTATTCATTTTGCTGTAAATTTTTATCCAAACTCAAATTTAGTTTCAGCCTTCAAACAGTCTGATTTTGAAGCTGAAACAGGAAGTTTAGATGGAGTTATAATTTTTTACAGGTATTTTACCCGAGGGGGTCAAAAACGATTTTTGAACCCATTTCAAAGAACTTAATAAAGTCGAAAAAGTAGTACAAGACTACTTTTTCTTTTTGTGACGGTTGGCTCTGGCTCTTTTTTTACGTTTGTGAGTAGCCACTTTATGTCTTTTTCTTTTTTTACCACTTGGCATAATTCAAAAGTGTTTGGGTGTTAATAAATATTTTTTATTTTACGGCTATTTTGGTGTTGTTTTTCACGTTTTCTACAAAAACTTTTGCAGGTTTAAATGCCGGAATATTGTGAGCAGGGATTTTGATAGTTGTATTTTTAGAGATGTTTCTTCCGGTTTTTTCAGCTCTTGTCTTAACGATAAAGCTCCCGAAGCCTCTCAAATAAACGTTGTCTCCTGATTCAAGAGAACCTTTTACTTCATCCATAAAAGACTCCACTGTTTTCTGAACTTCACTTTTCTCTAGACCTAATTTTTCAGAAATCTTTGTTACAATATCTGCTTTTGTCATTACTAATATTTTTTTAATGTTAATTTTTGAGGACGCAAATATACGAATTAAAAAAACAATATCTCAAACTTAATTGTCGAAAATTTAACTTGTTAGGTTAAGTCTACGCCCTAAATAATCCTTAAATAAAATTGAGTCAGGTTTTTTGACACTTTTCGGTTTTTTACTGAAAAACAATAAGTTATGTTTTTCTGTGAATTTGCTAAAAAGAATACGAAAAATCGCAATATTTCGCTAAGAATTCCACAACTTTATGGGTTTTGTTTTTTAAGAAAAGCTTTATAGCTTTATTACTTCAAACTTGCAATACTTTGCTCTAATGTTGCGATTTTAGCCAAAGCATCCGCTTGTTTTTTGCGTTCGTTGACAATGACTTGTTCCGGAGCTCCTGCTACGAATTTTTCGTTAGAAAGCTTTTTTTCAACTGATGCTAAGAATCCTTTGGTGTATTCAAGTTCTTCCGTCAATTTTTTAACTTCTTCCTCGATATTGATGTTTCCAGAAACCGGAACAAAATATTCGTTCGACTTCACACGGAATGTCAATGCTCCGTTTACAGCATCATTCACATATTCTAAAGCAGAAACATTGGTCAGTTTCATAATGATAGTATCAAAATCTGAAACGGATTTTTCGTTATTGATAACTTTCAATTCGATAGCTTCTTTAAACGGAATGTTTTTGTCTTTTCTGATCGTACGAACACCTGAAATCACTTCGGTAGCAAAATCAAATCCTGAAATTATATTTTCGTCAAACGAAGTTTCTTTTGGATAAGAAGCAATCACTAAGGCTTGTTCCGGAGTACGCTCTGTGATGTGTTGCCAGATTTCTTCGGTCAAGAATGGCATAAACGGATGTAACAGTTTCAACAAATCTTCTAAGATATCGATCGTTTTATCGAAAGTTACTCGGTCGATTGGCTGTTGGTAACCCGGTTTAATCATCTCTAAATACCAAGAACAGAAATCGTCCCAAGTGAGTTTATAGATAGCCATCAAGGCATCCGAAATTCGGTATTTCTCAAAATCATCGTTGATTTGAGCTAGTGTTTTTTGGAATTTGTTCTCAAACCAGTTTACAGCTACTTTCGAATGTTCAGGTTGAGGGATATCCGCTACTTCCCAACCTTTGATAAGACGGAAAGCATTCCAGATTTTGTTGGCAAATCCTTTTCCTTGGTTGCACAATTCTTCGTCAAACAAAATATCATTTCCAGCTGAAGCTGAAAGCAACAATCCGCAACGAACTCCGTCTGCCCCGAATTTTTCAATCAAATCTAGCGGGTCTGGTGAGTTACCGAGTGATTTTGACATCTTACGACGTTGGCTATCACGTACAATTCCCGTAAAATACACATTCGAGAATGGTTTTTTACCTTCGTATTCGTATCCGGCAATAATCATACGAGCTACCCAGAAGAAAATAATGTCTGGTCCGGTAACCAAATCGTTGGTTGGGTAATAGTATTTGTATTCTTCGTTTTCCGGATTCAGAATTCCTCCGAAAACACTCATCGGCCACAGCCAAGATGAGAACCAAGTATCTAAAGCGTCTTTGTCTTGTTTTAAGTTGTCGGTTGTCAGTTGTGGGTTATTAGTTTTTTGTTTGGCTAACTCAAGCGCCTCTTCAATCGTTTCAGCAACTACAAAATCTTCTTTTCCTTCTCCGTAGTAGTAAGCCGGAATTTGTTGTCCCCACCACAATTGACGAGAAATATTCCAATCGGTAATATTTTCTAACCAGTGTTTGTATGTGTTATCAAAACGTTTCGGATAGAATTTAATTTCTTCGGTTTCTAGAACGGCTTTCAAAGCAGGTTTTACCAAATCTTCCATTTTCAAGAACCATTGGTCTGAAAGTCGTGGTTCGATAACCGCTTTGGTTCTTTCAGAAGTTCCTACTTTATTCAAATGCGTTTCGGTTTTGATAAGTGCTCCGATTTGCTCTAATTCTTTCGCAATTTCTTCACGAACTACAAAACGGTCTTTGCCTTGGTAATGCATTCCGAAGCTATTAAGCGTAGCATCTTCGTTGAAAATATCAATGATTTCCAAATTGTGCTTATCACCCAAAACTTTATCGTTTACATCGTGAGCAGGAGTAACTTTTAGAGCACCCGTTCCGAATTCCATATCTACGTATTCGTCAAAAATGATTGGAATTTCACGATTGGCAATCGGAACAATCGCTTTTTTGCCTTTCAGATGTGTGTATCTTTCGTCATTCGGATTCACGCAAATAGCAGTATCTCCCAAAATCGTTTCTGGTCGAGTTGTAGCAATAGTGATATATTCGTCTGAATCTACGATTTTATAGTTCAGATGATAGAATTTTCCTTGTCTTTCTTCGTAAATAACTTCTTCATCAGAAAGAGTAGTTTTAGCTTCCGGATCCCAGTTTACCATTCGGTAACCACGATAAATCAAGCCTTTGTTGTATAAATCAACAAACACTTTGATAACCGAAGCCGACATATCGTCGTCCATGGTGAATTTGGTTCTGTCCCAATCACATGAAGCTCCGAGTTTTTTAAGTTGTTCTAAAATCACACCACCGTATTGGTTGGTCCAATCCCAAGCGTGTTTTAGAAATTCTTCTCTTGTCAAATTATTTTTGTCAATTCCTTGTTCTTTTAGTCTTGCCACTACTTTTGCTTCGGTCGCAATAGAAGCGTGATCTGTTCCGGGAACCCAACAAGCATTATAACCACGAAGTCTGGCTCTACGAATCAGAACATCCTGAATCGTGTTGTTAAGCATGTGACCCATGTGCAGTACTCCCGTTACGTTCGGAGGTGGAATTACGATAGTGTAAGGCTCTCTCGAATCAGGAGTAGAATGAAAATAGTTGTTGTCTAACCAATACTGATACCACTTGTCCTCTACGGCTTTCGGGTCAAATTGTGCTGGAATTGCCATTTATCTTAATAATTTTTGAAGAGGCAAATTTACAATAATAAGTCGTAAAGTCGAAAGTCCTAAAGTCAAATGTGATGAAATCTTGATAAGAAACAATCGTTTTTAATTCATCAACATCGAAAAAGCGTATTTTTTCATTTCGTTTGCCTTTTCGGGATGTTGTTTAAGGTAATTTGTTTGATCAGAAGTTTTATACTTGTATAAGTATTCTTGTCCGTTTCTGTTCCAGATGTAAAAATATTCTTGGTCGAGAACTCCGAGTTTGTCATCAGCTGAAAAGTAGGCATATTTTCTTGGATGAATATCAAAAGCTATCCCTAATGTTTCGTTGTTTTCTATTCCTAAATAAGAATAAATCATAGCGGGGATATCTATTTGAAGTCCGATGTTTTCTATTTTTTTAGGAGTTAATTTCTCTGGAGCATAAAAGAAAAAAGGTGTGTGATGATAGCTAAGGGCAATTTCAAACCGACTGATTCCTTTGTAAGCTCCGTGGTCTGCCACAAAAACGAAAACCGTATTTTCGAACCATTTGGTTTTTTTTGCTTCTTCGATAAATTTTCCGATTGCCCAGTCAGAATATTCGATAATCTGGGTTTTCATATCTTTCGACTGGGTTTTGAGACTGATGTTTTCGGGAAGAACATAAGGCGTGTGATTACTTCCTGTCAGTATTGCGGTAAAAAAGGGCTTTTCGGAAGCTCGGGTGTTCATTTCGGTTATGACTCTTTCAAACATAACGTGGTCAGGAACCCCCAAAGTGCTTTTCGCTTCTGAACTCGGATAGTCTTGTACCGAAATTATTTCTTCCATTCCGTTAGCAGACAAAAAACCTCCGATGTTGTCAAATTGGTCATCGTGGGTGGTAAAGTAATAGGTGTTATAATCGTTTTCCTTCAGTATTTCGGGCAATCCTCCTTTCATTTTCGGGATAACGGTATAGTGCATCGAATGTTTATCCATTAGTGCAGGTTGTCCGAATAGGGTAGAGTAAACTCCGTTATGAGTATGGATTCCGGCTGTATATACATTTTCGTATGAAACGGAATTTTTTATCAGAGCATCTAAATTAGGAGTGAGGTTTTCGTTTCCGAAATGTCCGATATAGCACGTCCCCATAGATTCCATAATTACCAAAACAACATTGGTGTTTTTTCCGAAAACCACTTCCCTTTGCCCGATGGTGTCAGCTTTCATTCTTTCGAACTCTTGTTTTACAAAGATTTGAGCTTCGCTTTTATCCATTAGGTTGAGTTCTTTTTTGGCTAATTTTGATTTTTCTTCGATGCTTTTTATCAGGGTAAAATTCGGGTTTAATCCCATTTGGTTAATTAACGGATTATTTGAAAAATAAGCCGTCCCAACTCGAATAGGTGATTTTTGTTCTAAACGACCTCGTATTCCCAAAAAGCAAACTCCTGCAAAAAATATAAAAACAAAAGCAACAATTAATTTTGTCTGTTTTGTTGTTTTGTTGCTATGTGTCAAAGGTTTCAAAAATCGTCTGTATGTTTTTTTCATCAGAAAAACATAAAAAACAATGACTATCACTAATCCTACTAAAAAAACCAAATAAGATGGTTCTTGTAGTATCATCTTAAACACAAACGCAGGACTTTCCATCCAAGCAAATGCCTGAACCGTAAAACGACTAAAGAAAAAACGGAAATACGGAATATCTGCCAAAGAGACTGTAAAACAAAGCGAGAAGAGTATGAGAATAAAATAATGAACCGATTTATAATAAATCTTACTTTTGATATTCAGAAAATAAGCAATTGCCAAAGCCAAAAAGGCAGGGGCCAAGACATAACAAGCGATAACCGTATCGAACCGAAATCCCATTACAAAGGCTTTCAGAATAAGAGAAAGTCCTTCATTTTGGTTTAAAATTTGCGAAAAAGCCTCACTATTTAAAGGAAGAATAAGCAACCGAAACAAAAAGAAAAGACAAATCACAGTAGCATAAACTATCAACAGGTAGAGGATTTGTTTGGGTAGAATATTACTTTTCATACAACGAAAAATTTCGGGCTAAAAGTAATAATTTATTTACAATTTGATAACATTGCAAACAAAGGTTCTTCAAAGAAATAAAAGAGAAGTTGTTTTTATAGCAGACTTGAGAGGTTTAGCCGAAAAGTATTAATGTAAAATTCTTTTTTAAACAACCTCTGTTTGGTTTATATATAAAACTTTCTAATATGATTTAATTTAGACACAGTACTTCTATTGAATGTTGAGGCAATAATTTTTCTGTTTTTCAGTAAAAACAACAATAGTTTTATATTCATAGAGCCATTTGCCCGTTTTTCTACAAGACTATATAATTCCTCAAAAAAAGCTCTATGTTGAAGGTCTGGAATAGTTAAAAAATCGTGTATTCGGTTTTTTAATAATGTTATTTTTTGAAGTTTTGTGTCGCCCTCCCATTTTTTACTTGTATTGTTGTTGTGCTGACGAAATAGAGTTGTTACTTGTTCAAGTACACAAACGCTGTTTTTATTTGTAGCTACAAATCCCAACCAAGCATCATAAGTACTGTGTTGTGGTATTGGAAAGGCAATTTCTACTAATTCTTTTTTGAATAACATAGAATGTCCTAAAAATATATTAAATAGTGTCAGAATCCTGGGGTCTCCACTATCATAATTATTTGAACGCTTATCAAAGGTGGTTTTATTTAGGCTGTTTCCTTTTTCGTCAATTAGTGAAGAAATGGAATGAACGAGTAAATTATTATTAGTGCTTATTTTGTTTAAAAGTGATTCGAGTTTGTCTGACACCCAAATATCATCTTGGTCAGATATCGCAATATAATCTCCTTCACAAAGAGAAACAGCATATTCAAAATTTTTACTATATCCTTTGTTTTCATTATTGCGAAAAACCTTAATGTATGGGTATTTAAGAGCATATTCCTGTAAAATGGTCAGAGTGTTGTCTGAAGAACAATCATCTACAGCTATAATTTCTATGTTTTTATAGGTTTGATTAATAATTGAATCCAATTGTTCCAATAAATGAATTTCACCATTGTAAGTACATAGTGCAATAGAAATTAATGGAGAGGTCATAAATTTTTCTTGCAAAGATACAGCAATATCGTTAAGCAAAAAATCTATCTTTGCAAGGAAATAAATTGATTATGACAAAAATTTCGGGAGTTATCATCACTTTTAATGAAGAAAAATTCATTGAAAACTGCTTAAAATCTATTATTGATGTAGTAGATGAAATCGTTGTTGTGGATTCGTTTTCGACGGATAGGACTAAAGAAATCTGCCTGAAATACGGAGTTCGTTTTGTTGAAAATCCGTTTGAGGGATTTACCACACAAAAGAATTTTGCCAATGACCAAGCCAAATATGATTATGTTCTTTCGTTAGATGCAGATGAGGAACTTTCGGAAGAATTAAAAAAATCAATTATGGAAGTAAAGGAAAATCTTGATTATGACGGTTATTCTTTCAATCGCTTGAATAATTATGATGGAAAATGGATAAAGCACTCCAATTGGTATCCCGATAGAAAAATAAGACTCTTTAACCGAAAAAAAGCTAATTGGAAAGGTAAAAACAACTTACACGAAATAATAGTTTTAGACAACTCGAAAAGTCACAAAATACTGAAAGGAGATTTATTGCATTGGGCTTTTGAGTCCATAAATGACCATTATGTTAAGGCGAATAGCTATGCAAATATTGCTGCAAAAAACTCCTTTGAAAGAAATCCGAATAAAAAAATAGGATTTACAAAATTGTTAATTAGTCCCTTTTGGAAATTCTTTAAGAATTATTTTATAAAAAAAGGTTTTTTAGACGGATTTCACGGTTTCGTTATATGTGTTTTTACTGCATTTGGAACGTTTTTAAAATATGCCAAAATAAAAGAATTACAGCAAAAATCTAAAAAACAAAATATATGAAAATAGGTTTTGATGCAAAAAGATTTTTCCATAACAATACCGGATTGGGAAATTATAGCAGGGATTTGGTTCGTATTCTTTCAGGACATTTCCCCGAAAACGAATATTTTTTGTATAATACCAAACCCAACAAACAACGCTCTTCTTTACTGAATGATCAAAATACGTTTGAAAAACTCCCAACTTCTTTTTTCGGGAAAAAACTGAAAAGTATTTGGAGAATGTTTTGGGTAAAAAAACAAATCCAAGAAGACAGCATTGATATTTTTCACGGACTTTCGGGAGAAATTCCAATTGGACTTCCGAAAAATGTAAAATCAGTTGTAACTATTCACGATTTGATTTTTATGCGGTATCCGAATCTGTATTCGTTTTTTGACCGAAAAATTCATTTTTGGAAATTCAGATATGCTGCAAAAAAAGCCGATTATGTGATTGCAATCAGCGAACAAACCAAACAGGACATTATCAAATATCTGAAAATAACTCCCGAAAAAATCAAAGTGGTCTATCAGGGTTGTTCTAATGTTTTTAAAGAAAATTTTTCTTCCGAAGAAAAAGAATTTGTCAGAAAAAAACTAAATCTCCCAAGTGAATTTGTGCTAAATGTCGGAACGATTGAAGAACGGAAAAACGCTTTAACCATTGTTAAAGCCATTAAAGATTTGGATATAAAGTTGGTTTTGGTCGGACGGAAAACAAAGTATTACGAGCAGATAGAAAAGTACGTTCAGGACAACAATATGCAGGACAAAATCATTCATCTGAAAGGAATTTCCCAAAAAGAATTAGTCATAGTTTACCAATTAGCAGCGGTTATGGTTTATCCTTCTGTTTTTGAGGGATTCGGAATTCCGATTATTGAGGCTTTGTTTTCAAAAACTCCTGTGATTACAACTAATTCGGGTGTGTTTCCCGAGGCAGGAGGGGAGGGGAGTATTTATATAAATCCGACAAATGAAAAGGAATTACAGGAAAAGATTGAATTTTTACTCAAAAATACCGAAAATCGAAAATTTATTACCGAAAAAGGATTTGAGTATGCTCAACGATTTATAGATTCTGTTATTGCAAAACAATTAATGGAGATTTACAGCAGTTTATGTATAAATAAAAATTAAAAAACGAAATTGGGTTAATTAAATTGTTTTATGAATTTATTTAATCCGTTTTGGCAAATTGTTTTTTTGTATTTTATACTGTCTTCTAATATTTTGTCGTTTTCAGGCAGTGAATCACGAGGTTCTTCTTTGTGGTATAAATGATAGGCTATTGAAGCATATTTAATATTGAAACGTTTAATACCAATATTAAACAATCGGACAACAAATTCACTATCTTCTCTTCCCCATCCTACAAAATCATTGTCGAAACCATTCACTTTTAGAATATCCTGATAAAAGAAAGACATATTGCAACCTCTTATACCGTCCAATTTCTGGCTTTCTTTTTTCCAAATGTTAGAGAGTAAAATACATCTAAATGTTGTTAATCTCTTTTCAAATCTGCTTTCCAGCCCTGATTGAAGGTACGTAAACTTATTGTATTGGGAGGGATTCAATAATATTTTGTCGGTTAGTTCTTTTGTTAATAAGGCTCGTCCTCCCTGTAAAAAATATCCTTTTTTTGCGTGATAAATGTGGTCTTTTATAAAAAACGGGTGTAATATCATATCCCCATCTATCATAATTAGGTATTCGTGCTGTACATAAGACAAGCCTTTGTTTCGGCTTTCAGCTAAACGAAAGCCATTGTCTTCGTGCCAAGTATGAACCAATGGAATTTTCCATTTATTTTGAAATTTTTGAATGATTTGACGAGTTTCTTCTCTAGATCCATCATCAGCTACAATAACCTGATTAGGTTTAATAACCTGATGTTCAACAGATGTTAATACAGCTTCTAAAGCATCAGGACGATTATAAGTAGTAATTAGTAATGTGGTTTTCAATTTATAATAATTTTAATATATTACACAAATATAATTACTTTCAATCTATCAGTACAAATATTATAATAAACTTCTACAAATCCCTGTCTGTTATTTTTTCAAAATAATTCTGAATAAAAGCTTCGCACCTTATTTTGAGTTCCTCAAATTCGGTTTTGTTTTTGTTTATCAGGTTTTTAGTGTAGTTTTTATCCGATTTATGGTAATATCCCGTTGGTTTTTGTCCGTCAAAAATACATTTTTGGAAATTCCGATATGCTGCAAAAAAAGCAGACTGTGTAATTGCTATAAGCGAACAAACCAAACGGGATATAGTCGAATTTTTAAAAATAAATCCGGAGAAAATAAAGGTGGTTTATCAGGGTTGTGCAGGTGTTTTTAAAGAAAATTTTTCTTCCGAAGAAAAAGAATCCGTCAGAAAAAAATTCAATTTACCTGAAAAATTTGTGCTGAATGTCGGTACGATTGAAGAGCGAAAAAACGCTTTAACCATTGTCAAAGCCATTCACGATTTGGATATAAAATTAGTCTTGGTCGGACGAAAAACAAAGTACTATCAGAAAATAGAAGATTACACCCGGAAAAACAGATTACAAGATAAAATCATTCACCTGAAAGGAATTTCTCAAAGAGAATTGGCAATTGTTTATCAGTTATCAAGTGTTTTTGTTTATCCGTCTGTTTTTGAAGGTTTCGGAATCCCGATTATTGAGGCTTTGTTTTCAAAAACTCCTGTAATTACGACTAACTCAGGAGTTTTTCCCGAGGCAGCAGGACAGGACAGTATTTATATAAATCCGTCAGACGAAAAAGAATTACAGGAAAAAATCGAATTTCTACTAAAAAACACCGAAAATCGAAAATTTATTACCGAAAAAGGATTGGAGTATGCTCAAAAATTTACCGATGAGAATATTGCAAAAAACCTGATGGAAATTTATAAAACTGTATTATAAAACTTTTTGCAACATCTCTTTTAACCTATATAATCTGCATCAAAAAATAAACTTTAAGAGGTTTCTGATTATATTTGTTCAAAAATAAACCCAAGCAATACCAATTCAACACAATGTATTACTAAATACGAGATGAGCAATACCAGAGCATTTTTAAAAAGTACTGCTTTTAAAAAATTCAGAAAGAATAAATTAGGCGTAGCTTGTCTGATGTATATATTTGTGATGATACTGGTGGCTCTATTGGCTTATGTGATAGCTCCTGACAAGACCAAAAATGCCAATTGGGGAGATTTATCAATTAAATCAAAGCAACCCGGATTCGAAGTCCTGCTGTTGAAAGTTCCGATACAAAATGCTCCTGAATTTCGATTTTCGGAATACTTTTTCGGACAAAAAGCCCGTTTTTACAAATACCCGATTCAGAGTTACAAAATTTCGGGAGATAAGATTATTTATGTCCCGTATAGTGACGATTCGGATATGCAAATCGAAAAAGAAGTAATCCTTTCGGATTTTCCAAACGAAAAAAATATAAGGAAAATAGCCGATAAATACATCAGCAGTCAAAAATTTTATTTAGGAACAGACAAATCGGGTAGGGATTATTTGAGCAGAATAATTGTCGGTTCAAGAATTTCGCTTTCCATTGGGTTTGTAGCTGTTTTTATTTCGCTTGTCGTAGGGTTGTTTTTCGGAAGTATAGGAGGTTATTTTGAAGGAAAAACAGATGCTTTTGTAATGTGGCTCATTAATATAGTATGGTCTATTCCAACCTTACTTTTGGTAATTGCCATAACGCTCACACTCGGAAAGGGATTCTGGCAGGTGTTTATCGCAGTCGGACTTACGATGTGGGTCGAGGTGGCAAGAGTAGTCAGAGGGCAAATTATAAGCGTCAAACAATTGCAATACATCACAGCTGCCAAAGCACTCGGGTATTCTCATTCGAGGATTTTGATAAAACACATTCTACCTTCGGTAATTGCCCCGATAATAGTGATTTCGGCTGCAAATTTTGCTTCTGCCATTTTGGTAGAAAGCGGACTTTCATTTCTTGGTTTGGGAGCTCAGCCTCCAACTCCAAGTTGGGGAGGAATGATTAAAGACAGCTATAGCGATATTATTTTAGGAAAACCTTATTTGGCTCTGATTCCCGGAATTGCTATTTTATTACTAACTTTGAGCTTTATGATGGTTGGAAATACACTTCGTGACGCTCTTGACGTAAAGAAATAAGGAAGAGCATACATTTTACATAAAAAGATGAAAATTAAAAAAACATATAAATTTGCCATTCGTTCTTCGTTTTATATTGCGGCTTTTTCTTCGCTTTTTGTGAGTGGGCTTCTGTATGTCTTCTTTGAGTTTTCGTGGCTTTTTTGTTTATGCTTTTTTGTAGGAATAGGCGTTTTTTCTTTTTTCGTTTTGCAATACAGGGTGGAGCGATTTATTTACAGGCGAATCAAAAAAATCTATGACGATGTATCAATTCTGGATTCTACAACTTTCCGAAAACAACCCATAACTACCGATATGGTTACGCTTACCGAGCAGGTTAAAAAATTCGCAACCGACAAAAAACTCGAAATCGAAACCCTGAAATTACAAGAAGAATACCGAAGAGACTACATCGGAAATGTTTCCCACGAACTAAAAACACCTCTTTTTACGGTTCAGGGATATTTATCTATACTCTTAGACGGAGGAATAAAAGATAAATCAATCCGAAAAAAGTACCTTGAAAGAGCCGAAAAGGGTGTTGAACGCCTTATCTATATTGTTCGAGATTTGGATATGATAACCAAGCTCGAAACCGGAAGCCTTGACCTTAATTACTCTGTATTTGATATTGTGGAGGTAGTACAAAATGCTTTTGACCTGCTCGAAATGAATGCCTCAAAAAAGAATATTATCCTTATGTTTGATATGAAATACGTGAATCCGGTTTACGTAAAAGCAGATAAGGATAAAATACAACAGGTTCTGACAAACCTTATTACAAATTCTATCAAATACGGAAAAGAAGACGGAACAACCGAAATCAGCATTGAGGAGCTTGTGGGAAAGAAAATTATTGTACGAGTGGTTGATAATGGAGAAGGAATCGCAAAGCAGCACATTCCCAGATTGTTCGAACGATTTTTCAGGGTTGAAAAAAGCAGAGCAAGAAAAGAAGGAGGTTCAGGACTCGGATTGGCGATCGTAAAACACATCATCGAAGCTCACGACGAAAAAATATTTGTAAAAAGCGAAGAAGGAAAAGGCTCGGAGTTTTCGTTTACTCTCGAAAAGCCATAAAAACATAAATCAAAAACAACTTAAAGATGAAAATGCTGAAGATAGGGGATAGAGCTCCTGAAAACTTAGGAACAGACCAAAGTGGAAAACAACACAAACTCTCAGACTACAAAGGCAAAAAGTTAGTGGTTTTCTTTTATCCCAGAGCGAGTACTCCGGGCTGTACGGCAGAAGCTTGTGATTTACGAGATAACTACCATAGGTTTTTAGCATCGGGTTATGAAGTTTTGGGAATCAGTGCAGACAGTGCTAAAAAACAAACTACATTCAAAGAAAAAAACCAACTGCCTTATTCGCTGATTGCCGATACAGAAAGAGAAGTAATTGAAGCATTCGGAGTTTGGGGCGAAAAAAAGTTTATGGGAAGAACTTTTGACGGAATTCACAGAACCACATTTATAATTAATGAGGAAGGATTTATAGAAGAGGTAATTACCAAAGTTAAAACCAAAGAACACGCTAAGCAGCTTTTAAAATAGCACACTTCGGAGGTTTGTACATACATTATATAGAGTTCAAAACAATAATTTGTTAAGGTTCTCCAAATTCGAATAAAACCAAATTCGAATTCGTTTCATTTAAATTCTAAATCGAAAAGGCTTTTTATACGTATTAATGATTATATTTGCCCTTAAAGTTTATTCTTTTTAAAAGACATATTTTGGTTTTGTCAAACAGCAAGATTGCTATCGAATTGATTATGAAAGAGAATCGGAGTAATCTTTCGAAGATTTAACAACCAAAAGAAACCGAATTAAAGATTATTTTTCAATACAGAGAAAAAAATTAAACAGTTTCTTGGTAAATGTGTTTTTTTTTAGTTATTTTTGAACGCTAATTTTCAGATAAAATTCTTTTACGCTATTGTAGATATTTGATTATTAAGCGTTTAGTGTTAGTGCTTAAGTAGGCAGAAATACTTATTTTATTGTGTTTTTTTATCCAAATCAAAACTATAGAAATTATGATTAGATGTTTTACTTTTTGTTTTATGTTGTTGCTGGGGGTCTTTTCCTCTGCACAAGACTTTGATGTCACAATAGGCATAACTCACGTAACCTGTTCGGAACAAGGGATGTTTACTTTCTCAGCCGAAGATTTAGATGAGAATCCTATTGCAGATGCTGATATGCAGTATCTTATTTATGATTTGCCTGATGAAAACCTTGTTGCGACCGTAACAGGTGGAAATTCTTATTCAGATCTTGCACCGGGAGAATATAAGATAGTGGCTGTGCATAGTGGCGATTTTGCAGGTGCAATAACTTATGAACCTTTATTGGTTGAAGATTTATGTTTCTTTGAAGTATTAACACATATAACTCATATATGTGGAACTGATGTTAATGGCTCGTTTACTTTCTCAGCTACAGACCCTGACGGAGCCCCTATTCCAAATGCTGATATGGAATATTATATTTATGAGTTGCCAAGTGAGACTCTTGTGGCTTCTGTAACAGGTGGAGATAATTCTTATTCGGCTCTTGCCGAAGGAGAATACAGAGTGGTAGCTATGCTTAATGGCGATCCTGCAACCTCTACAATTTATGAGCCTTTGGAAGTTAAAGAGTTGTGTTTTGATATACTTATAGATATAACTCACGCAATTTGTCCGGGTAATGGTGTATTCGCTTTCACTCCTATAGACCATCTGGGAAATCCTATTTCGAGTGCTAATATAGAATATCATATATATCAGTTGCCGGGAGAAACTCTTGTTGCTACTTTAACAGGTGGAATTGATACCTACTCCACGCTTGATGCGGGAGAATACAAAGTGGTAGCAATACAAAATGGTAATGTTGCAGAGGCAATGACTTATGAGCCTTTGGTGGTTGAAGATGAATATGTTTTGATTGATATTAATGCTGAATACACGGTTAAGTGTGGTAACGATGCCGAAATTACAGTAAATTTATTAGGAGGTTCATCAACAGATGCAGGAGTAATGTATAATCTTTTTGAGGTTAATTTGGCGGGAGATCCAATACCTGGAGGTTATACTGCCCCGCCTCAAACGAGCAATATTTTTAGCGACCTTCCTGATTTTACAGCCGGAGTTCCCGGAGTTCGAAGATTTACTGTGGTAGCAACTAACAGTTGTGGCGAATCAGATGCGTTTACGGTAAACATACAATATAATCCGCTACCTCCGGTAGATTTCCTCGATCAAGCCATATCTTTGAATGGTACAGACTGTACGGCTGGAGGATCTGTAATTATTCAGAATGCTTTGGCTGTACCCGTAAGTGCTTACCCGATTACAGTAACTTATACAATTATACCTCCTGCTTCATCAGGAGATGCTACTATTATTGATACGCAAACAATAACAACAGGGCCACCTCAGCTTGTTGTTGCACCAACAGTTCCGGTTCCATATTATCCGGGAGAGATATATTATTACAGTATTGAAGTAACTAATGCTTGTGGTGACCTTTGGGAATTTGCCTTAGAAAACCAGCCTGTGCTTATAGAGATGAATGCATGGTGGGGCTTTACACCCGATCAATGTTACGGGATTGATATTTTTGTAGAAAAATTTGTAGCAGGAGTAACCATTAATTTTATTGATTATCCAGACGGTTTTGACCCATACCCTCCGGGAGGTTTTAATCCGTATGATATGAATGCGAATCATCCTGATTTCACTCTTGATCCGCTTACCTTTACCAATTTTGACCCTATGTCGGGAGTGGCCAGAGTTACTTATGCAGCAGCTCCTTTGGGGACACCCGATGAAGATACTCCGAATGCTTATTTGGCTGGAGATTATTATGTTCAGATAATAAACGAATGCGAAGGAGTTGTAATTGCTACTTTTGATCTTTATTTTACTATTCCTGAACAAGTTTCGCCACCTCAAATGTCTACAAGTGCCTTACCTCCGTCTCTACCCCAATGTGACGCAATGGGTGCGATAGTTATAACTCACCAGATTAATTTGGTTCAGAATTTAGGAGATATGGGTCATGTATTCATGACTTATTTAGGTCCTGACGGGCCTCCTCCTGCTAATTGGGAGGACGATGTTGAGGTATGGGCATGGGAAGATATTTCTTTTGGTGTTCAAGATCTTTCATCGCCACTTATTTCTGATAATTATACTATGGCACAGCATCAATTTATAGTACCAGCCGGACAATATGGGTGGTATGGTGTTCGTGTGGTAGATGCTTGTGGTAATGAATTTTATGTAGCTGAGAAACTAGACCCTTATGTCGACCCAACGAATGCATATCTTGTAAGACAATCACCAAACATTTGCACTGACGCCGAAGGTTCTGTGGATTTTGTATCAATGTTATACCAACATGAAGGAGGACAGATAGGTCAGGCGTGGTTATTGGAAGCTCCACAAGATTTTAAAGATTTATGGGGCTTTACCGATGCTGATTTTCCAATAAATCTTATGGAGGATTTAGACGTGAACCCTGATGGACTAAATTTTGTAACGGTTCTTCCAATACCTAATCCGGGTGGTGACCCTAATCCGCTATTGCAATGGCATTTAGTTATGACAAACTTACCTCCGGGAGATTATCAATTTGAATTGTGGACGGTTTGTACTCCGGGAATATATGATGTAACTATATTAGGTAATGAGATGAGAAAAACAGAATTTGAACTTTATCCTCAATGTGGATCTTTCTGTTTCTGGTTTGATCATTATAACCAACCACCTCCTTCCCCAGATACTTCGCTTTACTGGGAATTCCTTGATACTTTTTCGTTAGAACGATATAATGAAGATACCGATACTTGGGAAACAGTAGTGCCTTTCCCAGATCCTTTTCAGACACCTTCACTTCTTCTACCTTCTGATAATCCGGAAGATATCAATTGTAGTCCGTTATTTGATAAAGTCGGAGCTTATAGAATTGTAAAGAGGTATTACAGGTATCAGGACGCAAATGCAGCTTTGCCTGCTGAGTGTCTTGAAGTTATTCACGAGTTCATATATGATGTAGAGCCTAAAATTCATAGTGTAGAAAATATTGCCTGTACAGATGGTGGAAGTGATATTATTATAGATGCAACAGGTGTAGGAACACTAACGTATGAAATACTACAAGGAGGGACACTTCTTTACGGACCTCAAGAAAGCAATGTATTTTCGGGTATCAATCTTGTTCCAGGAATTTATACCATTCGCGTTATAGGTTGTGGTATAGCCAGAACAGCAAACCTTACAGTTACTCCTCCGATTTCTATGGAAATAGTTGGAAATAATCTATGTGACGAGCAAGTAGGTTCGTTGTCTGTACAAGACTTTTCGTTCCTTACTTATGAATGGTTCCATATAGTTGATGGAGAAGAAGTATCAGTAGGTTTAGGACATGAGTTAGTATTTGATCCTTTTGATGCTGAAACACACGGAGGAGATTATATAGTCAAGATTACCTATACAGACAATCCGGAATCTTGTGCCAATCAGGAACTCGAATTTAATATTCCGGTAGAATTACCTAATGCAGGGGAAGGTGAAGAAGGAATTTATTGCCATCAAAATCAGGATATAGACTTATTCACTTTGCTTAGTGGTGATTATGATGAAGGCGGTACTTGGGAAGAAGTTGAAACATCGGGAGCTTTGCAAGGGAATATTTTTGAAACACAAGGCGTTGCGGTAGGAACTTACACCTTCAACTATGTTATTGAAACAGATTGTGCGGGAGGAGCAGAAGCTACTGTTACTGTTATTTTAGAAGAAATACCTCAGACTCCTCAGGTGGCAAGTTTTAATCCGGAATGTATAGGAGGCGATTTGACATTATCAATAGAAAATCCAAACGCTGCCTATACTTATGAGTGGACACTTCCTAACGGAAACACTTACGTAGGAGATACCGTTCCGCTTACAGCCCTTACAGAACAAGACGGAGGAGATTATACAGTGATTGCTACTTTGGGTGATTGTGAATCTGAATCTGCTTCGGTTACTGTGGTAGTAAAACCATTACCTGATTTTAACATTACAGGAAACACAGTTATTTGTTTAGGTCAATTTACTACGTTGTCTGTGGCAGGTACAAACTTCCAAAACTCAGAAGCAACATTCGAATGGACATTCCCTGGAGGAGAAACTTCTGCAGATGCGTCGGTAAGTGTTGATCAGATAGGAGATTATTCTGTAAAAGTAACTCTGAATGGTTGTGAAGATACCCGAATGGTTACTGTAACTGAAAAGACAGATTTACCGGTTGCTCAGTTAGACAAAGGTTGTACAGATAATCAGTTTGTATTGTGGGTAGTCAACACAGGAGACTTCCCTAATGCTATGTATGAGTGGACAGGGCCATCAGGTTTTGTAGAATCGAGTAGTATAGTAAATGTTACTGAGGCCGGACTATACGAAGTAACTATAACCGATGCAGATGGCTGTGTGGTTTATGCTGAAATTGATGTTCCGTCAACACATTGTTTTATCCCGAAAGGAATTTCACCTAATGATGGCAATGACTTAAATAATAATTTTGACTTGTCAAACCTCAATGTACAAGAGTTGCAGATTTTTAACCGCTACGGAAGAACGGTATATGAGGCAACAAATGGATATACCAACCAGTGGGAAGGTCAATCAAATGACAATAAATTATTACCGTCAGCGACCTATTATTATGTAGTAACTTTCGTGGACGGAAGTAAGAAAACAGGATGGGTGTATTTGAACAGAGGAGAATAATACAAGGTTAATTTATATATTTATTAAAATCAGCCAAGTCGAAAGACTTGGCTGATTTTTTATATTCTTAATTGTCAAAAAGTTTATAATAGACTATCTTAGTTATGCTTCTTATTATTATTTTTTATATTTACAATAAATTTTTTATAAAAATGAGTTTTAATATATCTTTTTAGTGTATCAATTATCAAACTAACAGGTTCTGATTTTACTATTGGTTAAGTATATGAGTCGTTGTTCTGATTAAAAATTATAGAAATTATGGTTAGATTTTGTACAGTTTATTTTTTACTGCTGATAAGTTTATTTTCGTATGGACAAGATTTTACTGTGGATATTCAGGTAACTCATGCTACTTGCCCGACCAACGGAATCTTTACCTTTGCTGCTTTTGACTCCAACGGAGATTCGATTTCGGATAATAATATGGAGTATCATATTTATAAACTCCCGAACCTGACAAATCCTATTACTCCTTCACAAGGAGCAAGCAATCCGTATTTATCGCTTTTACCCGGTGAGTATAGGGTAGTTGCCATCCGGAATGGGAATGCTTCAAATGCTCAGGTTTACGAACCTATATTAGTAGAAAATAACGGTTATGTAGAGATAGAAATCAATGCTGAATATACAGTACAATGTGGGAACGATGCAGAAATTACAGTTAATGTGTTGTCAGGAAATGTAGTTTCTTACGAATTGCTTTACGAGGTTATTCCTTATACCGACATTCCTATCCCGAATAGTTACAGTGCTCCACCACAAACAAGTAATGTGTTTAGTAACCTTCCTGCTTTTGGCAATGAGCCTTATGATGTTCCGGGAGTTCGTAGTTATGTGGTAGCAGCATCAGACAGTTGTGGTGAAGCGAGGTCGTTTACCGTGAATATCGTGTATAATCCTTTGTCTCCGATAAACATCTATAACTATTTTGAAGAACTTACCGGTGATGACTGCACTGAAGACGGTTTGGTTTATATTGAAAATAGAATACTTATACCTAATGATTACCCAAACCATCCTTATCCTCTTACCATAACTTATATAATTTATCCCCCGGATAGCTCCGGAGATGAACCTATTATTTATACTGAAACAATTGATGGGGAAACAATAGAAGATACTAATCAGGAATGGTTTGAAGGAGTTCTTTCTCCTAACGGGCCGGTACCATTTTATATTGGTGAAGTTTATTATTATGATTTAATTATCACTAATGCTTGTGGAACATCTTATTCTGTTCACCGACCTATAGATTTAACCATGAAAGCTTGGTGGGATTACACTAATACAGAATGTTATGGGATTGATATTTTTGTGGAGAATTTTGTAGGAAATATTATTGTTGATTTTATTGACTATCCTCAAGGATTCAATCCGAACGACTTAAACGAAAACCACTCTGTTTTTTCTTCTGAAACATTTACCACTCATGCAGAGGGAGTTGCTAAGATTACGTATGCTACTGCAGACCTCAAATGGGAAACAGACCCCGTAACAGGCAATCCTCTTCAGGGAGCTTATCTGGCAGGAGATTATATTATACAGATAACCAACGAATGCGAAGGAGAGGTGCTTTCAACTTTTGATCTTGGTATTACAATCCCTGAGGAGATAACTCTTTTTGAAGGTAAGATGGATTTGTTTGGACTCCCTCCTGTGTTGCCTGATTGCGAAGAGCGAGGTAGAGCTCTTTTATTGCCTCATGCAGTCAATCTGGCTGAGGTATATATGGTCAGCCTTCCCGATGCTCCACCTTCATTTATTACCGAGAACCAAATTATTCCTCCTCCCGAATCGGCATATCAGGATTATTTATCATATTGGGAAAGTATCGACTTGGCAGAATGGGAAAATATTTCGGTAGGCATCAGAGATTTCTCTTCGCCTCTTATCCCTAATGATTTAAGAATGTTGCAATACGATTTTCAGGGAGGTCCGGGTTGGTACGGTTTTAAAATCATTGATATTTGTGGCAATGTGTTTTATGTTGCTAAGTCAATGGTGGTTATTCCTAGTGAGGGAGGGACAATTATCGGGCAATCTCCTAACAGTTGTAATGAATGGCCAGGTTCTTTAGGTTTAGAGTTAGGTTTGTTTGAGCATCAAGGAGGTGTGATAGCAGAAGCTTGGTTGTTAGATGCTCCACAAGATTTTAAGGATTTTTACAATTATACCGATGCAGATTTTCCGATAGATTTAGCTGAGGATTTTGTTTTCTCTGTCGAAATAGCTAACCCGGAAGGAGAGCCGAATCCATTAATCAAATGGTACCTGATTATGGATAATTTACCTCCGGGAGATTATGAATTTGATATATTTTCGAATTGTAAATGGTCAAACGAAAAGATTACTGTGTTAGATTATCAACAAACCACAGATTTTGAGCTTTATGCACAATGCGGATCTTTCTGTTTTAAATTCAACCATACAGCTCCTTCCACACCTTGGTCTTATATGGATGCTTTTTCACTTGAATGGTATAATCCGAATACAGATCAATGGGAGGCTGTTATACCTTTTCCGGAAGACTATACAACCACACCATTACCTCCTTCTCCTTTCATACTTAATGATGAGATAAAATGTAATCCGTTGTTCAATAAGCCGGGAGCGTATAAGTTGCTTAAAAGGTATTACTCTTACGAAGAGAATAGTCAAAAACCCAAGGAATGTATCGAAGTTATTCAAGAATTTGAATATAGTGTAGTCCCTGCAATAAACAGCATAGAGAATATTGCTTGTGCAGACCAAGGAAGTATGCTTATTATAGATGCTGTTGGCTCGGGAGAACTTTCTTATTATATATGGCAAGGAACACCCGGGGCAGGAGGAACACTTCTGTATGGTCCTCAGCAAAGTAATATTTTTACAAATATTGACCTTGCACCCGGTAGCTATGAAGTTCAAGTTGAAGGTTGCGGGAATGCCGTAGTAACAGGGTTTAATATTTCAGAGCCCGAATCTCTTGTGGTAACAGGAAATAATCTCTGTGAAGGACAAACAGCAACTCTAACTGTACAGAACTTCTCATTTCTTACTTATGAGTGGTATCATATAATTGAAGAGGAAGAAATATTTGTAGGTTCAGGACATCAACTCGTGTTTGACCCTTTTGACCAAGAACTGCACGAAGGAGATTATATTGTGAAGATTACCTCTACAGACAATCCGGATTTTGTGTGCACACAATGGGAGTTGAGCTATACTTTGACAATGGAATTACCTTATTTTACTATTGAAGGAAATACGATTATTTGCCAAGACCAATACACTACATTGTATGTAGAAGGTACTAACTTCCAAAACTCAGAAGCAACTTTTGTATGGGAATTTCCGGACGGAGGAACTTCTGAAGGTTTGTCAGTAGAAGTCAATCAGATAGGAGAATACACTGTAACGGTTACTTTAGAAGGCTGTGGAAGTACCCGTTGGATTACGGTAACTGAAAAAACGGATACATCAATCGCTCAGTTAGATAAAGGATGTATTGACAACCGATTTGTTTTGTGGGTGGTCAATGCAGGAGATTTTCCCGATGCTGTATTTGAATGGACAGGTCCGTTAGGATTCTTAGAGTTTGATAATGTAGTAAATATTGTTGAAACAGGAACTTATCAGGTAAGTATAACGGACGCCGAAGGTTGTATAATTTTTGCCGAAATATATGTTCCATCAACCCATTGCTTAATTCCCAAAGGAATATCGCCTAATAACGATACAAAAAACGATAACTTCGATTTATCAAACCTTAATGTACAAGAATTACAGATTTTTAATCGTTACGGAAAAACCGTATATGAAGCAAAAAACGGATACACCAACGAGTGGTACGGACAAACCAATGACAACAAGTTGTTGCCATCAGCTACTTATTATTATTTGATAACTTTCTTAGACGGAAGCAAGAAAACAGGTTGGGTGTATTTAAGCAGAAAAGAATAACAAAACAGCATAAAGGTCTCTCCTGCAAAAGATCTTTGAACCTAAAATTCCTCGAGACTCTGCCTCGGGGCTTCCTGTTTTACCTCTCCTTTTGGAGAGGCAGAAACTGTTGCAAATAGTTTCTGGAGAGGTATAAAAAAAGCATAAAATTCTTTATTCTGCGGTAAAAAAAATTAAAACGGTTTTTTTGAGATAGCTTTCGAGCATTATAGTAGTTTTTTTAACTTTTTCCAACTTAGCCAAAAAGTCAATAGAAAAGAGTAACACAAAGAAATTTGCTAAAAAACTTTTTTTTTTAAAACCTGTAAAAAAGGTGTTAAAACTGAGTTAATTTATTGTGTGTGGTTTGCTAAAGTATTTATAAAAAATTACCTTTGGTGGCCTAAAAAATAGAATTTAGACCAAATTAGTTGTGGTTTATTTATTCTAAATTAAACTTATTTTTAACTCTTTAATTATTTTATTTATGAAAAAAATGACTTCTATCGGCTCCTTTGTGCACCGAACAGAAAAAACAAAACGGTGGCTTTGGTGGCTGACGTTTTGTGTAATGCTATTTGCAGGACAATCCTCTTTCGCTCAATGTGACATTGAAGTTAATGTTCAATGGCCGGGCTGTGGAGATGCTACTACCTGGCAGCTTTTGGATGGGGACGATACAGTTGTCCTAACGGGAGGTACCTACACGTGTGGTGGGTATAACGATACACAAACTACTTCATTTATTAATCCTCCTTATTCTTTGAAGGTTGTTATTACTAACTTCTGCGACAACGGTGCTATTTACTCTATATCAGTAGGAGGAGATGCTGATATTTCGGGGGAAGTTTCAGGTTGTTCACCTATTGATGAGACTATTCCTTTGATTGCAAGTGCTTGTCCTACGTGTCCTGCACCTTCGGGGTTATCAGCCGACATTCTTTCACTTACTCAAGCAGAGTTGTCTTGGTCAAGTAGTGGAAATGATTTTGATATAGAATGGGGGACACAAGGCTTCGCTTTAGGTACCGGTACTTCAGTAACAGGGTTTACGGCTACCTCTACAATCTTATCAGGTCTTACAGGGAATACACATTATCAGTTCTATGTACGTCAAAACTGTGGTGTTGATGGTTATAGTATTTGGGCAGGACCTTACACGTTCTATACAAGTTATTGTGAGGCCTCAACCCAGTGGGAGTGGGATTATATCTCATCATTCTCCACGACAGGAGGTATTATCAACATATCTAATAATAGTGGTGGTTTTTCTTACCCTAATGGTTATGGAGATTATACCACTATGTCTGCTTCCCACTTTGAAGATGGAGAAGTAAGTTTTACATTAACAACCAATAGTTATTTCGGGGTAAACATTTGGATAGACTGGAACAACAATTTGGTGTTCGAGGAATCCGAAAAAGTATATGCTTCAGGTTTTATGGGGAACGGTCCCTTTACAGGATCCTTTACTGTACCTGTCGGACAAGCCCTTGGAGATTATCGTATGAGGGTTCGTGGAAGCAATGATAATGATAACCCTTCTCCTTGTGGTACGATCAACTACGGAGAGACTGAGGATTATACCTTTACCGTAATTGAAACCCCAACCTGTTTACCTCCTACGGAATTAGGGGCTAATGTCAATTCACATACGGAAGCCGAATTGTATTGGACAAGTGACGGAACTTTGTTTGAAGTAGAGTACGGAATGCAAGGTTTTGATTTAGGAACCGGAACTTCTGTAACAGGAATCACAACCAACAATACAACCTTAACAGGACTTACGCCTAACACATATCATCAGTATTTTGTACGTCGTGATTGTGGAGATGGAGATTTAAGTCCTTGGACAGGACCTTATACGTTCTATACGAATTATTGTGAAGCACTAACGCAATGGCCTAGCCAGTGGGAAGCAATTCACTCGTTCACTACCACGGGAGGTATTACCAATATTTCAAATAATACAGGAGATAATTCTTATCCGAATGGCTATGGAGACCACACCGCTATGTCGGCTTCTCATTTTGAAACAGGAGAAGTTGACTTCACAGTTGATACCGGTAATCTTTGGGCTGTAGTAAGTATTTGGATTGACTGGAACAACAATATGGTTTTTGAAGAATCCGAACAAGTATATATTTCCGGAGATTTTACAATGCAAGGGCCATTCACGGGAACATTTACTGTACCTGTCGGACAGGCGGTCGGAGATTATAGAGTTAGGGTTCGGGCATCTAATAACGGAGGTATTTTGCCTTGTGGTATGATTAATTACGGAGAAACCGAAGACTATACCTTTACGGTAATTGAAACACCAACGTGTATGCCTCCAACACAGTTGGGAGCTAACATCAATTCATTTACCGAAGCAGAGTTGTATTGGACAAGTGATGGTACTTTGTTTGAAGTAGAATACGGAATGCAAGGTTTTGATTTAGGCACCGGAACTTCTGTGACAGGAATCACTACCAACGATACAACAGTATCTGGACTTACACAAAACACGTATTATCATTATTATGTGCGTCGCGATTGTGGAGATGGAGATTTAAGCCCTTGGACAGGGCCTTATACGTTCTACACCAATTACTGTGAAACTTCTTCTACATATACAGGAGATCTAATTACTTCTTTTGCTACTTCTGGAGGTATTACCAATATCTCGAATCCTACCGGAACTGTTGCACCTCCGAATAACTATGGAGATTTTACTGCTATGTCTGTTTCTCATTTTGAAACAGGAGAGGTTGAAATTTCAATAACTACTAACACTTTTCA
>JBAYPE010000029.1:0-27620 GCA_041677865.1 Flavobacteriaceae bacterium
ACAATCCTGGCGAACATAAAACTCATAAACCGCATCGGTTGTTAAACCTGTCAGCTGATAAGAAGTAGTGGTATAATCGGTTACCATAGTACCAGAACCTTGCGTAAATCCTTGTGCTCCCCACTCAATATCAAATAATGAACCTGTGCTTGTCCAAGAAAGTTCTGCAGAAGTCATGCTCAATTGAGCATAAGATAATCCTAAAGGAGGTAAACAAGAAGGAGCACCTTCCCAAATAACATCGTCCCAATAATAAGATTTACCATCAGCTGAATTTTTAATAGCCAATCTTGCTGCCGAAGGAACAGTTGTAGGAACAGATATTATATATTCAGCATCATCAGCCGTATATGAAGTATTATTGATGGTTAAGGTCTCTAATAATACAAATGAATCATAGTCTGTTGCATCAGTAACATAACCAACCTGAAGTGCTCCAGGGGCTCCACTGCTTACTCTGGCTTTAAATCTAAGCCAATGTGTTCCCGCATCGATATTAGAGAATTCAGGCAGAACCACAATAACCGGATTTTGCGTAGAAGACGCATACTGATAAATGTTTCTGGTTCCTGAGGCAGGAGTGGTTGAAGATATGGTTTGAGAACCCGTTCCTGTTGCAGCAGTAAGTCTTACCCAACATTCAGGCACTATGCTTCCTGTGCCATAATCATCAAAATTTTCATCTAAAGTAGGTGCAGAACCACAAGCAGTCATAAAACTAATCGGTGCTGATACCCAAGGACTTTCATCGCCACCTCCACAGTCTCTACGTATATAAACCTCGTACGTAGTCATAGCGTTTAATCCTGTCAAAGTGTACGGACTACTTGTTATATCTGATATTATTGTACCTGTCCCTTGAGTAAATCCGGCTTCTCCATATTCGATATCAAATAAGTTTCCATCGCTTACCCAGTACAAATCAACTGAATCCGTTAATATATTACTTGCAGTTAAGTCTGACGGCTCAAGACAAGACGGAATATCCTCATAAGTTATGGAGTCTATATAAATATATCTTGCTTTAGTAACCAAATCGTGACGAAAACCAAAATAATCATCAGTTGTTGCAGGAATAATTACAGTATATTCCGTGTAAACATTAGTTAGAGGAATCGATTCTACAACAGTAAAAGTAGTCTCATCTGTATTGCTACTCAACGTACCAAAATCTATATACGTGAGAGGGGAAACTACCGTTGATGTAGTACGTGCCCAAAATTTCACTCTCATCGTTCCGCTACCCAAATTGTCGGTTTCCGGAGACACTAAGATATAGTGTCCTGTGTCTGAGGCAGGACCATTATACATATAAAAGTTTCTCACACCTTCCTGGGGAGTAGTAGAGCTTGTGTATCCGTAACCTGACCCAGTATCAATAAAACTCCAGCACTGAGGTACAGTCGGATTGGTTGAACCACCCGGAGGAGTGGTCTCAAAGCCCTCATAAAATTCGGAAGTTGCTACACCACAAGCTGTATAAAACTCATAAGGTCCTTTCCAAACACTTTCTCCGTCACTTCCTCCACAATCAGCTCTTACGTAAAACTCATAACCTGTAGAAGGAGATAAATCACTAACTGTCAAAGTGGCACTTGTTGTCTGGCTAAAAGATGTAGGAACTCCTGAACCTATAGGCTGAAAGGCATAATCCCAGTCTGTTTCAGTGCCTCCTGCTGTCCAATTAATTGTAATTCCCGTTGTAGTGATATCCGACAAAAGTACATCTGTTGGAGCAGGACAATCAACAGTAAAGTCAAAGCCTATAATAGGTCTTCTATAATTGGACGAGCTTAAAGATTCTCCCGGCACTCCGGTAGTATTATTTACATACTTGGTTGTATCATTATTTGAAGTATCGATACAAGAGTTGGTATATTCATACCACCAAGTTGTATTTACTGTATTTCCTCCATTAACATATTCGGTAATCAAAACAAGATTATTCGTACCGGAATAAGTATAATTAGAAGAAAACGAAAGCTCTTTCCAACCTGAGCTTCCTGCTACTGCTGTGGCCGGATTGTCTTCGTATACCAAGGTAGCACCTAAGATTGCATCATCCCAAGCCAAAGCACCTGTTCCAAAATCTGTATCTGTAGTTTCTTTAAGATAGATTTTTAGGTAAGGTGACCCGGTCATATCATTAGATGTTATTTTGTTAAAATAGATACCGGTTAATTCTTGCCCTGCAATACCTGTTAACTGAGAAGCAGGATAAAACATAGCCGTTCTGTTGGTAGCATTTGCGTTTGTTGTACTATACATCGGTCCATACGCAGCACTACCCAACGGGCTACCGGGTGTACAATCATCTATTGTCCAAATTTGTGCTGATGTTTGCATAGAACCCAGCATCATACAAAACGTCAGCAATCCCAGCCACCGCTTTGTTTTTTCCGTCCGATTTCGATAGAAATCTCTTGTAATTCTTTCCATATAAATAAATTTTTTATGTTATGTAAGTGTAAAAGTATTAATTTATTCTTAATTACAAAATTAAATTTATCATTTTGTTAATAAGTTTTTGAAAAAAAAAATTCCATGCACAATATCAAGTCTATTTTTTTGAGAAAATAAATGTGTTTTTGGCAAGAATAACAGAGATTGTATTATTTTTTTTGTTGCCCCCTGATTTTTAATCACAAAAAAAACAACTCACTGATTTTGAGTAAATTAAACGGTATTTAAAAATTTATATTTGTAAAAAGCTCCTGATTTTTACTGTACATTTTACAGAAACTTCATCTTGTTTTAGAAAAGAGTTTAAAAGCAGAGTATAACTTCTATGAAACAAAAATTTAAACGACTACACAGGTTATTTATAATCTTTCTTCATAAAATCGTTTTTCGATAAAGTCTATGTCTTTGATTGATTTGCGTGTCCAGTCCAAGCGTTTTTCAAGAATTTCTTCTCCTGATAATTTCCAGTTTACTTTTGAAGCACGAAGTCTTTGCATTAGATTTTGAATAATAATAGCAGCCGAAACCGAGACATTCAGGCTTTCGGTAAAACCAATCATAGGAATTTTCAGAAATCCGTCTGCATTATGCAAAACATCATCTGAGAGTCCTTTTTTTTCCGTACCGAAAAAAATAGTACTGGGTTTAGAAATATCAAAATCTTCTAAATAAACCGAGTCGTTATGAGGTGTAGTGGCTATAATTTGATAACCTTTTTGCCTGAGTGAATCAATACAGCTTAAACTGTCTTGATGACGAATGATGTCCACCCACTTTTGAGCCCCCATTGCAATCTGTTTATCAATCTGTTTGCCAAAACGCTGTTCAATTACATGGAGTTGTTGAACTCCAAAAACTTCGCAACTCCTCATTACCGCACTGGTATTGTGCAGTTGATAAACATCTTCAATAACAACAGTAAAATGTTTGGAACGGTATTGTAATATATCTATAAACTTTTGTTTGCGTTCGGCTGTAATAAAGGTTTCTAAATATTCTAATAACCCCATCTTTCTTTGTTTTTCTTTATATATTAATGTGTTCTGATCATAAAATTCTTATTTAACCTTAACGGTCCATTCAAAATAAAATTCCGAAACCTGTTCTCCTTTTTGATTGATTCCGACAGATTTCATCAAACAAGTCTGCCCTTGCTTTGTTTCTATTGCTTTTTTGATTACCTCTTCTATTTTATATCCATCATTACAAATAAAAGAAATTTTTCCGATTGCTTTTTTTGTAAAGTGACTTTTATTTGAAAGTACAAGCATCGAAATTTTGCACCCGCTTTTCTTGATATGATACATAACCAACACTCCCGTTGTAAGTTCTGCAGCCATTGCCTGAACCGCAAAATATATTGATTTGAATGGATTTTGATTTATCCACCTATGCGTAACCACGGCTATACATTCCGATTCCGTGATACTTTTTACCCTCACTCCGCTTATATAGGCAGAAGGAAGTTTGAAGAACAAAAACGCATTTAGTTTTGAAGGAGTGAATCGCATAAATTAATATTTATCTATGAAACACAAAGATAGTTTATTATTTATTTTTTATCCGAAATACTTACAAACACTAATGTACACAAGGCTTTAGGTACATTTATTAGAAAACACAAAAGTTAATTAAAAGTTAAATTACAGTACTTTGTATTGCATAGTATCTTCTTTTAGATATATATTTGCATCATCAAATAGTTGGTAGTCTTTAGTGCGCTATTTTTTTAGTCTATTAACTATTAAATAATGATTAAAAAACAAATTATGAATATAGAAAACACAAGAGCACAAATGCGAAAAGGAGTTTTGGAGTTTTGCATCTTGTCTGTCCTAAAACAGAAAGAGGCTTATACTTCCGAAATTCTCGACACGCTAAAAGATGCTAAACTATTGGTGGTAGAGGGAACCATTTATCCACTCCTCACTCGCCTTAAAAATGACGGATTGCTCAATTATCGTTGGGAAGAATCAACAAGTGGACCTCCGAGAAAATATTATGAACTTACCAAAGAGGGAGAAACATTTCTCGAAGGTCTGGCAGAAACCTGGAACGAGCTGTCCGAAGCTGTAACTATAATTACGAACTCTAAATCATAACTAAAAATGAATAAAACCGTAAACATTAACTTAGGAGGAATGTTCTTCCATATTGATGAAAATGCTTATATAAAGCTTTCGCGATATTTTGAAGCCATCAAAAAGCAACTGTCCGATTCAGACGGAAAAGACGAAATTATGTCGGATATCGAAATTCGATTCTCAGAATTGTTTTCTGAGAAATTAACGTCTGACAAACAAGTTATTTCGATGAAAGATTTAGACGAAGTAATTGCTATAATGGGAGAACCTCAAGATTACCGTTTGGATGACGAAGAACCGGCTGCTCAAACAGCCTACCATGCTACAAAAAGCAAAAAGTTATACCGAGATACAGAAGAAGGAATCTTAGGAGGAGTTTTGTCGGGATTAGGACACTACTTCGGAATAGACAAAGTATGGCTGAGAGTTATAGCCTTAGTATTGTTTTTCTTTTACGGAATAGGTGTTTTGCCTTATATTATCCTTTGGATAGTAATGCCTGAGGCTAAAACAACCTCCGAAAAATTAGAGATGAAAGGTCAGGCGGTAAACATCTCGAACATCGAGAAAAAAGTCCGTGAAGAATTTGAAAATATTTCTCAAAAAGTAAACAATATAGATTACGAAAAATACAAAAGTCAGGCTGTGTCAGGAGCAAAAAGTTTCGGAAGTCGAGTTGGAGATTTTTTTTCGGGTTTTTTCAAAGTAATCGGTAAAATTATAGGTGTTTTTATCATAATAATATCCGTAGCGGCTTTGGCATCGTTGCTTATTACTTTGTTTACCTTGGGCTCAACACAGTTTTTCCAGCTTCCGTGGATAGGGATTTCTGAGGCTTTTAATTACTCGGACATTCCGATTTGGATTCTTATTATGTTGTTCTTTTTTGTTGTCGGAATTCCGTTTTTGGCTTTGCTGATTCTAGGATTCAGAATTTTGATTCCCAACTCAAAATCTTTCGGAAGTGTATTCAGATATTCTATGTTGGCAATTTGGATTTTATCTCTGATTGCATTGATTGTAGTTGGAATTCGTCAGGCAACCGAAGTGGCTTTTGAAGAAAAAGTGTCGGAAACTCAATATATAAATGCTCAACCTAACGATACTTTGTATATCAACCTGAGTGGAAACAACAAATTTGATGATTCTAAAAAATACACGAATTTTAAACTGGTTTTGGACGAAACAGAAAAAGAAGTTATGTATTCTAACAATCTGAAAATATACTTCAAAAAAACCAAAGAAAGTCAGCCTTATGTGGTTGTAAATAAAATTGCAGGTGGAAGTTCGCTCATTTCAGCCAAGAAAAGAGCAGAAGAAATCAGGTATAACTTTAACCTAAGTAACAATCAACTTGTTTTTGATAATTATCTGTTGGTCGATTTAAAGAGTAAGTTCAGAAATCAAGCAGTTAAAATCGAAGTGTTTATTCCTGAACATCAAGCTTTTTTTATTGAAAAAAACAATAATAATTATTATTGGTACAGAGTTTTTATAGATGGTAATAATGTTAAAACCAATCATACTTATGTTTTTGAAAACAACACTTACAGATGCTTGGATTGTGTAACTAAAGAAATTGAAGATTCAAAAATTATAAACGATACACTGCTTGTCTTTCCGGAAAAAGGGAGACTACAAATTGGTGATGATGGAACGATTATCAAGACCGAGAATTAGTTAATTTGAAAATTAAAAAATCTTAAATCTTAAATCCTAAAAATATGATACAATTAACTCTACGCTTTGCAAAACTCTGTTTAGTACTTATCTTGAGCTTATTGCTTGGAAGTTGTATGAACAAAACCTTTGAAATAAAAGGCTTAACTCCTGTTTCGGGGAGTGGAAATATACTTATCGAAAAGAGAGAAATTTCTCAAAATTTTGACAAAATAACAGTTTCTAATTCTATTGATGTGGAACTTGTTCAAGCTCCAAACTACGAAATCACAGTCGAGGCAGACGACAACATCATCCCTTATATTCTTACGGAAATTAACGGGAGTACCCTTAATATCCGATTTGACGGAATTTTTGTAAGCAACGTAAAAAAGACAAAAGTCTATGTAAAAATGCCTAAAATTACTGATTTAAGAGCTTCTGCCACATCGGAAATTGAAGCAAAAACTCCTATCAAATCTGATGATTTAGTATTAAAATCGAGCAGTACGGCTGATATAAAATTAGCTCAAGTAACAGCAAACTCTATTATTGCAGAAGCAAGCAGTTCGTCCGATATAAAAATTGAGACAGTTTATACCGCTGAGTTTAAGGGACAAACTTCTTCAACAGCCGAAATCGAAATAGATTATATCGAAGCAGACAAAATCAGCCTGACGACCTCAAGCAGCTCGGAAATTGAACTCAAAGGAAAGGCACTTGATTTATATGCCGACACTTCGTCTGCCTCAAAAATTGAAGCAAAAGAACTGTTGGTAAATAACGTGATTGCCAATGCTTCGAGCAGTTCAAGCATCAAAATAAATCCGATTGTTTCGCTCAAGGCAAAAGCCTCTTCGACAGCAGACATTTATTATTACAACAATCCGAAAACTATCGAAAAAAAGACCTCATCAGCAGGAAGCGTAAAAAAGAAGAAATAAATGTCAGCTTCTGATTCGTTTAATGATGTTTCTGGCTGTAGCCTGATAAGCAGCCGAGTGTTTAGAATATCCGTCAGAGAGAATTTGTCGGAGTTCAGGATAAATCCAATCTTGGTGTTTCCCTAAGATGTACAATGCTTCGGCAGAATAAGCCTTGGCAGCTACTTTTTCGTTTGAAATAAGCCTGTCCATACAACATTCGGTCAGTTGATTGATTTGCCTTTCAGACAGTTTAAATTTGGGTTGCCCGGAATAATTTTCTTTTACAAGCAAAAAGCCTATTTTAGCCGTAGTGCGGACAGAAGAGTCATCTTTGTAAGAGGTAATCGAATTACAAAATTCCTCTAAATACGGAGCTAATAATTCGATTTTGGATACAGCCAAAAGTTCGAGAATCCAACAGGCTTTAAAGTGAAATTCATTGTCCAAATCAAAAGCAACCTCTGCTAATTCACACATCAATTCTGGTTCTTTTAGCACCCAATCCCGAAAATAATCTCTTGATTTTCGATAAACGGTAGCCCGATAGAGTTGTTGTTTGAAATTAGTCATTGTATGGTAATTGAGAAAACCGTAACATCAAACATCCAGTGCTCAATCAATTAAGTATTTGCCAAAGTTTGTCTTTCAATTCTGTAAGTCCCTGTTGGGCTACAGACGAAATAAACAAATACGGAATTCCCTTGAATTGTTTGTCGAGTTCTTTTTTCATTTCTGCTTTGAGTTCGTCATCAAGCATATCCGATTTAGAGACAGCCACCAATCGGGATTTATCTAACAACTCAGGATTGTATTCCGTAAGTTCGTTAAGCAAAATGTCGTATTCCTTTTTGATATCCGCAGCATCGGCAGGAATCAAAAACAGTAGGGTTGAATTTCTTTCGATATGACGCAAAAAATAATGTCCTAAACCTTTTCCTTCTGCTGCTCCTTCAATAATTCCGGGAATATCAGCAATCACAAACGATTGAAAATCCCTGTAAGCCACAATCCCTAAGTTGGGTTTAAGAGTCGTAAACGGATAGTCTGCAATTTTGGGTTTTGCAGAAGTAAGCACAGAAAGCAAGGTCGATTTTCCAGCATTAGGGAAGCCTACCAATCCGACATCTGCCAAAACTTTCAACTCCAGAATTATATCTCGCTCCTCTCCTTCCAGCCCGGGTTGGGCATATCTCGGAGTTTGATTCGTAGCACTTCGAAAATGCCAGTTTCCCAGTCCGCCTTTTCCGCCTTTTACCAGTATTTTCTTCTCTTGATGTTCGGTAATTTCAAAAAGAATTTCTCCTGTATCTCTATCTTTAACTACTGTTCCGAGCGGAACTTCGATAAATTTATCTTCTCCGTCTGCTCCCGTACTTCGAGAACTTCCACCGTCTCCTCCGTGTCCGGCTTTGATGTGTCTTGCAAATTTCAAATGAAAAAGCGTCCAGAGGTTTTGGTTTCCTACTAAATATACGTGTCCTCCCCTGCCTCCGTCTCCTCCGTCAGGTCCTCCTTTTTCGATAAATTTTTCTCTGTGCAAATGCGAAGAACCTCGTCCTCCCTTTCCCGAAGCTACATATATTTTTACGTAATCTACAAAATTCCCTTCTGTCATTTTTTCAAAAGTTTTCTAAAGAAATGCAAAGATAAAGAGAATTAACCGAATTGATACTTTTCTTTTGGAATGAGCCAATTTCAGAACAAAACAGTCTGTCCGTTTTCGTCGATTTCTAAATCTGAATCGTCAGATACGTTTTCAGAACCAATCACTTCTATTTCTTCTGCCGGAACTTCTTCAGGAGCCTCAAACGGAAGTGGCTCAAGTAAGTTTATTTGTTTAATTTTATCGGTTGTGAGCTGGTTTCCTAAAGCCTTGATTCCTTTTACAGCAATGAATTCTTCGAGATTCACGGTTAAGTTTTCTTTCTGAATACCTTTGTTTTTAGCAAAAACTACCTCAGCCATAGGTCTGTAATCTGTAGAAACGATTTCCAGTTGAGATTTAGGATGTTCTGTAATGAAAATTTCTTCTTTGTTTTCGTTTTCAATCAAAAATCTCTTCACATAATAGCGATCTTTTTCTCCGTCATAATAAATTGCCGAAACAGGTTTTTTAGGCAACCATTTCTCTAAAACAATCATGTCTTCTTCGAAATGGGTAGAAAGCTCAGGAATAATAGTCTTGATTTTTCCGCTTTGGGTGATGACAAGCAAACGATCATTCGGGCGGAATTCTCCTAAGAGTTCTCCCCTTCCGTCAACATTCAGTCGTTGAACCGAATCGTCAAACCAGATTTTTCGAGGTCGTAACGTAGAAATTCCTTTCTCTTTGAGTTCAATTTTTTTGATTGGATGTTTAGTAACCGTGTTTCCTTTGGAGGCTCTACCTTTGATACCGATTTCAGCAAAATCCAAGTCAAGTTTGAGTTTTTTGATATTTCCTACTTGTCTTAAGAAAACCGAAACTACCTCTGCTTCACCATTCGGATTATGTGAAAAATACAATACTTGTGAGCCTGTTTTACCTTGGGTCAAATCATATTCTTTGTCACGTGTAACTCCGGAAACATTAAAACGTTTTACAAACGAAGGTCCTGATTTTCCGTCACGGTAAATCATGTTGTAGATAGTTCGTTTGTCATTTTTATCAAAAACCGAAACGTGAATAATATCTTTTCCGATGAATTTTTTGTCATCAACTTTGGTCACAATCATTTGTCCGTTTCTCAGGAACACAATGATATCGTCAATATCTGAACAGTCGGCAACGTATTCGTCTTTTTTAAGACCGGTTCCAATAAAACCTTCTTCACGATTTACGTAAAGTTTGGTGTTTCTCAAAACAACTTTCGTGGCTTCGATAGTGTCGAAGTTTCTGATTTCAGTAAGTCGTTCTCTTCCTTTTCCGTATTTTTCTTTGAGTCTGCTGAAATAGTCAATAGCAAAATCAATCAGGTTATCTAAATGATGTTTTACCTGAGTGATTTCTTCTTCAATTTTGGCAATATTTTCGTCTGCTTTATACGAATCAAAACGAGTGATTCTGATCATCGGGATTTGGGTCAAACGTTGTAAATCATCGTCATTGATTTCACGATTCAAATCTTTTTTAAACGGTTCGAAACGTTTGTATAAGTATTCGTATAAAGATTCTCTGTCTGAATATAATTTGAAGTCGATATACATTTCTTCTCTGATGAAAATCTTTTCCAAAGAAGAAGAATGCCATTTTTCTTCGAGTTCGTCAAGCTGAATTTCGAGTTCTTTTTTGAGTAAATCCACCGTTCTGTGCGTAGAAATTCTCAGCATATCTGAAACTCCGATAAATAGCGGTTTATTATCTTGAATCACACAACCCAACGGAGCAATTGAAGTTTCACAAGCGGTGAAAGCATAGAGAGCATCAATGGTTTTGTCAGGAGAAACTCCACTTGCCAAATGCACTAAGATTTCAACTTCAGCAGCTGTGTTATCTTCAATTTTTTTGATTTTTATTTTTCCTTTTTCGTTTGCTTTCAGAATACTGTCGATAAGTGTCGAAGTATTAGTTGAAAAAGGAATTTGAGTGATAACCAAGGTGTTTTTATCCAATTGCGAAATCTTGGCTCTCACTCTTACACGACCACCACGCATCCCGTCATTATAGTTGGAGACATCAGCAATTCCTGCTGTCGGGAAGTCAGGATAAAGCGTAAAAGGTTTTCCTTTCAGAACTTTAATGGAAGCGTCGATGAGTTCGTGAAAGTTGTGAGGAAGAATTTTTGTAGAAAGTCCTACAGCGATTCCTTCACCTCCTTGAGCTAGTAATAACGGAAACTTAACCGGAAGATTGATGGGTTCATTTCTACGTCCATCATAAGAGAGTTGCCATTGCGTGATTTTTGGAGAATATAAAACCTCCAAAGCAAATTTGCTCAATCGTGCTTCAATATATCTGGAAGCAGCAGCTCCGTCTCCTGTCAAGATATTACCCCAATTTCCTTGAGTGTCGATAAGTAGGTCTTTTTGACCGATTTGCACCATTGCATCTCCGATACTTGCATCTCCGTGAGGGTGATATTGCATGGTGTGACCAACAACGTTGGCAACTTTGTTGTAGCGACCATCGTCAAGCTCTTTCATAGAGTGCATTATCCTTCTTTGAACCGGTTTAAAACCATCTTCAATAGCAGGGACGGCTCTTTCGAGGATTACATACGATGCATAATCCAAAAACCAATCCTGATACATACCACTTACTTTGGTAATTGTATCTTGATTGTCGTCTGTGTTTTGTATGTCTTGGGTCAGGTCGTCTAACTCGTCACTCATTGGTAAAATGGAGAATTTGACACAAATATAAAGAATTTAACCTGATTAACATATCGTCTTTCGTATATTTTTCGGGTCAAACGCATTTAGAAACTACTTTTTACTTTTTAACTATTTTTCCTGTTTTGATTTGACCGTTGATTAAAATCCGATAAAAATACATTCCGTTTTGTAGGTGTTGCACGTCTATTTGGGTGTTGTGATTGATAGGATTTTCTAAAATATTTTTCCCTGAAATATCAAACAATTTGAATGTCCCGTTGAGCGTGTCATCTGTATAGAAATACAAGAAATCAGAAGTCGGGTTCGGGAATACCAAAAACTCGTTTTTATATATTTCCTCAATTTTCAAAGATTGATAAGCCTGATAAAAATTAGGAATTCCATAGCCTTTTTGGGCAGTCGGGTTATCGTACAAATCAGCTGATTCTCTGATGTATTGCATCAACTCTTCGTTAGTCAAGTCGGGAAAAGCCTGCCACAAACAAGCGGCTAAACCTGTTATGACCGGAGCTGAAAAAGAAGTTCCGTTACCTGTGATTATCGTACCGAATTGATTAGCATTGACTGTTGAAACACCTTGTCCGGTAACATCAGGTTTGATTCTATTGTCTGAGGTCGGTCCGATAGAGCTGAACGAAGCATAATCTCCCACATTATTTACGGCTCCAACAGTAAGCGAACCCTGTGCATCAGCAGGAGCAGTTATGTATTGCCAACTTCCGCTTCCTTCGTTTCCTGCAGAGGTTACACATAATATTCCTTTAGAATATGCGTAGTTTAATCCTCTGGAAATAAATGCAGTCGTTCCGTTCATATCATCATAAACATAATCATAATTCGGATTGTCAAAAGTATTATACCCGAGCGATGTGTTGATTATATCAACTCCAAGACTATCTGCCATTTCTGCGGCCTCGACCCATAGCGATTCTTCGAGAGGAGTTTCGCTGGCTATATCTTCGGTTATGAAAAGATAAAATTGTGCATCGGGAGCCGATCCAACAAGTTCATTTTCCTGATACGCTCCAATTATGGATAACACCCTTGTTCCGTGATTTCCTCCGCTATAAAAATAATCGTCTCGATTTACAAAATCATATCCTCCCAAAATCAGGTTTTCAATATGTAATTTTTGGAAAGCTTGTGCGGTATTCACTCCGACAAACCCACTATCGAGCACTGCAATTATTTTTCCCTCTCCTGTATATCCTTCCTGATGCAATAAGTGCCCGTTGTGCATCTGAATTTGATTGTCCGAATCTCCGTAAGGCAGGGCTTCCTCATCTTCTGACAGGATTTTTTGATGGATAAAAGGAATAGAATTTTGACTTAATTTAGGCTGTAAATTCAACAATTTGTTTGCAAATTCGATATCTCCTACAAAAGTAAAATCGTACAACTCTATAATATCGTCAAAGGTTCCTCTGACATGAACAGCATTCATCCATTTTGATTTTGCCATAACTTCGACAAAATCTGAGATATCACTGATGTAAGGTTCGTGAATAGGAACATCTGTAAAGTCAAGAGCAATATTCTGACTGATTCGTCGGTCTAATGCTTTTTGAGATAACATCTGTAAAGGATTGTCTAAATAATATTGGCTCATCGGTTTATCGTTAAAGTAAATCCAAGCATCTTGAATTTGTCCGAAAGCAAGCAGATTACAAAAAATAAAAACGGTAAGAAATAATTTTTTCATTTTATAATGACGGTTTACGACAAATGTAATTAAAAAATCACAGTTTACTTCTGTTTCTATAAATCAGGTTTTTCTTTTAAATTCGCTCAGCACAATAGCAGCAGTAGTAGCGACATTCAGGCTTTCGGTAGGGTTCCCAAAGCGTGGAACGGCAATTTTTTTGGAAATCAATTTTTCAATTTCATCAGAAATTCCGTTGGCTTCATTGCCTAAAACAATGATTCCGCTTTGAGGCAAATCGGTTTTGTAAATGTTTTCTCCATTCATAAAAGTTCCGAATACCGGAAGTTTAGTTTTGGACAAAAACGTATTGAGATTGGTGTATGAAACATTCACACGAGTTATTGAACCCATTGTGGCCTGAAGAACTTTTGGATTGTACACATCTACCGTATCTTCTGTGCAGATTAGATTTTTAATTCCAAACCAATCACACAAGCGGATAATCGTTCCGAAATTCCCCGGGTCTCTAACCGAATCTAAAGCCACTATAAGCCCCTTATCTGTTACTTTTTTTTCTTCAGGAATTCTGAAAACTGCAAGCGAATTATTAGCATTTGACATAGCCGATATTCTTTCAAGCTCTTTTTCGGAGATGATATTCCGTGAAGGAGCGTCTTTAAAAATATCTTCGGTTACAAAAAGTTCTTCCAAAACAAAATCAGAATTCAAAAGTTCATTTATTACTTTTTGGCCCTCTACAAAAAATAACCCATATTGTTTTCGATACTTTTTTTGTTGTAAACTCAATATTCGTTTGATTTGGTTTTTTGTAACCATATAAAAAATGTAATTTTGGACTTATTTTATTTGAGCATTGAAAACTCACCTGACAAAAATAGCATTTATAATCGTAACAGGAATATTTTTTTACTCGTGCAATACGGTTAAGAAAGTTCCGGACAATGAGCAGTTGCTTACCAAAAGTACCATCTTGGTAAACGACAAAAACGTAAAAGAAGAAGGAGCTGTCAATCAGCTATACCAGATTCCGAACAAAAACTTCCTCGGATTTCCATTTCGCTTGCATTTGTATAATCTGGCAAAAGAAAATACGGATTCACTCTATAACGAGTGGTTGAATAAAAAACCGAATCGCAAAAGAAACCTAACAGCCATTTTATCCGAAAAACAAGTCGAGCGATTAGGACATTCGTTTCTCGTATCAGGATATAGTAAATTTCTGAAAAACATAGGAGAAGCCCCTGTAATCTTTGACGAGCAAAGAAGTCTTCATTCGGCAGAAAAACTAAAATATTATTATGCTGAACAAGGATACTTCAATACGATTGTGTCTTTTAAAACGGATTCGCTCGGAAATAAAAGAGCCGGGATAACCTATGAAGTAAAAACCGGAGAGCCTTATTATATAGATTCCTTACGAGTAAAAATTTCTACTCCTGCTTTAGATAGTTTATATCATCGAGTAAAAGGCGGTTCACTTATCAAAAAAGGAAAACAATATAACAAAGCAGATATTGACGGAGAACGAATTCGCCTGACCAATGCTTTCAGAAACAGAGGAGCTTATTATTTTCAGCCGAGTTATATCAACTTTGTGATAGACACGGTTGATACAGGCAAAAAAGCCAATATAGATTTAATTATTTCGCATCAAAATGTACGACAAGGAGATTCTATTTATTCCAAACCTTTTAATCTATATAAAATCAGCGAAATAAATATTTTTACTAATAATCCTTACGATAAAGATGTTGCCACAATCATAGACAGCACTTCGTATAGAGGAATAAATATTTATAGTTCAGGAAAATTACGATACAGACCGAAAGCAATTACCGACCCGATTTTCCTAAATATCGGACAACCGTATGCCGATTTCAGAGACCAACTGACCCGACGCTATTTGAACAACCTCAAAATTTTCAACTATCCTACAGTTCAGTATGTAGAGGATACTTCGGACTCTACGGGAAATTCGCTCATCGCAAATGTCCATTTGAGCTCGATGAAAAAATTCAATTTCAATCCGTCTATTGACCTTACACACTCTAATATTCAGGATTTTGGAATTGAGGGAAATGTTTCTGTGGCTTTTCGTAATATTTTCAAAGGTGCAGAAGTTTTAGAACTCGGACTTCGTGGAAACGTCGGTTCGTCAAGAGAATTAGTCAATCCTGATGATGTGTTTTTCAATATTTTTGAATACGGAGCCGACCTGAAACTAAATGTTCCAAGAATTTTATTTCCTCTAAAAACAGAAAGTATTATTCCTAAAACGATGATTCCAAGTACAGTTGTCGGATTTGGTTTTTTTAAACAAGAAAATATCGGGCTTGACAAAGAAAACCTGACAGGAACGGTAACTTATAATTGGAATCCGAACACCAGAGCCACCGAAAGAAGAGGAAAAGTCAGTATGCGAATGGATTTGGTAAACATTCAGTTTGTAAGAAACATAAATGCCTCTAATTATTTTAATGTATATACCTCTTCTTATAGCAGGCTTAATAATTTAGCTCAAAATTACGGAACCGACCCTGAATATCTCGATGAAAACGGAAATTTAACCCGAATCGAAGGTACAAGGGGATTTATTCAAGATGTGCTAAGCGGAAACTCAAGCATCGGTATCGGCACAGATGATTATAAGACCATAAGAAGTATTGAAGAAAGACGCAAACGACTTACGGAAAACAACCTGATTCTCGCTTCTAACCTTATCTATCAAAAATCTACTCAGACAGGATTGTATGACAATTCGTTTCATAGTCTGAAACTCAAAGCAGAATCAGCAGGAGGTTTACTTTCTTTATTGTCAAATTTGTCGGGAAGAGAAAAAAACGAACGAGACCGATATGATATTTTAGAAATAGATTATTCTCAATACATAAAAACCGAGGCAGAATACATCAAGCATTGGGATTTGGGTTCTAATCAGGTCTTGGCAACCCGAGTGTTCGGAGGTATTGCCATTCCGTACGGAAATTCTTCCAGCGTACCATTTTCTCGAAGCTATTTTGCAGGAGGTTCAAATGACAACAGAGGTTGGCAAGCATATAGATTAGGACCGGGAAGAAGCGGAGGACAAAACGATTTTAACGAAGCTAATATGAAGCTATCGGCAAGTATGGAATATCGCTTTAAACTCATGGGAAAACTAAATAGTGCTCTTTTTGTTGATGCAGGTAATATCTGGAATATATTTGATGATGTTGAAGATCCGGATTATATGTTCGAAGGATTACGATCTCTTAAAAATATTGCGGTAGGAACAGGTATAGGTTTCCGATACGACCTAAAATTTGTAATTCTTAGATTTGATTTAGGATTCAAAACCTATAATCCGGCAAACGACCAAGACAACAGATGGTTCAAAAATTACCGGTTAAGCGATTCGGTACTGAATATCGGAATTAACTATCCGTTCTAAAGGTTATTTTTTGCTAATTGTAATTTTTTGTTAATAGTAAAATGAATGGTTGTGCAATAGTTGCGAATTGTTAAATTTGCTGATTGGTTTAGAAAAATATAAGTAAGTTATGAGTATTAAACGGTTTTTATTAGTCGGGCTGTTAAGCGTTTTGGGCTTGTCTGCAACAGCACAAAAGAAACAAGTATTATTTACCATTGATGACAAGCCTTATTACACAGATGATTTTGTAAGAGTTTATAACAAAAATCTGGATTTGGTAAAAGACGATTCTCAAAAAGACATCGACAATTATCTGGACTTATATCTGGCTTACAAAATGAAGGTAAATAAGGCTTATGATTTAGGCTTAGATAAGAATCCTAAGTACATCAAAGAACTTGAATCGTACAGAAGTCAGCTTTCTAAAAATTACCTGACCGATACCAATGTTTCCGAACAGCTCATCAGAGAAGCGTATGATCGCTCGCTTAAAGAAATAAAAGCTGCACATATCTTAGTTTTAGTTGATGAAAATGCAACTCCACAAGACACATTAAAAGCCTACCAAAAAATCAAATCCATACGAGAGCGAATCCTTAAAGGAGAAGATTTCGGAAAATTGGCTCAAGAACTTTCCGAAGATCCTTCCGCTAAAGAAAACAAAGGAGATTTGGGTTATTTCTCGGTTTTCAGAATGGTTTATCCTTTCGAAAACGGAGCTTATACTACAAAAAAAGGCGAAGTGTCTGAACCCGTCAAAACTCGTTTTGGTTATCATCTGATAAAAGTAAATGATATTCGAGATAACAGAGGCGAAATATCCGTAGCTCATATTATGCTGTCAAAACCTGAAAACCCAGAAAAAAAGAACGAGGTTCAGGACAAAATCAATACGATTTATCAAAAATTGCAGCAAGGAGAAAAATTCGAAGATTTGGCAAATCAGTTTTCTGAGGATAAATCTTCGGCTCCAAAAGGTGGTAAATTGGCTCGTATTGCTTCTGGACAACTCAATTCTATTACTTTTGAAAATGCTGCTTTTGCCATTAAAAATGCGGGAGACTATACCAAACCTATTGAAACAGAATTCGGTTGGCACATCATCAAGTTATTAGAAAAACATCCTCTAAAAACATTCGAAGAATCGAAAGCAGATCTTGAAAACAAAATTAAAAGAGACGAACGTTCCAGACGAATTGCCGAATCTATGAACCGTAGACTCGAAAAGAAATACAACCCTAAAGTAAATAAAGAATTATTCAAAAAAGGTACTGATTTAATTTCAGACGAATATTATGAAGTTCCTATCGAACTTCCTGAAAGCACAGACGAGTTTAACAAAGTTATACTCACTATCGAAAACAAAAACATAAGCGGAATAGAATTCTTAAATTTTATTAAATCTCAACAAAATATACTGCAAAGAGTGAAGCCTCTTGCTAAGCTAAAAGAAACGATAATCGAGAATTTTATTAACGAAAATCTTCTTTCTTACTACGATGAAAATCTCGAAAACGAATTTGTGGAGTTCAAGCACATTATGGACGAGTACAAAGAAGGTTTGCTTTTGTTTGACCTAATGGAAAAAGAAATTTGGCAAAAAGCTCAAACAGACACGCTCGGTTTAGAAAAATTCTATAATGCAAACAAGAACAATTACAAATGGAATCAACGTCTTGATGCAATTATAGCCTCTTCGGTAAATCGTGACTTTGTAGAGCAAACGCAAAAGTTTTTGAAAGAAGAAAAATCAGTTGATTTCATCAAAAAAGAACTGAACAAAGATGCTAAGATTAACATAATGATTGATCAAGGATATTTCGAGCAAGGAAGTTCTTCTTTGCCTAAGAATTATACGCTAAGCAAAGGAATTTCAGACATCTATAAAGACGGAGATTATTATTACGTGATAGAAGGAAAAGAAATCGTACCTTCGTCCTTAAAAACTCTTGAAGAAGCAAGAGGAAGAGTCGTGAGCGATTATCAACAGTATTTGGAAGAACACTGGATAGATTCATTAAAAAAAGAATTTTCGTACAAGGTGAACGAAAAAGTGCTGAAAAAAGTAAAAAAACAACTTAAAAAATAACGGTTGAAAAGACTTAAGCTTTTGTTTTCGGGAATTATCTTTCTGGGTTTGGTTTCCTGTGATTCTCCTTCGAAAGAATCTGACCCAGAAGCCATTGCTCGGGTTGGTGCTGATTATCTCTACCCTTCAGATGTTCAGGATTTGGTTCCTCAGGGAACTTCTCAAGAAGACAGCGTCCGAATAGTAAAAACCTATATAGAGCGTTGGGCATCACACAAATTACTAACCGAAGTAGCAGAAGTAAATCTTGACGAAGAACAGAAAAAAGAATTTGAAAAATTAGTAAATCAATACAGAATTGACTTGTACACCAATGCTTATCTTGAGCAACTCGTGCAGACAAGTATTGATACAGCCATTACTAAAAAAGAACTTGAGCTTTATTATGACGAAAATAAGGAGAACTTCAGGCTGAACGAAAAACTTGTAAAACTGCGGTACATTAAAGTTCCTTCCGAACACCAGAAGTTTCTTCAGATAAAAGAACGATTTTTTAAACCTAAAAAAAATGACAAAGAATTTTGGGATACTTATTTGGTTCAATTGAAAGCAGCCGCCCTTAACGACTCGGTATGGGTAGAGATGAATCAGGTTTATCGAAAAATTCCGTTCATCAACCCTGATAATGCTTCTAATTATATCCAGGAAGGAATGCAAATCGAACACAAAGATGAAGAAGATGTTTATTTTATCAAGATAAAAGAGGTTTTGCCCGAAAACAAAATAAGCCCGTTAGAATATATCGAACCTACCATAAGGCAAGTAATACTAAACAGAAGAAAATTAGAGTTTATAAAAAAAATAGAAAAAGAAATAACAGATGATGCTCTTAAAAATAACAAATATGAAATTTATAAATAAACATGCCTTTTGTGTTTTGCTTTTTGCTCTCACCGGGTTTGTACTTTCTGCCCAAGTCACTCAGGACAGCACAACTGTTGTGCCTGTTGCAAAGTTTGACACCAACAAAAGAGTGGACGGAGTTGTAGCAGTAGTAGGCGATCATATTATCTTGGATTCGGATATCGATAAAACATATCTCGAAATAAAATCTCGTGGTGCAAATATCGAAAACTTTACCCGATGTCAGATTTTAGGAAAGATTATGGAAGATAAATTCTATGCTCACCACGCAGTTCAGGATAGCGTCATAGTTTCTGATGATGAGATTTATTCGATTGTCGAAAACAATGTTGAATACCTGCTCAAAAATTTGGGTTCAATGGATGAAATCGTAAAATATTATCGTAAAAAAAACGAAAGTGATTTTCGTGCAGAACTTTTCGAGATTACCAAACTCAATAAGCTCACACAAGGAATGCAAGAAAAAATCATCAGTGATATAGAAATTACACCCGAAGAAGTGCGAACTTTTTTCAACAGCATTCCCAAAGATTCGCTTCCTATTTTCGGAGTAGAACTCGAAGTGTCGCAAATCATCATCGAACCAGTCATTTCGCAAGAAGAAAAACAAAAAGTTATTAATCGACTGAACGAATTCAGAGATGATGTAATCAACAATGGAGCAAGTTTTTTCAGCAAAGCTGTACTTTATTCAGAAGACCCAGGTTCTAAATCAAATGGAGGGTTTTATAAAATTACAAGAAAATCACCTTTTGTAAAAGAGTTTAAAGATGTGGCTTTTAGCCTTCAAGAAGGCGAAATTTCTAGACCGTTTGAAACCGAATTTGGTTATCACATAATCTTTTTAGAAAAAATAAAAGGTCAAGAATTAGAACTAAGACACATTCTGTTAATGCCCAGAGTTACTGACCAGGCTTTGAGAGAGGCTCGGGATAAAGCTGTGAGAATTCGAGGAAAAATTGTGGCGGGCGAAATATCTTTTGCCGATGCAGCGCGCTCGGAATCAGACGAAAAAGAAACACGAGCTAACGGAGGATTACTCATAAATCCTCAAACTCAAGATTCTCGTTTTGAACTTACTCGTATGGATCCTGCCCTATATTCGCAGATTGCCAACCTAAAAGACAACGAGGTTTCGCAACCCCTCCCCGACCAAACTCCAACAGGACTCAAACGCTATAAACTCATCACAGTAACCAACAGACACGAACAGCACGTAGCCGATTATTCAAAAGATTATATCAAAATCAAAGAAATGGCTCTACAAGAAAAACAAATGAAAGCCATTAAAAAATGGTTCGACGAAAAGTTGCCTGATACTTATATCAGTATAGATAAGACGTATGAGGATTGTCAGTTTGAGAATAATTGGCTGAAAAGATAATCTCTTATTGTTGAATCGTCGATTTGTCAAATCGTTTGATTGTATTTTGACAATAAAATCACAGTTCAACAAATTAACAATTAAACGATTAAACAAAATATGTCAGACGTAGCAGCAATAGAACAATTAGTAAAAAAACAAAGAGAACTTAAATCAGAAATCGGAAAAATAATCATCGGACAAGAAGAGGTTGTTGACGAGATTGTTTTAAGTATTTTTTCGGGTGGACATACTCTTTTGATAGGAGTTCCCGGGCTTGCCAAAACCCTTATGGTAAATACTATTTCGCAGGCTTTAGGATTAGACTTCAAACGGATTCAGTTCACTCCCGACCTAATGCCATCGGACATTCTGGGAAGTGAAGTTTTGGACGAAAACAGAAATTTCAAATTTATCAAAGGACCTGTTTTTGCCAATATTATTCTGGCAGATGAAATTAACCGTACTCCTCCTAAAACTCAGGCAGCACTTTTGGAAGCTATGCAAGAAAAAGTGGTTACGGTTGCCGGAGTCCGGTATAAATTAGATTTGCCCTTCTTTGTATTGGCTACACAAAACCCAATTGAGCAGGAAGGAACTTATCCGCTACCCGAAGCTCAGCTCGACCGTTTTATGTTTGCCGTGAAATTAGGCTATCCTACTTTTGAAGAAGAGGTACAAATCGTAAAACAAACCACTACTGATGTAAATACATTGATAAATCCGTTGTTTACAGCACAAGAAATCATCGGATATCAACAACTTATCAGACGTATTCCGGTGGCTGATAACGTAGTGGAATATGCAGTTGGATTGGTTAATAAAACAAGACCCAAAACAGCTATGGCTACTGATTTCGTAAACAACTACCTTGACTGGGGAGCAGGACCAAGAGCTTCGCAAAACCTGATTCTCGGAGCAAAAACCAATGCGGCTTTTAACGGAAAATTTTCTCCTGATATTGAAGATGTAAAAGCCGTGGCAACAGGAATATTACGTCACAGAATCATCAAGAATTATAAGGCAGAAGCAGAGGGAATTTCCGAAGAGGATATTATCGGAAAACTATTATAACAAAACTCTTTCAAAAAGATATTTGAAAAACTTTTGTAGAAATAAAAAATCACACTATATTTGCACTCGCTAATCAGGAAATGATAGCAGACATATTGGAGAAATGGCAGAGTGGTCGATTGCGGCAGTCTTGAAAACTGTTGACTGTAACAGGTCCGGGGGTTCGAATCCCTCTTTCTCCGCAACAAAAAAGCGTAACAATTTAGTTTTAAATTAGTTATGCTTTTTTATTTTGTCTATTTGTACGATTTCTGTACGGTAGTGAAAAATAACACTCAGTTTCTAAATAATAAGTGTGCCTTTCAATTAGTGGCTCAATTTTAATAATGTTTAATTCTAAATTTCAATTTCTACTACAAGTTTCGTTACACATTACAACCGATATAGCAAAAAAGCCTGAACAAAATTCAGGCTTTCACATACTCAGTAAAGGTTACCAATCAAAACTGAGCTTATTTCTTTTAAAAAACATCCACCTCAACAACGAACTTAAAAACGCCATCATGATAAGGTATAGAAATAAGTAAAAGTAAGCCTGGAAATATTTGTCCGGGCTTTTTTGTGAAATGTTAAATTTAAATTAATGTTTTTTTTAACATTTTTATTCGTTATATATTTATATTGGTTCCACTCTTGAAAATTCTTACAAATATGAATTCTAACTATAAAATCATCGCTTTAGACCTACAAAACGCCACACTTGAAAATCTTAATCATTGGTTTATTACTTCTGATTTTATAACGGCTGAAGCAACCAAAGATTACTTGCGTTATCGAGTAAAAGATGAGGAAAATACTATTCATTTAATTTACATTATCAATGACTTTTTATTCGGTACTACTAGTAAAGAGGATTATCCGTTGATTGATATACCGGAATATTTAACCAATGATATTGTTGAATATTGTATTCCAATTCATTTAAGTGAAATCGAATCCTATCGTTCTGTAATTATCGATTGGATTTTTAATACCGATACAACTAGATCAAAAACAGCTTTCGAAATCAAACCCTTTCAAAAATATACGGTCGATTTTTATGAAATGAACTTTCCAGATTTCATTTCTTGTGTCACCTGTGTTGATGTGGAAGAATTGGGTTTTAATTTAAAAGAGTTTTTCCAACCCTTGAATCAAAAGTTCAAAGCCATTCATACCGAGTTCAAAAAATACTATCCCAGCACACAATATTTACATGTAGTCAAACTAACAAAAATTTATATCCTTGATAAATACATTTTAGGCTATAGTTTCCGTTTAGAAAATGAACCTTACGAGCATTTCTTTTATAACATCCATTTGGAAAGTTTGCTGCACCAAATCATTCCTTTTCAATTTGATGATAAACCAAAACTAACTGTAGATAGTATTTTGGAAAAAATTAGCCAAGTAGGTATTGAAAATTTAACAAAAGAAGAACAAGAATTTTTAAACAAACAAAAGTAATATGGTAAGAATTTCACATCCCTTAATTTATCATGGTGAACTAATCACTCATTACAATGGCTACAACAGAAAGATTAACCAATCTGAACAACATTTAACAAGCCAACGAATTAAATTTATAACCAGCCAAGCGCTCAATGGTGGTGAAGAAGCCAATTATTGTTTTGAATTTAAACTTTTAAACAGGAAGTTTTTAATGGTATTAGACCAAGAAAAATTATATGAAATTTTAGAAGACGGAGAAGACAAAGTATATGTTTTGCTCACAGAATCTTGGTTTTACATTTTAAAGAGCTTTGAAGAAGGTAAAAAATATGTAACCCAAATTACGCTTACCTTGCATTATGAGTACACTTCACAAGCAGAATTTCATGAAAATTTTGACGTGCAGCTCAATATGAGGAATGAACTAGAAGTTAAAAATTGGTTTAGTCAAATTAGACCTCGTGAGGAGGAAGAAATGTAATAAATAGTAACTTTAAATTTTTAAAATTATGCCAGTAGAACACAAATTTTTGAATCACAATAATTGGAAAAACGGCTTTTGGACAGAAAATGCAATTTTAAAAACTGATCATTACAAACCTGAAGTTTTATTTTTGGGTACTTTTAATCATGGTTTTGAATGGAATACTTCTGATTTTTTTTATGGAAGAGGAATGTATATGTGGACAATTATGTCAAATTTATTCATCCACAATGAAAATCATTTAATTCAAAGAAGATCAACAAATAACAATATTCCATCATTAGATCAAATTTTTGAAATCTGTAAAAAAGGAAAAATTGTTTTTGCAGATTTAATTAAAGGTACAAAAGATGGTATTCAAACAATTGTAAACCAAAACCAAAAATGTGTAATTGTACAAAAAGACGATAATCAATATTGTTGGCATGATTATAAAGATAATTCAATACTTGACTTGATGAACCTTGGTTTTATAGATGATAATGTTGAAGAAATAATAAATTACATTAATAATAATCAATCGATTAAATTTGTTTATTGTACTTTCAAATCTGGTGAGTTATTTTTAGAAATGATTGAAAAGATTAGGAGAAGTATTAGACCTGATGTTTCAATTGGACATATATTTACACCAACAGGTAATGGATTCGGTAAAAATTTGCAAATTCCATTTAATGAAAGAGCTTGGTCCATATCTCATTGTTGGGTAAGGAATAATTTGGGAAATGATGTTTTAATTAATAAAGAAGGGTATTCACATTTAAACCATGATTGGTTAAGAAGTTGTGGTGTAAATCCATTAAATTTTTAATTCACTCTACATGAAAGATTTTATTTTAGAAAAAAAAGCTACAAATTCTCACTTAAAAGGAAATATAAACATTAGTAAAGTTCCAATTAATTTATTACCAAAAGTAAGTGAAATAGTTAAAATTGTTTTAGGTGATGATATTAGCCATTCAAATTTTGTTTATGCAAAAGGATATAGAATTAATAATGTTTTAATTGGTAATTGGTTACAACAAAACAATATTGGTGTAGGAAACACTTTTTATATTAGAATTATTAATAACAATACTTTTGAATTTTTAATTAATGCTTAACCACCTCCAAACCATCCTCATCGGCACCGCAGTAGGTGACGCACTCGGTGTTCCAGTGGAATTCCAACCTCGAGCCTATTTAAAAGCGAATCCTGTAACCGATATGCGTGAATACGGTACACACGAACAACCAAAAGGCACTTGGTCTGATGATACGTCTTTGATGTTGTGTTTGGCAGAAAGCATGATAGAAGGTTTAGATACCAATAATCTAGCTCAAAAATTCATCGCTTGGAAAAATGATAATCTTTGGACACCGCACGGTTGGGTATTCGATATTGGTGCAGGAACACGTGTCGCCATAGAGCGTTTAGAAGACGGAATAGCACCTGAATTAGCTGGAGGTTTTGATGAAAGGGACAACGGTAATGGTTCGTTAATGCGAATTTTACCTTTGGTACTTCATATCAAAGACCTAGATATTGAGGAACGTTACGAATGGACCAAAAAAATATCTTCTATTACTCATGCACACCTTCGTTCCGTTATGGCTTGCTTTTATTATTTGGAATTTGCTAAAAAAATTATTGAAGGAAAAGATAAATTTCAAGCCTATAATGAATTACAATCGGAACTAACTCAGTATTTCGAACAAAGGAAAATTAATCCTATTGAAATTAATAAGTTTCATCGTTTGCTAAACGATGACATTTCAAAAGTAGAAGAAGACAATATCAAGAGTTCAGGTTACGTTATGGATACATTGGAAGCGTCTATTTGGTGTATCCTAACTACCAATAATTATAAAGATGCTGTTCTAAAATCAGTAAACTTAGGACACGATACGGATACAACTGGAGCTGTAACAGGTGGATTAGCAGCTTTGATTTATGGAATGAATACAATTCCAAAAGAATGGATTAATACATTAGTAAGAAAAGACGATATTATTAACTTAACAAAATGCTTATGAGAACCTTTTTTTTTACGCTTAGGCTTTCCAATCATCCTAATGATTTTAAGTAGTAATAGTTTGGATATACTAATTTAGCTTCCAGTTAGAGTTAAGAATAAAATCTTATTTTTAACACATGAAACGAGAAAGATTTGGTTTTAAAACGCCCAATGAAGTTTTCGCTCAAAAACTAAACGAAAACTTAGAAGTTGCATTTATAACTTGAATCCACCTCAGAATTTCTGCTTTTTAAAAGATTTTTGTAAATTTGAATGTAATAAAATTAGAATATTGATAGGATATAAAACGAAAGAAATGTCTTTATTAGAACAACGGATTAAAGCACTTTTAAAAGAATCACAAACTATTTTAGGTATTGCCTATGTAGTTGCCGTTGCGATAGGTATGCTTTTTACCTATCAGAAATACTCCAAATTTGGTATCAATATTTTTGATTACGCTGGTGTTTTTGATTTTTTGATTGCACCTTTTTCTGATTTCAGAATATTGTTTTTCATAATAATTTCTCTATTAGGAACCTATTCTCTTTTTGTCTTTGATTCCTTTTATCAAAATAGATTTCCTAAATCCTACTCCAGAGCAAACTTTGGGCTAGACAAAAAAAGATGGTACCGTTCTGTACGGTATTTTTCTACTGCCATTTTGTTTTTTTTATATCTTTTTATTTCGGCAAGTAGTTACGGGAATATTTCAAAAAAACGAATTTTAAATCAAACTACTATTCAAATAACATTTGCTGACAACCAAACCAAAACCGGAAAAATGATCGGAAAAACAAAAGAAGTTCTTTTTTTAGCCAACGAAAATTCCGTTGATGTCATTCCGATTACAGCATTAGTAAAGGAAATTAGGGTAAAAGAGTAAGTAAAGTATTTATAATAATCTAGAACCGATGAAACATCTAAAACTGCTAATTATAATTACTTTACTAATAAGTTGTAAGAACAATAATGACAAATATAAAACTCTGGATTTTGATAGTTTTGAAATAATCGTTCCTTATAATTGGGAGCAAATTGAATATGCAGGAATTGACAGTTTTGCGGGAAAAATAGCAATAGGCGAAAACGATACTATACAATTTGATTTAGGTTGGTATTCTTATGATTTAACAGAAGAAGATTTTCCAATAATCATAGATAAAAATGATTTAGAATATATATTAAAAACGAATTCTAAAATAGATACAACACAATATGTAATTGTAGAGGATATAAAAAATGTTATTTATTCGGATTACTCTAAAGTTATAGTTTCATATATGGATATACTAATTTAGCTTCCAGTCCAAGTTAAGAATAAAATCTTATTTTTAACATATGAAACGAGAAAGAAAAATTTACGATCCAGCTTTTAAGACAAAAGCAGTTCAATTAAGTAACGAAAGAGACAATATTTCCGAACTGGCTAGAGAACTTGGTATAAAAGTCACCTTGCTTTACAAATGGCGAAAAGAATATGAAGAATTTGGAGAAGGTAGTTTTCCAGGAAAAGGAAATCTTAAACTGACACCAGAGCAAGAAAAGATTCACGAGCTTGAGAAAAAGCTGAAAGATGCAGAGTTAGAACGAGATATATTAAAAAAAGCAATCGGCATTTTTTCCAAGAGCGGTCGATGAAATACACGTTCATTAAAAATCATGAATTCCTATTTCCGATTGAAAAAATGTGTAAGGTTTTAGAGGTTGGTTCTAGTGGATATTATAAATGGAAAAACAAACCTATTTCCAATAGAACAGCTAGAAAAAATGAGATAAAACAGCAAATAACAG
>JBAYPE010000030.1:0-25839 GCA_041677865.1 Flavobacteriaceae bacterium
ATATAAAAACCAACCAACCAATTGCGAATAGTCAAATGTTTGTTAATCGACTTAATCGCATTTTGTTGAAGCTGATTATGAGTGCTTTGTATCGTATTTACTAATATCTCAAAATTCATATTGTAAAAGATGTTTCTCTATATTCGAGTGCCCTACTATAACTACTATATCGCTTATTTATTTTGTTTAAGGTTTAAAGTTGGGGTTGGCAAGAAAAAAATAAAAAAGAGATGAGTTAATTATTTACTTATTTTTTCAAGAATATAATAAGTCTTTTTATCCTTGTATTCTCTTTCTGTTTTTTTATATTTTCGTTTACTTCCCATAAATATATCTTTTATTATGTGTGTTTTCACTCCGTCTTGTCTTCTTTTAATTGAAGGATAAAGCCTGATTTCCCTCTTTATTTTCTCTGTTTTGAACTCCCACCATTCAGTATTTTCAAATTCTAACCAATTAAAATATTCAGATAAAGACAAATCCCTACCATCATATGGTCTAAATTTTATTTGTTCGACTCTAACAGGGGACTCTGGGTCTTTTTCGTTAAAGAATAAAATCTCATTAGGAGTTATTTCAATGTGCTTATAGTTAAAAGATGATTTTTCACGGTCATTTAAATTTTTCAGTTGCCATCTTCCTTGCCATTTTTTTAATTCTCTTTGTTGAAAAAAGGGAAGTAAGGAATCTACTCGTTTTTTAGCAATTATTTCTATTTCTGTATCTGTTCTTTTTGCATCACTAATTTTCAATCCTGTTTGTAAAAAGCAAATAGAGTGAAAATATTCTAATGCCCTAAATTCGTTTGATTTTTTTAATTCTTCTTCTCCAAGTTTAAAATATCTTTCTTGATTATTTATTATGTACTGAACAAGAGTGTCTTGTGCAAATAAGTCAAGTGATAAAAAAAGAATAATGTACAACAGCAATTTCTTCATTTAGATAAAAATTAAAATCACTTGTTATTATATCCGAAACGCTTAAGTTGTCTTGCGTTACTTCTCCAATCTTTATTAACCTTTACGAAAGTCTCTAAGTGAATTTGTTTTCCGAAGAATTTTTCTAATTCTTCTCGAGCTTGTATTCCGACTTTTTTGAGAGCTGAGCCTTTATGCCCAATGATGATTCCTTTTTGGGTGTCACGTTCGACCATAATTACTGAGCGAATTCGGATAATATTTTCGTCTTCTACAAACTCTTCGGTTTCAATTTCAACCGCATACGGAATCTCTTTGTCGTAATTCAACAAAATCTTTTCTCGGATGATTTCGTTTACGAAAAAGCGTTCGGGTTTATCGGTCAAAGCGTCTTTCGGGTAATACGGAGGCGATTCGGGTAAAAGTGCTATGATTCTGTCAAAAACTTCTTTTACATTAAACTTTTCCAAAGCCGAAATCGGATAAATTTCTGCATTAGGTACTTTTTCTCTCCAAAGACCAATCTGCTCTTCTAACTCCTCTTGATTCGATTTATCAATCTTATTAAGCAGTAGTAAAACCGGAATTTTAGAATGAATAATTTTATTAAAAAAAGCTTCGTCTTTCAGGTCTTTTTCGCCGATTTCGACCATATAAACAAGAATGTCAGCATCTTCAAAAGCTGATTTTACGAAATCCATCATCGAAGCCTGCAACTCGTAAGCGGGCTTGATGATTCCGGGAGTATCAGACAAAACCATCTGAAAATCTTCTCCGTTGACAATACCTAAAATACGGTGTCTTGTGGTTTGTGCTTTTGAGGTAATAATAGAGAGTCTTTCTCCCACGAAAGCGTTCATAAGAGTTGATTTCCCGACATTTGGATTCCCTATAATATTTACAAAACCAGCTTTGTGCATCTTTTAAATTTTTGCAAAGGTAGTTATTTATTAGATGTTTTAGATAAATTCAGTAGATAAGGGATAATTTTTTTCAAGAAAAAAGTTGCTAATTTCCATAAATGTTTTACATTTGCAGTCCTGAAACAGTTCCAACAAGAATGTTTCGTTATTTGAAATGCGAAAATAGCTCAGCTGGTAGAGCGCAACCTTGCCAAGGTTGAGGTCGCGGGTTCGAGCCCCGTTTTTCGCTCTGACTACCAATAATGTAATGCTCGAGTGGTGGAATTGGTAGACACGCAGGACTTAAAATCCTGTGGGCAGTAATGCCCGTGCGGGTTCAATTCCCGCCTCGAGTACAAAAAAATCCGTAACAGCTTTGTTTTTAAAGTTTTACGGATTTTTTGTTTTGTAATGAACCAATATATGAATCAAGATAATTCAAAAAATAGAAGGATTTAGAAAAATATATAGCTTATCAAGTTTAATTTTATTTGATAAATGTTATATTTGTCTTGATTTGGAAAAAACCGAAAAATGGATAAAGAGCTTGTAAAAGACAAAAAATACACGTACTACGAAACAGGAGAAGGAACTCCGATTATTATCCTTCACGGACTTATGGGAGGATTGAGTAACTTTGATGGAGTAGCTGATTTCTTCCCGAAAAACGGATATAAAGTCGTAATTCCACAATTGCCTTTGTACAACCAAAGTTTGCTCAAAACCAATGTAAAAGCCTTTGCTAAATACGTAAAAGATTTCATTACTCACAAAGGATTCGATAAGGTTATTCTCTTAGGAAATTCGCTCGGAGGGCACATTGCTTTATATCATACCAAAATGTATCCTGAAAAAATGGCAGGGCTTGTGATAACCGGAAGTTCAGGTCTTTACGAGAGTGCTATGGGAGAAAGTTACCCGAGAAGAGGCGACTACGAATACATCAAAAAGAAAGCAGAAGATGTTTTCTACGATCCTAAAGTAGCCACAAAAGAACTTGTTGATGAGGTCTTTGAAACGGTTAATGACAGGATAAGAGTCTTGAAAACAGTAACCATAGCAAAGAGTGCTATTCGCCACAATATGGCTAAAGACTTACCTAAAATGACAACTCCAGCTTGTATAATTTGGGGAAAACAAGACAAAGTAACTCCTCCGAATGTAGCAGAAGAGTTTCACGAATTGCTACCCAATTCGGATTTGTATTGGATAGACAAGTGCGGACACGCTGCTATGATGGAGCACCCTGACGAGTTTAACCGCCTGATGTATGAATGGTTGCAAAAAAGAGGACTTTAAATTTAATGCCCGGTGATTAGTTGATAGTAGTCAGTATGAATACTGAAAACGGCAACTGAAAACTATAAACCTATGAAAATAAACACAGCAGAATTTGTAATCAGCAATTCCGAAGTGAGCAAATGTCCGAAAGAACCTCTACCGGAATATGCCTTTATCGGGCGATCTAATGTTGGGAAATCTTCGCTTATAAATATGCTGACCGGAAACAAGAATCTGGCTAAAACCTCTTCGAAACCCGGAAAAACTCAGCTTATCAATCATTTCAAAATCAATTCTAATTGGTTTTTGGTTGATTTGCCCGGTTATGGATATGCCAAGGTTTCTAAAAAAACAAAAGATACTTTTCAGAAATTCATCACAGATTATTTTGAAAAAAGGCAACAATTAGTTTGTGCTTTCGTTTTGATTGATATTCGACACGAAGCTCAAAAAATTGATTTGGAATTTTTGAGGTATTTAGGAGAGAGCGAAGTGCCTTTTTCGATAATTTTTACCAAATCGGACAAAATCGGAAAGACCAAAATCGGAAATCACATTGCTGCCTTCCAAAAACAGATGCTTGCGGACGGTTGGAGCGACTTTCCCGATTATTTTGTTACTTCTTCTTTGGAAGAAAAAGGCAAAGAAGAGCTTCTTGATTACATTGATTCCATCAATCAAGAATGGTTCAAAAGTCAGGAAACTTTCTAACTAAATCACGATTCCAGGAGGAAGCATTTCTCTATATGCAGTATGTCTTTTAAAAAAGGAAACTACCTTAGGTGTGGTAGGCACTACCTTTATTTTTTGATCTTGAAGTTTGTTGAGAATACTTTCAAAAAATAAAGCTACCTCGTCATCAGTTATGCCTTCAGGAGCATTTAGTTTTGTCAAAAATATTTTTCTTTCCTGAAGAGAATATTCTAATGAAATAAGTTGCTTGTCAATAATTGCCTCAAATTGTCTTAAAAAAGCATTGTCTTTTATTTCCATTACTGTATTTTTCAAAAAAAAATGAAGTACAAATTTACGGATTATTATCATCATATCCTAAAATCTATTATATTTGCAACCAAATTCGGGGATGTAGCTCAGTTGGCTAGAGCGTTTGGCTGGCAGCCAAAAGGTCGTGGGTTCGAGCCCCATCTTCTCCACTATTTAAAACTCTAACTCACTAAATTTAAGTAAGTTAGGGTTTTTTTGTTTGTTAAGTCTGTACGATTTTTGTCACAATCTGATTTTTTTTATTTTCAAAATAGCAAAACAAATAATCCCAAATCTCAATGTTAATATGTTTGTAAATAAAATACGAAAACAGGACTTTACTTCGTTAAGTATAAGACGTAACTTTGAGGGTTTAATATATTAAAATACCATAAATTCAGCTAATATGAATATGAAAAAAATTAAGGTGGCAATTCTGATGACTTTTATTGGTTTTGCTTCCTTGCAAGCACAACAATCTGCGATTTATACAAGCGAGACTTCAGATTTCAACAAGGCTGTAATGCTTTATAAAGAGAAGAATTATCAGGCTTCTCAGATTTTGTTCGAAAAGATAAAACACAATACAAACAACACTGAAATTCAATCGGATTGTGCTTATTACATTGCTAATTGTGCCATTCGTTTAGATCAACTTGGAGCAGATTCGCTCATGGAGGGTTTTGTAGAGGATTATCCGACAAGTACCAAGCAAAACAATGCTTTCCTTGAAGTTGGAGAATATTATTTCGGACAAGGAGCTTATGCTGAGTCTTTGACTTGGTTTGAAAGAGTGAACGAAGACAACCTTGCTGCCACAGATTTAGAGAGATATAACTTTCAGAAAGGATATACTTTTTTTAATGCGAAAGACAAAAAACAAGCAGAAAAGTATTTTACCAGGGTTCAAGATTCTCCAAAATTTGGTTCTCAGGCTAAATATTACTTAGGGTATTTGGCTTACGAAGGAGATGATTATAAAGAAGCGAACAAATATTTTGATGAAGTTTCGCAACAGGAAGAGTATAAAGGTAAGCTTTCGTATTTTCAGGCGGATATGAATTTTAAACTCGGAAATTTCCAAAAAGCTATAGACGAAGGAACATCGCAACTTTCTAAATCTAATGCACAAGAAAAATCCGAACTCAACAAAATTATCGGAGAGAGTTATTTTAATTTAGCACAATACCAAGAGGCAATTCCGCACTTGACCCAATACAAAGGCAAACAAGGAAAGTGGAATAATACCGATTTTTATCAGTTAGGCTATGCTTATTACAAGCAAGGAGATTATGAAAATGCCATTTCGCAATTCAATAAAATTATTGACGGAAAGGATTTCGTGGCTCAAAACGCTTACTATCATTTGGGAGAAAGTTATCTGAAAACCGATAAAAAACAACAGGCTCTCAATGCTTTTAAAAACGCTTCGGAAATGGATTTTGACGAAAAAATTCAGGAAGACGCTCATTTGAATTATGCCAAACTGAGCTACGAAATAGGAAACAATTACCAGAGCATTCCGGGTGTGTTGGCAGGGTTTATGGAAAAATATCCGAATAACCCAAACAATCAGGAAATCGAAAACTTACTTATCAACTCATATATCACTTCTAAGAATTACAAAGAAGCCTTGGCTCTGTTAGAAAAAAACAAAAATTATTCCAACCGAGATGCTTACCAGAAGGTAACTTTTTACAGAGGATTAGAACTTTATACAGACGGAAATTATCAGGAGGCTTTGAGTTTTTTCAAAAAATCAATTGCAGAACCCAGAGATGCTAAATTTGTAACTCGTGCTGTATTTTGGAAAGCAGAAACAGAATACGTAACCAACAATTTTAAAGAGGCTCTATTGAGTTTCAAACAGTTTGAATCCGACCCGAATGCTCAGGAAACTCCGGAGTATAAAAATTTAGATTACAACTTAGCCTACGCTTATTTTAAGCTGAAAGATTACGTAAAATCAGCGGAACATTATCAAAAATTTATTGATTCTAAAAGTGGAGATAATATCCGTTTGAGTGATGCTCATTTGAGGTTGGCAGACAGCTATTTTGTTTCGGGAAAATATTGGCCGGCAATGGAAAGCTATAACAAAGCCATCGAAATGAAAGGAGCAGATTTAGACTATGCTTCGTATCAAAAAGCAATCAGTTACGGATTTGTCGATAGAGCTGAAAAAAAGATTGAGGAATTGGTAGCGTTTATTACTAAATTCCCGAAATCGCAATACCACGATGATGCAATGTTTGAACTTGGAAACACTTATACAAACTCCAACAGATCAACAGATGCAATTGCTATTTACGACAGACTGATAAAAGAATATCCGACAAGCAGCTATGTCCCAAAAGCAATTTTAAGACAAGGACTTATCCACTATAATGCTACTAAAGATGACTTGGCTTTGGCTAAATTCAAGAAAGTAGCTGCCGATTTTCCGAATTCACCGGAAGCTATCGAAGCGGTAAACATAGCCAAAAACATCTATGTCGATTCTGGAAGGGTTGATGAATATGCAGCTTGGGTTAAGACCTTGAGCTATATCGAGGTTTCTGATGCAGAATTAGACAACGCTACGTTTGATTCGGCAGAAAAACAGTATCTGCAAAACAACACTAAAGCAGCTATTGCCGGATTTACAGGTTATTTGAGCAAATTCCCAAAAGGATTACATTCGCTTAAAGCAGAATTTTATTTGGCAGAAATGTACTTTGCAGACAATCTCCCGAACTTAGCACGACCGAATTACGAAAAAGTAATTGAGCGTTCCCGAAACGAATTTACCGAACAGGCTTTGGTTCGTTTGTGTGCCATTCACCTGAAAAAAGAAGATTTTTCGGCTGCAATTCCTGTTTTGAAACGCCTTGAAAACGAAGCCGAATTTCCTCAAAACGTAACATACGCACAAGCTAACCTGATGCGTTCGTATTACAATACCGAAGATTTTGCCAGCACGGTTGTTTATGCAGAAAAAGTTCTGACAAATGATAAAACGGACAACAAAGTAAAAAGTGATGCACAAATTATGATTGCCCGCTCTGCCATAAAAACAGAAGATGAGGCTAAAGCCAAAACAGCTTACAAAGATTTGGAAGCCATTGCTCAAGGCGAACTAAAAGCAGAAGCACTATACTACGATGCGTATTTCAAAAACAAGGAAGGAAAATTTGAAGAATCAAACAAAGTAATTCAAATTCTGTCCAAAGATTATTCGGGATACAAATACTTTGCTGTTAAAGGATTAGTGGTTATGGCAAAAAATTTCTATGCTATGGACGATAGTTTTCAAGCCACTTATATCTTAGAAAGTGTAACCAAGAATTTTGCCGAATTTGAAGATGTAGTTACTCAAGCCAAATCCGAACTCGAGAAAATCAAAACAGAAGAAGCTAAACGAAATTCTTCGATTGATAATTAACCATAAACCAATACGATTAAACAAATCAACGATTTAACAATAAATCAACAATGAACAAAATACATATAACAATAATTTTAGGAGTTTTATCTTTAGGAGCAATGGCTCAAAAAAGCGATTCTTCAATTGGCTCGGAGGTAGTAAACGTAATCGGGACCTATACTCCAACTATTTCAGATGCTTTTAAAGTAAAGGAAACTCCGTCTTTTGATGATGAAGCAGTTACAAACAAAGAAGAAATCAACTATTCTATTTCGTCTTTTCCGGTAGCCTCGACCTTTACACCTGCAAAAGGAAGTGCAGAGGCTGTCGAAAAGTCCGCAAGAGAAAAATATTTTAGCAATTATGCTTCGCTGGGAATCGGAAATTACGGAACGGTTCTCGGAGAGTTATTCGTAACACATAACCTCAGCAGTAATCAATATATCGGAGGAATGTTAAAGCACCATTCTTCGCAAGGAGGAATCAAAGATGTGGTTTTAGACGATTTCTTTTATGACACTTCAATTGATTTAACCTATGCTACCTTCGAAGAAAAATACGGTTGGAATGTAGATTTAGGATACCAAAACCAGATTTATAATTGGTACGGATTACCTATTGATTACGTTACTTTTGATGAGGAAAGCATAAAATTCATTGATGAAAAACAATCGTACAATTCGTTTTATTTAGGAGGAAAATTTAATATGAACGAAGGTATCTTTAACGGAGCGGAGATTTACTACAAAAGATTTTCGGATGCTTTTGATAGTGGAGAAAATCGCTTTTGGTTAAAACCGAGTTTTGATGTGGATATTGCAGCGACAAGAGTTCGTGTTGATGTAATTGCGGATTATGTCGGAACAGAATATGACAATGTCGGAAACGAAAAATATTCGTATTTTAATTTTGGAGTACAACCGAGTTTTATTTATCAACAAGATGATTTATCGGTTAGGGTAGGAGCAGGTCTTTTTTACGCTTCCGGAAAAGTTCAGGACGAATCAGAAAACAAGTTTTTCATCTATCCGCAAATTCAGGCTTCTTACAAGGTAGTTGGAGATTTGATGATAGCTTATGCAGGAGCCGAGGGAACATTGCAACAGAATTCGTATGCTGATTTGGTAAGCGATAATCCGTTTATTTCTCCACATCAAGCTATCGCCCCGACAGACAGGCAATATGATATTTATGTAGGGATAAAAGGAAAATTAGCCTCTAACATCGCCTATAATGCAAGAGGTTCGTTTATGAGTGAAAAAAGCAAAGCACTATACGGGACTCAATTTGTTAATATTTTCACAGATGCTCAAGGCTATGCTTTCGGAAATTCAATGTCGGTTTTGTATAATGATGTAAAGACTTTCGGGTTGTTTGGAGAACTTAAAGCAGATCTTAAAAAAGATGTTTATGTTTTTGTAAACGGAACTTTTAATGGGTATTCAACTGGTGAATCGGAAGAAGCTTGGTATTTGCCAAGCATCCGACTTTCTGCAGGAACAGATATAGCGGTTACAGATAAAATTTCTGTGAATGCAAATATTTTTTATGTAGGCGAGCGTAAAGCTCAATTTTATAATGAAAATCCAACCGATGAACCTATATTGATTACAGAAACCCTTGACGGATATTTCGATATTAATTTAGCAGGAAACTATAAGTTTAACGAACGCTTGAGTTTCTTTTTAAAACTGAATAACTTGGCAAATCAGAAATATGAGAAATGGCTGAATTTCCCTGTACAAGGAATTCAGATACTCGGAGGAGCAAGCTATAAGTTTGATTTTTAATAGAGAGAAAACACTTTGACTTTAATAAACCTCACAAGTTTTTAAAAACCTGTGAGGTTTTCACATAAATGCATTTTAGCTTTTTTATATAAATCTACCGAATCCTGTTTTTTTCAAAAACCTTTCTGGAATTGAACCAGTAAATAATCAGGCTTATGGCAACAAGACTTGCCGTTAGCAGATACATGGTCGAAAAACCGTAACGGTCTCCGATATAGGCTCCGACAAGCATTCCGATTCCGATTCCTAAATCAAAACCTGTAAGGTAGGTAGAATTGGCAGTTCCTCTTTTTGAGCTTGGAGCCATGTTGATATAAATAGTCTGCAAGGCAGGAAAAAGCGTTCCGTAGCCTAAACCAACCAAAAAAGCCGACAAACAAAAAGCCAAAACCGAATGGAACAACGCAAAACAAACAAATCCTCCGACAATAACCAAAAGTGCTATAGCCATTACTTGGTGCACAAAACCTTTATCTACAAAACGTCCTGAGGTAACTCTTGACAAAATTAGCCCGCAAGCCAAAAACAAGAAGAAAATTCCTGGGTTAGAAACTCCTGTTTCCTTTCCGTAAAGAGCCGCAAAAGCCACCAATGTCCCCCAACCGAACGTAATGAATAATTGATTAAGAAATATAGGAATTCCTCTAAACAACATAAACCTATCTAAAGACATAGGAGGAATTTGGTCTAATTTTTCCCGTCGGGGAACTTTAATCGACCAAACAGCAATAATGGATAAAAATCCCATTATCAGAGCAGCACTAACCAAGGCATAAAACCCTTTTTCTTCATAAATATTGATGGCCAGAAACGGAGCGATTGCCATGGCAATATTGGTGTTTACTCCAAAATATCCGATACCTTCGGCTCTTCGTGAGGCAGGAATCAAATCAATAGCGACCGTATTGGAAGAAACCGTTGTAAGTCCCCAAAAAAGTCCGTGAACAAACCGTAAGATTATAAAATAAACAACCGAGAAAGCTACAAAATAATAACCTACATAAATCGAAATAAAACAAATAAGCCCGAACAAAAACAAGGGTTTCCGCTTATACACATCTACCCAATATCCGCAAAACGGACGAATTACCATAAGTGCAACCGCATACGAAGACAAAACAATTCCGATTTGAGAAGCCTCAACGCCTAATTCTTCCGATAGATAAATAGGAATAACAGGCATCAAAAGATTGAACGAACAAGCTACCAAAAAGTTAGCTATACAGGCAATGACAAAGTTTTTGTGCCAGATTTTTTCTTTTACACTCATACGTTTGCAAAAGTACAGAATATTAAAATCGAATGGGTTAAAAGTATGTAAATTGTTATTTGTCAATATCACAGAAATCCCTCACTTGTTCTTAAAAAATCCGTTATCCAGAATTCATTCTGTAATACGTTAATAAAAACCTAAATATTTTTATATTTTAGGGATTCCCATATATCGTTTATAGTTTTGTAAAAATCTAAAAATAACAATATGAATATTAGAAACACAGAGGTGCAAAGCGAAGTATATGGCTGGTTATTCGAAAAGTTAATGGATTTAGGATTGTCCGAAAAAGTAGCACATTCTGTAAATTCTGTTTTATTAATCATTGTCCTCGGTATTTTACTATATGTGGTTGATTACTTATTCAGCAAGGTTTTACTGCTTTTTATCTTAAAAACTGTAAGGAAAACCAAAACCAAATTTGATGATTTTCTGATTCGAAACAAAGTGGTTAAATATTTTATGCACATCATAACTGTTGTTATAGCCAAATATTTTCTACCGCTAATTTTTATGGGTTTTCCTAAGTGGATTGGTGCAATGGTAAAAATTACCGATATTGTACTGATTGTTACTATCGGATTATTTATAAATGGAATAATAAAATCTGTCAGAGATTGGTTTAAAACCAAAAAAGCCTTCGAAGACAAACCGCTTGATAGTTACACTCAGGTAGTAACCATGTTGATTTTCTTTGTTTGCGGAATCATAATTTTTTCGATGCTTACCGGAAAATCTCCGTATGCTTTTCTTATTTCGCTCGGAGCTGCTTCTGCTGTTTTGATGTTGATTTTTAAGGATACAATTTTAGGTTTTGTAGCCAGTATTCAGGTCTCTGCAAACGATATGGTACGGGTTGGTGATTGGGTCGAAATGCCAAAATACGGAGCAGACGGAGATGTAATTTCTATCAACTTGAATACAGTAAAAGTAAAAAACTGGGACAAAACCATCACAACGGTTCCAACTTATGCCTTCATTACCGATTCTTTCAAAAACTGGAGAGGAATGTCTGAATCGGGAGGAAGAAGGATAAAAAGATCAATACACCTGAAAATGAGTAGTTTCAGATTTTGTGCTCCCGAAGATTTAGAAAAGTTCAAAAAATACAGATTAATCAAAGATTATATTATTGAGAAAGAAAAAGAAATTGCCGAGCACAACACAAAACTCGGAGACGCAAATATGATTTCCGTGAATATTCGAAGACTTACCAATATTGGAATCTTTAGGATTTATGCCGAAAAATACATCTTCGAAAAATCTGAAATTAGCAAACAAATGACTATTATGGTCAGACAACTCGAACCAACTTCTAAAGGACTTCCTTTAGAGATTTATTGCTTTAGCTCTGACATAAGATGGGTGTATTACGAAAAAATAGCAGCCGATATTTTCGACCATTTACTTACGGTTGCTTCCGAATTCGGATTGGAAATTTTTGAAGAACCTTCTGGTTCTGATTTTGCCAAGCTCATAGAGAAGACAAACGACAAAAACTAATGATTGGGTTAGGCTACTGAAAAAAAAGCAAATCCAATTCCGAAATTTCGAGCTTGTCAGCAAACTAAATTCCTATCTTTGTATGATTAAAAGCAGCAAATGTTAGAAAAGGAAATAACAAATTTTGAAAGAACGGTAATTGTCGGAATTATTACGCAAAATCAAAATGAAGATAAACTCAACGAATATCTTGACGAATTAGCGTTTTTGACCACAACAGCAGGAGGAGAGGTGGTGAAGCGATTCTCTCAGAAATTAGAACGACCTAATTCGAAAACCTTTTTGGGAACGGGAAAAATAGATGAAATCGCTTATTACGTCAAAGATAACGATATTTCTACTGTAATATTTGACGATGAACTCTCGCCCTCTCAACAAAAAAACTTAGACAGGGCCTTAGGCGTAAAAGTGCTTGACAGAACTAACCTCATTTTGGATATTTTTGCTCAAAGAGCACAAACTTCGTACGCACGAACTCAAGTGGAATTGGCTCAATACCAATACCTGCTTCCGAGACTGACGGGAATGTGGACACACCTTGAGCGTCAAAAAGGAGGTATCGGACTTCGTGGACCGGGAGAAACCGAGATTGAAACCGACAGACGTATCGTAAGAGACCGAATCTCGCTTCTGAAAGAAAAACTCAAAGTAATTGACAAGCAAATGGCTGTTCAACGCAGCAATCGAGGAGCGATGGTTCGTGTGGCACTTGTCGGATATACCAATGTCGGAAAATCGACACTTATGAATCTGATAAGTAAAAGTGAAGTTTTTGTAGAAAATAAACTCTTTGCAACCCTTGATACCACAGTCAGAAAAGTAGTGATAAAGAATCTTCCGTTTTTGCTTTCGGATACGGTTGGGTTTATCCGAAAACTACCTACACAGTTGGTCGAATCTTTTAAAAGCACGCTTGACGAAGTACGCGAAGCCGATTTGTTGCTTCATGTGGTAGATATTTCGCATCCTGATTTTGAAGAACACATCGCATCGGTTAATGAAATTCTGAAAGACATCAAATCAGACGACAAACCAACTATTATGGTTTTCAACAAAATTGACGCTTTTCAACCATTGACTCTTGACGAAGATGACTTGATTACCGAAAAAAGTTCCCGTCATTACACGTTAGAGGAATGGAAAAAAACATGGATGAGCAAGGTAGGAGAGGAGAATGCACTTTTTGTTTCTGCTACCAATAAAGAAAATATAGAGGAATTTCGAGATAAGGTTTATCAGGCTGTAAGAGAAATTCACATTACCCGCTTTCCGTATAATAATTTTCTGTATCCCGAACTCTAAAAAAAACACATAAAACCGCTTTGAATGAGTAGTTTTATTTCTAAGAAAAACGAATCTTTTTTCCTATTTTTGTAATGAATTTAATAAAAAAATGCAGGACTTTACCAATAATTCCGTTGATTTAGATATACTTCCAAAATATGAAGAAGTATCTTTTTTGCCAATCCATAAAGAATACTGGAATGTAATGGTCATCAATTTGTTGATTTTTGTGGTAATTCTTTTTGTTGCAACAGCTATTGCTTTTGTTTCTGTTTATCAAAGCACCAATTTAGGAGCAGGTTTTTATGTTTCTATTTTGGCTTTTGTGTTTGGGTTTATCGGTCTGTTGTTTTGGCTCAACCGAATAGCTTTTAAAAAAAGAGGTTACCTTATCAGAGAGAAAGATTTGCTTTATCGAAGTGGGATTTTGGCCACAACTACGGTAATTATTCCCTTTAACAGAATTCAACACATCGCAGTGCACGAAGGAATGTTTTCAAGAATGTACGGGCTGGCTTCTCTCGAAATTTATACAGCAGGAGGAAACAGCAGTGATTTAAGCATATCGGGAATTGACAAGCAAAAAGCATATACTATTAAAGAGTTTTTAATGAAAGACCTTACTCCCGAATCCTCTCCAAAGGAAAGTGGAGAAAATACTTCGAACATTGAGCCCAACACGAGCGAAACAACTGAATGAAGCTAAATCTGAAACTAAAAAACTTTAAATCCTAAACTTGGAACTAAAATTTAACTCTCCTCAAAGACAGTCAAAAGTAGGAATTGTCATCATGTTTGCAGATACATTGCAAAAGTTCCTTCGTGCTTCGTGGGCTCCTTTGGTAATTATGATTTACAGAATGCCTTCTGATGCTCTACTGTATATGGTTTTGGGAACTATCGTAATTTTTCTGTTAATCGGAGTTGTAGCCTATCTTCGGTATCGGAATTTCACTTTTTTTCTCGATGAAGATAAACAGGAATTTGTGATTCATAGTGGGATTTTAAGTAAAAAGCGACTTTCTATCGGGTTGGATAAAATTCAGCAGGTGAGTATCAATCAGAATATCATTCAGAAACTTATCGGGGTGTACAGCCTTGATGTCGATACGGCAGGAAGTGGAGGAAAGGAAGTGGGTATTCGAGCGATTGACCACAATTCGGCTCAAATTCTAAAAGCCAGACTATTAGAACGAGAAACCGAAAGATCAGAAACTGACCCAACCTCTGAAGTTCCGGAAGAAAATATAAAACCGATTATCAAAATAAGTCTTGCCTCGCTCTTGAAAGTAGGAATAACCTCTAATTACGGACGTAGTTTAGGGATTCTTATTGCCTTTTTCTTTACAATTTATGATAACGTAAGAGATTTTGTTCAGAACGAAATGCTGTCCGAAGAGCAAATAGAGCAATATATTGTAAGAGGAACAATGCTCGGTTTTATGACGGTTTTCTTCATTTTATTTGCTTTGACTTTTCTGATAAACCTCATCCGAACGGTTATTCGTTATTTTGATTTGGAAGTAGTAAAACAACGAAATTCCCTCTTAATTTCTTACGGACTTTTTGCCAAAAAAAATACGCTTCTCAATCCCAAAAAAGCACAAATTGTTTCGTATAGTCAGAACTTTTTTCAACAGAAAATGAATGTGTTGAAAATGAAAATCAAACAGGCATCTTCGCAAGAAGTCAAACAAGACGGAAAGAAAAACGAGAGCTCAGTGATTGAAATTCCCGGTGCAAACACAACCGAGAGAGATAATATCTTACAGGTAATTTATGATAAAACCATAGAAAAAGGGAAGACATTCAACCCGAATTACCGATATATTTTTAGAGGAATTTATTTCGGATTGATAATTCCGATTGTTATTGTTTTGTTTTTAGGATTTTTTGTAAATGAAGAAATCAAAACTTATTTTCCGTTTATCGGATTATATGTCTTAGTTATCGGATTATTGATTTACTTCGGGTTTAAGAATTACAGGCTTTTTGTCCATTCCGATTTTATCATCAAAAAAAGAGGAGCTTGGGATGTTGAGCATCAAATCATAGAACCTCATAAAATTCAGGGAATTACCACTAAACAATACTTTTGGCACAAGCGTTCCGATGTTGGGCACATCATTCTCCACACAGCAGGAGGCGACCTTAGCTTTAGGTTTGCCAATTTCTCCCAAATCAATAAACAAATCAACTATTGGCTTTATCAGGTAGAAACTTCCGATAAGCATTGGATGTAGGTTTTAGAGAATAGAAACAAGCTCACAAAACAAAAATTCGTTACCTTTGGTAAATGATAAAATCAGATAAAAAAATATTTGAAAATTATAAATTTATAGACCTGTTTTCAGGAATAGGAGGTTTTCATTTGGCTTTAAATTCTTTAGGAGCAAAATGTATTTTCGCTTCGGAGTGGGACAAGTATGCGTCAGAAACTTATCAAGAAAATTTTGAAATAAAACCAAGTGGAGATATTACTCAAATAAAAGAAACAGAAATTCCCGCTCATGATATCTTGTGTGCAGGTTTTCCGTGTCAGGCATTTTCGATTTCTGGAAAACAAAAGGGTTTTGAAGACACAAGAGGAACTTTATTTTTTGATATTGCCCGAATCGCAAATTATCATAAGCCCAAAGTATTATTTCTGGAGAATGTAAAAAACTTAGTAAAACACGACAAAGGAAACACGTTCAGAACCATACTTTATACATTGGAGGAATTAGGATATAATGTGTTTGCTAAAGTTCTAAATTCGGGTCATTTCGGGCTTCCTCAAAACAGAGAACGTGTTTATATTGTAGCTTTTCATAAAACTATAAAAGCTGGATCTTTCAGTTTTCCGACTCCTATAAATAGGCCTGTTTGTTTGGAACAAATCTTAGAAAACAGCCCGAATGATGCAAAAATAATCCGAAGAAACGATATAGAAATTTATAAAAATTATTCTGCTTCCGGTTCATTGTTTTCTGAAACAGAACTGCCAAACAAACCGATTCAAATCGGAAAAGTAAACAAAGGAGGACAAGGAGAAAGAATTTACCACCCTTTGGGACATGCAATCACACTTTCTGCTTATGGAGGAGGGGTTGGTTCAAAAACAGGATTGTATTTAATAGACGGAAAAATAAGAAAATTATCTCCGAGAGAGTGTGCCAGAGTTCAAGGATTTCCAGATGATTTTATAATTAACTCCTCAATCACGCAAGCCTATAAGCAATTTGGGAATAGCGTTTCTGTAAATGTATTACAATACATTTCTCTTGAAATAGCAAAAGTTTTACAAGAGAATAAAATTACTGACAAAATAGAACTTGAATTAAAATATGCGTAAAGAACAACTTTTAGGCTCACAAACAGCTAAAAACGGGTTTTTAAATGAAGATGACATCGTCATCAGGTTTAATAATTGGCAAACCGATGAAGAAACTCAGGAATGGTTGATTATTATGCAATATAAACTCGATGAAATAGAATATGTAAAAGCAATTAAATTAAATGGTTATAAAGCAGATGTTCAGGTTCAGATAACTATAAAGCTAAAAGACGCTATTGATTGCCAAAATATTCAAGTGAAATTAGTGAGTAACCTAAGAGGATTTAATCAAATTGATAAGAGGTGGGTAGATAAATATGCTGAAATGTGGAATATTCCTTCTGATATTGTAAATGCTTTCAAAAAATATACAGGAGAAATTGCCCCTGACATTCCTAATCCGAGAGATAAACGGAGAATGCATGTTGATGAATTTACTCAAGAAGAACAAGGCAAGATGATTAACTGGCTCAACAAAAACAAATCTTTGATTGTATCGGATATTATTAAAGGTAGAGGGCAGTTTGCGGCTGAATGGATGTTGGTTGCACAAAAAGTAAAACAGAACTCAAGATGGGTTCTAAAACCAATAAATTTTTGCCTAAATCATTATGGAAATGGACCGATTGAAATTACTAAAAAAGGTAACTTTAGAATTGGAAGCATTACGATGCAAAGAAAAGGAGGAGACAATGGGAGGAATACTGCAAAAATGTTACAGTTCAAGATAAACCCTGCCGAATTATTTGAAGTTAAATAAGCAGTCTTGCAATGCATCAAGCTCTTAAAAAAATATTAAAAAACATTTCGAGTTTTTATTGACTGGTACATAATTGAGCAATTTAGCGTACATTTGTTCTGATTTTAAAATCTAAATTCTACATCAAAAATGGCATTGTCTGAAATCGCGTTAATAATTGTTATAGGCCTGATGCTTTTCGGTTCGAAAAACATTCCGGAAATAGCACGGACTCTCGGAAAGGGAATGGCTCAGATTAAAAATGCAACCAACGACATCAAAAGCGAAATTTCCAAAAGTGCCGATTTCAAAGAAATTACCGACATCAAAGGCAGTATCGAAAAAGAAATTACAGGTCTTAACGCCTCTCCAACCGACGAGATTGTCAAAGAAATTGACAAAGTAAAAGAAAATATTGATGATATGACAGGTCCTATCAAAAGACAACGATAATGAAAGATTTGATTTGGAAAGACAAAGAATTGTTGGTTTATCTGAACAATCTGGGTTCGGAAACTTTTGACTCGTTTTGGTTTTTTATAACTAATCAATTTTATCTGACACCTGTTTTTTTGTTTATTTTTTATCTGCTTTGGAAAAAAATAGGATGGAAAGAACTCGGATTCGTTATTTTGTTTATCGCACTGATTATAATGGTGTGTGACCAAACGACCAATTTGTTTAAATACAGCTTCGAACGACCAAGACCGGTAAACGATTTGGATATTAAAGACAATTTACGGATTTTGGTTTCGCGTCAATCATTCAGTTTTTTCTCTGGTCATGCCTCCAATTCAATGGCTTCGACCTTGTTTTTGTTCCTGATTTTCAGAAAATATTATAAATATGCGTTTTTGCTGTTCTTGTTTCCGTTGATTTTTGCTTACAGCAGAATTTATCTCGGGTTGCACTTTCCGTCAGATATTATCGCAGGATTTGTTTTCGGAGGTCTGATAGGAACATTTTTCTATTTTGTATATAAAAAATATAATTCAGAGAGTCCCGAACAAAAAAAATCAACACTTATTATTACCGTTTTTTCGGTTTTAGTTTACTTTTTGATGTGTAATGTACTTGTTTCGGTTTTAAAACAGATTTAAAATGTTTTCTTTTTTTAGCTCAAAAAAAATATTTCTTAAAGACCTGACCGCTGGTTTTTCCGACATACATTCCCATATTCTTTTCGGAATAGATGACGGAGCAAAAACCATTGAAGACAGCAGGTATATTATGCAATCATTCGTTGATTTAGGGTTCAAAAATGCCATTACTACTCCACATACCATAGCAGAGGTTTGGGATAATACTCCTGAAATAATCACTTCAAAATATCAGGAACTAACAGCCTTATTGCCAGAACTGTCAAACACATTACATTTAAAGGTAGCTTCGGAATATTTTATGGACGACTCATTTGTACAGCGTTTTCAGTCTGAAAAATTACTAACCTTAAAAGACAACTATGTTTTGGTCGAAATGTCTTTTATCAATCCTCCGTTTCAGCTCTATGATATACTTTTTGACTTACAGGTAGCAGGATATAAACCGGTTTTGGCTCACCCCGAACGCTATTTGTTTTATCATCAAAATTTTGACGAATACAAAAAGCTCAAAGCGGCAGGATGTTTGTTTCAGGTAAACCTGATTTCGGTTGCGGGTTTTTACGGAGAAAACATAGCCCGAACAGCCGACAGACTCTTAGGAGAAGGGCTTATTGATTTTGCCGGTTCTGACGTACACAACTCCTCGCACATTCATTGTTTTGAAAAGCCACTCAAAATCAAAAACATAGAGCCTTTGAAACAAGTAGTTAAGAACAATGCTTTTTTTGAGTTGACTTAAATTTTGTCTTTCCCACAAAGTCGCAAAGCAACCCCGATTACTTGGTCCGGACAAAAAAATACTATTGTTTTACTTTACAATTATTTTCTTGGCCTGTACTCCCTTATCGGAAAATATTTTTATAAGATAACTTCCTTTTTGCAGATGAGAAACCGAAATAGTATTTACCTCGTTTTGCTCTAAAACTTTCCTGCCCGAAAGGTCAAAAATTATTACTTTTTCGATTACTGTATCTACTGTCTCAAAATACAGCATATCAGAAACAGGATTAGGGTAAATGTTTATTTTGTTTTGAGTAAAGGATTGTGTACTTAAAGAACATTCTTCGACATCATCGGTATAACTGTAAGTCATATAAGCATGATAAACCGTCCATTCTGAATAAGGATATTGATTGTTTTGAGCAAGTTCAACATCATCAACCTCAATACAGGTATGTCCATAAATTTCATCAGGGTCAGTATCCTGATATGTGGCAATAATATTGATAAACATATTAGGATTATTATTTCCGTTATTCAAATTTATTTTAGTTATCCCACCAACAGCGTGTAATGTGTCTATATTAGGGTTATTACTCAAATCTATTTCTGTAAAATGATTCATAGGATAAACATCTCCACCACTTGATACATCAAGATATTCCAATAAAATGTTATTAGAAACATCAACAGAAGTAAGCATATTATCTACACAATCCAAATATTTCAAATTTACTAAAGTACTGACATTGAGTTCTTCTACCATAGTACCATTAACAATAAGAGATTCTAAATTTATAAAATCTTCAATCCCAGTTAAGTCTTCAATATATTGTCCTGTACCACTTCCTACATAATAAAGCGTCAATGAAGTTACGGCTAAAGCATCACTTGTCAGTATTTGTCCGTTTACAATTCCGTCACTGTCTATATTTTGTGTAATGAGCTCCTGCTCAAAAAGAGGGTCAGGAATATAGGTTATCTGTGCTGTTGCTTTATAGCTAACCGTTATAAAAAACAAGAAGTATAGTATATTTTTCATAATCAGATTATTTTACAATTATCTTTTCTGTTTGTATTCCTTTGGCAGATACTATTTTTAGGATATAATTTCCTTTTTGCAGGTCTGAAACCTGAAGATTATTTACCTGATTTTGCTCTAAAATTTTCCTTCCCGAAAGGTCAAATACCATTACTTTTTCGATTGTTACACCTGCTGTTTCAAAATATAGAATATCAGAAACAGGATTAGGGTAAATACTTATTTTGTTTTGAGCAAAAGTTGGTGTGCTTAAAGAGCATTGTACTGCATTATCAGTAAAATGAACGGCAACGTGATTGTCTAAAATATCCCATTCAGAATAAGGATATTGATTGCTTTGAGCTAAATTCTCATCATCAACTTCTATACAAACCGTATTAAATATCGCATTAGGGTCATAATTAGGGTCGTCCCACATTCCATAGTAAGTTATACTGACATCAATAGTCATATTTGGATTATTATTACCATTTTTGAAGTTTATCCATTTAAGAGAGCTCATATTTTCTGCAAAAACAGTGTGTATATTCGGGTTGTTACTCAAATCAATATAGGAAATTTCATTTTGAGGCCACACATCATCTGTCGGATTACCACAATATAATTCTTCTAACAATATGTTATTGGAGAGGTTAAGCTCTACAAGTAAACTTTGAGAAACACCTAATATTTTAAGTTGTGTGTTTTGGCTGATATCCAGTTCTGTTATGTCTGAATAAAAGTATATAAAAAAGATTTCTAAAGAGGTAAAATCTTGTATTCCTGTCAAGTCAGACACTACAGATATATCACTATCAATGAATAGACTTGTAACGCTTTCTACATCACTTGTCAAAACCTGACCATTTATAATTCCGTCACTATCAATATTAGCGTAAATAAGTTGTAGTTCAAAGGCAGGGTCGGGAATATAGGTTATCTGTGCAGTTGCTTTATGGCTAACCGCTATAAAAAACAAAAGGTATAATGAATTTTTCATAATTTTATTTTTTTCGTAAAAATATTCAATTTGAACAACCCCTAAAAACGCATTAGTCAGTATAGTAAAATAATATTGATATCTACAAATATAAGAAGGTTTTATAAAAAAACAGCCTCAAGAGACTTTTTTAATCTCAAACCTCACAATATTTTAAGAGTTATTGATTCTTCTTTCCCGAAAAATAAACTCCTACAAGGATTACTAAAGCCCCGATGACTTGAGCGAAGTGAACGCTTTCATGGTCTAAAATTCCCCAACCAAAAGCCACAAGCGGAATAAGATAAGTAGTAGAAGAGGCAAAAACAGGCGAAGAGATAAGTATGAGCCTGTAAAAGAAAAGACTTGCTAATCCTGTGCTGCAAATTCCGAGAATTACGGTATAAAGAACAGCCGTCTGGGTTTCGGGAGTACTGATATGACTAAAGAAATCAGTGGTAAACAAAATCAGCGAAGCAGGAATCAACAGAAAAGCAAAATTTCCCATGGCAATTTGCACAGGCCTTAGGTCTGACAAAAACTTTTTTACCCAGTTTATATTTATAGCATAAAGAACACAAGCCACAACAGCCAGCAAGGCATACCAATAATTTTGTTCAGGATGTATGCTCGAACCGGTTAGTATTAACAAAATGCAACCCACAAGCCCTATAAACACTCCGAAAAACTGTCTTTTTTGGGAAATGAGCTTAAAAAATAAAGCTCCAATAACAAGTGTAAATAAAGGAGTTGTTGCGTTTATGATAGAGCTTATAGTTGAATCAATTTCTGTTTGAGCATACGCAAACAAAAAAGCCGGAAAAAATATTCCGAAAAGAGCAGAAGCAGCCACGTATTTGTATTTGTTTTTTGGTATGGAAGCTACGTGTTTTCCTTTGAGTAAAAGCATAACCACAGAAGCAGAAATCATTCGAACACTACCGAGCTCTATCGGATTTAATCCGTTAAGACCTTTTTTGATAAGGATAAATGAGCTGCCCCATACAATAGCTAATACAGCTAATATTATCCATTTGGATTCTTTCATAAATACGACCAAGAAAATATTTGCAAAATTCAGACTTTTTAAGAATATAATAGCAAAATTTCCGTTATATTTGTTCCTGTTGAATTTTAAACTATTGGAAACCATTATGAAAACCATTAAAAAAATCCTGTTTTTTGCTCTTGTAGGATTGTCTTTTACAGCTTGTAAAGATGCTAATTCCGAAAAAAATCAAGATGTAACCAAAAATGATCTGCAAACAGAAATAATTGCAGAAAATCTTCAGACAGCAAGTTTTACTATTGAAGGAATGCACTGTGAATTTGGCTGTGCAAAAGCTATAGAGAAGAAATTAGCAAAAATGGACGGAGTAAAATCAGCAAAAGTTGATTTTGAAACCAAAAAAGCAGAAGTAGAATATGACGCTACACAGCAGACTCCTCAAGTATTATCACAGACGGTTGAAGCAATGGCAGACGGCAAAACGTATATTGTATCAGAAATAACCTCTTCGTCAGACCAGTCTTTTTTATATCTTGACCAAGAGCAGAAAAAAAAGAAAAAATCAAAGAAATCTAAATCCGATTCTTCGGATTCAAAAAACCAAACAGAACAATCAACCGAAAAGAAAGCCGGATGCTGCTCAGGGAAAAGTTCTTGTTCCTCTAAATCGAAATCAGGAAGTTTATAATCAGACAAAAATATTTTTAGAATGAAAAAAGTAAAACTGTATTTGTTGCCTGTGGTTTTAGGACTTACACTAACTTTTTGTAAACAAGAACCAAAAGAGGAGGCAGAACCACAACCACAAGAAGAAGTTGTTGAAACAGCAGAAAATGTCGTTGTTTCAGGATATAAAATAGGAGACACCGCTACTGATTTTTCGTTGAAAAACATAGACGACCAAATGGTTTCACTATCTGATTATTCCGATGCAAAAGGATTTATTGTGATTTTTACGTGCAATCATTGTCCGTATGCTGTGGCTTACGAAGACAGAATTATTGCCTTAGACAAAAAATATAAAGAATTGGGCTATCCGGTAATTGCCATCAACCCGAACAATCCGGAAAAACAACCCGAAGACAGCTTCGACTTGATGAAGGTTCGTGCAAAAGAAAAAGGGTTTACATATCCTTACCTGATTGATGAAGGACAAGAAATTTATCCTCAATACGGAGCCACCAAAACTCCCCACGTATTTTTACTTCAAAAGACAGATGATAGCTCAAACATTGTCAGATATATCGGAGCCATTGATGACAATCACGGAGACGCGACTGCTGTAAACGAAAAATACGTAGAAAATGCAGTAGATGCACTTTTAAACGGAGAAGAAATCAAAGTAAAAGAAACTAAAGCCATAGGTTGTACCATTAAGGTAAAATAAACGACATATTTTCTCTTGTAAAATTTCTCACAGATTTTGGTAAAAAGGCAATTAATTTCGTTCTGCTAACATCAATAAAATCTGTGAGATTCTTTGTACTTCACCTAATTAAGGATAGACGTAAGTGACAAATAGTTTATACATTGCAACAATACTATACATTAACCTCAGAAAATTAGAACTGAAAATAAATAAACGGTTGAGGTCCGCTCGAAGCGGTTGCAAATACAACCCAAAATACAAAAGCAATAATCAGAGCTTTTATAACAACTGGAGTTTTCTCGAATAATAAGCAGAGTTTATCCGTCAGACGTTGAGGAAAAAAGTGCCATACAAATCCGATGACAAATAATATAAACACGTTCTGATAACCCGAAACAATCGCCTGCCATTGATTGAAATCAAAAGTCAGGTTCCCGATATTGTTGATGATGTCGTTAGCAAGAGTGAAATCTTTGGCACGGAAAAATATCCAGCAAAAAGCTACGAAATGAAAGGTTAATAGTATAGCCAATACATTAAAAAATCGTTTTCCGAAAGTTCTTTTTTGAGGATTTTTGTCAGAGAAAAATTCCATAAAGAATTTATGAATGGCGAGTGCCATTCCGTGCAAAGCTCCCCAAATGATAAAACGCAAACTCGCTCCGTGCCACAACCCTCCCAAGAGCATAGTGGTCATCAAATTCATATTGGTAACTCTTGTTTTTTGCGGATTTTTGGAAAGCACAAATGATAAGATAAACACTACAAAAGCCCCTGAACAAACCACAAACGGAATTACACTTTTATCAATATACAAAAAAGACCAAATCAAAATTCCGACAAAAAAAACAATAGGGAAGAAGTAACCCCAAAATGTTCCTTTTCGATTTCCCCCAATCGAAATATAAAGATAATCCTTTAACCAAGAAGAAAGAGAAATATGCCATCTTCTCCAAAATTCAGTTATACTTTTGGATTGATAAGGAGTTCGAAAGTTGGCTGGAAGTGTGAACCCCATTAGTAAAGCCAATCCGATTGCCATATCCGAATATCCCGAAAAATCACAATAAATTTGCAGAGAATATCCGTAAACAGCCATTAAATTTTCAAACGAAGTGTAGCTGTTTGGAGCATCAAAAACTCTGTCCACAAAGTTGAGTGAAATGTAATCAGAAACAACAGCTTTTTTCAGAAGTCCTCCGATGATGAGAAACAAAGCAAGGCTGGTTTCTTTTTTGGTAAGAGTTATTTTTTTGTAAATCTGAGGAATAAAATCCTTGGCTCTTACGATAGGTCCCGCCACTAATTGCGGAAAAAAACTCACATAAAAGGTAAAATCGAGTACGTTTTTGGCGGGTTCGATTTCCTTTCGATACACATCAATGGTGTAGCTCATCGTTTGAAATACATAAAACGAAATTCCGATAGGCAAAACTATATCCTGAAAGGCAAGACTTCCGTTAAAAAGGTTATTAAAGCTGTCTATCAAAAAATTGGTGTATTTAAAATAGCCAATCAAAGCCAAATGAGCAACCATACTTATTGTCAAATATAGTTTTCGAACATTTTTATTTTCGCTTTTATGAATCCCTTCTGCCAAAAAATATCCCGATACAGCCGAAATCAGAAGCAATACAAAATAATTTCCTCCAGCTTTATAATAAAAGAAAAGAGAAAACAAAACTACATAAGCTGTTCTAAAATGAGCATGTTTTTTTGTGCAAATGTAAACGAGATAGAAAATCAGAAAACTTACCAAAAAGCTAACACTACTAAACAGAAGAGGATGTTTAGGGTCATAAACAAACCATCTGAATATCTCGTTCCAACTAATTGAGAAGATATTTTCTGTAAACCAATTTTGTAACATCAATAAAGTAATCCTGATTTTTTTGAAGAGCAAAAATAAAATAAAAGATTCCATTTCTGTCATAACAGAGTAAAAATAAGTCTTTAGAGATCTAATAATAGCAGTCACTCAAGTACATTTTACTCAGGTTTAGACGCTTTTTCTGTTATAATTTCATTGTATTTTCTTCGTTTTCAGGGTTTTGATTTTTATTTAAAAAAATAGTTGAAAAAGATTTGTTTTGTGGGGTTAAAAGTATTTATCTTTGCAGTCCCAAAAGTTCAGAGGATTATTAGTTTTTATGTTTTTAAGGCTTCGGAAAAAAAATAAAAATTTTTTCAAAAAGATTTGGAGTTTAAAAAAAGATTTGTACTTTTGCACCCGCTAAACGAAA
>JBAYPE010000031.1:0-22548 GCA_041677865.1 Flavobacteriaceae bacterium
GTGAAAATAACTTATATCGTGAATCGATGGATCTAATCCGTTTAGAATCGCATCCTCAATACCACTCAAATCAAACTCAACAAAACCATCGTAATCGTCATCACACAACTCATAAGCAGGAAGAACAGGAGTGATTTCAGGATTAGGAACAACAATCAGATTGACGCTTGTAAATGTTCTGCACATTCCACCTTGAGATGTTACAGCTATGTAAATTGTCTGATTATGAGGAGCAATATTAAAATATTGTTCAGGATTTTGAATTATATTGGCATTATGGACAAGATCATCATAGGTTTCGTGATAAGTTACATTTATACCTGTTATACCGCCTGTTACGATATCGTCAAGTGTAGTTAAATTAAAAACAGCATAGCCGTCATTATTGTCATCACAAACTTTGTAATCATCGGGAGTGAAAGCATCAGGATTTTGACTGATTACCAAATCAAACTGGGTAGTAACATAGCAACCTTGTTGATTTTCAATCCTTACGTATATCGTTTGAGGGTTACTTATATTAGTATAAGAGAAAGGATTATCTATTGGATTATCGTTCTGAAAATCGGCTAAATTTTCGTAATAAGTAAAGCTGTAAGGAAGGCCTCCTCCAATTTCAAAATTCTTAGAATAAAGGTTAAATTCAACTTCAGACACATCCGAACAAGCCTCATAATCAATTGGTTGAATAATGGTTGGCAGATCAGCTACAACCAATTCGAGGGTGGTAACAGCAACACAGTCATTTCGCAATGCTCTAACCCAAATTGTTTCTCCTGAAGAACTGTAATTAGTAGTATTATTGATACTGGAGAGTCCTGTTAAAGCATCATTCTGCGAAGTGTGAAATGATATTTGCACGTTTTCTTCTCCATTTCTGATTTCGTTGGCTTTGGAAGGTAAATTAAATATTTCAGTCCCGTTTCCATCTTCATCACAAAGTAGATAATCTGCTGAGATAATTTGTGGCGTTTGATATACATTTAGTTCAAAAGAGGTTGTGCTATAACAGTTTGTCGTAAACTGTGCTCTTACGTAAATTACTTGTGGATTAGAAACATTTGTATAAGCTGACGAATTGGTTATTACTCCAACATTTTCTTCTGCATCTTCTTGCGAAGTATGAAAAGTAATGGTTGCTGTTTGTCCTTGGAGAATATCGTTTTCTTTTGAGGTTAAGTCAAATATTGTTGTTTGACTCAAATCATCTATACAAATATTGTAATCTGAAATACTTCCCAAATCAGGTCTTTGGTTTACAACCAACTCAAAATCATAAATTACAAAACACGAAGTAACAGGGTCTTCTACTCGTACATAAATTGTCCCTGAGCCTATATAATTTGAAGTATTCGTAATAGCATTTATTTTGCCCTCTGCATTTACCAAAGAAGTATAAAAAGTAACTTGATAATTCGGATTCACAGAGACCAAAGACTGCGTCAGGTCAAAAACAGCGGTAATTCCGCTATCACTACAATTTTCTTGGTTTGTAACCTCTGCTTCTTCAAGCGCATCTAATAGTGTTACGTTCAGCGAAAAAGTATTATTATCTTCGCTCACTTCCTGCTGTATTCCTGTTCCATTACCTGTATCGTCAACAACGGCTACTAATTCAAAATTATTTGGAATTGTATCAGGAATGGTAAAATTAACTGTTTGAGTGGTACTTTCTCCTATTGCTAAACTCTGATTGGTTTGGGCTGTACCAACCAATACTCCATCTGCATAAAAAGCAATTGGAATATCAGCAGGTAACACATCAGTTCCCTCTGTGTTAGATACTGTAAAAGTTACTGTTAAATCTCGGTCTCCACAAGAATTATTCCCTTGTACGTCTGGGTTTAGAGTTATTGTGGCATCTGGCAATTCACTACTTAGAACAACCACAATGTTGTTCACGATTACTCCGTCCTGATTAGAAGTAAGCTGAACATCAAGTGTTGTGTCTCCCTGATTTACATAAGCACTTATATCAAAGAAATCCAAATCCATATTATACAAATCCGATGCACCGGTAAAGCTGTTGGTTCCGTTAAAAACATTGTCAGCCGGATTGAGCGGAGGGTTACTAATAATATTATTGTTGATACGCAATGTCTCGTTTATATCTATTCCTTCATCTCCTTCCCAAGCCAAGAATCCGAGTTTTCCGCCTTGAGGGTCAATCACATTAATGCCTTGTAGTTGTATGTTGAGGTTCGTATTGGCTGTTCCGACCATTTCGAAGCCGTCATATACATTAACCAAATTGTTGATAAAAATAGGGTCTTCATAGATAACCACAATCGACCATCCTCCAAAATTCAATCCAGTCGGGCAATATTCCTGAATAACTGTTGTCAGGTCAATATCCGAAAAGGTGTAATCTCCGTTTCCTGTAATCTGAACAATATCGGTTACATCTACAAAAGCTCCAAAAAATAAATGATTAAAATTGCTATAAAACAAACTGGTTGAGAAGGTGCGTTCTGCAGTAAGGTCTGTTCCGTTAAGTTTTACGTCAAAATCTCCTGTTCCCGAGCCTGCCCAATACAAATAGGCGGCAATCACTGTTTGATCAGCCTCCAAAGTAAGCGTAGCTGTAGATTCGGTCAATATAGTACAATTCCCCGAACCATTCTCAGCCATGTTTAGTGTATTTCCGATGGCTACATAATCATATTTTCCGAAAAATTGCTCATACAATTCAATCTGCTGTGCATTAGATTTATACAAGAATAAAAAGGAAAACAAAAATAAGGCAAGAAAATTTATTTTCTTTAATGACAGTAATCGCATATCAATATGTTTTTTAATTCTGTGAAAGAAACAACCTTCACCTCGATTAATTTATTTTTAACACTTTTTCAAAAAGAGTCCAAAGATAATATTTTTCTAAAATTCTCTAAATAAAACGGCTTATTTTTAATCTTAAACTGATGTATTTGCAGATGTTTGTTATCAAATTTAATGAATTTATATCAGAAAAGTCCTCCTTGCATATTGGTGTTAAGTTTACCCAAATGCTTATAGGCTTTTTCGGTAACTTCTCTTCCTCTTGGAGTTCTGAGTAAAAATCCTTCCTGAATCAGAAAAGGTTCATATACCTCTTCGATAGTTTCTGCACTATCAGAAACTGCCGTTGCCAAGGTAGAAATACCGACGGGTCCTCCTTTGAATTTATCGATAATGGTGGTAAGTATTTTATTATCCATTTCATCTAATCCGTAGGCATCAACATTAAGAGCTTTAAGTGCAAATTTGGCTATTTCAATATCTATCTTTCCGTTCCCTTTAATCTGTGCAAAATCACGAACCCTACGAAGCAATGCATTTGCGATTCTGGGAGTTCCCCGACTTCTTCCTGCAATTTCTATGGCTGCTTCCAAAGAAATCGGCACCTTTAGTATTGAAGCACTTCGTTCTACTATTGTGGTCAAAAGTTCAGTATTGTAATATTGTAGCCTTGACTGTATCCCAAATCTGGCTCGCATCGGGGCTGTAAGAAGTCCTGAACGGGTGGTTGCTCCGACAAGTGTAAACGGATTGAGATTTATCTGAACCGTTCTGGCGTTTGGACCAGATTCAATCATTATATCAATTTTAAAATCTTCCATAGCCGAATACAAATACTCTTCGACAATAGGGCTCAAACGATGAATTTCGTCAATAAAAAGAATGTCTCTTTCTTCTAAATTCGTAAGCAATCCAGCTAAATCTCCCGGTTTATCTAACACAGGTCCGGAAGTAATTTTTATTCCGACTCCAAGCTCACTGGCTAAAATATTTGCTAAAGTAGTTTTCCCAAGTCCGGGAGGTCCGTGAAACAAAGCGTGGTCAAGAGCCTCTCCCCTCATATTTGCTGCTTTTACAAACACTTGCAAATTTTCGAGAATCTGTTCTTGTCCTGCAAAATCATCAAACGATAACGGACGTAACTTCTTCTCAAGATCTACTTCTTCAGGAGAATAATTCGTATTAGTCGGATTCAGATTTTCATTCATATCACAAAGATACTTTTTTTCATTATATTTAAGCTTTATTCTTTTTGTATAAGTAAAAAAACCTTATTGAAATCGAACACGCAACCATAATGTTTTGATTTAACGTCATTTAAAAAAGTTTCTGTTTTATGGCACGTTTGTTGGTTATTTGCTAAGTGCAAATTATTGCAAACAGTAAAACATTAACTTTTAAAACTTACGGTTATGAAAACAAGTTTATTTACATCGGTTTTGATTACGCTTCTTTTTACAGGCGTAACATTGGGTCAGGACGTTACAACCGTAACAGCGACTAACTATGATATAAGCGACAATTTAGATCTTACTGCTGTTGCTTCCATATTCGGAGAATCTAAAGATTTGGCAGATTTTGAATACAGGCTTAATAATCCTAAAACTCAAATTTCAAACCTTGATTTGGATAGAGATGGAAGGGTTGATTATTTGAGAGTAATTGAGGTGGTTGAAGAAAACACTCATTTAATTGTATTACAATCTCTATTAGGTAAAGACTTATACCAAGATGTGGCAACCATAGAAGTTGAAAAAGATCTCCGAAATAATGCTGTTCGGGTACAAGTGGTTGGAGATGTTTTTCTTTACGGACACAATTATATTTATGAGCCTGTTTACTACGTAAGACCTTTGATTTTCAATACTTTTTGGCACAGAGGTTATGTAGCTTATTACTCGCCTTGGCATTGGGGTTACTATCCTACCTACTTTTCTTACTGGGCTCCTTGTCCGATATTTAGATACAGAACCAACGTATATACTTATGTAAATGTTTACAATACCTATAATTATGTAACTGAAAGAAACAGTACAAGAGCTGTAGCAATGCACAATAGAACCCGGTCAAACTATTACGAAAGACAAAACCCTAACAGGTCTTTTGTAAAAAGAAATGAAGGATTTACAAATTCTTATGTAAGGAATCAAACCAGAAGTACTGCTGTAACAGGTAATACAAGAAACTCAACAAGGAATAATACTATCGGGGTAGAAAATTCTTCATCAAGAGGTTCTTCTGTGGAAACTTTAAGCAATTCATCAAGAAGTTCTTCCACTTTTAATAGCAGTACAAGTGCAACAAGAAATAATGCCGTCGGAACAACAAGCACTCCAAAGAGAAATTCTTCGACTTTTAGTAGTTCAAACATAACGAGAGGTAATGCTATCAAGACAACAAGTCCTCAAACAAGAAGTTCATCTTTAGGGACTGTAAAAAATTCAACGAGAAGCACTATAACTCTCGGTAGTAATAAAAACTCTACAAGGAGTAGTATCGGGAGTAAAAGTTCCGGCTCAAGAAATTCGGCACCTATCAACACCTTGTCAGGTAGAAATTCTTCTTCGAATAGAATTTCAAGATAATTGTCTGATGACTGATATAAAAATAACCCTGTCAGGATCAAAATTCTGACAGGGTTAAAAAAAGGACAAGCATTTCTGTTTGTCCTTTCCTTTTTCTAAAGTTATTCTTTAGTTTCTGTATCCTCAGTAGTTGTTTCCGTTTGCGGAGCTTCAGCTTCTGGGGTAGTTTCTTCAGTAGCTTTTTTAGTTCCTCTACCTCTACGGGTTGTTTTCTTAACTTCTTTTTTACCTCCGTTGTAAAGTTCGTTGAAATCAACTAACTCAATCATTGCCATGTCGGCATTATCTCCGAGACGGTTACCCAATTTAATGATACGGGTGTATCCTCCTGGGCGGTCGCCTACTTTTGGGGCAACTTCTCTAAACAATTCAGTTACAGCATATTTATTTTTCAGATAAGAAAAAACAATACGTCTGTTGTGAGTTGTATCTTCTTTTGATTTGGTTACTAATGGTTCGACATATACTTTAAGGGCTTTGGCTTTAGCTACGGTAGTGTTGATGCGTTTGTGTTCTATAAGTGAACAGGCCATATTGGCCAACATCGCATCTCTATGCCCTTTTTGTCTTCCTAAATGATTTACTTTTTTTCCGTGTCTCATTACGTTTTTTTTTAGGTTTCATCTTGCTTCAATCCTCTTTGGAGAGCAAAATATGAAGTAAATTTATTCTTTATCTAGTTTATATTTTGATAAATCCATTCCGAAATGTAAACTTTTTGAAGCTACTAACTCTTCTAATTCAGTTAGTGACTTTTTGCCAAAGTTTCGGAATTTCATTAAATCACTTTTGTTATAAGACACCAAGTCTCCAAGAGTATCAACTTCTGCTGCTTTAAGACAATTTAACGCTCTGACAGAAAGGTCTAGATCGGTCAATTTAGTTTTCAGAAGCTGTCTCATGTGAAGTGATTCTTCATCATACGAATCAGTTTGAGCAATCTCGTCCGATTCAAGAGTGATTCTTTCGTCAGAGAACAACATAAAGTGGTGAATCAGTACTTTGGCTGCCTCAGTAAGAGCATCTTGGGGGGTTATAGAACCGTCTGTTTTGATTTCAAAAACCAATTTTTCGTAGTCGGTTTTTTGTTCCACACGATAGTTCTCAATTGTATATTTTACGTTTTTTACAGGAGTATAAATCGAGTCAATAAAGATAGTTCCAATAGCGGCCGTAGATTTTTTGTTTTCTTCGGCAGGAACATATCCTCTTCCTTTTTCGATAGTAAACTCGAAGTTTAATTTTACTTTTTTATCAAGGTTACAGATAATCAATTCAGGATTTAGAACTTGAAATCCTGAGATGAATTTCTGTAAATCACCTGCTGTAACTTTGTCTTTTCCTGAAATAGAAACGGAAACAGTCTCGTTGTCAATATCCTCAATCTGACGTTTAAAACGAATTTGTTTGAAGTTCAGAACAATTTCGGTAACGTCTTCCACCACTCCCGAAATTGTGGAGAACTCGTGTTCTACATTTTCGATTTTAAGAGAAGTAATTGCATAACCCTCTAAAGCAGAAAGCAAAACTCTGCGAAGAGCGTTACCTACTGTCAATCCATAACCCGGTTCCAAAGGTCTGAATTCAAACTTTCCTTCGTAATCGGTAGAATCAATAAGTATAACTTTATCGGGTTTTTGAAAATTAAATAGTGCCATATTTTCGACTTGTATGTCCAGTTATTATTTAGAATAAAGCTCAACGATAAGTTGTTCTTTGATGTTTTCAGGAATTTGAAGCCTTTGAGGAACAGTTACGAAAGTTCCTTCTTGGGTATCGTTATTCCAAGTAATCCACTCATATACGTGAGAAGAATTAGCTAACGAATTAACGATTGCTTCAAGCGATTTTGATTTTTCACGTACCGCAACCTTGTCACCTGGTTTAAGTTGATAAGACGGAATGTTTACTAAATTTCCGTTTACGGTAATGTGTCTGTGAGATACAATCTGACGGGCAGCTCTACGAGTAGGAGCAATTCCCATTCTGTAAACCACGTTGTCTAAACGCGATTCGCAAAGTTGTAAAAGCACCTCACCTGTAATTCCTTTAGTAGCGTTAGCTTTTTCGTACATTCTTCTGAACTGACGCTCTAAAATACCATAGGTATATTTTGCTTTTTGTTTTTCGGTTAGCTGAATAGCGTATTCCGATTTTTTTGCTCTTTTACGAGCCAATCCGTGTTGTCCCGGAGGGTAATTTCTTCTTTCAAGAGCCTTATCAGCTCCAAAAATAGCTTCTCCGAATTTACGGGCTATTTTCGATTTTGGACCAGTATATCTTGCCATTTTAAAATTGATTATGTGAAACAGAACTATGAATTCAGGTCTAATCCTCCGATAGTTTAAATCTGTTTCGTGTTATACTTAAATTAAATTAAACTCTTCTTCTTTTTGGAGGACGACATCCGTTGTGCGGCATCGGAGTTACATCGATGATTTCGGTAACTTCAATTCCTCCGTTATGGATAGAACGTATAGCTGATTCTCTACCATTTCCGGGACCTTTAACGTAAACTTTTACTTTTTTAAGTCCTGCTTCTATAGCTACCTTGCTTGCATCTTCGGCAGCCATTTGTGCTGCATACGGGGTATTCTTTTTAGAACCTCTAAATCCCATTTTACCTGCTGAAGACCAAGAAATAACTTCACCTTTTTTGTTTGTAAGCGAAATGATGATGTTATTAAAAGTAGCACTTATGTGAGCCTCACCTGTAGACTCAACAATAACTTTACGTTTTTTCGTATTCGTTTTTGCCATAGCTATTTATTATTTAGTTGCTTTTTTCTTGTTTGCAACTGTTTTCTTTTTACCTTTTCTTGTTCTCGAATTGTTTTTTGTTCTTTGTCCACGAAGCGGAAGTCCATTTCTGTGACGGATTCCTCTTTGACATCCGATATCCATAAGACGTTTGATGTTCAATTGGATTTCTGAACGCAATTCTCCCTCAATTTTGAAATACGAAACAGCCTCACGGATTGCTCCTATTTCATCATCATTCCAGTCAGATACTTTTTTGTCCTGACTAACTTGAGCTTTTTCTAAAATCTCAATAGCTCTGCTTTTTCCGATACCGAAAATATAAGTTAAAGCTATAACTCCTCTTTTGTTTTTAGGTATATCTACCCCTGCTATTCTTGCCATAATTATCCTTGTCTTTGTTTAAATCTAGGATTTTTTTTGTTAATAACGTATAAGCGTCCTTTTCTGCGTACAATAACACACTCGGCACTTCTTTTCTTTACTGATGCTCTTACTTTCATTTTTTAAGCCTTTTAATATCTATAAGTAATTCTTGCTTTTGATAAGTCATAAGGACTCATCTCTAATTTAACTTTATCTCCGGGTAATAATTTGATGTAGTGCATACGCATTTTCCCCGAAATATGAGCAATTACAACGTGTCCGTTTTCCAACTCAACTCTAAACATTGCGTTTGACAATGCCTCGATAATTGTTCCGTCTTGTTCTATTGCAGACTGTTTTGCCATATTATGTTATTGATTTTCTGTTTTTACCGGTTTTCATCAAACCATCATATTGTTTATTCAACAAATACGCATTTACCTGTTGAATGGTGTCAATGGCAACTCCAACCATAATCAGCATTGAAGTTCCTCCATAGAACATAGCCCAACCTTGTTGAATATCCATAAGGTAAACCACAATAGCGGGTAAAACTGCGATAACTACCAAAGCCAAAGACCCAGGAAAAGTGATTAAGGACATAATTCTGTCTAAATAATCGGCTGTGTCTGTACCTGGTTTAATTCCTGGAATAAACCCTCCACTACGTTTCAAATCGTCTGCCATTTTGTTGGTAGGAATTGTAATTGCCGTATAAAAATATGTAAAAACAACAATCAACAATCCGAATACAAAGTTATACCAAAACCCAAATATATCGCTAAAAGTTGCACTTAATCCTTGAGCTGTTTCTGAAGCGGTTGCCAATCCTGCTAAAGCAGCAGGAACAAACATAATTGCTTGAGCAAAAATGATAGGCATTACTCCCGAAGCGTTCACTTTAAGTGGGATCCATTGTCTGTTACTTTCTTCAAAACCTCCTCCGGTAGTGCGTCTTGCGTATTGTACGGGTACTTTTCTGACTGCTTGAACCAAATAAACACAAGCAACAATAACCAATAACCACACGATTACTTCAATAAGGATTAGCATTGGTCCACCGTTAGTTCCTGTTGTTCTGTAAGCAATTTCTTGTATGAACATCTGTGGCATAGTAGCCAAAATTCCTACCATAATCAAAAGTGAAATACCATTTCCGATTCCTTTATCGGTAATTTTTTCACCCAGCCACATTGCAAAGATAGTTCCTGTAGACAGTATAATTACTGACGAGAATATAAAGGCAAAAGAAGAAGGCGACATCAAGAACGCATCTGGAACTTGTCTTGACAAGTTAAAGATGTATCCCGGTCCTTGAATCAGGGTAATACCGATGGTAAGCCAACGAGTAATCTGATTCATTTTCTTTCTTCCACTTTCTCCGTCTTTTTGGAGCTTTTGCAAATACGGAACTGCAATTCCCATTAGCTGAACCACAATCGAAGCAGAAATATAAGGCATAATTCCTAATGCAAATACAGAAGCCTGCGAGAATGCACCTCCGGTAAATACATTGATAAGCCACCCGATTCCTTCCTCGGTTTGATCTTGAAGACCTTGTAATTTATTAATATCGATACCCGGAAGTGGAACGTGAGCTCCAAAACGATAAACCAATAATAATCCTAAAGTTAAGAGGATTTTATTTTTAAGCTCCTCAATTTTCCAGATACTAACGATAGTTTCAATAAATTTTTTCATCTTACAAGAACAATTATTATAATTCTACTGCTTCTCCTCCAGCTGCTTCGATAGCTGCTTTTGCAGTTGCAGTAAATTTGTGAGCAGATACTTTTAATTTAGATTTCAATTCACCTCTACCTAAGATTTTTACCAAATCATTTTTAGTAGTCAATCTGTTTTCTAGTAAAGTAGCTAAATCTACTGTATCTGTTACAGAGCCATTGTCTACCAAACCTTGTAAGGCATCTAAATTAATTCCTTGATACTCTACTCTATTGATATTTTTAAAACCAAATTTAGGTACGCGTCTTTGAAGTGGCATCTGACCTCCTTCAAAACCTAATTTTTTAGAGTATCCCGAGCGAGATTTAGCTCCTTTGTGTCCTCTTGTCGAGGTACCACCTTTTCCAGAACCTTCTCCTCTACCTACTCTTTTGTTTTGGTTATGTACTGAACCTGCTGCAGGTCGTAAGTTACTTAAATTCATAACTGAAGTTTGTTATTTATTTAGTTTCTTCTACAGAAACCAAGTGTTTAACTTTATTTACCATTCCAAGGATGACAGGGTTAGAATCGTGCTCAACAACCTGACCTATCTTGTGAAGTCCTAATGAGTCTAAAACAGCTTTTTGAGTTTTAGGGCATTTAATCTGACTTCTTACTTGTTTTACTTTAATCTTTGCCATAGTTCCTTTGAATTAACTTTTAAATACTTTTTCTAAAGAAATTCCTCTTTGTTTAGCAACCGTAACGGCACTTCTCATTTGTAATAAAGCATCGAAAGTTGCTTTAACTACGTTATGAGGATTTGAGGAACCTTGTGATTTAGACAACACATCGTGAACTCCGGCAGATTCCAATACAGCACGTACAGAACCTCCAGCGATAACTCCCGTACCCTCTGATGCAGGCATCAGATAAACGCGAGCTCCACTATATTTACCTAATTGGTTATGAGGAACTGTTTTGTTGTGTAATGGTACACGAACCAAATTCTTTTTAGCATCTTCAACAGCTTTAGCAATAGCTTCAGAAACGTCTTTAGATTTACCCAATCCGTGTCCTACTACTCCATTTTCGTCTCCAACAACCACAACAGCAGAAAAACCGAAAGCTCTTCCTCCTTTTGTAACTTTGGTAACTCGATTAACACTTACCAGACGGTCTTTGAGTTCAATACCTCCTGGTTTAACCAGTTCTACGTTTTTATATTTGTGATACATAGTTTCTTAAAATTTAAGTCCTGCAGCTCTAGCTCCGTCTGCTAATGATTTTACACGTCCGTGATATAAGTATCCTCCTCTGTCGAAAGTTACTTTTTCGATTCCGGCTTTTACCGCTTTCTCAGCAATAGCTTTTCCTACCTGTTCAGCTTTTTCGATAGCTGTTCCTTTTGCGTTTACATCTTTATCTCTCGATGATGTTGCTAATAAAGTTACACCTTTTGTATCGTCTATAATTTGAGCGTAGATCTCTTTATTACTTCTGAATACTGACAATCTTGGCATTGTTGTCGTACCTGTAACAGTTTTTCTGATTCTTAGCTTAATACGCTGTCTTCTCTCAACTTTTGTTAGTGACATAATTCTTTATTTTTAAGCTGATTTACCTGCTTTTCTTCTTAATACTTCTCCTACAAACTTAACTCCTTTTCCTTTGTAAGGTTCAGGTTTTCTGAAGCTTCTAATCTTAGAAGCTACGTGTCCTAAAAGTTGTTTGTCATAAGAAGACAATTTAACAATCGGATTCTTTCCTTTCTCGGATACTGTCTCTACTTTTACTTCAGGAGCAATTTCCAAAACGATATTGTGTGAAAATCCTAAAGCTAAATCTAGTTTTTGTCCTTGATTAGAAGCTCTGTAACCTACACCAACCAATTCTAGTTCTTTAGTAAATCCTTCGGATACTCCAATAATCATATTGTTTACAAGTGAGCGATATAATCCGTGTTTTGCTCTTTCATCTTTATGATCTGATGAACGTTCAACTACAACTTGCCCGTCTTCTACTTTAACAGTAACGTCTGAGTATTCTTGTTTTAGTTCACCTAACTTTCCTTTAACTGTAATAACCCCGTCTTTCACATCGACTGTTACTCCTGACGGTATAGTTATCGGGCTTTTACCTATTCTTGACATCTCTTTAAAGTCTTTTTTAGTACACGTAACAAATTACCTCTCCACCAACATTTAATTGTTTAGCTTTCTTTCCGGTCATCAGACCTTTAGAAGTCGAAACAATAGCAACTCCAAGTCCGTTAAGGATTCTTGGAAGGTCAGCAGAACCGGCATACTTACGTAGTCCTGGTTTACTAATTCTTTGAATATCTCTGATTACTGACTCTTTAGTATTTTTGTCATACTTTAGAGCGATTTTGATAGTTCCCTGAACATTGTTATCCTCAAACTTGTAGCTCAAGATGTAACCTTGTTCAAACAAAATCTTTGTGATTTCTTTTTTCAGTTTCGATGCAGGAATTTCGACCACTTTGTGGTTTGCCATAGCTGCATTTCTGATTCTTGTCAAGAAATCTGCAATTGGGTCTGTGTACATATAATTAAATTTGCGGTTTTAGTATTCCACAGACACCATGCCTGCCGAACTTGAAACCAATTAATATTCTTAATAATTTCTTGCTTACCAACTAGCTTTTTTAACTCCCGGTATCAATCCTTGGTTAGCCATTTCTCTGAAAGTTACACGAGAAATTCCAAACTGACGCATATATCCTCTTGGTCTTCCTGTTAGCTTACAACGATTGTGAAGGCGAACCGGAGAAGCATTTTTAGGAAGTTTTTGAAGAGCTTCAAAATCTCCTGCTTCTTTTAATGCTTTTCTTTTAGCAGCATATTTAGCAACTAATTTTTCTCTTTTCACCTCACGGGCTTTCATTGATTCTTTAGCCATGTCTTAATTCTTTTTAAAAGGTAAACCTAATTCAGTTAACAATGATTTTGCTTCCTTATCTGTCGATGCATTGGTAACAAAAGTGATATCCATACCAGATATTTTATTCACTTTGTCGATGTTGATTTCAGGAAAAATAATCTGCTCGGCAACTCCTAAGGTATAGTTTCCTCTACCGTCGAATCCTGTAGCTTTAATTCCTTGAAAATCTCTAACACGTGGAAGTGAAGCAGTAATCAATCTATCTAAGAATTCATACATACGCTCACCTCTGAGTGTTACTTTTGCACCGATTGGCATTCCTTTTCTAAGTTTGAACGAAGCTACGTCTTTCTTAGAAATAGTTGCAATAGCTTTTTGTCCGGAAATCTTTGTAAGCTCTTCTACTGCATAATCGATAAGTTTTTTATCTGATACAGCTGCTCCTACTCCACGAGAAATAACAATTTTCTCAAGTCTTGGAACTTGCATTACGTTTTTATATCCGAATTCTTCTTTTAAAGCAGAGATAACTCTGTCTTTATATTCCTGTTTTAATCTTGGTATATAAGTCATCACTATACTACTTGATTAGATTTTTTTGAAAATCTTACTTTTTTATCACCTTCTGTTCTAAACCCTACTTTTGTAGCTTCTTTAGTTTTTGGATCAACTAAAGCAATGTTAGAAATATGGATAGGTGCTTCTTTTTTTGTAATACCACCCTGAGGATTTTGAGCACTTGGCTTTGTATGCTTCGAAACCACATTAACACCTTCTACGATAGCAGTGTTTTTGTCAATGAAAATTCTCACGATTTTTCCTTGTTCTCCCTTGTGATTTCCGGCAATAACCTTAACTAAATCTCCTGATTTTACTTTTAACTTTGTCATCATTATAAAAAATTAAAGCACTTCAGGTGCTAATGATACAATTTTCATGAATTGTTTTTCACGAAGTTCTCTGGCTACAGGTCCGAATACACGTGTACCTCTCATCTCTCCTGCTGCGTTCAAAAGAACACAAGCATTGTCATCAAATCTGATGTACGATCCGTCTGCTCTACGCACTTCTTTTTTGGTACGAACAACAACTGCAGTTGATACTGCACCTTTTTTTACGTTTCCGTTTGGTGTTGCATCTTTAATAGAAACTACAATTTTATCTCCGATAGAGGCATAACGACGTTTCGTTCCTCCAAGCACACGAATAGTCAAAACTTCTTTTGCTCCCGTGTTGTCTGCTACTTTTAATCTTGATTCTTGCTGTACCATAATTATTTAGCTCTTTCAATGATTTCAACTAATCTCCAACATTTAGATTTACTAAGAGGACGTGTTTCCATAATCCTTACAGTATCTCCAATGTTGCAATCATTTTTTTCATCGTGTGCAACATATTTCTTTGTTTTCATCACGAATTTACCATACATAGGGTGTTTCATTTTTTTAGTTTCAGCAACTACAATAGATTTCTCCATTTTGTTACTAGTAACAACACCTATTCTTTCTTTTCTTAAATTTCTTTTTTCCATCTTTAGGCAGATTACAATTATTGTATCTCTCTTTTGGTAATTTCAGTAGCTACTCTGGCTATACTTCTTCTAACCGTTCTGATTTGTAACGGGTTTTGAATCGGAGAAACCACATGAGCTGATTTTAAATCTGCGTATGATTTTTTTAGCTGAGCAAGTTGTTCTTGTAATTCAACTACCGATAGATTCTTAATTTCTGATTGTTTCATAATGTAATAAGATTATGCTTCGAAATCTCTAGCAATAACAAATTTAGTTTTAACCGGAAGTTTTTGAGCTGCTAATCTAAGGGCTTCTTTAGCTACAGATAGAGGCACACCTCCAACTTCAAACATGATTCTACCTGGTTTTACAACTGCTACCCAATATTCAACAGCACCTTTTCCTTTACCCATACGTACCTCAAGAGGTTTTTTCGTAATTGGCTTGTCCGGGAAAATTTTAATCCATAATTGTCCTTCTCTTTTCATATAACGAGTTGCTGCAATACGAGCTGCTTCAATTTGACGAGAAGTAATAAAAACTGAATCTAATGCTTTGATACCAAACATTCCGTTTGAAAGTTCATGTCCTCTTTGAGAAATGCCTTTCATTTTACCTTTCTGTACCTTGCGGTATTTTACTTTTCTAGGTTGTAACATTTTTCCGTTTTTAAATAATTATTACTTTCTCTTACGAGCATTTGGTCTACCACCCAGTTTACCTTGACCTCCTTGACCTTGTGATTTTCCGGACTGTTGTTTTTTGTCCATACCTACAAGTGGAGAAAGATCGCGTTTTCCGTAAACCTCACCTTTCATGATCCAAACTTTAACACCCATTCTACCATAAGCAGTATGAGCTTCAGCTAGAGCATAGTCGATGTCCGCTCTGAAAGTAGATAGAGGAATTCTTCCTTCTTTGAAGTGTTCTGAACGTGCCATTTCAGCTCCGTTCAAACGACCAGAAATCATAATTTTGATTCCTTCAGCATTCATACGCATTGCAGCCGCAATAGCCATTTTAATAGCTCTTCTGTATGAAATTCTGCTTTCGATTTGACGAGCAACGCTATTTGCAACTAAATAAGCGTCAAGCTCTGGACGTTTAATTTCAAAGATGTTAATTTGAACCTCCTTGTCAGTAATCTTCTTAAGTTCTTCTTTTAACTTGTCTACCTCTTGACCTCCTTTACCGATAATGATACCAGGACGAGCCGTAGTGATAGTAACGGTTACAAGCTTTAAAGTTCTCTCGATGATTATTTTCGATACACTAGCTTTTGATAAACGAGCATGGATATACTTTCTGATTTTGTAATCTTCGGCAATTTTATCACCGTAGTCATTACCACCATACCAGTTAGAATCCCATCCTCTGATAATCCCAAGTCGATTTCCTATTGGATTTGTCTTTTGTCCCATACTGTTTATTAATTGCTTTGTGTGTTATTAATAGCTCCAAGCACTATAGTTACGTGATTTGAGCGTTTTCTGATTCTGTGTGCCCTTCCTTGAGGTGCAGGGCGAAGTCTTTTCAGCATCGTACCTCCATCAACTCTGATTTCTTTAATGAACAAACCTGCATCTTCGATACTTGCATCTTCATTTTTAGCTTGCCAATTAGCGATTGCAGAAAGTAATAATTTCTCTAACCTTCTCGATGCTTCTTTTTGACTGAATCTCAAAATATTTAAAGCTTTTTCTGCTTTCTGACCTCTTACCAAGTCTGCCACCAAACGCATTTTTCTAGGCGAAGTAGGGCAGTTATTCAACTTTGCAAAAGCAATTTGCTTATTCGCTTCTTTTCTAGCTTCTGCTGCTTCTTTTTTACGAACTCCCATAACTTACTTATTTTTTACCTTTGTTTTTAGCTCCTGCATGACCTCTAAAAGATCTTGTTGGAGAAAATTCTCCTAATTTATGTCCTACCATATTCTCTGTTACATAAACAGGAACAAACTGACGACCATTGTGAACTGCAATGGTTTGACCCACGAAGTCTGGAGTAATCATAGAGGCTCTAGACCATGTTTTAACCACGGATTTACCACCACTTGCAATATTCTCCTGAACTTTTTTCTCTAATTTATAATGAACAAAAGGTCCCTTTTTTAATGAACGTGCCATATCTTACTTACTATTTCTTTCTACGTTCTACAATATATTTACTACTTGGGTTTGCTTTAGCACGGGTTCTGTAACCTTTAGCTGGCATACCTTTTCTTGAACGAGGATGTCCTCCGGAAGATCTTCCTTCTCCACCACCCATCGGGTGATCTACAGGGTTCATCGCAACAGGTCTTGTTCTTGGTCTTCTTCCTAACCATCTTGAACGTCCGGCTTTTCCGGAAACAATAAGCTGGTGGTCGTGGTTTGACACCGCTCCGATTGTAGCAGAACAAGTAAGTAAAATCAGACGAATCTCTCCTGAAGGCATTTTGATAGTAGCGTATTTACCATCACGAGCAATCAACTGAGCAAATGTTCCGGCAGAACGAGCAATAACAGCTCCTTGCCCCGGACGCAACTCAATACAAGAAATTACCGTACCTAATGGAATGTTAGCAAGCGGCATTGCATTTCCGATTTCAGGAGCAGCTCCTTCTCCGGAAACAACAGTTTGCCCAACTTTTAGTCCGTTTTGTGCGATAACATAAGTTTTTGCTCCATCAGCATAAGCTAATAAGGCAATAAACGCGGTTCTGTTCGGATCGTATTCAATTGATTTAACCGTAGCAGGAATCCCTGTCTTAACTCTTTTAAAATCAATGATACGATACTTTTGTTTATGACCACCACCCATATAACGCATGGTCATTTTCCCTTGACTATTTCTACCTCCTGAGTTTTTTTTCGGTGCTAGCAAGCTACGCTCCGGCTTATCAGTTGTAATGGCGTCAAAACCATTCACAACTCTAAAACGCTGACCCGGGGTAATAGGTTTTAATTTTCTAACTGACATTTTAGTCTTTACGTTTTTTTAGATATTAGTATATAAATCTATGGTTTCTCCTTCTTTCACTTGTACAAAAGCTTTTTTGTAAGCTCCTGTTTTAGCAGTGATAAGTCCATTTTTTGTGTATTTTGTAGAACGGTTAGCTCTGCTTATGCTTGTGTTTACAGCCACAACAGTAACCCCGTAAGTCTGCTCAACAGCTTTCTTTATCTGAATTTTGTTAGCATTCTTTTCAACTACAAAACCAAAACGATTTTGCAACTCACTTTCTTTAGTTGCTTTTTCCGTAAGTATAGGTTTAATTATTATGTTCATCACCTTACTATTTGCTTAAATTTTCTTCAATTCCCGCTAACGAACCCTCTAAAAGAACCAAACTATTCGTGTTTAAAACGGAATAAGTATTTAATTCTGAGTTAGTTACAACATTAGACGCTTTCAAATTGCGAGACGACAAATATACATTTTTATTTGATTCTCCCAACACAAATAAAGATTTTTTATTCTCTAATCCTAAAGCCTTCAATACATTGATGAAGTTTTTAGTGTTTGGCGTATCAAATTCGAAGTTTTCTAAAACTATAACATTACCTTCTTTAGCCTTTGCACTCAAGGCTGACTTACGAGCTAAACGCTTAAGGTTTTTGTTTAATTTAAAAGAATAGCTTCTTGGTCTTGGCCCAAAAATCGTTCCTCCTCCAACAAAAAGAGGATTCTTAATACTTCCTGCACGAGCCGTACCGGTTCCTTTTTGCTTTTTGATTTTACGAGTAGAACCTGTTACCTCATTTCTCTCTTTAGATTTATGAGTACCCTGTCTTTGGTTAGCCAAATATTGTTTCACATCCAAGTAAACCGCGTGATTGTTTGGCTCTATACCGAAAATTGAATCCGAAAGACTAACTGTTCTCCCGGTTTCTTTGCCACTGATATTTAAAACTTTTACTTCCATTGCTTCTTACTTCTGAATGGTTACGTAAGAATTTTTGTGCCCTGGAACAGCTCCTTTAACCACAAGTAAATTCTTATCTTCAACAACTTTTAAAACTACAAGGTTTTGAATGGTTACGTTTTTACCTCCCATTCTACCTGCCATACGCATTCCTTTGAATACTCTTGAAGGATATGATGATGCTCCAACAGAACCCGGTGCTCTAAGACGGTTGTGCTGACCATGAGTAGATTGACCTACTCCGCCAAAACCGTGTCTTTTTACAACACCTTGAAAACCTTTTCCTTTAGAAATACCTTGCACATCTACATAATCTCCTTCGTTAAAAAGAGACACAGTGATTACATCACCTAATTTGTAGTCTTCTTCAAACTCCTTAATTTCAACGACTTTTCTCTTAGCAGCAACTCCCGCTTTTTTGAAGTGTCCTACTTCAGCTTTTGTAGCGTGCTTTTCTTTTTTGTCATCGAAACCAAGTTGTAACGCTTCATACCCGTCAACCTCATTGGTTCTGACTTGGGTAACAACACACGGCCCTGCTTCTATAACGGTGCATGGAATATTTTTCCCGTTTTCGTCAAAGATGCTGGTCATACCGATTTTTCTTCCAATTAACCCAGACATATAATAATTATTAAAAATTTATAAATTCTTGCTTTTAAAAAAGGTTGCAAAAATAAGCATTAAGTTTGAAAAACAAAAACTTAATGCTTATTTTTTTTACAATCTAATTTATTTATCAGACTTTTATCTCTACTTCTACTCCTGAAGGAAGCTCTAATTTCATTAAAGCATCAATAGTTTTTGAAGATGAAGAATAAATATCCAACAATCTTTTGTATGAGCTTACCTCAAACTGTTCTCTTGCTTTTTTGTTCACGTGTGGAGAACGCAAAACAGTAAAGATTTTTTTGTGAGTTGGCAATGGGATTGGCCCTGTTACTACAGCTCCTGTACTTTTTACAGTTTTCACGATTTTCTCTGCTGATTTATCAACCAACATGTGATCGTATGATTTTAATTTTATTCTGATTTTTTGACTCATCTCTTTAAAAAATTAAGCGTTACCTCTTGCTTTTTTGATTACTTCTTCCGAAATATTAGAAGGTGTTTCTGCGTAGTGAGAGAACTCCATTGTAGAAGTAGCTCTTCCCGAAGACAATGTTCTAAGTGTAGTTACATATCCGAACATTTCCGAAAGTGGCACATTAGCTTTAATAGTTTTTGCACCCGCTCTGTCTCCCATGTCATTTACTTGCCCTCTACGTCTATTCAAATCTCCAACAATATCACCCATGTTTTCTTCTGGTGTTATTACCTCAATTTTCATAATTGGCTCAAGGATTACAGCACCTGCAGCTTTTGCAGCTTCTTTATATCCCATTTTAGCAGCCAACTCGAACGATAGTGAATCCGAATCGACAGCATGGTAAGAACCATCCGTTAAGGTAACTTTCATTGAATCCATTTCAAAACCAGCCAAAGGACCTTGTTTCATAGCCTCTTTAAATCCTTTCTCTACAGAAGGGATATATTCTTTTGGCACGTTTCCTCCTTTAACTTCGTTAACGAATTGTAATCCCATAGGAACTTTTCCGTCAACCTCATCAGCAGGCCCGATAGAGAATACGATATCAGCAAACTTACCACGACCTCCAGATTGTTTTTTATAAACCTCTCTGTGATTAGCCGTACGAGTAATTGCTTCTTTGTACTCAACTTGCGGTTCACCTTGGTTTACCTCAACTTTAAACTCACGACGCATACGATCAACGATGATATCCAAGTGAAGCTCACCCATACCAGAGATGATAGTTTGTCCTGAAGCTTGATCGGTCCTTACTGTAAAAGTAGGATCCTCTTCCGCCAGTTTAGCCAAAGCTGTCCCCATTTTATCAGCATCAGCTTTAGTTTTAGGCTCAACAGCGATACCAATTACCGGATCAGGGAAATCCATTGACTCTAGTACAATTGGGTGTTTTTCTTCACACAATGTATCTCCTGTTTTAATGTCTTTAAATCCTACAGCAGCACCAATATCTCCTGCCTCAATATATTCGATAGGATTTTGTTTGTTTGCGTGCATTTGATAAATACGAGAGATACGCTCTTTGTTTCCTGAACGAGTATTCAGCACATAAGAACCAGCATCTAATCTACCTGAGTAAGCTCTAAAGAAAGCCAAACGACCAACGAATGGATCGGTAGCAATTTTGAAAGCCAAAGCAGCAAAAGGATCACTAACTGACGGCTTGCGTGAGATAGGCTGGTCTGTGTCAGGGTTTGTTCCTTCGATAGCCTCTTTATCTGTTGGTGCAGGTAAGTAACGACAAACCGCATCAATCATAAACTGAACTCCTTTATTTTTGAACGAAGAACCACACATCATCGGGATAATACTCATATCTAGAGTAGCGGCACGAAGAGCAGCATTGATTTCATCTTCTGTGATAGACTCCTCATCTTCCATATATTTTTCAAGAAGATTTTCATCATAACCTGCAATTTCTTCAATCAACTGACCTCTGAATTGTCTAACTTCGTCAACCATATCAGCAGGAATATCAACAATGTCGAATGTGCTTCCGTGGTTTTCATCATGCCATACAATAGCACGGTTTTTAATCAAATCCACAACTCCTTTAAAGTCTGCTTCTTCACCGATTGGAAGAACGATAGGCACTGCATTAGAACCTAACATTTCTTTTACTTGGTTACAAACATTAAGGAAGTTAGCTCCTTGACGGTCCATTTTATTTACAAATCCCATACGAGGAACTTTGTAGTTATCAGCCAGTCTCCAGTTAGTTTCTGACTGAGGCTCAACACCATCAACAGCACTAAACAAGAATACCAATCCGTCAAGTACACGAAGCGAACGGTTTACCTCAACGGTAAAGTCAACGTGTCCTGGAGTATCGATAATATTAAAGTGATATTTTTGAGTTTCAGGAGTTGGTTTCCCGTTTTCCATAGGGAAGTTCCACTCTACTGTTACAGCAGCAGAAGTAATAGTAATACCTCTTTCTGCTTCTTGCTCCATCCAGTCAGTCGTAGAAGACCCTTCGTGTGTTTCACCTAATTTGTGGTTCTTACCTGTATAAAATAAGATACGCTCTGTAGTAGTAGTTTTTCCAGCATCAATGTGAGCTGCAATACCAATATTTCTTGTATATTTTAAATCTCTTGCCATTTTATATACTATTAAAATCTAAAGTGGGAGAATGCTTTGTTTGCTTCTGCCATTTTGTGAGTATCCATTCTTTTCTTAACAGCAGCTCCTTCTTCTTTAGCCGCAGCCAGAATCTCTGCAGCTAATCTTGCCGACATAGATTTCTCATTTCTTCTACGAGCATAAAGAATCATCCATTTCATTGCCATAGAGATTTTTCTGTCCGGTCTGATTTGCATCGGGATTTGGAAGGTAGCTCCTCCTACTCTACGCGAACGCACCTCTACGTGAGGCATAACGTTAGCAAGAGCATCTTTCCAAATTTCCAAAGAAGTCTTCTCGTCATCTTGTTTTTTAGATTCTACAATATCAAGTGCATCATAGAATACTTTAAACGCAACTGATTTTTTACCATCCCACATCAAGTTGTTCACAAAACGTGTCACTAACTGATCGTTAAATCTTGGATCTGGTAAAAGCGGTCTTTTTTTCGCTTGTCTTTTTCTCATGTCTTTTGTTTAAAAGATTTTTAAATTACTTTTTCTTACCTGTTGCAGCTGGTGCTTGTCCTGGCTTAGGACGTTTTGCTCCATACTTACTTCTACGTTGGGTTCTTCCTGCAACACCTGCAGTATCCAAAGCTCCACGTACGATGTGATAGCGAACACCTGGTAAGTCTTTTACTCTTCCTCCCCTAACTAATACTATCGAGTGCTCTTGAAGATTATGTCCTTCACCTGGGATGTAAGCGTTTACCTCGTTACCATTAGTTAAACGAACCCTTGCAACTTTACGCATTGCTGAATTCGGTTTCTTAGGTGTCGTGGTGTAAACACGAGTACAAACCCCTCTACGTTGAGGACAAGAATCTAAGGCAATCGATTTACTCTTCTTA
>JBAYPE010000032.1:0-21362 GCA_041677865.1 Flavobacteriaceae bacterium
AAGTGGAAAGTGGAAAAAAAGACAAACTGTGTCATTCCGAACTTGGCTCAGAATCTAAAAAATAACATAAAAGCTGACACGAGCTTGCGAACTGAACTAAGTTAAACAAGTTCAGCTTGACAAGTAAGTTTTTTATTCACGGTTTGTCAATGCACTACTTTATGACATTCAACTTTATAACTTTTGACATTACGACATTTGACTTTATGACTTAAAAACATTGATTATGAAAACAACAACAAAATACGTATTGGCTTATGGCTTTTTCCTACTTCCTTTCTTTACCGATACTTAACCTTTAACTAAACTGTTCTAAAAATCCGTATATTTGACCCCAAGGTGGCACCAATCAATTAGCTAATTATCATTAATGAAAAAACTATCTTGGCTCAACAGAATTGTATATTTTTTTAATATACTTCTCGCAATATTGACTTTTGCGGGATATGTATTACCGTTTTTGGCTCCAAGAATGTTTCCCGTTTTGTCTGTGCTTACTTTAGGGCTTCCGCTTTTATTAATGCTGAACATACTGTTTTTCTTTTACTGGCTTTTGCAAGTTAGAAAGCAGGCTTTTCTATCGGCCTTAGTGCTTGTTATCGGAATTGGTTTTGTTGGCAAATGGTACAGATTTTCTCCTGAGAAACTTCCTGATTCAGAAGGCGATTTTACTCTAATGAGCTATAATGTAAGACTTTTTAATAAGTACAAGTGGCTTGATAACGATTCCGTGTTGCTCAATATCAAAAAATTTATAGAAAGTGAAAATCCCGATATTTTGTGTTTTCAGGAGTTTTCAGACATAGGCGAAGATCAATTCAATAATTATAAATTCAGACATATCGAATATTTATCGAAAGGTAAATCTTTCGGACACGCTATTTATTCTAAATTTCCGATTGTAAATCAAGGAATTATACGATTCGAAAACTCTAACAACAATGTAATTTTTGCAGACATAAAAAAAGATAAAGATACGCTTCGTGTGTATAGTATGCACTTGCAATCCATCGAAATAACACGAGATATTGCAAGAATTGAACACGAGTTGAATCAGGAAAAATCCGAACTGATTTTTAAAAAATTATCCAAAGCATTTACCAAACAACAAGAGCAGGCAGCTACCCTGAAAGAACACAAAGAGCTTTGTCAGTATCCTGTAATTATTTGCGGAGATATGAACAACAGTGCTTTCTCGTATGTTTACCGAAGCATCAAAGGAGGTCTGAACGATGCTTTTGAACAAGCGGGAAGCGGTTTCGGAAAAAGCTACCACTTCAAGTATTATCCTGCCCGAATCGACTATGTTTTTGCCGACAAATCGTTTGTAATAAAAGAATTTAAGACCTTTAATAAAAAAGAATATTCTGATCACTATCCGATAAAAGCAAGATTTTCGAATCAATAATCAAATAATGTTTTACACTTTAGAAATATTGGGAACTATTGCATTTGCTTTTTCGGGAGCATTGGCTGGTTTTAACAAACGAATGGATATTTTCGGAATCTTTGTAATCGCTTTTGTTACAGCGATGGGAGGTGGAATGTTGCGCGATATACTTATCGGAAATACCCCTGTGATTTGGATGCAGGATTTGACCTATTTATTAGTAGTTACTATCGGAACAGTGATAGCTTTAATTTTCAGAAAAAGACTACTGTATCTGAGATTATCATTGTTTTTGTTTGATACCATCGGACTGGGAATTTTTACCATTATCGGAATTGAGAAAGGAATTGAAGCAGGATTGCACCCTCTGGTTTGCATAACCTTAGGAACAATGACTGCTTGTTTCGGAGGTGTGGTAAGAGATATTTTGTGCAACGATATTCCGGTTATTTTTCGCAAAGAAATATATGCTACCATTTGTATTTTGGGAGGAATGGTATTTTTTCTTCTAAAAGAAATCAACCTTACCGATGATTTGATTTATTTGTTTACTTCGCTACTTATCATTTCACTCCGATTAGTTGTGGTAAAGTACAAATGGAGTTTGCCAAAAATTTCCTGATACACTTAGAATTTCCTGAGGTTATTCAGTTGATAAACAAGTCTTAGCCTGTAAATCAATACTGAATTCAAAGCCAAGCAAAGTCCTGACTTTAGAACTAAATTCCAAAAATTAGAAGCCAGATTCGGAATAAAATAGATAACTATTCCAACGGATAAAATTACTAAAAACAACTGCAAATACTTTTTATCAAAGGGTAGAATTCCGAGTTTTTGTTTAATGTAAATTGTCTTTAACAAATTAAAAACCGAAATAGAAATAAATGAGGAATAAGCCACTCCAATCATTCCGGTTTGCAATACAAGTACGAAAAACAGATTTAGTCCGATATTCAGAGCAATCATGACCAAAATTGCAATGACATTAAATCGGTAATGTTTCGAAAAAGTAATGATTTCGGAGTTGAATCCGGTTCCCATATTAATGACTACTCCAACTCCTAAAACTAAAAGTGTGGGAATAGATTTTAAAAGATTTTCTTTAGCAGGAAGAAGCGAAAACAAATCATAAATTCCCAAAAAAATACAACTATACAGAATGGCTCCAATAGCAAAAAGCAACTTTGCATTTTCGGTGTATTTGACTTTGAGTTCTTTGATTTTATCTCCTTTGACCAATTCTGAAATTACAGGTGAATTGATTGCGAAAACCCCTGTAGCAGGAATAATAAGTGTCATAGCAATTATTACTCCGATGTTATAAATTCCGACATTTTCCATCGAATAGCCTAAATATCCAAGCATCAACGTATCGATTCTGAAAGCCAAAAGCGAACCCAAACTTCCGGTAAAAGCATAAACACTGTATCGGAAATATTCTTTTTTAGAAATGTTTTGAAAGATTTTTTTAAACCGAGAATCCCATTGTGTTTTGTCTTGTTTTAGCGTATAGATTCCTGTAAGAAACAGAATCAAAACATACGAAAATACAAAATACCAGACTCCTTGTTTTTCTGGAATAAAGTGCATTCCAACCAAAACAAAAATTAACGGAAGTACAACTTTAGGGATTATTCTTTCGAATAATGAAGGAAGTGCAATTTTCTGTAAATTAAGCGATTGCCTTTTAAAAACTTCGTTCAGGGCTATCGAAATCCCTAAAGGTAAAGCAATCCAAATCCATTGTATAAAGTCAAAATTAAATAAAATTGAAAACAAAAAAACAACTCCTGCAACTATAACTGAATTCACCAAAACCGAATAGATACTGTACAAAAACAATCGGTTTTTATTTTCGCCCGAAAGAGTAGGATAGAAGTGCACCAGTGCTTGTGAGGCTCCGATGAGAATAATCGGAAAAATAATTTGTGAATACGATTCGATGGTTCGGATAATGCCTAAAAATTCCGGATTTTCAGGATATATAAAAAGCGTGGAAACAATTCCGATAGCCACACCCAAATAGCTGATAAGGCTAAACCAAAAAACTTGTTTTGTAACGGAATTGTTTTGCATTTTTTATTCAATAAAACTGTAGGGTAATATAAATACCATTCAAAAAAATATTTATACTTTAGCAAAGATAATAGATAACTCAATGTACGAGCAATATTTCCCTAAAAAACGATACGAACAGACGTTAGACTTTTTAAAAAAGCACATTTCTACTTCCGAAAAACTATTGGATTTAGGAATCGAAAATCCGTTTTCTAACCTATTGAAATCCGAAGGTTATCAGGTTGTTAATACCAAAGGAGAAGATTTAGACGAAGATTTTTCTGCTCTGAAAAATGAAGATTATTCTGTAGTTACAGCCTTCGAAATCTTGGAGCATTTGTTGAATCCGTATTCGGTACTAAAGGAAATAAAATCAGACAAATTGGTGGTTTCGGTTCCGCTTCGCTTGTGGTTTAGCCCGGCTTATCGAAGCAAAACGGATATGTGGGACAGGCACTATCACGAATTTGAAGATTGGCAACTCGATTGGCTTTTAGAAAAAACAGGTTGGAAAATCATCGATAAAGCCAAATGGACTAATCCTACTAATAAAATAGGAATTCGTCCGATGCTCCGAAAATTTACTCCGAGATATTATATTGTATATGCTGAAAAGCAAAAATAAATGATTTATTACATCGTAATTCCTGCTTATAACGAACAGAGAAACATCGGTTTAACTTTGGATTCAATTCTAAAGCAAACGCTTTTACCTCAAAATGTAGTAGTGGTCAACGATAATTCTACAGATAATACAGCTGCAATAGTCAAAGAATTTGCCGAAAAGAATGATTTTATTTCTTTAGTAAACACCAATTCCACCCAAATTCATTTACCAGGGTCAAAAGTGATAAATGCTTTTAATCAAGGTTTAGAAGTGCTTGATGAGAACTATGATTTTATCGTAAAGTTAGATGCAGATTTGATTTTGCCTGAAAATTATTTTGAACGTATTGCTCGAATTTTTTCTGAAAATCCAAAAGTAGGAATGGCAGGAGGGAGAGCTTTTATCGAAAAAAATGGCAATTGGATTTTTGAAAATCTGACAGATAATGACCATATCAGAGGTGCTTTTAAATCGTACCGAAAAGAATGTTTTTTGGAAATAGGAAAACTCAAAACCGAAATGGGTTGGGATACGGTTGATGAACTTTTGTCAAGGTACTTTGGCTGGGAAATTGTTGTAGATACCTCACTTGAGGTAAAACACCTAAAACCAACGGGGTCTGAATACAACAAAAAATCTATACATAAGCAAGGCGAAGCTTTTTATAGATTAGGATACGGGTTTTGGATTACTTTATTAGCTTCTCTAAAACTGGCTTTTAAGAAAAAAAAACCATTGCTTTTTGTGGACTATTTGAAAGGATTCTTTAAGGCGAAAGGCGACAAAAAACCACTTTTAGTAACTCCCCAACAGGCTGAATTTATCCGAAGTTATAGATGGAAGAAAATCAGAAGTAAGATTTTTAATCTTTGGCAAAATAGGTTTTAATTTGTAAGAATAATAAAACCGAAAGTTTACACTTCCGGTTTCATATAATGACCTTAACTTAGGCTTCTTCTTTTCGAACGGTATGATTTATGTCGTTTCTGTGGTTTATGACCTCAAAATTTGTATCCACAAAATAAGCACTTCCGAAACCGTTTACGTAAGCTCCTTTTAGAGGAGTGATTTCTATCATAATAAAGTCGTCCATTCCTGTAAGAATATCAAGGATTTTTCCGTGAGATTCAGTAAGTCCTGTTACAGCTCTGCTCCACATTTCAGTACCTCTTTCGATTTGACTCGTTGTTCCGTCAATGGTTAATCGCTCACGAGCATAGATTTGCTTTGTATCTGCTTCATCTTCGATAAACATTACAGAAACCTTTTTTATATCTCTTAAATTTTTGGTATGACGAGCCATAAACGAGACCAAAACATATAATTTGTTGTCTATCACAACGTGCGGAACATAGCTCGAATTAGGAATTCCCTCCGAATCAATGGTAGCCAAAATAACAGATTTGCACCTTGCCATAAGTTCTTTTACCTTAGGCTGAAGAGGTTTGTTTTTTTTTTGGGCTTTTTCTACTTTATCCTGAATATTCATAATGTAATAATTTAATTTGAATTAATAAATGTCCTGCAAAGATAATTCTTATTTAGAATAATTAAAAAAAAATATATAACTTTGTTGCGTTCAAAAATTAGGAAGAGGCTCTGATGAAAAATAAAGACAAAGTTGTTTATTTCTGCGACGGAAAAAAGTGTTGCAAATACAACAAAGAGGCAAAAAGCTGCCTGAAAGATTTGATAGAAACATCGGGTTTGTGTATTGCTTTAGAAAAGATGAAATGTCAAGGGAAATGTAAGAATGCTCCTATCTTTTATATTGAACATAAAGATGCATACAAAAAAGAAGTAACAAAGAAAAAAGCAAAAAAGCTCTTTGAAAAGCACCTGGTCTAACAGCGATATGTCTTTACATTTCTCTTTTCTTTTTTAATACATAAATCCAAACAACCAGACAGGAATATTATTTCCAAAGCCTATTTCGATACTGTCTTTTGCGATAAAAGCGTTTTCTAAATTGGTAATTTGTTTTTTGGATTTATTTTTCCCTCCAATTTCAAAGGTATATTTTTTATCAATAATAAAATCTGATTCCTCCGAAAGGTTGATTTCTTTTAGCCCTTTGAATTGATTCAGAAAAAAAGTTTCTCTGACATTTCCGATGTTTGTGTTCTCTTTTGCCAAAACGTACATCAAATTGGTATTATTCAAAAACAGCTTTTCGGGCTTTGTCAAAACACCAATTCCTGATGTGTCTTTGTATAGTTGATTGACCAATCCTGCTCGGTCTAAAATTTTAATTGCCTGAACTAATGTATTTCGGGAAACTCCAACTTTTTCGCTCAATTTAGTAATATTCGGAGTAAATGGAGCACTTGAAGCAATAGAAATCAGTAACTTTTTCAGCTTAACCAAGGTTTCATAATTCAAATCTTCTACTGCATTAATGTCGATTTCTATGATTAAATTAATGGTATTGAGTAGTTTTTGATTGTATTCTGCTTCGTTTTCTTTGAAATACGGATAAGCACCCATTTTTAAATATTTAGAAAACAAAGCCAAAGGTTTTATTTTTCGGACTAAATCGGTTGCAATTTGGTTGTGGTTCTGCAAAATATCTTCAAATGATTTTACAGGCAGTTCGATTCCTGTTTCTAATGCGATAAATTCTCTAAAAGACAACTCTTTAAGATTGTAAGCTACGGCTCTTCGGCTTAAATCGGATTCTGCTTTGTATATTTCCAACATTGACGAAGAAGTAAAAATTACCTTTAATGACGGAAAGTTGTCATAAATCAGTTTTATTTCTCTTGACCAGTTCGGGTATTTATGAACTTCATCCAACAACAGGTTCTCGCCTCCGTTATCTGAAAATTCTTTGGCTAAATAGTATAATTTGTTTTCAAAAAAATAAATATGGTCTAAACTGACATACAAAGTTTTGTCTGTATCCAGCTTTTGTTTGGCAATCTGTAAAAGTAAGGTTGTTTTTCCCGAACCTCTTGCTCCTTTTATGGCAATCAGCCTGTTTTTTAAATCAACAGTATCAATAAGGTATCGCTGAAAATCTAATGATAATTGCGCTATCTTTTGTTGAAATTCAAACTGTAATTCTTCCATTGTAATCCGATTTACAATGCAAAGATATAAAATTGTTAATTATAAAAAGCAAAATTATGTATTTATTGTTAATCGTAAAGAGCAAAATATAAAACAAACTGCTTAATGAAATGAGCAGTTTATTTATCTAAATATTCATTTCCTTGTAAATCGAGCCAGCCTTTTTGTCCGTTGGGTAGTTCAAATCGGGCAAAGTTTCCTTGAAAATTTCCGAGCTTTTTGTAGCGGAATTCTTTTTTAATCGGGTAATAGGTAAATAAACTATCTTTTTCATAAAGACACAAAAAATCAGCCAAAGGTTGAAAAGCCGCTATTTTTAAGCATCAACATCAATCGACATCAGGTATTTTTTAGGCGTAATTCCGAATTTCTTTTTAAAAGCAGCAATAAAGTGGCTCGAAGTGCTGTATCCGATTTTCAGTCCGACTTCGTTTACGTTGTACGAACCGGAATCTAACAATTTTCGGGCATATTCAAGTTTGTAATCCAGTAAAAAGCTATATACGCTGTCTCCGTAAATTTGTTTGAATCCCATTTTTAATTTTTTGAGCGAAATCCCGACTTGATCGGCTAATTCTTGTAATCCAGGAGGCTCTGCCATATTGCCAATGACGATGTCTTTGGCTTTTCGGATTTTCAACACATTTTCTTCATCGGCCAAAAACGGACATTGCTCGATATCTGTTCCTTCGTTTTTGTTAAAATATAAACTCAATAATTCGTAAGTCTTTCCTTTGATATAAAGCTTTTTTACAGGCGAATTCGAATCGTAATTCAGCATCTGATTCAGTACAATCATCATCGAAGACGAAATGTTTTCTTCTTTATAATATTTCTTTTGTTCGTTTTCTTTACTCAAAAACGGGATATAATCGGCTTGTTCTGAGAAAAGTCCGTGAAATTTTTTGATAGGAATAAAAAGTGAAATTACTTGCGAATTCGGTTCAATCTCCAAATTGACAGGCAGCGTTTTTTGAGGATTATAAAGCAAAAGCGAAGAAGACTCCTGTAAGGGAAGTATATACCTTCCTTCATTAAAAATAAAACTTGCTTTGCCTTTGATTCCGAAATGAAATTGTATTAAATCAGAGTTGATAAGTTTCTGAAAACTAAACGGTTTCAACTCGTTATTCAAAAAGCGGAAAACCATAAAATCATCTTCTATATTAATTTCGTCAAAAGGACTCATAGCGATATTTTTTTATTTGTATTTTTGTCAAAATAGCAATCTTGTTATTTAGAACCATTCTATATAAAAACCATTGCAAGCGTTGATGTTATTACAAATGTACGACATTCAACTATTTTAGGAGCAAGATTATGTCTAAAAAACCTGAAACGACGAAAAAAGGACTTTTAGCGTTACTTTTATACAAAGGTTAGTCCTATTTTTGCATTTGAGTTTTTGTTACAGATTAAAGAATTATCTACGTTGTACTAAATGTTGTAAAAATTCTTTGTAGCTGAAAATAAAAAAATATGAGCAAACACCTGACTTTTTACTGTATCGGATTGAGTTATCTGAAAGCAGATGCTGAAACCAGAGGTAAATTCAGCCTGAACACGGTTACCAAAAATACGGTTTTATTACAGGCAAAAGAAAAAAATCTTCAAGGTGTTTTGGTAATTTCTACTTGTAACCGAACCGAAATTTATGGTTATGCCAATCATCCATTTGAACTTATAAAACTCCTTTGCGACAACAGTTTAGGTACGATTGATGATTTCCAAAAGGTAGGTTATGTGTATAAAAATCACGAGGCCATCAATCATATTTTCAGAGTTGGAACCGGATTAGATAGTCAGATTTTGGGAGATTTCGAAATTGTAGGGCAAATTAAATCAGGTTTTGTGGAGTCCAAAGCCAATGAACTCTCGAATGCTTATACCGAACGCCTTGTGAATTCGGTAATTCAGGCAAGTAAAAGAATTAAAAACGAAACTCGGTTGAGTTCGGGAGCCACTTCGGTTTCGTTTGCATCAGTACAGTATATTATGAGTACCGTTAGCGATATTTCATCTAAAAATATTTTGCTTTTCGGAACCGGTAAAATAGGAAGAAATACTTGTGAGAATTTGGTTAAGCACACCAAAAATCAACACATTACACTCATAAACAGAACTCGAGAAAAAGCCGACAAAATTGCTGGAAAACTCAACCTGATTGTAAAAGAATACGACCAAATTTCGACCGAGCTGCAAAATACAGATATTTTGGTAGTAGCAACCGGAGCAGACAAACCAACAATTACTCCCGAAAACTTGAATCCTCAAAAACCGATTTTGGTTTTAGATTTGTCGATTCCTAAAAATGTTGATGAAAGCCTTTCAAATAACCCGAATATAACACTTGTTCACTTAGATGAGCTTTCGGGAATTACAGATTCGACCTTAGAAAACAGAAAGAAGTTTATCCCTCATGCTGAAGAAATTATTGAAGAAATCAAAACTGAATTTTTTGATTGGACTAATGCTAGAAAATTTGCTCCGACTATCAATGCTTTAAAAGAAAAGCTAAATCACATCAAAGAAGCTGAACTTGATTTTCAGAAGAAAAAGCTCAATAATTTTGATGAGCAACAAGCAGAGATAATTTCAAATCGAATTATTCATAAAATCACTACACATTTCGCCAACCACCTCAAAGACGAAAACACCTCACTCGAAGAAAGTATCGAATGGATTGAGAAAGTTTTTGGTTTAGAAAGCAGTGCGACTGTTTAGCCGCACTTGGTTTGACAAAAAGTTTATTAGCTTAGTTTGAATTTTCTGGCAACAGCTTTTTTTGCTTTTTTGATAATTGCCTCGCTGTTTAACTCATATTTTTCCATAAGCTGGTTTGGAGTTCCGCTTTCTCCGAAAGTATCATTTGTTGCTACAAATTCTTGTGGAACAGGATTGTTTTGTACAAGTACTCTCGACACGCTTTCTCCTAAGCCTCCCAGAAAGTTATGCTCTTCGGCTGTTACCACACACCCTGTTTTTTCAACCGATTTCAGAATTGCTTCGTGGTCAAGAGGTTTTATAGTGTGAATATTAATTACCTCGGCTAAAATTCCTTCTTTTTCTAACTCTTCACAAGCGATAAGAGCTTCCCAAACCAAATGTCCTGTTGCAATTATGGTTACATCTGCTCCTTCGTTTAGCATCAAAGCTTTCCCTATTTCAAATTTTTGGTCAGCAGGTGTAAAATTAGGTACAGCAGGTCTTCCGAAGCGAAGATAAACCGGTCCTTCATAATCCGCAATAGCAATAGTAGCTGCTTTGGTCTGGTTGTAATCACACGGGTTGATAACGACCATTCCCGGTAGCATTTTCATCAATCCGATGTCTTCTAAGATTTGGTGAGTTGCTCCGTCTTCTCCAAGGGTAAGCCCTGCATGCGAAGCACATATTTTTACGTTCTTTTCTGAGTAGGCTACCGATTGACGAATTTGATCATATACTCTTCCTGTCGAAAAGTTAGCAAAAGTTCCCGTAAACGGAATTTTTCCTCCGATAGTCATTCCTGCTGCAATACCAATCATATTGGCTTCTGCAATTCCGATTTGGAAAAACCGATCCGGGTGGTTTTTCTTGAAATCGTCCATTTTAAGTGAACCTATCAAATCAGCACAAAGTGCTACTACATTTTCGTTGGTTTTTCCGAGTTCTGTAAGCCCTGCTCCAAAACCCGAACGGGTATCTTTATTTCCTGTGTTTTCGTATTTTTTCATTTTTATTTAGTTGTGTTTTTTGAGTTTTATCGAATTTGTATTATCGTTTTCGTTCTGGTTATGACAGGCTCTATTTCTAAATTTAAACTAAAATCTAACTGCCCGATATCTGTAAGGGTTTTAGTATAGTTCTCATTAGGAGTTTTTTTAAACATCACATTTTGTTCTATTACAACTCCTGTAGTTTTTATTTTATTGATGTCAAAGCTGAAACCAAATATAAGGTTTGTTATATAAAACTGATTTTTGGTAATAGAGTAGTCTTTAACGTGAAAAACATTAGTATATACGAGCTTTTTCTTTCTCTTGTTTTTATATTTTTTAATAACGATTATAGTTTCTTCATCATTTAAAGGGTCATATTCTATTTCAAAAATATCTTTAAAAAACTTCTCTCTTTCACTAAAACCATACTTGTAAATCATATATGAATCTGCGATGTCAGTAAATGATTTTACCGAATTGATATTTCTTTTTTTGATATCAAAATCATATTGTAAATCATTTTTTGTATCATACAAGGACATCGAAGAAAAGACATCATTATATGCAAAAATATAAGTAAAATAAGATGAATCGTTTGAATTTCCTATTATATATTGTTTACTATTACTATTGTCTATTTCATAAACCGTATAATAATCAAACGTATAAGTTTTTTGTGCAAATGAATTTACACAAACAAACAGCATCATATATTTGATTAATTTTGCCATTTTTTAGCTCGTGGTGTTTATGGTTAAATCAATTTTTTCCATAGCAACCAATTCTCTGATATTATATCTTTTTTTAGAGTTTCTTTTTTTGAAATAGGAGTAAACTATAACATCGGTCATATCTATTTTAAATTTATTGCAATGAAGTGATACTGCCAAAAACGAATTATATATTTGATTTTTTATTTCATTATCAGCTACAGTCTGATAATAAGAAGTTTCAACTAATTTAGAGTTTCTTTTTTTATATTGCTCCATTGAAAAAGAATATTCTTTGTCATCATAAAAATCAATTTTATAAATATATCTATTTACAGTTCTACATTCGGTAAGGTCATAAGTGCTTTTGTGTTCAAATTTGAAAAGGTTTGAAAGGTTAGATACACTTTTATTTTTAACTGGCTCTATATCATACAAATAAATTTGCTGGTTTTTATAGTCAATCAACTGAATTGTATTTTGTATAATACTATCTTCAACTGCAAATCTTAAATAATAATAATTATCATTTGAATTAGAAAATGTATATTCCGAAACACTTTTCTTATCCGACTCCTTTTTTTTATATTCATAAACCGTATAATAATCAAACGTATAAGTTTTTTGTGCAAAAGCATTTACACAAAACAAAATAAAGAAATATGTAATTAGTTTTTTCATTACAAACTGCCTACTGAATACTGCGGCTGCAAACTATTAATAATCCCCTAAAGTTTCAGGATTTTGAGCTAATGCTTTTTCTAATTGTTCATCATTCGGAGCTTTTCCGTGCCAAGCGTGGGTGTACATCATAAAGTCTACTCCGTTCCCCATCTCGGTATAGAGCAATACACAAACCGGTTTTCCTTTTCCTGTTCGCGACTTTGCTTCGGTCATCCCGTTAATGATAGCCTCGATATTATTCCCTTCTTTAATCTCCAAAACATCCCACCCAAAAGCTTCAAATTTAGCTTTAAGACTTCCCATCGGAAGCACTTCATCTGTAGGTCCGTCAATTTGTTTCCCGTTAAGGTCAATAGTCGAAATCAGGTTATCAACCTTTTTGGCAGAAGCATACATAGTGGCTTCCCAGATTTGTCCTTCTTGCAATTCTCCATCTCCGTGAAGGCTATAAACCAAATGACTGTCTCCGTTTAGCTTTTTGGTAAGAGCAGCTCCGATAGCCACCGACATTCCCTGACCCAATGAGCCTGATGCAATACGAACTCCCGGAAGATGGTCGTGTGTGGTTGGGTGACCTTGCAGTCTTGAATTGATAAGCCTAAAAGTCTTTAGTTCTGATACCGGAAAATATCCGCTTCTTGCTAAAACGGAATAAAAAACAGGTGAAATATGTCCGTTAGAAAGGAAGAACAAATCTTCTTCTTTTCCGTCCATATCAAATTCCTTGTTGTGTTTCATCAGGTTTTGATACAGTGCCACAAAAAATTCGGTACAGCCCAGAGAACCTCCCGGATGCCCAGAATTTACTGCATGTACCATTCTTAAAATGTCTCTTCTAACCTGAATGGTTAAATCTTGTAGTTGTGAAATTGCTAAACTCATCTTGGTTTTAAATAGTTAGTTCAGGCAAAAATACTCTTTTTATGCCAGAGTAAAAATTGTTTTTAGGAGGTTTTCTTAACAATAAATGAACAAAAATACCAATAGGCAAAAATCGATAAAAATCAAATATATGTAATTGAAAAATAAAGTAATATGCGTTAAAAACAACTTGTTCTAATCAATTTTAATATTTTTCAAAACATCATTTCTTTTTATTTTTCCGGTTTCGGTTTCAAAGAATTCAGGAACAAAGATTATTTCTTTTGGTTTTTCGTATTTGTCTAAATGATTAAAAACGTCAGGAGGAAGTTCATATTTTTCGGACTCTATAACCAAAACGGATTTTTCTCCTAAGGAGGAGTCTGAAATACCTCCGATAAAAAAGCGATAAGGAATTTTTTCAGCAAGCAGAGCTTCTATTTTCTCAGGGAATAGTTTTATTCCTCCGCTGTTTATAACATTGTCAAAGCGTCCGAGCCATAAAAATTCTCTTTCTGATTTGAGTTCGACAAGATCATTAGTCGTTATTTTTTGGTTGCTGATTCTCGGTGCATCAATAACCAGACATCCTCTTTGATCTGTTGAAATAGCAATATCAGGTAGTAGTTTAAAGTTTTTGTCTCCAATTTTTCGGGCAGCAATATGCGTTAGTGTTTCGGTTGAAGCATAGGTTTCGTAAGACTTTACAGGCAGATTGACCAATTTTTTTTCTAAATCAGAATTGAGTTTGCTACCTCCTATGATTAGTTTTTCTATAAAGTGAAGTTTTCCGATTGAATTTTTGACCTGCATAGGGGTCATGGCACAAAAGCTGTATTTTTTACCAATATTCTTCAGAGGGTAGGAGTCAGGTTCTACAATATCTAAATTTAATCCGAGAACAAAAGCTCTGACTAACATCATTTTTCCTGCAATAAAATTCACAGGCAAGCAACAAAGGGCAGTGTCTTCTGGTTTGAGCTCAAAGAAATTTCCTGTAGCCAAAGCCGAATCGACCATTGCCTGTTTTTGGAAAGTTATTTTCTTTGATTTCCCTGTTGTTCCTGAGGTTTGCAATGTTATTTCGGGATTGTTATCGAGCCATTCCGAGATAAAGAGCCCGATAGTTTTTTCGTAAGAACTTCCTTCTTTGATAAGGTCAAAAGTAGCTTTACACAACTCATCTTTGGTAAGGCGAAATCCGTTTAAACGAAATTGAGGGTGTATGTTTTTGTAGGAATTCATAGGCTTAAAATTTCAATAGACTTTTCCAATTCCATTTGTATATTTTTCCTAAAACAATAAGAAATAACGGATAAGTGATTGCCATCGAAAGTAGCGTTTCGTTGAACATTGCCTCTGTATTTATTTCTCCCGAGTATTTGAAAATAGCATCGGTTTGTAAAGCCGAAAAATCTGAGGTAATAAGCGTTGCAGCAATAAGATTATTAGCAAAATGAAATCCGAGAGCGAGTTCTAATCCGTCGTCAAGCAACGTCATTATTCCCATAAAAAAACCTGTTCCGATGTAGAAAACCATCATCTTAAAACCAATTTCTGAAACTTCGGGATTGGCACTATGCAAAAGTCCGAACAAAACAGAAGTCAGAATAAGGGTAATCCAAACCGATTTAGTGGCAATTCCGATTTGCTGCATCAAATATCCTCGGAAAAAGTATTCTTCAAACCCAATCTGAATAGGTAGCAATAACAAGCAAATAATTACTAAAAGAGTAAATTTTGAAGCGTCAAAATTCCATTCGATATTAGAGCTGTCGTAGCCATACGAAATGGCAAAAAACAGAATTTGCACGAAAATAACCAAAAAAGAACTGACGAAAATCCGTTTGAAATCTATTTTATTTCGGGCTGTTGTGAGCGTAATGAGGCTTCGTTGATGCAAGACATAAAAAAGAACAAACAACAACCCTAACAATATTCCGAATTGCGATAAATTAATGGCTAAATCTACATTTTTGATTCCCGTGATAGCCATTGCTTGGCTTATCTGTTCGGGAGTTAGGTAGATAACGGTCAAAAAGCTCAAACCAAATATCAACACAAAAACAAACACTATAATAAAAGTTCTCCACCAGTCATTTTTTCCTTTTAGAGCTTGCTGAATATAATTCATAGTATATATTTTTTAGGCAATTTAGGTAATTTTTTTAGTATGTGACAAAAAATTATACTTCTTTTTGTAGAGGGATTTGGCTTAATATTTATTTAAAAAATAAAATTTAAATAAATTAGAAATAGATGATGTGTTTTTAGAGCGATACACTTGTGATTTTTTAATAATGTGCGAAGAATAAACGGTTTGTTATCTTGAAGATTCCTGTTCTAAGTACAACTCTTTTGGGTTATTTATCGGGTAAAAATCTTTGTGTTCTTGTTCTTTTATCCTGTCTGTAAACAGGATTCCGTTTAGGTGGTCGATTTCGTGCTGAAAGATAACTGCCGTAAACCCTTCTATTTTTTCGGAGTGTTTTTTCCCTTTTCGATTATGATATTCGATTTCGATAGCGTAATGTCTGTAAACACTTCCTCTTGTATTCGGAATAGAAAGACAACCTTCTGCTCCTTTTCGCATAAGCTCGGACCGCCAAACAATTTTAGGGTTGAGATATACTTCAAAAGGTTCTGAAGGTTTATCAAATCGCTGTACCCAGATTATATTTCGGTTGATGCCGACTTGAGGAGCGGCAATTCCTACACCTCCATCTGTGGGATGCGTAACAGCTAAATACATTCGGCTGATAAGTATATCTAAATTTTTGGCTTTCGGATTTATGTTTTTCGATACTGATTTCAGAATTTCTAACTCTTTTTCGATGTCAGACTGAATAACGTACATTCTCTCGGACGTATTTCCACTGTTAATCAGTTCTCTTTCTGATTTGCTGAACTTTTGGGCAAGGCTAAAAAAGGGAAACAACATAAGGATTACGACTGTTATTTTCATTTTCATAAAGACTTAATTGAGCAAATTTATTTTTCTTTTTTGCTAAAATAATACGTATAAATCCAGGTAAGGGTAAAGGTAGGGATAATATCTAATCCGGGCAGTAATTCTTCGATAAAAACGATGAATCCTCCAACTTTCCCTATGGTTCCTCTGTACATTCGGTTGAGTAATAATCCTGCAACGGGAGCCCAAATTACGTCAAATGTTTCTCCTAAGACAGGAACTGCAAAAGTTGCCATTCCCAACAAATCAAACAAAATACTCAAAAAGAGTTTTTGTATTTTTTTGTCTGATTTTGCCTTAACAGGAAGTTGTTTCTTCATTTTTATAAAAGTGATGACACAATTATACTGACTTGAGTGTCAAAAAAATATAATGTTATTTCTTTAATTTTCGTGCGAATGTCTGTTTAAATTTTTGAAGTTTCGGATTTACAACTGCCTGACAATATGGGTTTTGAGGGTTGTTTTTCAGATATTGATGATGATAATCTTCTGCTTTGTAAAATGTACCTGCTTCCGAAATTCGGGTTACAATCGGGTTGTTGAATATTTTTTCGGTTTCCAATAGTTGTATAAAATCTTCTGCTTGTTGCTTTTGCTCCGAAGTATGATAGAAAATCTCGCTTCGGTATTGGGTTCCGATGTCTCCGCCTTGCCGATTAAGGGTTGTTGGGTCGTGGGTGGCAAAAAAGATTTCTAATAATTCGTTATACGAAATTTTAGCTGAATCAAAAATAATCTCTATTGCCTCTGCATGTCCGGTTGTTCCCTCACAAACCTGCTGATATGTCGGATTCTTGAGATGCCCTCCGATATACCCCGAAGTTACGGTTTCTACTCCTTCCAACTCCGAAAAAATACTTTCAGTACACCAAAAACACCCGCCTGCTAAAGTTGTTTTATTCATATTTATCTCAAACTTACTCCTAATTTTTCGGTTAGATTAGAGAGAATTTTAGACATAGTTTTCTCGATTTTTTCATCGGTCAGGGTTTTTTCTTCGTCTTGAAGAATAAAACTCACAGCATACGATTTTTTTCCTTGAGGTAGTTTATCTCCTTGATATACATCGAACAAATCAATTTCTTTAATTAACTTTCTATCGGTTTGTTCTGCTATTTGATAAATGTTTTCAAAGGTAACATTCTCGTCTAAAAGTAGGGCTAAATCACGTCTTACTTCAGGGTATTTGGCAATTTCGGTAAATTTGAATTTGCCTGTAACCAGCTTGATGATGTTTTCCCATTTTACATCAGCATACAAAACTTCTTGCTTGATGTCAAAATGTTTTAGTATTGATTTTTTCAAAACTCCAAGCTCAGCTAAAACAGTGCTTCCGTTTACGATCGCAATTCCTTCTGTAAAAACATCGTCAGATAGGGCAGAGGTTCTCAGTCCTTTAATTCCCAGTCTGTTAATAATTAGCATAATATATGATTTCAACAAAAAGAAATCTGATTTTTGAGATTTTTCAATCCAGCTTTCTGCACTTCTGTTACCTGTAATAAAAATGCTTAAATGTTTGTTTTCGATATAATTGTTAGTTTGTTTTTTGTATGTATTTCCGAATTCGTAGAATTTTAAATCTGCATTTTTTCGGTTGATGTTATACGAAATAGCTTCGAGTCCGCTAAAGAGCAATGACTGGCGCATAACCGACAAATCACTACTCAACGGATTCAGAATTGTTACGTTTTGCTCTTCAGAGAGTTGTTCAGAGAGCTTTACATACTGTGAAGTTGTAAGCGAATTAGACATTATCTCGTTAAATCCGTTTGCAGTAAGAAGCTCCGCAATAATATTTTGAAGGCGATATTCTTCTGTACGAGACGAATAAGCCACCGAAGCATTTAGTTTTCCGCTAAAGTCGATATTATTGTATCCGTAAACTCTAAGAATATCTTCGATTACATCAATTTCCCTCAGCACATCAACTCTATAAGGAGGAATCGTAAGCCCTAATCCCATATCAGAGATCGTTCCGATTTTGATTTCTAAAGAGGTCAGAATGTTCTTAATAGTTTCCTGAGGAATTACCTGTCCGATTATTTTGTTTAAAGTTTCAAAATTCAGAAATACCTGATGTCCTTCTATTTTTTTAGGATACAAATCAGCTGTGTCCGAAGTGATTTCGCCTCCTGCGAGTTCTTTAATAAGTATTGCAGCTCTTTTCAGAGCATACTCTGTAATGGCTGGGTCAATTCCTCTTTCGAAACGAAACGAAGCATCAGAACTTATAGTGTGTCTTTTGGCAGATTTCCTGACTGTAACAGCATCAAAATAAGCACTTTCTAAAAATATATTCGAAGTAGATTCTGTAACAGCAGAATTTTTCCCACCCATTATCCCTGCCAAAGCCATCGGAACTTCTTCGTTATAAATCATTAAATCTTCTGCACTTAACGTACGCTCAACCTCGTCAAGCGTTGTAAATTTTGTACCTTCAGCAGCTGTTTTTACAACAATTTTATTTCCTTTGATTTTAGAAGTGTCAAAAGCATGAAGCGGTTGTCCTAATTCGTGTAATACATAATTTGTTACATCAACCACATTGTTTTTCGGAGTAAGCCCGATTGCTTTTAGTCTGTTTTTGAGCCACTCCGGAGATTCTTTTACCGTAATTCCGGAAATGGTAACTCCACAATATCTCGGACAAAGTTTAGAATCGACCACATCAACATCAATTTTAAGTGTGCGTTTGTCCACTCTAAAGTTGCTTATAGAAGGCGTAATAATTTCTGAATGAAGGTTCTCCGCTTGTAGTAATCCGGCTTTAATATCTCGGGCAACTCCCCAATGACTCATAGCATCAGCACGATTTGGAGTCAGTCCGATTTCAAAAACATCATCGCTTTCAATTTCAAAAATTTGGCTTACAGATGTTCCTATTTTGACTTTATCGTCAAGAATCATAATTCCATCGTGAGAAGTTCCTAATCCTAATTCGTCTTCTGCACAAATCATCCCGAAGCTGTCTTCTCCTCTGATTTTTCCTTTTTTGATTTGGAACGAGTTACCGTCTTTGTCATACAAAGTCGTTCCGATAGTGGCAACGGGTACTTTCTGACCTTGAGCCACATTCGATGCTCCGCATACGATTTGAAGTGGTTTTTCTTCTCCGATATCAACCGTTGTTATTTTAAGTTTGTCTGCATTTGGATGTTTTTCGCAGGTAAGAACTACTCCTACAACCACTCCTTTCAAGCCGCCTTTTACCGATTCAAATTTTTCGATTCCCTCTACTTCCAAGCCTAAATCGGTCAGAAGTGTTGAGATTTCTTCAGGAGTTTTATTGGTTTTGATGAATTGTTTAAGCCAGTTGTATGATATTTTCATTGGTATTACAGATAATTTTATTGACTTGCAAAGTTAGGTATAATCAGGTAAATATTTTCAAAGAAATGATTTGGAATTATTCTTTAAGTAAAAAGATTTGTTCAACATCCCAGTTGGCTCGGACATCTATTTTGTCCGGAAAATAGATAACTGTTTCAGGTTGTGTTTTGTTGAGGTAATTTCCGGTATCCCATATCTTGTTTTTGTTGGAATCATAAATAATCCTAATTGTGTACATATTCGGATTCAAGTTAAAAAACTCAATTTCGGTTTCCTCTTCCGAATAATGTTCCGCCTGTATATTTCCTTTGTCATCAGTAAGTTGAACGATTATTGGGAATTCTTTTACATTCTGCAAAATTATTTTCAGGTTTCCGAAATCGGAATAGCTTTGTGTTGAAAAATCGGTTTTAATCGTATCGTTCGTTTCTCCGAAAAAATCAGTAACCGAGCCCGGAAATAAAGTAAGATAATATTTTTGTTTCTCTTCTTTATTAAAGAAGAATTCCAAATTTTGATTTTTTATGTTGTATTTTGTAGTAAAATCAACCGATAGCGAATCTTTGTTCAGAAGTTGAGTTTTAGTGCTGTCAAATGCTACGAGCGGAGTGAGAGAAGAAAAGACAACCTTGTCTCTGAAACCTAATCTTTTTGAAGACTTTAAAGTAACTGAAAGTGAGTCTGATGTTTTTTCTTTGAGTTTTATGATAAAAGATTTTTCCGAGAGCGTATAATGTACTTTGAGCTCAAGCGAGTCGGCTTCAATGGGCTTGTACCAAATGTTTAAAGAGTCTTTCTCGGGAACTTTTGTAATAATAGTTTCTATTGACATGTTATTGTTCAGGAGTTCGATTTTTTTGTTTTCGGGATTTCCTTCGTAGGCAAAAGTTATTTTATTTTTCGTGACTTCAAAAGCTCTTATTGCTTTAAAATCGGGGATTTCTTTAAACATTTTGAGCTGATAATTTTCATCTGTCGGAATAGAAATTATCTGGTTGTGAAACCCGATTTTGTCGTGTTTGGGGTCAAATCGGTTATTGTTGTTTTTGTCTTTCAGGGCAATTAGCAAGTATTTTCCTTCTTTTATGTTTTCTAAAGCAAAAGTTGTAGTGCTGTCAAGAGTATTTGTTATATATCTTGGATTTTCTGTATAAATAATGGAGTCGTTGAAAGTTTCGTTTACCTCATACAACATTACCGAAACAAAACTTTCGGTTTCTTTATCCAAAGCGTCTTTTACGCTTCCTTTAATAGATAAAGAGTCGATATAACTTCCTGTAGAAAAAACATATCGGTATCCTTGAAGTTTGTTTGCCTCGTTGTTATCTTCGATACTTTGCCCGAAATTAAGACTGTAAGTTGTGTTAGGTTTAAGAGTGTCTCGAAGTCTTATTTTGATTTGTTTAGAGGCACTATAAGGAGTTATTTCCGGTTTGTTTTTCAGAGGAGGAGAGATGATGAGTTGTTTGCTTGCATCTTTGAGCCTTACAAACTCGTCAAACTGAATGACAATTTCCTGCGAATTGAAATTAGTACTAAAATTATCAGGATAAGTTTTGAGGACTTTCGGAGGATAAATATCTTTTTCTCCACCAGTTATGCTTCCTCTTTTGGCACAACTCCAAAGCGTTGCAAGAGTTAAAACAATAAGAAATTTTTTTTTAAACATACAAATTATCATCAGAAGCTACAAAGGTAATGATTTAGATTCTAACTCATTTGAACTTTTTTGACAAGAGAACTTACACAATTAATTTTAGATAGTTTTTTTAAACAGATTTCAAAAATATATTGTACATTTGCACCCTTAATTAACGGAGGTCGGGAACCTCAAAATTTAATCAAAAGATTATGCCTGTAAAAATTAGATTACAAAGACACGGTAAAAAAGGAAAACCTTTTTACTGGATTGTGGCTGCTGATTCAAGAGCCAAAAGAGATGGTAAATTCCTTGAAAAAGTAGGAACTTACAA
>JBAYPE010000033.1:0-21029 GCA_041677865.1 Flavobacteriaceae bacterium
AACGATAAAGATATAGTCGGATTCGGAGCCAACGGATTTATGGTAGGATTGTCGCTTTCGTGGGATATTTTCAACGGAAACGAAACATTCAACAAGATAAAACAAAGTAAAATTTCGGTCGAAAAATCCCAAACCGAAATGCAATTGTATATCGAAAAAAATCAATTAGAATTACAAAAATCAAAACGGGATTTAACATCAAACCAAGCTAAAATTCAGTTAGCCAAAACAGCCAAAGAACAAGCAGGAGAATCGTTACGGATTTTTGAAAACCGCTATACACAAGGCTTGGAAAAAACTTCGGATTTATTGGTTTCCCAAGCAACCGACCTCGAAAAGCAAGTAAATTATTTAGAAGCAGTCAAAAATTATAATCTGTCTGTCATTCAAATCGAATTTTTAACACAACAATCAAAATAAATCATAGAAGATGAAAAAAATAATAACATCAATAGCTTTTCTTTTAACTATCGGATTAACGGTTTCCTGTTCCAAAAAAGAAGAAAAACAAATCTCCGAACTACCTGCAATTTCGGTGACTATCAATGAAACAGCAGGAAGTAATTCAGGAAAATACGTAACAGCAAGCGGAAAAATCGAAGCTGAAAACAGTGCGAATATCAGCACCCGAATGATGGGTTATGTAACTTCGGTAAAAGTAAAAACAGGACAAAAAGTAAGCAAAGGACAGCTCTTGGCAACCATTAGCAGTACCGATTTACAAGCCAAAAAAGCACAGGCAGAAGCAGGAATCAATCAGGCAACAGCGATGTACAACAGTGCGAAAAGGGATTATGACCGTTTTGTGGTTTTGTTTTCGCAAAAAAGTGCTTCCCAAAAAGAAATGGACGATATGACGACCCATTTTGAAATGGCAAAAGCAGGTTTGGAAACAGCCAAACAGATGAAAAACGAAGTAATGGCTCAATTTTCTTATACAAATATTACAGCTCCATTTTCGGGAACGGTTACGGGAACTTTCGTCAAAGAAGGCGATATGGCAAACCCCGGAATGCCGATTGTAAGTGTGGAAGGATCATCAAAATTACAGGCTGTGGTAATGGTTTCGGAAAGTGAGATTTCCAACATCAAAAACGGAATGACAACCAATGTAAACATCAAATCTTTAGACAAAACCATAAAAGGAAAAGTAGCCGAAGTAAGCACTTCTGCCCGAAACACAGGAGGACAATACATTGTAAAAATCGACTTGGATAAAACCGAAAACGTTTTGTCGGGAATGTTTGTAAACGCCGTTTTTCCGATTGAAAAACAGGCAGAAAAAACACAGAACAATTTAGTGTTGATTCCACAGGAGGCAGTTATTACACAAGGCCAGCTCAAAGGGATTTACGTAGTAAACGATGATAATACAGCTATTTTGAGATGGCTTCGATTGGGAAAAATCTATGGAAACGACATTGAGGTTTTATCGGGACTTACTTCGGGAGAAAAGTATGTTCTCCAAGCAGACGGAAGATTGTTTAATGGAGTAAAGGTTAATATACAATAATCAAACTGTACAAAAGTAGGCAATTAACTCTGCTCATTGAGTATGAAACTAAAAGTAAAAAATCATGCAAAACGGTATTTCAGGTAAAATAGCAGCGATGTTTATGAATTCCAAATTGTCAATTTTATTGATGATTGGACTGATGATAATAGGTGTGTATAGTTCTTCGCTTATTCCACGAGAAGAAGAACCACAAATCAATGTTCCGATGGCTGATATCATGGTCGGTTATCCGGGAGCAACTCCCGCAGAGGTCGAAAGTCGTGTGCTGGAGCCACTCGAAAAAATCATCTCGAACATTAAGGGAGTAGAACATCTTCACAGTACGGCTATGAACGGTCAGGCAATGATTATCGTTCAGTTTTATGTGGGAGAAGATGTGGAGCGTTCATATGTGAAATTGTATGACGAACTCATTAAAAATCAGCATATTTTCCCGCAGGGAGTCTATCAGCCAATGGTAAAAACCCGTTCGATTGATGATGTTCCGATGTTGGCTTTAACGCTTTGGAGTGATGAATATGACGATTTTCAGATTCGTCAGATAGCGGAGGAAGTTTCTTCGGAGGTTAAGAAAATAAAAGATGTTTCGACCATTCGTGAAATCGGAGGAAGAAATCGGGAACTGAAAGTTGTTTTAGACAAGGACAAAATGGCTGAAAACGGAGTGGATGCTTTGGGAATTATGCAGATGATTCAGGCAAACAACGGAAGTATGCAGTCGGGAAGTTTCGTTCAGAACGATACAGAATATCTGGTTACGACCGGGCAGTTTATTTCGTCTAAAGAAGATGTCGAAAATCTGGTTGTGGGCGTTCATCAGAATATGCCGGTTTATCTGAAACAGGTGGCAACGATTCAGGACGGAGCAGGAACAGCCAAGAGTTATGTGTCTTTCGGATACAGCAAAACCAACGAAAATTATTCTGAAAATCCGTCCGAGTATCCTGCGGTTACACTTTCAATCGCCAAAGTAAAAGGAGCTGATGCGATGAAAATTTCGGAGCAAATCTTGAGTCGTGTCGAAAAATTACAGCAAAACATTATTCCCGATGAAGTCAACGTTGAGGTAACCCGAAACTACGGAGAAACCGCTTCAGACAAAGTAAACGAACTCTTATTTCACCTTTTAGTTGCTATCGTGGCAGTTACGGTTTTGGTAATGTTAGCAATGGGTTGGAGAGGCGGATTGGTTGTGTTTTTATCTGTACCGCTTACGTTTGCTTTGACCTTGTTTAGCTATTATATTTTGGGATATACGTTGAATAGGATTACGCTTTTTGCCTTGGTTTTTGTCGTGGGAATCGTGGTGGACGACAGTATCATCATAGCCGAGAATATGCACAGGCATTTCAAAATGCGGAGGCTTCCGTTCAAAGATGCAGCTATTTATGCCATTAACGAAGTAGGAAACCCGACTATTCTGGCGACTTTTACCGTAATTGCGGCTATACTTCCGATGGCTTTTGTGTCGGGAATGATGGGCCCTTATATGAGCCCGATGCCGATTGGTGCTTCGATTGCGATGTTACTTTCACTACTTGTTGCATTGACCATTACGCCTTATTTGGGCTATCACTTATTGGTTGAAAAAGACAAACAACAACAAAAAGAAGAAGAAGGACACGAAACCAGCTGGATCTATAAATTTTATAACAAATTCGAAAAACCTCTTTTAGATAGTTCTAAAAAACGTTGGGTGATTTTGGGTACTACTGTTTTATTGCTTTTGGGTTCGGTAACGATGTTTTTCACGAAATCTGTGGCTGTAAAAATGCTTCCTTTCGATAACAAAAACGAATTCCAAATAGTGATTGACATGCCCGAAGGAACAACCTTAGAACGCACTTCGGCTGTAACCAAAGAGATTGCTCAATATCTGACAACTATACCTGAGGTGGTAAATTATCAGAACTATGTAGGTACCTCTGCACCGATAACTTTCAACGGATTGGTACGTCATTACGATATGCGGGGAGGAAGCAATATGGCAGATATTCAGGTGAATTTACTAAACAAAAAAGACCGAAAACTGCAAAGTCACGATATTGCCAAAAAAGTTCGTCCGCAGATTCAGGAAATTGCTAAAAAGTATGTAGCAAACGTAAAAATTGTAGAAGTTCCGCCCGGACCACCTGTACTCTCTACTTTAGTAGCCGAAGTGTATGGACCAAATCATGAAGAGCAAATCAAAGTAGCCTATCAGGTCAAACAACTTCTGGAAAACACTCAAGATGTAGTAGATATTGATTGGAGTGTAGAAAACGTTCAAACAGAATATCGTTTAGAAGTAGATAAAGAAAAAGCCATGCTCAACGGAGTTGCACCACAACAGATTGTTGGAAATCTGACCTATTTGTTGCGAGAATATCCGGTTTCAAACCTATATGATGAGAGTTCTGTCTATCCGGTGGGAATCGTAATGGCATTAGAAGACAAAGACAAAACAAACATAGACGATATTCAAAACCTAAAAATTAAAGGACTACAAGGTAATATGGTTTCGGTTCGTGATATCGTAAAAATAAAACAAGATACCCTTCAAAAATCTATCAGCAGAAAAGATCAACAAAGAGTCGTATATGTAACAGCTGATATGGCTGGAGAGCTAGAAAGTCCGGCCTATGCGATTCTGGGAATGGAAGAACAACTCAAAAAAATGGCACTTCCAAAAGGCTATTCCATCAGTGATTTATATATGGGGCAACCCGAAGAAGAAAGCAATTTTACGGTAAAATGGGACGGAGAATGGCAGATTACTTTAGAGGTTTTTCGAGATTTAGGAATTGCTTTTATGGTGGTGATTATCGTTATATATATGCTGATTGTAGGTTGGTTTCAAAACTTTAAAACTCCGCTGGTAATGATGGTGGCTATTCCGCTTTCACTCATCGGAATTGTTCTCGGACACTGGTTGTTGGGTGCTTTCTTTACGGCAACTTCATTTATCGGAATGATTGCGTTAGCCGGAGTGATGGTGAGGAATTCGGTCTTACTCATCGACTTTATCGAAATCCGCCTCAAAGACGGAATTCCGCTCAAACAAGCCATAATTGATGCAGGAGCCGTAAGAACTACTCCCATTCTATTGACAACCGGAGCAGTCGTGATTGGAGCAGCCGTGATTTTATTTGACCCGATTTTCCAAGGATTAGCGATTTCATTGGTGGCGGGAGCAATCGTTTCGACCATTCTGACTTTGATCGTTGTACCGCTTATTTACTATATGGTAGAACGTAAGAAATGGGAGAAATAGTTAATTGTTAATGGTTATTAGTTAATAGAAAAATAACGAATAACCATTAACGATTGACCAATAACTAATAACCTTTTAACCAATAACTAACTATGAAACTACTACTAATAACATCAGTAAAAACCTTTGAAGAAAAGGTCAAAAAGTTGCTGACAGAAAACAACGTAATCACGTATTCCTACAGTTCGGTAACGGGTTACAGAGACAGCACACAGGAAGGCGTAAGCCGCAATTGGTTTGCCACCGAAATGAACAAAACCGAATCGTTGTTATTCTTCGCTTTTGTGTCAGCCGAAACATCAGAAAATGTGTTTAAGGCAATCGAAGAACTGAACAAAACCTGTGATATACACTCCAAAGTGCATATTGCAGTAATACCTATCGAGAAATCAAATTAAATAATAACCATTCTCAAAACTCCCTCTCCTTTGGAGAGGGTTGGGGAGAGGTTTTAAACTAAAAAGTTATGACAAGAGAGCGTTACATCAAACTAATTGCAGGTGCATTTGTGCTAATTTCTTCACTTTGTGCCTATTTTGTAAACATCAACTGGATTTGGTTAGGTGTTTTTGTAGGAGCTAATTTACTCCAATTTTCACTCACCAATTGGTGCATACTCAATTCTATCTTAAAAGCTTTGGGAGTCAAATCAGAGTTGGATTGTGCAAACGGGAAGTGTTAGAACAAAAAAAGGATTCGAATAAAATCGAATCCTTTTTTTTATGGTTTTACCAAACAGAACTAAACTACTTTATCAACTCAAAGCTTCTCTTAACAAAGTTTGTCAATTCTTCACCTTTAAGCAATCCTTGAGAGATTTTAGCCAAATCAAGCGCTTGGTTGATCAAGTTTTGTTTTGACGTATCATCTTTTTCAGACAAAATTTTTGAAGCTAAGTCAGAATTGGTGTTTACAACCAGATTATACATCTCAGGCATATTACCCATTCCGAACATGCCACCACCACCGGTTTGGCTCATTTCTTTCATTCTTCGCATAAACTCAGATTGAGTGATGATAAACGGAGCAGCATTGCTGTCTAAGGCTTCAAGCTGAACGGTATATTTCTCTTTTGGAACAACATTATCTAAAGTAGATTTCAACGCTTCTTTTTCTTCGTCTGAAAGTTTAGAAATTTTCTCTTCGTCTTTTTTGATAAGGTTGTCAATGTGGTCTGCATCTACTCTGGCGAACGATACTTTTTCGTTATCAGCTTCCAATTTCTGAATCAGGTGAGAAATAATAGGAGAATCCAACAACAATACTTCATAACCTTTTTCTTTCGCAGCAGCAATATAGCTGTGTTGTGTGTCTTTGTTCGAAGCATACAAGATTACTAATTTACCGTCTTTATCCGTTTGAGTGGCTGAAATCGCTTCTTTTAGTTCTGCAAACGTATAGAATTTATCATCAACTGTTGGATACAGAGCAAATTCAGGGGCTTTTTCATAGAATTTAGGCTCTGATAGCATTCCGTATTCGATAACGATTTTGATGTCGTTCCATTTTTGTTCGAAATCACTTCTGTTTTCGTTGAAGAGCGATTTTAATTTATCAGCTACTTTACGAGTGATATAATTCGAGATTTTCTTTACGTTTCCGTCTGCTTGTAAATACGAGCGAGATACGTTCAGCGGAATATCCGGAGAATCGATAACTCCTTTGAGCATCGTTAAAAACTCTGGAACAATTCCTTCTACATTATCGGTTACAAAAACCTGATTTTGATATAATTGAATTTTATCTTTCTGCATTTGAAGCTCCGGAGAAAGTTTCGGGAAATACAGGATTCCGGTTAGATTAAACGGATAATCTACGTTCAAGTGAATGTTGAAAAGTGGTTCTTCAAACTGCATCGGATAGAGCTCACGATAGAAGTTTTTATAATCTTCATCGCTCAAATCACTTGGTTGTTTTGTCCAAGCCGGATTAGGGTTGTTGATGATGTTGTCAACATCAATATATTCCGGTTTGTAATCTTCAGGGGCATTTTCCGGAGTAGGAAGCGCCTCTTTTTTAGTTCCGAATTTAATCGGAATAGGCATGAATTTATTATACTTGGTAAGTAATTCTCTGATTTTGAAATCTTCTAAAAACTCAACTGAATCTTCAGCGATGTGAAGTATAATTTCAGTTCCTCTTTCGGTTTTAGGGTGAGATTCTAAGGTGAATTCAGGCGAACCGTCACAAATCCAGTGAGCAGCAGGTTCGTCTTTATACGACTTTGTGATGATTTCTACTTTGTCTGCCACCATAAAAGCAGAATAGAAACCAAGACCGAAGTGACCAATAATTCCGGTGTCTTTAGCCGAATCTTTGTATTTGTTCAAGAACTCTTCAGCACCTGAGAACGCCACTTGATTAATGTATTTTTCCACCTCTTCAGCAGTCATTCCAAGACCATGGTCAATGATGTGAAGTTTTTTGCCTTCTTTGTCGATTTTTACTTCAATTATCGGGTTGCCGTATTCTACTTTAGCATCTCCGATACTGGTTAAGTGTTTTAATTTTAGCGTAGCATCTGTAGCATTTGATACTAATTCACGAAGGAAAATTTCGTGGTCGCTATAAAGGAATTTTTTAATTAAAGGGAAAATGTTTTCAACCGATACATTAATTTTTCCTGTTGCCATATTTTTTCTATTTTAAATGATGATTTTTAAATTTTGAATTCTTTTTCAAAAGCAATACCAAATCACTAAGTGGTGACAAAATGACATTTCGACTACACATTTTAACAAATCAAAACAGTAAATAAGACTATAGTCTTTAAAATCCTTTGTAAATTTGTGACTTTTATAAAACAAAATGAACTACGAAGAATTATACAATCAAAACAGAGAATTGTCGGTAGAGGGCAGGTATGTGGCTTTGCATCATATTGAGGCGTTGCTGTTGCGTTTGAAGAAAGAAGAAAAAGTTTCCGTTTTGGGGGAATCGGTTTTAGGTAAACCTATTTATGCTTATCAAAATGGAGATGGAGAGGTTAGAATAATGATGTGGTCGCAAATGCACGGAAACGAATCAACTACTACTAAAGCCGTTTTGGATTTGTTCAATTTTTTAGACTCTGAAAAAGGAAAGGAGTTCAGACAGAAATTCACTTTTTGTATCATTCCGATGCTCAACCCGGATGGAGCAGAAAAGTGGATACGAACTAATGCTAACGGTGTAGATTTAAACCGTGATTCGCAAAACCTTACTCAACCCGAAAGTAGAATTTTACGAAAATGTATCAAAGATTTTAAACCCGATTTTTGCTTTAATCTGCATGACCAACGTACTATTTTTGGAGTAGAAGGCACTCAAAATCCGGCTACAATTTCATTTCTGGCTCCGTCTTATAATGAAGTAAAAGGGGTAAATGAAGTTCGCAAAAAAGCTATGGAAGTCATTGTTTATATGAACGAAACGCTTCAAAAATACATTCCGAACCAAATCGGGAGATATGATGACGGATTTAACATAAATTGCATCGGAGATACAGTACAACAAATAGGAATCCCGACTGTTTTGATAGAAGCCGGTCACTATGCAGGAGATTATCAGCGAGAAACAACCCGAAAAATGGTGTTTTTAGCTCTCATTTCAGGATTATATAATTTTAAGTTAAAACAGAATTTTGATGAAAAATATTTAGAATACTTTAACATTCCACACAATTTGACATTCTTTTTCGACTTTCTTTATAAAAATATCAAATTTAATTATGATAATAAACAAATTATTACGAATTTTGCGGTTCAGTTTTCTGAAAGAGTTGAAGATAACGAAATTTCGTTTGAAGCTTTGGTCAGAGAAGTGGGGGATTTAAAGAGTTTTTACGGACATTTTGAATTTGATGCAAAAGGAAAAGAATACTCTGATAATGAGAAGAATTTTCCTTATGAAGGTAAAAAAGCTGATTTTTTTATAGGAAATCAAGAGTTCAAAAACGGAAAACTCATACAGACAGAGGTAAAGAAATAAATTTGAAAACAAACATTTTAATATTATGGCTAAATTTCGTTTAGATGAGGTAGATCATCAAATTTTGGAGATGTTGATTGAGAACACGAGAGTTCCATTTACGGATATTGCAAAAAAATTGCTCATTTCAGCTGGTACGGTTCACGTTCGGGTTAAAAAAATGGAAGAAGCAGGCATTATCACAGGATCTTCTCTTACACTTGATTACGAAAAATTAGGTTATGCGTTTATTGCTTATGTAGGAGTGTTTTTGCATAATACATCTCAATCAAAATTCGTTTTGGAACGTCTTAGAGAAATTCCTTATGTGACTGTGGCTCACGTAACTACAGGTAAATTTAATATTTACTGTAAAATCAGAGCAAGAGACACGAATCACGCTAAAGAAGTTATCTTTGCGATAGATGACATCGAGGGAGTTTACAGAACCGAAACGATGATTTCGCTGGAAGAAAGCATTAATGACAAAAAGCGTCTGATGCGTACAATATTCAGAGAAATGTAATCCAGATAAATTTTTATCTTTGCAGGAAGCTGTCTAAAAACTTTGCTTTTTGTCAGGTTGAACTTGTTCTGACTTCTTATGTTCCGGTAACTGGAAATATAAGATTCAGAAATAAAATCAGAATGGCAGGCGTAACAGTTTTTAGACAGTTTTTTTAATTTTTTGTATTTGTAAAGACGTATGAAAAAAATTATATTGTTGTTGGTTATTGTTTTGGCCACTTTGTCTTGTTCCGAAAAAGAAAAAGGGAATGTACACATAACGGGAGAAATAAAAGGGCTAAGTCAAGGGAAACTCTACATTCAACGGCTGAAAGACACTATCCTGAAACCAATTAAACTAATCCGGTTTGATGGCAATTCCGCTTTTGAAACCTCTATCAATATAGATGAACCGGAGGTTTTGTTTTTGTATCTCGATAGGGGAGTTTCTAATTCGTTAGACAATAATATTGCATTTTTTGCAGAAAAAGGAAAAATGACAATTCATTCCGAAGTAGATAATTTTATCAGTAAAGCTAACATCACAGGAAGCAGGAATCAAGAACTTTGGAATGAATACAAAAAAGTAATGGCTAATTATTCTCGAAAAAATTTAGAATATATCGAGCAAAAATTTCTGGCAAACTACAACAATCAAAAAGAAAAAACAGATAGTTTGCAAAGGCTCGAAGATAATATTATAAGAAAAAAGTATATGTATTCGGTTAATTTTTGCTTGAACCACTCCGATTACGAAATAGCTCCTTATATTGCTTTGACAGATATTTTCGATATTAATGTCAGGTATCTCGACACTATTCACAAGTCGCTCTCAGAACCGGTCAGAAACTCCAAATATGGCAAAATTATGACAGAATATTTAGAAGAAATAAAACAGGAATAGTTTATCCCCCCCCGGAACTTTAGGATTTACACTTATATATTGAAGTTATGAAATACGTTGTGATATTTTTCAGTTTTGTTCTTTTTTCGTGCGGAACTCAAAAACAGGTGTCGGAATCTACTTTTAAATGTCCCGAAAGCGGAGAGTGCAAATATGAAAAGCACGAAAATAAATCTTTGATTATCAAAAAAGATGATACGGGAGGCAGATATTATCAGATGGAAGACCACCAAGAGAAAACAGTATTTGTATATCGGTACGAGAAAAACACGGATAAAGCCTATCTTGACGGACATTATATCGAGGAAATTATTTTCGAGATTAACAACGAGGTTCTTGAAGATGATTTTACAAGCCTAAAACCAGACAAAATACTTTTTGGAGTTTTTTGCTATTGTAAAGGAAAAGCAGGGTATTACAAGGTAGAGAATCCTTCTGTTACTTACCAAAAGAAATCAAAGAAAATTACCGTTTCTGTGAACCAAATCATAGAAGAACAGATTTTTACAACCGTTGAATTTTCGTTCTAAAATTCGAACTAATTCGCCACTTGACTGATAAACTGAATTCTCATTAATCGCAATTCGTTATAATCATAATCTCCGTCAAATTCCTTGATGGCATCGCTAATTTTATCCGATTCTGATTCCATAAAATAATCGTGGATTTCTTCTTGTTGGTCTTCGTCAAGAATCTCATCTATCCAATATTTGATGTTGAGTTTAGTCCCCGAATATACAATTTGCTCCATCTCTTTGATGAGCTCGTCCATTTCTAATCCTTTTGCTTTTGAAATATCCTCTAAAGACAGTTTTCTGTCCACATTCTGAATGATGTATAATTTAAGAGCGGAATTGGCTCCCGTAGACTTCACGACCAAATCATCAGGACGGATAATCTCATTTTCATCTACGTATTTTGCGATGAGTTCCACAAATTCTTTTCCGTATTTTTTGGCTTTTCCTTCTCCAACCCCATGCACATTTGAGAGTTCTTCAATAGTTATCGGATACTTGAGAGCCATATCTTCTAATGATGGATCCTGAAAAATAACAAAAGGCGGAAGTCCTAATTGTTTTGCTACTTTTTTGCGTAAATCTTTCAGATAAACCATGAGTTGTTCGTCTGCCACAACTGCATTTTTTGAAGCAGATATTACCGCTTCGTCATCAGATTCGGTATATTCGTGGTCTTCGGTCATCATAAACGAAATCGGATTTTTCAAAAACTCTTTTCCTTTTTCGGTTAGTTTAATAACACCGTACGATTCAATATCTTTTGAGAGTAATCCTCCGACCAAAACCTGGCGGATGAGTGCCAACCAGTATTTATCGTCAAAGTTTTTGCCTTTTCCGAATATAAAATGAGCGTCTGTTTTGTGGACTTTTATGGTTGCATTTATTTTCCCTGTGAGTATGTAAATCAGTTCTTTAGATTTGTATATTTCATTAGTTTCTTTTACGGCTTCCAAAAGCAAAACCACTTGGTCTTTTGCCTCCACTTTGGTTTTCGGATTCCGCACATTGTCGTCCATATCCGCTCCTTCTCCTGTTTCCAAGTCGAATTCTTCTCCGAAGTAATGCAGTAAAAATTTACGCCTCGACATCGAAGTTTCTGCATAAGCCACTACTTCCTGAAGCAACGCAAAACCGATTTCTTGTTCTGCAATAGGTTTTCCGGACATGAATTTTTCTAATTTTTCAATATCCTTATACGAATAAAAAGCAATGCAATGCCCTTCTCCTCCGTCACGCCCTGCTCGTCCTGTTTCTTGGTAATAGCTTTCTAAAGATTTCGGAATATCGTGGTGAATTACAAAGCGAACATCAGGCTTGTCGATTCCCATTCCAAAGGCAATGGTAGCCACAACAACATCAATTTCTTCCATAAGAAACATATCCTGATGTCTGGCTCTTGTTTTGGCATCTAAACCTGCATGATAGGGTACTGCAGAAATTCCGTTTACCTGCAGAACATGTGCAATTTCTTCAACTTTCTTTCGACTCAGACAATAAATAACTCCCGATTTACTTTTTCGTTGCTTGATAAAACGAATAATATCCGATTCCACATTTTTGGTTTTCGGACGTACTTCATAATACAAATTCGGACGGTTAAACGATGCTTTGAAGGTCCTTGCATCAGGCATTTCAAGATTTTTAAGTATGTCTTCTTGCACCTTGGGAGTTGCCGTTGCAGTAAGTCCAATAATGGGTATGTTTCCGAATTGTTTTATGATGTTTTTTAGGTTTCTGTACTCCGGACGAAAGTCGTGACCCCATTCCGAAATACAGTGCGCTTCGTCTATGGCAGCAAAAGACACTTTTTGTTGCTTGAGAAATTGGACGTATTCGTCTTTAATCAAAGATTCGGGGGCAACATATAATAATTTAGTTATCCCTGCTTCAATATCAGCCTTTACCCGATTGATTTCTGTTTTGGTAAGCGATGAATTAAGAACGTGTGCTGTTCCGATATTTGAAGAAAGGCTTCGAATAGCATCAACCTGATTTTTCATCAGAGCTATTAGTGGAGAAACCACAATAGCAGTTCCGTCAAGAACTAAAGCGGGAAGTTGGTAACACAGCGATTTACCACCTCCTGTAGGCATTATTACAAAAGTATTTTTACCACTGATAATGCTTTTTACAACCTGCTCCTGCAAGCCTTTAAACTGATTGAAACCAAAATATTTTTTCAGTTCTTTGTGTAAGTCAATTTCCGATGAATTCATTTTCAATTAAAACTAAATTTTATGTAAGTTTGCATAACATAAAGATATAACAACTTTTTGATAATTACAAAAAATTTAATTAACTACGTTTTGACAACACCAGACAGCACTTTACAGACTGCAAAAGAAGTACTACTTTCCGAGAGTAAATCCATAGAAAATTTAATAGAACTTATTGATAATGAATTTGTTAAAACAACAGAAATTATCCTAAAAGCAAACGGAAAAACCATCGTAACTGGAATCGGAAAAAGTGCAATTATTGCCCAAAAAATTGTAGCAACATTAAATTCTACAGGAACTCCTGCTCAATTTTTACATGCTTCGGAGGCAATTCACGGAGATTTAGGAATGATTCAACAAGATGATGTTGTTGTTTGTATTTCAAAAAGCGGAAATTCTCCCGAGATAAAAGTTCTGGCTCCTATTATCAAAAATTTTGGAAATATTCTTATCGGAATGACCGGAAATACTGATTCGTTTCTTGCCAAACAATCAGATTATGTGCTCAATACTTTTGTAGAAAGCGAATCTTGCCCGAATAATGTGGCTCCAACCAACAGTACTACAGCCCAACTTGTGATGGGAGACGCCTTGGCAGTTTGCCTGATGAAAGCAAGAAATTTTACAGCCGATGATTTTGCAAAATATCATCCGGGAGGAGCACTGGGGAAAAAATTATTATTTCGTGTAAAAGATATGCTCGATAGAGAAAACAGCCCTCAGGTAAGCCCCGATGCTAATATAAAAGATGTGATTGTAGAAATTTCACAAAAACGACTTGGAGTTACCGCTGTGGTCGAAAACAATAATCTGGTCGGGATAATTACTGACGGAGATATACGAAGAATGCTCGAAAAAACAGATAATGTTGCAGGAATTACAGCCCAAAATATTATGACTAAAAATCCGAAAACGGTAACACCTCAGGATATGGTTGTAGATGCTCTTAACCTTATGGAAAACTTTTCTATAACCCAACTTACGGTAACCGAAAACGGACACTATATAGGAGTTATTCATCTTCACGATATATTGAAAGAAGGAATTGTAGGATAGTCGAACGGGATTAAACGATTCAATAAACAAATAAATGAGTAAGAAAGATTTAGGCGAGATGTCTTTTTTGGATCATCTTGAAATTTTGAGATGGGTTCTGATTAGAAGTTCATTGGCAATTGTTATTGGTGCTTCGATTTCGTTTTTCTTCCTCGATTTTATCTTTGATGTCATTATTTTCGGACCGAAAGACCCGAACTTTGTTACCTATCGTTTTTTCTGTGAAATAGGACAAATGTTTGGAGCTACGGAAGACCTCTGCATAAAAGAGTTGAATTTTGAAATCCAGAGTAGGAAGATGGGAACACAGTTTTCTACTGCTATTTGGATGGGAATCACAGTCGGGTTTATTCTCGGATTTCCTTATATATTATGGGAAGTATGGAAATTTATCCGACCAGCCTTGCACGAAAACGAAAAGAAAAACGCCAAGTGGTTTATCATCATAGCCTCTTTATTGTTCTTTGTAGGAGTGCTTTTCGGATATTATATGTTGGCTCCTTTGTCGATTAACTTTCTAGGAAATTTTTCCGTAAGCAATCAGGTAAGCAACGAATTTGACATCGACTCCTACATCGGAACGATTAAAACCTGTATTTTAGCTTCCGGACTTATTTTCGAACTTCCAATACTGATGTATTTTTTAGGAAAACTCGGTATTATAGACGCTCCGGCTTTGCGAAAGTACCGAAAAATCGCCATCGTTCTCATTTTTATTATAGCAGCCATAATCACTCCTCCTGATGTAGTGAGCCAGGTTGTGGTCGCTATTCCACTACTTATTCTGTACGAAATAAGTATTTATGTCGTAAAATGGGTTACTAAAAAAGAAAAAAAAAAATAAAAAATCCAAACACAGATGTAAAATCTGAATAGGTTCTGCATCAATAAAGGTGTTCTTCTTTCATTTATTTGACGTACATTTGCAAGGATAATTTAACAGATATCAAGTGAAGTTAATAAGTTTCTTAAAGAGTAAATCATTTTTAAAACAACTGATTTTAGCAGGAATTATGCTGTTTATTTTGACTTTCGCCTTGATGAAATGGCTTGCTGTTAGAACCAATCACGGAGAAGAAATCACAGTTCCTGATATTACTAAACTTACAATTGTTCAAGCAAAAGAAAAATTGGAAGGTTTAAACCTGAATTATCAAATCAACGATACCTTAAAATTTCAGGAAAATTTCCCTCCTAATTCTATTGTGGAACAAGACCCTACAGCCGGTTCAAAGGTAAAAAGCGGACGAAAAATATACTTGAAAATGAACGCTTTAAACTATGAAATGATAGAAATTCCCGACCTGAAAGACAAAACATACAGACAAGCCCTCCCAACCCTAAAAGCTCTTGGTCTCGAGGAAGGAAAAGTAACCTATCGATCCTACTTTGCAGAAGACGTCGTTCTTGAATTACAACACAAAGGAAAAATTCTGAAAGCAGGAGATAAGGTGATGAAAACCTCAAAAATTGATTTTATTCTCGGGGACGGAAAAGCCGTTTTTCAAGATTAAAATCCCTCTATTATGAATATCAATCGCCAAGAAAATCACGAAATTGAAGACGAACTCTTTGAACATTACAGGTTTGAAGTAAGTCAAGGACAGTCTTTTTTAAGGATTGATAAATATTTGATGGGTTTGATTCAGAATTCGACCCGTAATAAAATCCAAAAAGCAGCAGATAGCGGAAGTATTTTGGTAAATGATATTCCCGTAAAATCAAGTTACAAAGTAAAACCAAACGATGTAATTAGGGTGGTTTTTGACAAACCGAAATACGAATATAAAATCATTCCCGAAAACATTCCGTTAGACATTGTGTACGAAGATGAAGTGCTTTTGGTCATCAACAAACCTGCAGGTCTTGTGGTACATCCCGGACACGGAAACTATTCAGGGACACTTGTCAATGCTCTTGCTTATCATTTTGATAATCTTCCGATGAATTCCAGTCACAGGCCCGGACTTGTTCATCGAATTGATAAAGATACCACCGGACTTTTGGTCGTAGCCAAAACCGAAGAAGCTATGTTTTATTTAGCCAAGCAATTTGAAGAAAAAACTTCGGAAAGAGAGTATATAGCATTAGTTTGGGGAAACATTGAAGAAGACTCCGGGACCATTACAGGTTATATCGGAAGACACCTTAAAGACCGAATGCAAATGGCTGTTTTTGATGATGAAAACTTCGGAAAAAGAGCAGTTACGCATTACAAAGTTTTAGAGCGGTTTAATTATACTACGCTGGTTTCGTGCCGCTTAGAAACCGGAAGAACACACCAGATAAGAGCAAGTATGAAGTACATCGGACATACGCTCTTTAACGACGAACGATACGGAGGAAATTTGATTCTGAAAGGGACAACTTTTACCAAATACAAACAATTTGTAGAGAATTGTTTTAAGATTTTACCCAGACAAGCACTTCATGCCAAAACTCTTGGTTTTCAACATCCTGTAACCAAAGAATTTATGCGTTTTGACACCGAACTACCGGAAGATATGCAAATCTGTATCGAAAAGTGGAGAAATTATTCAAATTTCAATACTTTAGAGGAGTAAAAAAAATCTTCTGTTTTTATTTTAACTTCTGAATCAATTCCTCTAAAGAAACAGAATTTTGCTCACCCGAACTTAGATTTTTCAGGTTGAATGTGCTGTTTTTTATTTCTTCTTCTCCGGTTATTACCACAAACGGAATACCTCTTTTATCCGCATATTGAAACTGTTTTCCGAGCTTGGTTTTATCAGGATAGAGTTCGGTTTTGATGCCGTTTTCACGCAAAGTTTTGATAGCTTTGAGTGCATATAAAGATTCAGAGTCTCCAAAATTGACAAATATCGTTTTAGATGTTTCAGTTACGTCTTCAGGGAACAAATCTAATTCTTCCAACACTAAATAAATTCTGTCCAACCCAAACGAAATTCCCACTCCACTAATGTTTTTTAGTCCGAAAATCCCTGTTAAATCATCGTATCTTCCACCACCTCCGATAGAACCCATGGCTACTTTCGGAGCTTGTACTTCAAAAATTGCTCCGGTGTAATAGTTCAGTCCACGAGCAAGAGTAACATCTAAATCTAATTTGGATTTATACAAACCAATATTTTCGATAGCCTTACAAATAAAGCAAAGTTCTTCTACGCCTTTTGTCCCTTCTTCTGAGGATTTTAAGAGCTCGGAAAGTTGATTTAATTTTTCGAAAGTTGTTCCGCTAAAGTTAAAAAGCGGTTGTACTTTTTTGATAGCTTCTTCAGAAATTCCTTTTTCTAACATTTCCTTTTTTACTCCGTCTTCTCCGATTTTGTCCAATTTATCCAGAGCCACGGTAAAGTCGATGAGTTTGTCTTTAGCTCCGATAACTTCTGCTATTCCCGAAAGAATTTTTCGGTTATTGATTTTGATAACGGAATCTTCTAAACCTAATTCCGATAAGGATTTATCATATAATTGAATCAATTCTACTTCTTGCCAAAGCGAATTCGACCCAACTACATCAGCATCACATTGATAAAATTCTCTGAAACGACCTTTTTGCGGACGATCTGCTCGCCAAACCGGTTGAATTTGGTAGCGTTTGAACGGAAAATCAATTTCGTTTTGATGTTGCACTACATATCTGGCAAACGGAACGGTCAAATCATAACGAAGTGCTTTTTCAGAGATTTGAGAAGTAAGTTTTTGGCTATCTTTATTAGTCAAAAATTCTTCATCAGCTTTAGCCAAATAATCTCCCGAATTCAAAATTTTAAAAATTAATCGGTCGCCTTCTTCACCATATTTTCCCATTAGTGTATCTAAATTTTCAAAAGTTGGAGTTTCAATTGGTTGAAAGCCGAATTTTTCGAAATTCTTTTTCAAAATACTGATGATATAACCTCTTTTTGCGACTTCTTGAGGCGAAAAATCTCTTGTTCCTTTGGGTATGCTTGGTTTTGCCATTTTCTAATTTTGACGAAATTATTCTAAACTGCGAAGTTACAAAAAATGCCTCTCCGAAGCAGTTTAAATTTATCTATTCTCGCAGATTTCACAAATTTGTGTACGAACTGCGAAATCTACGAGGAAACAGAAAAGCCAATTTTTTGAAAACACTTTGTTTACAACAAAAATTCTATGTTGAGATAAATATTCCGTCCCATTCGAGGAATGTTGTTCCAATCGGCAAAAGTGGTGTAAAAACGGTCAAAAATATTTTCAACTCCTGCCCTCAGGTTTAAAGTCGTTTTTTCAAACCAAAATGAATATCCTGTGCTTAGCCCCAAAATAATATAATCGTTGGTTTTATTTTCACCATAAAACGGAGCAAAATTGTTGTGTTTTGCATTTCCGTTTGCAGTAATTTGCGACACAAAGTTTGACTTTGAATAATTTAAGACCATTGAATAACGAAACGGACTTATAAAAGGCAAGTTGTTTCCATCACTTCCTTTTCCGTAGCTGTAAATCAATTGTGCTTCTGTCTTGATATTGTCTAAAAAGTAATATTTTAAAGAGTAATCGGCTGAAAAAATCGTTGCATAGTCCATAGCTGAATAGCGTTTTACTCCCATAGCTCCAATGGTCATCGGAAGTACAGAATCATCTACTAAACCTACAATATAATCCTGAATATGGAAATATGAAGTCGATAATTTGGAGTGAACAGTATTGCTATGATGATGAACAGAAGCATTTATTTCCCACGATTTTTCGTTGGACAAATACGGGTTTCCTATGTAGTCGTAAAAGTCATTACTGTTGTAGAGATAAAATCCATAGCCTTCTGAAACAGAGGGAGTACGTTCTCCGTAAGCCAAACCAAAATTATAGTTCCATTTACCGTGATAGACCAGATAATTTCCTGAAAAACTCTTTAGCAAACGGCTTTTGTTTTCATCCATTTCCGGATAAAAAATCCGAAGACTTGATAAACCAAATTCATCGGCAATTTTGTTGAAATGAAATCCAATGTTTGTGGAAAACTTCAATTCGTTTTTTTCACCTAAACGATACGAATCTCCAATGTATAACCCGTTATAAAACGTCCTTATGTCGGGCCAAGTGTACATAAACATCAGGTTTTCATTCGGATTATTCGGATACATAGTCATCTCGGCTATCGATTTGTTGTAAAATGCATTGAAATTTACTGAAAATTGATGTTTTTGATGTTTTCCTTTTATTTTTGAATACATTCCGTAAGTGTCCGACCAACCTGGCATATCCATGTGAATAGGCACACTCGGACGCTTGGTGTCATCCATAGTATGAGTGATGGAGTTGAAATACAACTTGGTTTCCCAATTTTCAATTGTTTTTGAAACAGGGACATATTCGTATTTTATTGAAGTAATCAAAGCCTCGGCAAGCGAAACGTCCATAGGTAGGGCAGGGTAGCCCACATCGGTTGCTTTATCGTAAATTACCGAGGTCTCCAAAAGATTGCGTTTGTTTAAAAAATATCCAAAAGTTCCGGAAACATTGTATTTAGAAAATTGCGAAAAAGCAACTTCATTATTTTTTCCGGCATTGTAATTTTCTGCCTTGCGATACATAAAGTCAGCATTAGCGTAAAATAAGCTGTCGTTATAACCTACCGAAGTTCCCATTATTTTTTGCTCGTTATTGGTTTCGTATCCGCTGATTATTCGTCCGCTCCAGCCTAATTGTCTTTTGTGAGGAGCTGCTCGTTTTAAATCTAAAGCACCTCCGATTGTGGCTCCGTATGTGCTACCTTGCTGTCCGGAAACGACCGCTGCTTTAGATAAATTAGAGACTTCTACATAAGAGGTAATCGGATCCATTTTATCGGTACATGCCCCAAAAATACGCATTCCGTCAATGGTAATTATAGTACGTTCGGTAGCCATACTATTAATGAGTGGTTCCCAAGCATATCCACCTCTTTTTACCATACTTATCTTGGAGGACTTCTCTAAAAATTCATCGATAGTCGAAAGCGATTTAGACTGATTTTGATGCAAAGATTTACCGCTAATGATGATTTGGTCAATGTTGATGTTATGATAAATACTGTCGGTTTTATTTTCTTGGGAATAAGCTGCTATTCCCAAGAAAATAAAAAAACCACAAATTATGATTTTGCGTTTCATTATCTACATTTTTAGAATTCTATTTCCAGATACAAACTGCTCGATTCGTTATTTTCCGTAACTTCTTCGCCTTTCAAGACTTCACTTGTTTGATTCAAAAGTTGCAGGTTTATTTTCCAATACCCTGTCATGGTGAGCGATAACTTTCCGTGATAGAACCCGTCAGCTTTTTGAGTTAAATCTACGTTATTAGGCGAACCGTGATTTCCCATACTTGGCATTCTCGGATCAATTTTAATAGTGTAATCATCTACGACTGAAAAATTCATCATATTTTCCATTCTGAACAATCCTACAATCATATCATTTACAGCTACAGCAGGAGAGGAGGGTTCTACAATAGCCAAGACATAACGCACATTATCCGTTCCCATAAACGAGGTTACTCGTTGTTTATCAGAAGATTCTACTTGGATGGTTTCACTAACAGAGTAATCGTTTCCGTTGATGGAATAATCAATAGTTAATTTCCAATATTCAGAGTCGTTCGACGCCATCTGAAAAATGATGTATCCGTTGTAAAGATTTTGTTTTCCTACACTTTTTACAACTTCCGATTTTGGGCAAGAATGTTGTTTATCGGTCATATACATTATAGGATTCCAGTTTATAGAGGCGTCAGTTACAAAATTGTCAGAGTTTTTGTCTTTGATGCGTAGCGAGATAGCGTTGTAGCCTTGTTGTAATATGCCGCTTTCAGAATATAATTCCACGATATGCGAATCGTTTGACAACTCTTGAATTTTTTCTAAATTGTTTAAATCATCAGTATTTACAGGGTTTGTGTCATCGTCAGTAGAGCATGAAAAGGTTAATATTGCTACAAATAGAATTGATAAATGTTTTAAGGTTTTCATTTTTATTAAATTTAATTTTTAGACATAAAATACTTGGTTATGACCAATTGTTAGTTGGTTATAACCTTATTTTCTTACTATAAATAAATCTAAAGTCTAATAGGAGGATGGAAAATGAAGTCTGTCGTTAAGTGCGAGTACAAATTCGGATAA
>JBAYPE010000034.1:0-18484 GCA_041677865.1 Flavobacteriaceae bacterium
AACCAAGAAAACATTTTTTTTGCGAACCGATATCAGTAAAGAAATTTTTGATGTGAATTTTTCGGAAGAGAATTTTGACAAACACTTCTTGTTAATAGATGACGTAATGACATCAGGGACAACACTTGAACAATGTGCTAAGGCACTATTCAAAATTCCGAATGCCAAGATAAGCATCGTTACCATGGCACTAACACATTAAAAATGCAAATTCTAAAAAATATAAAATTGCCCAAAATCAACCTGAGTGTTGTTATAAAAGCCTTGTCAATTCCCTGAAACTTACGTTAAAGTTACTTTGACTCCAATCAAAATGATTAACTTTGCCAGAATTTGTAAACTTCATCTACATAATGGATAAGAAAATTTTCTCCTTTCTGTTTTCCACTCGCTTAACGGCTGTTTTATTCATCGTTTTTGCAGCTGCAATGGCAATCGGAACATTTATCGAAGATAAATACAACACAGATACTGCCCGAATTATGATTTATAATGCATGGTGGTTTGAGGTAATCATGGTATTCTTCCTCATAAATTTTATAGGAAACATCAAACGATATAATCTTTTCCGAAAGGAAAAATTAAGTACACTTATATTACACCTGTCTTTTATTCTGATTCTTATCGGAGCTTTTATTACCAGATATATAAGCTACGAAGGTATAATGCCGATTAAAGAAGGGCAAGTCGTAAACCAGATGTATTCCGATAAGGTTTTTCTGACTGTTCTTGTCGATGGAGAACACGATGGAGAAATGCGTCGGAAATCACACGAAAGACCACTTATTCTATCGCAAGCTACTAATAATAACTTTTCGATTAGAGGAGAGTTCAGCGGAACACCATATCAAATCAGTTACAAAGACTTCATAATGGGAGCTACAGAAGAAATTGTGGAAGACAACAATGGAGATTTGTACATAAAACTCGTAGAGTCTGGAGAAGGTACAAGACACGAACATTTTCTTAAAGAAGGAGAGGTGCAAAACATTCATAATGTACTTTTTTCTTTTAATAAAGAAACAGATGGAGCGATAAATATTTTCAAAGACGAAAACGATGAGTATTTTATCAAATCAGCTTTCGGAGGAAATTTTATGGTAATGGCCACTCAAGACAAAGGTTTGGTTTATGCCGATTCTTTACATTCGCTCAATTTGCGTTCACTTTATACATTAGCGGGAACAAACTTCGTGTTTCCCGAACCTGCTATCAAGGGGAAAATCAAATATATTTCAAACGGAAATTGGAAAGATAGTGAGAGTGATGATGCACTTACCGTTACCGTAAAATCTGAAGGATTAGAAAACGAAGTTACACTTTTGGGAGCAAAAGGTAAAATGGGTGTTCCGTTTTCGTTCAAGCAAGGAAATCTCGAATATACTTTGCTTTTCGGAAGTAAAGTATATGACCTTCCTTTTTCGATTCGTTTAAATGATTTTGTGGCAGACAAATATCCGGGAACTCTTAGCAGTTTTTCTTCTTTTAAAAGTAAAATTACTGTTGAAGACGAAACCCCGTTTGACTACGAAATTTATATGAACCACGTGCTCGACCACAACGGATATCGCTTTTTTCAGGCTTCGTACAATTATTCTGATGCCATAGCTCAGGAGGCTCACGACCCGGATATTACGATACTTTCGGTAAATCACGATTTTTGGGGAACGTGGATTACTTACATCGGTTACACACTTCTGTATATAGCGATGATTTGGATAATTTTTGACAGAAACTCAAGGTTCGGAGATTTGAGAAAAATGCTCAAAAAAGTAAAGAACAAAAAAGCCAAAATGCTTTCGGTTTTAGCCTTGTTTTTAGGGCTGAACGGATGGGCTCAGGAACACAACCACGAACACGTTCAAGATACTACCCAAACACAACAACACGAGCATAAGAGAATTACATTAGGCATATCAGGAACCGAAATTGATTCACTGATTACGGTACTCACGGTTGATAAGACTCATGCCGAAAAGTTCGGAAAATTAGTGATTCAGGATGCGGGAGGAAGAATGAAGCCAGTCAATACTTTTTCGTCCGAATTAGTGCGAAAAGTCAGTAAAAACGACCATTATAAAGGGCTAAATTCCGATCAGGTATTTTTGTCGATGATTCAGTATCCGAACTTGTGGAACGAAGTTCCGATTATTCATCTCAAAAGAGGGAACGACAGTATCAGGCATTTGTTAGAAGTTGACGAAAACGCCAAATACGCATCGCTTTTGAATTTTTTTGACGAAAATGACAACTACAAATTATCTCCGTTTTTAGAAGATGCTCAACAAGCAAGAGTTCCTAATGCTTTTCAAAAAGACATTATTGAGGCTCACAAAAAAGCAGTGTTGTTAAGCTCGGCTTTGGGAGGAGGAATTCTGAGAGTATTTCCGATTCCGAATGACCAAAACAACAAGTGGATTTCGTTTTTAGAGTTAAGCAATTCTAACATCAAAGGGCAGGATTCTATGTATGTGCGAAATGTTTTTCCGCTGTATTTTCACACCTTACAAGAGGCAAAACGCTCGGGAGGCTATAATCAGGCAGACGAATTATTAGAGAGCATCAGTGCTTATCAACACAAATTCGGAAGTGAGGTAATGCCTTCCGATAAAAAAATTCAATCAGAAATAACTTACAACAAATATGACATTTTCAAGAAATTGTTTTCGTGGTATATGTATGCGAGTTTACTGATGTTTTTCTTTGCTATTGTACAGATTTTTTACAATAACAAGTCGATAAACTTATCACTTAAAATCAGCCAATATCTCATCGGATTTTTGTTTGTTTTACACACAGCAGGATTGGCACTTCGTTGGTATATTTCAGGACATGCTCCTTGGAGTGATGCTTATGAATCAATGATTTATGTGGCCTGGGCAACAATGCTTTTCGGACTTATTTTCGGACGAAAATCCGGATTGACGACTGCCTCTACGGCTTTTGTGACTTCGATGGTTTTGATGATTGCACATTGGAACTGGATGGATCCCGCTATTGCTAACTTACAACCTGTTCTGAATTCGTATTGGCTTATGATTCACGTTTCGATAATTGTAGGCAGCTACGGACCTTTTGCTATCGGAATGATTCTCGGATTAGTAGCTTTGTTTCTGATGATTTTTACCAATGTAAAGAACAAGAAAAAAATGGAACTCAACATCAAAGAGCTTACATATATTAACGAAATGGCTCTTACCGTAGGGCTTGTAATGCTTACCATCGGAAACTTTTTGGGAGGACAATGGGCTAATGAAAGTTGGGGTAGATACTGGGGTTGGGACCCGAAAGAAACTTGGGCACTAATCTCGATAATGGTTTATGCTTTTGTGATTCACGCACGACTTGTGCCGGGAATGAGAAACTTATGGATTTATAATCTGTTGAGTGTTTGTGCTATTGCTTCGATCATTATGACGTACTTTGGAGTGAATTTTTATCTGTCCGGATTGCACTCTTATGCTAGTGGAGATAAAGTCGTAACTCCAAGCTTTGTGTATTACTCCATTGCTTTTGTTGCTATAGTCGGATTCGTCTCTTACCTGAAATACAAGAAGTTTTATAAAAAGTAAACAAGAGTTTTTTCAAAATTTATTTATATTTGCTATCATAACTTAGCATCACTTCTAAAAAAAGATGAACGAAAAAACCCAGGAATTTTATAAAAGGCTAAAAGTAGAATTAACCAATACTTCTCTTTGGCCTACAGAATACTTATATAAATTTGTAGTTCCTACAGATACCGAAAAGATCAAACGGGTAGAAAACATATTTGACAATATGGGAGCTGTTATTAAAACAAATCACTCCAAAACGGGAAAATACACCAGTATCTCGATAAATGTCAAGATGAAAAATCCCGATGCTGTTATTGAAAAATATATAGAAGTGTCTGAAATAGAAGGAATTATCTCTATCTAAAAAATACTTATGGAATTTAAACCCGAAGAAGCCATTAATTACCTTGAATACAATTCGCAACGCAAAAAACTTGTTATCCCCGAATACGGAAGACATTTGCAAAAACTCATAGACTTTGCTATTGAAACAGAAGACAGAGAAGAGCGAAATAAATTGGCAAAGTACATTATTTCGATTATGGGAAGCATGAATCCGCATTTGCGTGACGTGCCCGATTTTCAACATAAGCTGTGGGATCAACTCTTTGTTATGTCTGATTTTAAATTAGATGTAGATTCCCCGTATCCGGTTTTGTCAAAAGAGCTTTTACATCTGAAACCCGAACCGCTTCCGTATCCGCAAAACTTTCCGAAATATCGTTTTTATGGAAACAACATCAAATATATGATTGATGTGGCTAATAAATGGGAAGAAGGTGATATGAAGACAGCTCTTATCCGAGTAATTGCCAACCACATGAAAAAATCATACCTGAGCTGGAATAAAGATTCAGTAAAAGATGAAGTTATTTTTGAGCATCTATACGAGTTGTCAAACGGAAAAATTAATCTGATGAGTTCAACCGAAGAACTTTCGGACTCCTCCGATTTGATGCGTACCAACAAAAAGGCTTCTAATAAGTCTGCGCAAGGAGGTCATCAGAAAAACACAAGGCAGAAAACAGTAAGCTCAAACAAAAATCACAAATAATTATGGCTGTTTTTAAAATCGAAGGTGGCAATCCCCTAAAAGGAGAAATAGTTCCTCAAGGGGCAAAAAACGAAGTGTTGCAAATCTTATGTGCCATATTACTTACTCCCGAAAAAGTAACGGTTCATAACATTCCTGATATTTTAGATGTAAACAAACTTATTTTGCTACTCAAATCAATGGGGGTTAAAGTAGAAAAATTAGCTCCAAACAGCTATTCTTTTCAGGCAGACGATATAAACTTAGGTTATCTCGAATCTGACGATTTTAAAAAAGACGGAAGCTCGCTTCGTGGTTCTATCATGATTGTCGGGCCGCTTTTAGCTCGTTTCGGAAAGGGATATATCCCAAAACCGGGAGGGGACAAAATCGGAAGGAGAAGATTAGATACGCATTTCGAAGGATTTATCAGTCTGGGAGCGACCTTTCGCTACAACGAGGAAGACGCGTTTTATGGAGTAGAAGCCGATAAACTAACCGGAACGTATATGCTTTTAGACGAAGCATCGGTAACCGGAACGGCAAATATCGTGATGGCGGCCGTTTTAGCCAAAGGAAAAACCACTATTTATAATGCAGCTTGCGAACCTTATTTGCAACAACTCTGTAAAATGCTCAACCGAATGGGAGCAAAAATTTCGGGAGTAGGTTCTAACTTACTCGAAATTGAAGGAGTTGAATACCTATCGGGAACAGAACATACCGTTTTGCCCGATATGATTGAAATCGGCTCGTGGATAGGGTTGGCTGCAATGACCAAAAGCGAAATCACGATTAAAAATGTAAGTTGGGAGAATCTCGGAATCATTCCCGACACTTTCAGAAAACTCGGAATTACCATAGAAAAAAGAGGCGATGATATTTATATTCCGAAACACGAAAACGGATATGAAATCCAGAGCTATATTGACGGTTCGATTCTGACCATAGCCGATGCTCCGTGGCCGGGGTTTACTCCCGATTTGCTGAGTATAGTATTGGTAGTGGCTACCCAAGCCCGAGGAAGTGTACTTGTACATCAAAAAATGTTCGAAAGTCGTTTGTTTTTTGTAGATAAGCTGATTGATATGGGAGCCAAAATTATTCTGAGCGACCCACACAGAGCAGTGGTTATAGGCCACGACTTTCAATCGCAACTCAAGGCGACTAATATGTCTTCACCGGACATCAGAGCAGGAATTTCGCTGCTTATTGCAGCACTCTCTGCCAAAGGCGTGAGCACCATTCAGAACATCGAGCAAATTGACAGAGGCTATGAGCGGATGGATGAAAGACTTCGTGCGTTGGGAGCCAAGATTGAAAGAACCTGAATAAAATCTTAAAAATAATCTTAGATTTAATCTAAAAATTCCTTGAGACTCTGTCTCGGGATTTCCGCTTACACCTCTTCTTTGGAGAGGTCGAATTTACTCTGTAAATTCGGGTGGAGGCAAAACAAAAGAAATTCTTTTGTTTTAGCTCGTATAACTACCCTAAATATTTCTTGCCCTGAACTTGTTTCAGGGTCTTTTTTTATTAACTGTTTAAATATCTATCTATACAAGTATTGTATGTTTAACCTCTTTATATTTTTATCTCAAAGATTAATATGCCTGTTATAAAATCGATTTATCTGCGTTTTTTTTAACCTATTTTTTTCTTGATTGAATAAAAATAACCTCAAAAAGCATTAATTTCATTGTTTTTCTTGGAAAAAATTTGTTTTGTTAAGAAAGTTTTATACTTTCGTCAAGTTAATTTTAAATATAGAGAATTATGAACACATTTATTTTTGAGCGTTCGGATACGTTTCGAACACGGAAAACAAAACGATGGTTTGCTTTACTTTCGTTTTGTTTTATGTTATTTATGGGGCAAATGGGGTTTGCCCAGACTGTAATTATAGGTACAGGCGTAAATACTAATACAAACATCCCTGTCTATACTTATTGGGGGTATAATGCCAGTCAGCAGATTGTTACAGCTTCCGAGTTAGGAAATCCCGGAACAAAACAAATTACAAAAATTCGTTGGTATGTTGATGGTAACGCAGACCTTATGTCGTCATCTGACAATTGGCAGGTTTATCTTGGTAACACTACAAAAACAGATTTTACGAGTGATACTGATTGGGTGCTTGCGGGAGATATGACACAAGTGTTTTCCGGAACAGTAACGGCAGTAAATGCTTCTTGGATGGAAATCACTCTTAGCTCGACTTTCATCTACACAGGCGATAATTTGGTGGTTGCCGTAAGTGAAGTTGAACCAAGTTATGCAGGAAATTTTAGTAGTAACACAACTTTTGGGTCATATACTTCAGCTAACAATACGGGTATTTATATTAGAAATGATACTAATCCCTACAATTTTACCAATTCTCCGGGTACAGGAACACGAACAAATACTTTAGCAAGATTACAAATAGAGTTGAGCGAACCACCTTCTTGTTTTCCTCCTACAGGTTTAACAGCTACAAACCTCACTTACGGTAGTGCAGATTTAGGTTGGATAAGTGACGGAGAGCAGTTTGACATCAAATGGGGTACACCGGGCTTTGATGTGGAAGAAGAAGGTGCTTTAGAAGAAGATTTTGTGAGTGGAGCAACGCTTTCCGGTTTAGATGCAGAAACTACTTATGAGTTTTACGTACGTCAGAATTGTGGTGAGGAAATGAGTGATTGGGCAGGACCTTACTCTTTTTATACAGGATATTGCGTGCCAGCCACTACTTCAGGAACGTCTTATGGTATCACAGGAGTTTCTACTTCTGGAGGTTATACAAATATCTCTAACTTAAATTCCGGATTTACTTCTGGAGGATACAGCAACCAGACTGTTTTTTCTGTAAGTCAGTCTCCAGGAGAACAGATTAATTATTCAGTTAGTGTACCAAGCTATACTAATCTGGAAATTTGGATAGACCTGAATCAAAATCTTGTTTTTGATACAGAAGAATTAGTGGCAAATCACGCTTATTCTAGCTCTGCAACAACATTTAATGGAGTTTTAGATATTCCTGAGGAATTATCTATTGGGGAATATAGAATTAGAGTGCGTTCTCGTTATTATTGGAACACTACCGCTAACCCGTGTGGTGTAGTACAAGGAGAAACAGAAGATTATACCCTTTCTGTAGTAGCTCCTCCTACCTGTTTTCCTCCTGCAGATTTAACGGCTACAGGCATTACTCATAACAGTGCAGATTTAGGTTGGACAAGTGACGGAGAGCAGTTTGACATCAAATGGGGTGCACCGGGCTTTGATGTGGAGACCGAAGGTACTTTAGAAGAAGGTTTTGTGAGTGGAGGAACACTTTCGGGCTTAGTTTCTCTAACGACTTACCAATTCTATGTACGCAACAATTGTGGAGGTGGAGATATAAGCGATTGGGCAGGACCTTTCGGGTTTACGACACTTTGTGCTCCTGAAGTGGCTCCTACTGCTGTTCAGTCCTTCTCTGATTTTACAACCACCGCCCCTAACCCAGCTTGTTGGTCAGAGGCTACAGGAGACGTTACAGCTAATTCTACGTTAACTGGTACTACAAGTAAGTGGGCAGGAGGAAATTTTGGAAATACGGGTTCAAACACTTCTGCTAGAATTAACTTATATAGTAGTTCTAGTGACTGGTTGATTAGCCCGCAAATAGATTTAGGTGCAATACCTGGTCTATTCAGAGTTAAATATGATATGGCTGTTACATCTTATTCAGGTACGACAGCTCAGTCAACATTAGGTTCGCATATTGTTAGAGTAATTGTTTCGACAGATGGTGGAGCAACATGGTCTGTTAATAATACTGTAAAAACCTACACAGGGGTGGGATCATATAGTAATACCGGACAAACAGAAACAGTTAATTTAACCGAATATTCAGGAGTAGTAAAGATTGCTTTTGTGGCAACCACAGCATCTATATCTCCTGATGTTTATTTCTATGTGGATAATTTTACGGTTGAAAATCTTCCATCATGTCTTGAACCATCTAATTTGACTGCTACAGACATCACAGCTGCTGGTGCTGATTTAGGTTGGACAAGTGATGGTACTGCTTTTGACATCAAATGGGGGATGTCCGGTTTTGATGTAGAGACCGAAGGTACTTTAGAAGAAGGTTTTGAAAACGGAGGAACGCTTTCAGGTTTAGATGCTAATACTACTTATGCGTTTTATGTACGCATCAATTGTGGAGTTGACGATTTGAGTGTTTGGGCAGGTCCTTTTAGTTTTACAACGCTATGCGAGGCTGTTTCTGCTTTAAACGAAAACTTTGACTCAACAACAACGCCAAATTTACCCGAGTGTTGGGGTAAAATATTTGACAATGGTGCAAATTCTTTTGCTACAATAACAACCACGACTACTAATTCTTCTAGTCCAAATGGTGTAAGTCTGTACAATTCGGATTCATCATCATCATCAAACATCATTTTGGTTTCCCCTGTTTTATCCAACTTAGATGCGGGTACGCATTGGTTGCGTTTTTCTGGTCGTAACAGTATAGCGAGCCAAGACATCGTAATCGGTACATTGTCAGACCCAACAGACGGAGGCACCTTTACACCTTTTGAAACGGTTGACCTTACAACTACTTTTGCTGAGTACACTGTTGATTTTAGTGCTTATTCAGGAACAGACACCTATATAGGGTTTAGAAGACTGTCTACTTCGACCTACACCTATGTTTATCTTGACGATATTGTATGGGAAGAAAAACCGTCTTGTATGGCTCCTACCGATTTAACAGCTACTCCTACCTCCCTTACCGGAGCAGATATTTCTTGGACGGCTTCTGAACCTGTTCCTGCAGAGGGCTATGTGTATGCGGTTACTACATCGCCTACAGCTCCCGAGTCGGGGACTTCGGTTGTAGGAACTTCTGCCTCTGTATCTGATTTAATTTCCAATACTACTTATTACCTGCACGTTCGTGCCAATTGCGGAGAGGAAGATTACAGTGACTGGGTAACCACTTCTTTCTGGTTAGGCTATTGTATCCCTACTGGTGCAGCTAACAATTCGGATGAAATCATGAATTTTACATTAAACAACCTGAATAATGATTCTGCTGCTTCAGAGGGAACAGCAGGTTATATGGATTATTCCGGTACTGTGGCTCCGGCTCAGTTGCCGGCAGGCGTTGCTGCCATAGCTTCTTTAACAAGTGGGGCAGGAGGTGGAAATCACGGAGCTGCCATTTGGATTGATTATGACCAAAATGGGACTTTTGATGACAGCGAAAAGGTAGCTTGGATAGGAAATACTATTGGTGCGAGTGCAACAGTAAGCTTTCCTGAATTTACTGTTCCTGCCGAAACAACACCGGGCATATACAGATTGAGAGTTATGTATCGTTATAATGTATCAGGAGAAGCTTTTGTCCCTTGTGTAGCAGGAAGTATATATGCTGAAATTGAAGATTATGCGGTTCAGGTATTACCTCCTCCCTCTTGTTTACCTCCTTCAAATTTAACAATCTCCAACCTCACTTACAGTAGTGCAGATTTAAGTTGGACAAGTGATGGTACTGCTTTTGACATCAAATGGGGTACACCGGGCTTTGATGTAGAAACCGAAGGTACTTTAGAAGAAGGTTTTGAAAACGGAGCAACGCTTTCAGGTTTAGATGCAGAAACTACTTATGAGTTTTACGTACGCAACAATTGTGGAGTTGACGGTTTGAGTGATTGGACAGGACCTTACTCTTTTTATACAGGATATTGTGTGCCTACTGGTACAAGCGATAATTATAGAATTACGGGAGTTTCTACATCTGGAGGTTACACAAATATTACCAATCCGGGCAACGGAACTTCAAACCCTTACAGCAACTATACTGCTATGAGTGTATCCCAGTCTCCGGGAGAGTCTATAAGCTATTCGGTAACTGTTCCTGCGTATAGTGGAGGATTGCGTATATGGGTAGATTTAAATCAGGACTTAATTTTTGATGAAGATGAGTTGGTGGCAATACACACCACGTATAATGTTACTACACTTACAGGAGACATCAATATACCTGAAGAATTGCCTTTGGGCAACTATCGTATAAGAATACGCTCCAACTATTCTTCCTATACTATTCCTGCTTGTGGAGATGCTCAGTATGGCTATGGAGAAGCAGAAGACTATACTCTTTCTGTAGTAGCTCCTCCTACCTGTTTCCCTCCTGCAGATTTAACAGCTACAAACATTACTATAAATAGTGTAGATTTAAGCTGGACAAGTGACGGAGAGCAGTTTGACGTCTTATGGGGTGAAACTGGCTTTGATGTGGAAGAAGAAGGCACTTTAGAAGAAGATTTTGAAAATGGAGGAACGCTTTCCGGATTAGCTCCTCAAACGACATATCACTTCTATGTACGCAACAATTGTGGAGTTGATGATTTAAGTGATTGGGCAGGTCCTGTTAGTTTTACAACACCTTGTCTTCCTACAACAGTACCGTATCTTCAGGATTTTGAATCTGTAACGGTTCCTGCCTTACCTGATTGTACATCAATTCAAAATGTGGGAACAGGACATAACTGGGATACTAACAATACGTCAGGTCAAGGCTTTACAGGGAAGTTTTTAAGATATGACTATAACACCTCAAATGCTGCTAATGCATGGTTCTATACACAGGGTATCGAGCTTGAGGCAGGTGTTGAGTATGTTATTTCGTACGATTACGGAAATAATAGTACTAGCTATACCGAAAAATTAAAAGTAGCTTATGGAACGTCGGCTGCAAACACAGCAATGACTACCCAACTGGCAGATCATCCAACTATCAATCAGGGTGCGAAGCAGTACAATGAAGTAGTGTTTAGCCCTGCTTCAACGGGAGTGTATTATTTCGGATTCCACGCTTATTCTAATAGTAATCAATGGACTCTGCGCTTAGATAACATTCACATAACTGAAAAAGGCTGGACAGGAGAAGTTAACACAGCTTGGGAAAATGCAGCCAACTGGAGAGGAGGAGTTCCTGATGCTTCTGCTGATGTAGTTATCGACTCAGCTAACCCTGCTGTTATCAGTACAGATATTACAGTGAATTCTATTACTCTGGGAGCAGATGCTTCGCTTACTGTTGCAAGCAATACTTCGCTTACTACAGGAGACATTACCGTAGCAAGCGGAGGTAGTTTTGTGATAGAAAATAATGCTAACTTATTCCAAACAGCAGGTGCGGTAAATACAGGAGACGTAGCTGTTAAGAGAAACAGTTCGCTTATCAAACATTTAGACTATACGTTATGGTCATCGCCTGTTGCAGAACAAGGATTAAAAGCCTTTTCTCCACAAACAATATGGTATCGTATCTATACCTATAATACAACAAGTGACCAGTGGGGTCAGGTGTTTGGTAGCTCAGAAGCTCCTGATACTGACTTTGAAGCAGGTGTAGGATATATGTTCCGTGCTCCGAATAATTTTGTAACCACTCCTTATACGTATAACGGAGAGTTTACAGGAACCCCGAACAACGGAAACGTAACGGTTAATTTTGATGCAACTAACGGAACATACCAAGGAATAGGAAACCCTTATCCGTCTAACATCAAAATAGAAGGTCCAAATGGATTCTGGGATACTAACTCAGGTGCAGGAACATTGTATTTCTGGACAAATGTTAATCCGTGGGATGATAACCTTGGAGATTATACAGGTAACAACTGGGCTACTTTTAGTAAGGTAGGAGGAGTTGGCACAGCAGGCGAAGGAGATTCAGCTGAAAATGACGCAAGCGACAAAACTCCAACCGGAATCATTCCGGTAGGACAAGGTTTTGTAATAGAGTCCGGAAGCGAAAACTCGGTTACCTTTACCAACGATATGAGAACATCAGATGCAGGAGTATTCTTTAAGATGCTTGACCAAGACAAAGGAAGATTATGGTTAGACCTGTCAGAAGGCAGCCAAGAACTAAATCAGGTTCTGATAGGTTATGTTTCGGGAGCTTCGCAAGGTTATGACTTTGGTTACGACTCTGAAATGTTCGGTTATGTAGGTTCTGCTCTTTATAGCCTTATCGGTAATAACGAGGTAAACTACACCATTCAAGGGCGTGCTTTACCGTTTGACGATAACGATGAAGTTCCGTTAGGATTCAGAGCTAATAACGGAGGTTCGTTTACCATTTCGTTGAATAACTTTGACGGATTGTTTATCGATGAAAATCAGGATATTTTCCTTAAAGATAACCTTACCGGAGAAGAACACAATCTGAAAAATGACGCTTATAGCTTTGTTTCAGAAGAAGGAACATTCAATAGCAGATTCTCGATCGTTTACAAAGAAGCGGGTTCACTTAATGTTTCTACACCTGATTTAAACAACAATTGGGTAGTTTTCAAACAGAATGAAATGTTCCGTATTCAGACTCAAGGGTTTGATATGTCAGAAGTTACAGTTTATGATATTTTAGGAAGAGTGGTTTATACTTCGGAAGCAGAAGGAAACAATCATATGATTTCTCGAATTGATGCCAACCAGGTTTTAATTGTTAAAGTAACTACTTCCGACAATCAAGTGTTGACCAAAAAGGTTAATAATTAATTAATTTTAAGAAAACTCCGCAAAGCTTTGGTAATTAAATAAAATTTCTATCTTTGCGGAGTTAATTATAGTAACGTAAAAAATAAAGTATTATGAAAAATAGTTTTCTAAAAAGAATTTTACCTGTATTTTTTCTTTTAACAACATTTGTGTCTTTTGCTCAGCCTGGAGGACCTGGAGGAGGAACAGGTTCGGAAGAAGAGGCGTCTATTGATTCGGGTCTTATTGTGTTATTGATTGTAGGTATTGCTTTTGCAGCTTATATGATTTTAAACAACAGAAAAGTAGTAAAAGGATAAATTTACAAATCAATTTAAAGTCGGGGAGCTCTTGAGCTCCCCGACTTTTTTATAGAGGTCGGTAACAAATGTAGTATTGAGCAAAAACCTCAAAAGGAGATTAGTACTCAATTTTATAAAATCCGTTTTCGTAGGTAGAATGAAATCGGATTTTGTATTTTTCACAAGTTTGTTTCCAAAGCTGCACGTACGATTTATAGTTCGAAGCATCAGCAATAACAACCTCGGGCTTGTGATGCTCTAAAAACCGCTCTAAATTAATTTTCGGAGAACCGGTAAGCAAGACTATATCGGGAGATAAATCATCTTTATAAACCGATGAATTATCAATTATCATCATTTTTTTACTTCCTGCAAAATAAAAGTTTTGTAAAGAATCTACTCTGGTTTTGATTGAAAAACTTCCTATTTTATAACTTCTAATCAGATTGTCTTTTTCGGTAAGCGAATCGTTGGTAAAAAAAGTAATTTTGTCTGCCTTTTTATCTGATATAATTGTGGTTCTGTTTTTGTTGAAAACGATAAGTTCATTAGAATTTTTGACTTTTATTTTACTGAAAATATAAGCGGTTTGCAAAAATAAAATTCCCGAAAGCAGAGCAATTAGACTGCTAAATTTCCGATTTTGTAATCGGATAAAAAACGAAAAAATAACCATATACCAACCCACCAGCATATATACATTAAACGGAACATCTGTAAAGACAAACCCCTCAAACTTTGCCACCTGAAAAGAAACCTGATTAATATACCAAATGCCATATTCCATTATTTTAGACAGATAAAAATTCGTAATATCAAACAAGGCTAAAACCGAAAGAGCTATACCATAAATCATAAATCCTGACAAAGGCAAAAGCACAAGTAAATTTGTGATGATAAAAAGTGTTGGAAACTGATTGAAGTAATACAAACTGAGTGGTAAAACCCCGATTTGAGCTGCTAAAGAAACGGTTGCTACATCCCAAACATACTTGGCAATTTTGTTCCTGGGTATATAAAACCTATCCATCATCGGTTTTGCCCAAACAATAAAAAACAAAGCCAGATAGCTCAACTGAAACCCCACTTCAAACAAAAAAGCCGGATTGCAAAGTAGTATAAACAACATCGAAACTACGAGCGTATAAAAAATATTTGTATTCCTATTCAGGCACGTTCCGAGCGATACAAACGAGAACATCGTAACCGCCCTTACAATGGCAGGGGCCATTCCTGCTAAAAGAGCAAAACCCCACAAAGACAAAAGTAAAACAGTGAGTTTAAGGAGCTTTCCTTTTCTGTGATTGGGAACCAGCTTCAAGATAAAGTTTAAAAACAAATAGATATAAGCTACGTGTAGTCCGGAAACCGACAAAATATGAACAGCTCCCGCATATTGATAGGCTTGCAGAATATCAGGAGAAATGTCTTGTTTTTGTCCTAAGATAAGAGCGTGAAAAACCGTAAGTTCATCTTTGTTAAATCCGCTTTTTTGTAAGTTTGTCAAAATTCGATTTCTGATTTTGTAAGTGTAGTAGTTTAAGGTTTTTTGGGTTTGTAGCTTTCGAATATTAGTAGTGTCTGCATATATTTGGGCATATACTTTCTGTCTTTTGAGGTATTTTCCGTAATCAAATTGGCTCGGATTTTTCGGATTATAATGAGGAATGACTTTAGAATAAGCCTCAAAATTAGTCCCGATTTCAGGCTCTTTAAAATAATGATTCCTGTTGATGTTTATAAGTACAGTCCCTAAGCTTTTCTGATTATCAATCGAGTTTACTTTTGCATAATATCGGTAGTTGTAAGCGTTAGGCTTCAACTTGGAATTGAGGGTGAAATTTACGAGTTGTTTTTCGCTTGTAATTTTATGAAAATAATGTTGTTTGTTAAGCAAATCATTATGCAATATTTGGGTAAACACTCCCCAACAACAAGAAAAAACAACCACCGAAAATCCAAAATAGACTTTGTTTTTTGCCCAAAAATGCATCAGAAGAAATAGCAGAAATCCACCAAAAACTAAGCCCACTCCAAGTTCAAGTTTAGGGCTGAAACAAAAAGCTACCAAAAGCCCGAAGACAAAACCTATGGTAACTCTGGCAATCGGAAATTGCAAAAGATTCATAAAGTTAAGGCTTTATTAAGCACAAATTACAAAAAAACAAGCATAAACTAAAATAAATCGTAAGAGATTAGTATTTTTAGTTGTGTAGAGTCAATTACGGTAATATAAATTTAAACCGATAAATGCACTATTGAAGTAAAAATAAATTCTAAACAGTTTCTTAGTAATTTTCTATCTTTGACAAATACTGTCGAATTTAGAAGATCACAAATAAAAAATGATTAGTCAATACTTTAAAAAAATATTCCGATTTGCAGAACCGTACAAAAAATATATGTGGTTGAATATTTTTTTCAACATACTATATGCTTTGTTCAGTGCCATATCGTTTTTGACGTTGATGCCTATGTTAGAGGTTTTATTCAAAAACGAAAAAAGAATAATCGAAGCTCCTAAATACGAAGGCATTACCAAAGCGGGAGATTACCTCAAAGATTATATGGGGTATTGGATTAGCAATTCGATGGAGCAAAACGGTGCTTTGCAGACCCTGATGGTTTTAATTTCGGTAGTAATCGGAACATTTTTGCTGAAAAATTTATTCAATTATTGGGCAATGTATTTCATTACGTTCTTGCGAAACGGAATCCTTAAAGACATCAGAAATGCCTTGTACAAAAAATCGGTTGAATTGCCCTTATCTTACTTTTCCGAAAAGAGAAAAGGCGATATGATTTCGCGAATGACCTCTGATGTGTTAGAAATTCAGCACTCGTTTTTGTCCGTATTGGAGCTTTTGGTCAGAGAGCCTTTGACTATTTTGTTTACTATCGGAGCAATGTGTTTCATAAGTGTGGAACTTACCTTATTTGTTTTTATCTTCATTCCGATTTCAGGTTTTTTGATTTCGATAGTCGGAAAATCTCTAAAGAAAAATTCGGACAAAGCCGCACAAGAACAAGGCTATTTTCTTTCTATTATTGACGAAACGCTTGGAGGACTCAAAGTGATTAAAGGGTTTAATGGAGAAAAGAGATTTCAACAAAAATTTGAAGATTCTACCTATCGTTTTTTCAAGCTAAACAACAGAATCCTCAACCGACAAAACTTATCTTCTCCGCTTAGCGAATTTCTCGGGATTGTAACTATTGCCACTTTATTAGTTTACGGAGGTCAGATGGTTTTGGTGGACGAAACCCTTTCGGGAGCAGCTTTTATTACGTATATGAGTTTGGCTTACGGAGTTTTAACTCCTGCAAAATCTATTTCCAAGGCATCGTATTCGGTAAAAAAAGGAAATGCAGCAGCAGAACGGGTTTTAGAAGTTTTAGAAACCGAAAACCCAATTACCAGCAAACAAGGTTCAGTAGCAAAAACTTCGTTTGAGGATAAAATTTCCATCGAAAACATTTCGTTTGCTTACGACAATGATAAGGTTCTGAAAAACTTTTCGCTTCAGGTTCCCAAAGGAAAAACCGTTGCTCTTGTCGGACAATCCGGAAGCGGAAAAAGTACGATTGCCAATTTGCTTACTCGTTTTTATGATGTGCAACAAGGAAACATCAAAATTGACGGAATTGACATCAAAGATTTTAATTTGCAAAGCCTGAGAGGGCTTATGGGCTTAGTAACTCAAGACAGTATTTTGTTCAACGATACTATAAAAAACAACCTTTTACTCGGTAAAGAAAATGCAACCGATGAAGAAATCATTACAGCTCTGAAAATTGCCAATGCGTATGAATTTGTCAAAGACTTACCCGAGGGAATTCATACCAATATCGGAGATAGCGGAAATAAACTCTCGGGAGGACAAAAACAGAGATTATCTATTGCCAGAGCCGTACTTAAAAATCCTCCGATTATGGTTTTAGACGAAGCTACTTCTGCTTTAGATACCGAATCCGAAAGATTAGTTCAACAGGCGTTAGAAAATATGATGCAAAATCGTACTTCGGTCGTTATTGCACATAGGCTTTCGACCATCCAAAAAGCAGATACCATTGTAGTGATGCAAAAAGGAGAAATCATAGAACAAGGTACGCATGATGAACTCCTATCCAAAGGAGGAATGTACTCTAAATTAGTTGCAATGCAGAGTTTTGAATGATAATTCTTTTAAAATTTTACGAATGCTTTTTAGTCGTTTTTTAAATTTACAACCCATTTGAAAAATTCCTGATGAAACATATTCTTGCTCCTTATATTCCCGAATTTGCCTTAGATGCTACTTTTGAGCTGATAAAAGCCAACAACGTACACCTGAAAATTGTAAACCAGAGAGTTACAAGACACGGAGATTACAGACGACACCCTAACGGAATTCATCAAATAACCGTAAATGCGAGTGAAAATAAATACCGTTTTTTTATCACACTTATCCACGAAATTGCCCACTTGATTGCGTATAAAAAGTACGGAAATAACATCCTCCCGCACGGACAAGAATGGAAACATACTTTTCAGCGATTGATGCTTCCGTTTATAAAACCTGAGGTTTTCCCCAACGAACTCTTACCGCTTTTGGCAAGACATTTCAGGAATCCGAAGGCAAGTAGCGATACAGATACTACTTTGGCTTTAGCCCTCAAACAGTACGACAAACCCAACGACAAAAATTATGTGTTTGAAATTCCCTACGGAAGCGTCTTCCGAATTTACAACGGAAAAGTATTCAAAAAAATGGCACTTCGTGTCAAACGGTACGAGTGTACAGAAATAGCAACCGGAAAAACCTATCTTTTTAATCCGAATGCAGAAGTGGAATTGTTGAAGTAATTTTATTTAAAATCGGATTTTTCAGTCAGAAAATCCATAATCCTTTGAGTTGCTCCTTTTTGGCTTACAATAAAATCAGCACAAATTTTTCCTTTTTCCCCCGCTACCGCACGAATCCTTTCGTGTGGTAAAGGGTAATAATAAAAAAAATAAATTTGTAGATTTGCTTTTATGAGTCGGAATTACAAATTTCATAATCTCCGCTACCGCACGATTG
>JBAYPE010000035.1:0-17438 GCA_041677865.1 Flavobacteriaceae bacterium
GCAATTACTGAGGGTGTTGTTCTTTTTCCTTCTGCATTAGGAATTACAACCGGTTCGTTACCTTCCATTACAGAAACACACGAGTTGGTTGTTCCTAAATCGATTCCGATTATTTTACTCATAATTTTATAGTTTATCTTTTTAATACTTTTCGTTTTGCTTTTCAGCGTGACCTGTATTAGACAATCATTGTGCCATTAGAAAATACATATTAAAATGTCAGTTTTTGGCTGTTTTATAACCAAACCACTGTAATGTTTGTCTGAAATCTCAGAAAAATACAAACAAAAAACTGACAAAATGTCTTAAAAAGCATTACTACAAAATCTCATAAAATCGTATAATACAAAATACAACTTCGACATAAACTACTATTAGTCAAAACTATAAACAATATTTATTTTTGACACACAAATGCTAATCTGTTGTGTTGCTGAGATTAAAAATAGATTTATTATTTTTGTCAATTAACTCTAATCCTTTAAACAAAACACTACAATTATGGATGCAAAATATTCGGACGACATTTACGGAAGAGCAAGAGTTCAAGACACTCCTGAGCTGGAAGCTTATTATAAAGAATTAGAAGCACTTGGAGCAGGAGCTTTATGGACTGTAGCTAACGATATCGAGCCTTGGGAACCTCGCAGCTCTTCTATTCCGATGTTGTGGAAATACGAAAATTTAAGACATTTGGTTTTAAAATCATCGGAACTAGTAACCCCCGAGCAAGCCGGACGAAGAGTCGTTTATTTAGTAAATGACAAACGTAGAGATGTAAGTGCAGCCGTGGGTTGGCTTTATACAGGAATTCAGGTTACACGTCCGGGAGAATTTACTTCGGCTCACAGACATAAGGCTTCGGCTTTGCGTTTTATTATGGAAGGCGAAGGTGGCTATACTGTTGTAGATGGAAACAAAATTATGTTAGAAGTAAATGATTTTGTCATTACTCCAAACTCTACTTGGCACGAACACGGAGTAGAGCCGGGAGGAAAAACTTGTATCTGGCAAGACGGATTAGACATTCCGCTTGTGAATGCTTTGGAAGCTAATGATTATGCAGTTTTAGACGGAACGCAAGAACTGACAGCTCCCATTAATCATTCTCCGATGACTTACGGAGGAACAGGGCTTATTCCCCCTGATAAAGAATGGAACAAGCCATATTCGCCTCTGTTTAAATATTCCTGGAAAACAGTATATCCGGCTCTTTTGGAGGCAGAAAAAGTAAACACTCCCAGTACTTTTGATGGGATTATCATGCAATACAGTAATCCGCTTACAGGAGGACACGTAATGGAAACTATGGGAGCATCAATTCAGCTTTTGCCAAAAGGATTCAAAGGCAAAGCCCATAAACACACAGGTTCTTTTGTGTACCAATGTGCTAAAGGGAAAGGCTATTCTATTATTAACGGAAAACGATTTGATTGGAAAGAACGAGATATTTTTTGTGTCCCGTCTTGGGCTTGGCACGAACATCACAATTTATCGGAAATTGAAGATGCTTGTTTGTTTTCATTTAATGATTTACCTACAATTGAAAAATTAGGGTTGTATCAGGATAGAGAATATATGGAGAATGGAGGACGCCAGAATATAGTCAAATAAAAACACCGGTAATTTAAAGCGGATTTTAACGCAATCGAATCCGTGTAGCTAAAAGTGCAAGTTTAATGATTTGTGGTCAAAAATGATTAAATAAATTCATTACTTTTGCACACACAACTATACTTATAATGAGCCAAAAAGTTTTACTCACTTCAGACGAAATCAACATTATCCTGCATCGTTTGGCTTGTCAGCTTATCGAAAATCATTTGGATTTTTCCGATACAATCTTAATCGGTATTCAGCCCAGAGGCACATTGTTTGCCAAGAAAATAAAATCTATTCTGGAACAAGAACACAAGATTAGCGATGTCAAACTCGGCTTTTTGGACATAACATTTTTTAGAGATGATTTCAGACGAAACGAAAAACCACTCGAGGCCAACAGAACCGAAATCGACTTTTTGGTAGAGGGGAAAAAAATAGTTTTTATAGATGACGTGCTCTATACAGGAAGGAGTATTCGTTCTGCACTTACAGCTATTCAATCCTTCGGAAGACCTTCGGAAATAGAACTTTTGGTTTTGATTGACAGACGTTTTTCTCGACATCTGCCCATACAACCCGATTACAGAGGTCGTCAGGTAGATGCTATTGGAGAGGAAAAAGTGCGGGTTTGTTGGAAAGAGCAGCACGGAGAAGACGTTATTTATCTGGAAAAGCAATAACATAACAACACAAATGAAAACATTAAGCACTAATCATCTTCTTGGAATAAAATACATCACTCCATCGGATATTGATTTGATTTTTGAAACAACCGATCATTTCAAGGAGGTAATCAACCGACCGATTAAAAAAGTACCTTCGCTTCGAGATACGACTATTGCTAATATTTTCTTTGAAAATTCTACCCGAACCAAATTATCTTTCGAATTAGCTCAAAAAAGACTTTCGGCTGATGTCATCAGTTTTTCAGCAGCTCAATCATCAGTAAAAAAAGGAGAAACACTTATCGACACGGTCAATAATATTCTTTCGATGAAAGTGGATATGGTGGTTATGCGACATTCCAGCCCCGGAGCAAGCGAATTTTTGTCGAAACACGTAAAAGCAAGTATCATCAACGCAGGAGACGGAGCTCATGAACACCCGACACAAGCTCTTTTAGATACGTTTACCATTCGTGAAAAATTAGGAGAGGTAGGAGGGAAAAAAGTTGTAATTATTGGAGATATATTACATTCAAGGGTGGCTCTATCAAATATTTTTGCCTTACAAATGCAAGGAGCAGAAGTTCGAGTTTGTGGACCTAAATCGCTTATTCCGAAACACATCGAAAAATTAGGTGTAAAAGTTGAGAATAATCTTACCAAAGCATTGGAGTGGTGCGATGTTGCCAATATGCTCAGGGTCCAGAACGAAAGAATGGAAGTGAGTTATTTTCCAAATACCAGAGAATATTCGCAACAATTCGGGCTGACCAAAGAAATTTTGGATTCGCTAAGCAAAGAAATTGTCGTAATGCATCCCGGACCGATAAACAGAGGAGTAGAAATCACCTCTGATGTAGCCGACTCGAAACAATCCGTAATTCTCGAACAAGTCGAAAACGGAGTAGCTATACGAATGGCAGTAATTTATCTGTTGGCTTCAAAACTCTAAGGTTCGGTTTTAGCGTGTTTTTTCAATCAACAAAAGAATTCTTTTACTTAGATAATTCCGAAATCAGACTTTCCACCATTTTCGGGCTGTTTCCTATGAATATTTTGTTGTTTATTACAAAAATAGGACGATTAAGAAAAGTATAATGTTCGAGTATAAAACCTTTGAAGTCATTTTCAGACAGGTTTTCGTCTTTTAGATTTCGTTCTTTATAGAGTTTTGCCCTTTTGCTGAACAGCTTTTCGTAACTCCCCGAAAGAGCATACATTTCCTTGAGTTGTTTCACTGTAATCGGATTTTCTTTAATATCCTGAAAAACAAACTCTTCAACCGAAGGTAATGATTTTATTATTCTTTTGCAGGTGTCGCAAGTTTTTAGATAGTAGCACTTTTTCATTTTTTAATTTCATTTTTTACAATCAATAACATCAAGGCACTGGGTCATACCCGCTCCCTCCCCAAGGATGACAACTAAAGATTCGCTTGATAGCCAGTAAACCTCCTTTAAAAAGTCCGTATTTTTTGAGAGCTTCTAACGAATATTGAGAACAAGTCGGGCTATATCTGCAAGAAGCAGGCGTAAGTGGAGAAATCACAACCTGATAAAACCGAATTATCATCGCAAAAGGAAAAACAAGAATCTTTTTGAAGGTTATTTTTGAGGAATTATCGCACATTTATACAAAAATTATCTTTGTCAAAAGTAGTAAGAAAATAAATTCTAAACCGACTCTAAGCACTAAAAATAAAGATTTTAAATTCATATCTTTGTATCCGGATTTTTTAGACAAAAAATGGACTTTTTCTTAGAGTTTGATTGGAAAGAAACTTTTACCGCAACTATGATTTTATTTGCAGTAATTGATATTTTGGGGAGCATTCCTATTATTGTTGATTTACGAACACGTATCGGGCACATCCAATCCGAGAAAGCATCAATCGTGGCTTTTTTGATTATGACTGCTTTTTTGTTTGTGGGAGACAAAATCCTAAAACTTATTGGAATTGATGTCAATTCGTTTGCTGTAGCGGGAGCCTTTGTGCTTTTCTTTTTAGCTTTAGAGATGATTCTCGGGGTTCGACTGTATAAAGACGAAGCTCCAAATACAGCCTCGATAGTCCCGATTGCTTTTCCGTTGATTGCAGGAGCAGGAACAATGACCACTATTTTAGCCTTAAGAGCTGAATACCAAAGCATAAATATTGTTGTGGCAATTTTTCTGAATACGCTTTTAGTTTATGCCGTATTGAAATCATCAGGGAAAATCGAGCGAGTTTTAGGAACAGAAGGACTTGCAGTCATCCGAAAGGTTTTTGGAGTGATTCTTTTGGCTATTGCTGTTAAATTATTCGCCTCTAATGTTAAAGGGCTTTTTATGTAAAAAAGAGCTTCGTAATTTTATGCTTTCAAACAATCCCACAGAATTAAATAAACCATAATACAAGAATCTGTGAGGGAATATCAAAAAAATGAAAACAGTTATATACGTACTTATCGCATTGGCTTTTGGTTTGGTAGTTTTTAACATCACGCAACTTGATTTTGACAACCTCTTTTCAGGAAACAGCCTGATTGCACTCATCGGAGTTGTAGCTTCGCTTTGTGCTATCTGTATTTTATTGATTTTCAGAACCTCAAAAGCTATCGAAGACAAATACAAAAATCGATAAATTATGTTTGATGTACTGATTATCGGAGGAGGAGTGGCAGGAGTTTCTTGTGCTTTAGTCTTAGGTTCTGGACATAAAAAATCATTTGTACAAGATAAAAAAATTGGAATCCTAACTCATCAGAAAGGAGGAAATCTACAAGATGCCTTACTTAATAATGTGTATGGAATTCCTTACGGAAAATCAGGTTCGGAAGTAATGCTTGAAAGTTTGGAACATCTCAGAAAAGCCTACCCTCATATTGAACAAATTCCAAGCGAAAAAGCAAACAAAGTTATCAAAGACAACAATCACTTCCAGGTTTATACCAACCAAAATATCTACGAAGCCAAAATAGTTGTGATTGCTGTCGGAGCATCGAACACTTTTAATGTCGAAGGTTTAACAGACTATGTGATTCCTCACCAAAAAACCGTTCCCGAAAAAAACCGAATACAACTCATCAACGAAGATCATAAAGTTTCGGAAAACCTTTATGTAGCGGGAGTTTTGGCAGGACACCGAAGTCAAGTTGCCATTGCATCAGGAAGTGGAGCTGCTATAGCAACCGATATTCTTACTCTCTGGAACAACAGAACACATTCGCATTCGCACGACAGCATCAAGAAAAGCTAAGCTGTTAAACAAAAGGTAAAAACTGATATTTTTTGCAAGTAAGACGGGTTAAATACTTTTTAAAAAATTATTTTCTCTAAATTTGCCAACCATGATTATTTATTGAGGCGATGATAGAACAGATTAAAACTCACATTCAAGAGGTTAATGCTTTTAGCACAGACAACAAAGATGCTTTAGAGCAATTCAGAATCAAGTACTTAGGAAAAAAAGGAATTCTCAACGATTTTTTTTCGGCTTTTAAAAATGTTCCGAACCAGCAAAAAAAAGAATTCGGACAAGCTATTAACGAACTTAAAAAAGCTACAGAAGAGAAAGTAAAATCTATTCAGGAGTTTTTAGAAAACAAAGAAGAGACCCAAGGCATTTACGGAGATTTGACCCGTACGGGCTATCCACTCCAGTTAGGATCAAGACATCCTATATCTTTGGTAAAAAACAGAGTGGTAGAAATTTTTTCCAACATCGGTTTTAATGTTTCCGAAGGACCCGAAATCGAAGACGATTGGCATAACTTTACAGCACTAAATCTTCCGGAATATCATCCGGCAAGAGACATGCAAGACACATTCTTTGTTCAGACCAATCCCGACATGCTTTTAAGAACGCACACCTCGTCTGTTCAGGTGCGTTATATGGAAGAAAACAAACCTCCTCTGAGAACGATTTCTCCGGGAAGAGTTTTCAGGAACGAAGCCATTTCTTCACGCTCGCATTGTATTTTTCATCAGGTAGAAGGATTGTATATTGACAAGGATGTTTCGTTTGCCGATTTAAAACAGACTTTGTTGTATTTTACTAAAGAAATGTTTGGAAAATCTAAAATCCGATTGCGTCCTTCTTATTTTCCGTTTACCGAACCGAGTGCAGAAGTAGATATTTATTGGGGACTTAAAACTCCAACCGATTACAGAATAACCAAAGGAACGGGCTGGTTAGAGATTATGGGGTGCGGAATGGTTGATCCTAATGTTTTGACTAATTGTAAGATTGACCCTAAGAAATACTCCGGTTTTGCTTTCGGAATGGGAATCGAAAGGATGGCAATGCTGTTGTACCAGATAGGAGATATCAGAATGTTTTATGAAAATGACTTGCGTTTTCTGGAACAATTTAAGTCAAATATCTAACAAAGAATTTCAGATTTATACTAAAATGAAGTTATTTTGAGTTATATAAACAAGCATCCTCTTAATGATTTATTAACCTTAAAAAAAGACTAATTTATTTTTTTATTAAACTTAAAAATATAAATTTGCCTTTCGTTTAAAAACGACTTAATCTACTTTCATCTATTTTGAAAGTGATAATTATTAACCCAAAAATTAAAAATAAACTAAATTTAATTAAAATGACAAACGAAGCAAACGTATCGGTTGAAAACAAATCAAAGGCTAAAGGCTCTAATGTTGTTTCAGGAATTATTATTTTAATCTGTCTGATTATCGGGTGGATGGTGTGGAATTATGTAATGGGAGATTCCTCCAATTTTGAAAATGGAGACCGCGATAATGGACATCCACTTCCTGGAAATATTCTTGGTATGATATATAAAGGAGGTGTAGTTGTACCTGTACTTATGGGACTTTTACTTATGACTTTTGTTTTCTCTATTGAAAGACTTTTTGTAATTTCTAAAGCTGGTGGAAAAGGAAGCCTTGACAAATTTGTAGTTCAGGTAAAAGAAGATGTTGCTTCAGGAAACATCAATGCCGCTATTGAGGCTTGTGACCAACAGCAAGGTTCAGTGGCTAATGCAATTCGCTCGGCTCTTGTAAAATACCAAGAAGTGAAAAAAGAAGGATTTGACAGCGACCAGGCAGAAGAGGCTATACAAAAAGAAATCGAGCAAGCAACTTCGCTTGAAATGCCTATGTTGGAAAAAAATATGACAATTATCGCTACTTTGGTATCCATCGGAACACTGACAGGTCTTCTCGGAACAGTAACCGGTATGATTAAAGCGTTCTCCGGATTGGCAACAGCAGGTGCTCCGGATTCAGCTGCCTTGGCAAATGGTATTTCTGAAGCCCTTGTTTGTACAGCTACAGGTATTGGTACTTCAACATTTGCAACAATTGCGTACAATTATTTTACAGCCAAAATAGATACACTTACGTACTTTATTGACGAAGCAGGAGCTTCTATAACCCAAGGATACAGAAGAATCAGAGGTGATAAAAACTAAGTTTTTATCAAAAACCAATGAAATTAAAGTCACAAAACGTGTTGAATTTAAAAAATAAAAGAGGATGGCAAAAGTAAAAATGACAAAGAAGAGCTTGAAGATTGATATGGCAGCAATGTGTGATGTATCGTTCTTACTGCTTACTTTCTTTGTAATGACCTCTACGGCTCGCTTACCCGAACCGGTTGAAGTCAATACACCTGCCTCTACGGTTCAAATCAAATTGCCCGATACAGGAATTGCTACCATTACCGTAGCAGATGAAAGAGCTTATTTCGGAGCTGTCGGACAAGACACAAGAGTTTTGATGCTTGAAAAAATGGGGTCAAGATATGGTTTGACTTTTTCGGAGCAAGAAAAACAGCGATTTTCACTTATCGAATCTTTTGGTGTAGATATTAGCGAACTCAGAGGGCTTATTGCTTTGGACGGGGCAGACAGAATGAAACCGGGTGTTCAGAAAGGAATCGTGTTAGATTCTACAAGTACACAACTTGCCGACTGGATTAAGTCAGCTCGTGAGGCAAATGCACAACTGTTGGCAGAAAAAGACGTTCCGAAAAAAGAAAGAAGAGATTTGGATATTGCCATTAAAGGCGATGCTGATGAGGACTATCCTACCATCAAAAAAGTTATTGACATCCTTCAGAAAGAAGGGAAAAACAACTTTTTCTTGGTAACAGGACTTAGAGGAGAAGATTTTTAATCAAAATAAAACAGACCATAAAAAATGGCAGAATTAAATACAGCCCCAAAAGGTGATGGCAAAAAGGTACGAAGTAAGAAGCAAAATCCTTCTGTTGACTTGACTGCAATGGTGGATTTGGCATTCTTATTGATTACTTTCTTTATACTCACAACCACTTTATCAAAGCCCCAATCTATGGATTTGGCTATGCCTGATAAAGACGAAAGAGATAAAGAACCACAAACCGAAACTCCGGCTTGGAGAACTTTGACAGTGGTACTGGGCGAGGACGATAAAATCGCTTATTATGTAGGTAGTTTAGAGAACCCGCAAGAAGGAGGCGAACCAAAATTAACCTCTTACGGAAAAAACGGAATCAGACAAGTGGTTCTGGACAAATCAAAAGAGATTAAAGCAAGAGTTACTAATCCTGAAAAAGAATCGTTGGTAATTTTAATTAAACCGAGCGACAAGTCAAACTACAAAAATTTTGTAGATATTCTTGATGAAATGGCCATCACACAAGAAAAGAGATATGCTGTAATGGATATGACAGACGAAGATGTTCAGATGTTGATTGAAAAAGGAGCATACTCCGAATAAGATGTGATTACAGAATGTGTTTCTTTAATTATTAAAAAAGAAAATTATGAATTTATTTAAGTCGGCTTGGGTTGATACTGTTTTTGAAGGAAGAAACCAAGAATACGGAGCTTATACTTTGCGTAAAGAAAACGGGAAAGTTACGCTATTGGCTTTGCTGATAGGAGCTGTCATATTTTCGTTTGCTGTTAGCTTTCCTGTAATTTCAAGAATGCTTGCAAAAGACGAAGTTGTTGAAGAGAAATCAGTAGAGGACACCAAAATTATAATGGCAGAAATATTGACTCCTCCACCTCCCGAAGAAGTTATCGAACAACCTAAAGTCATAAAAAAAACCAAAACCATACAAGAGGTGGTTAAACACACTCCTCCTGTAATTGTTGAACAAGAAACCGTAGAACAAGAAGTTACTTCGGTAGATGATTTGAAGGACAAAATTGCCGGAAGTATTGATATTGAAGCTTCTCCCGATGGTGAAGTTGTTATTGACAACTCTCATGCAGAAGTAACCGTAGATGCTGAAATTATTGATGAAAATCACATCTATATGGCGGTAGAAGTTGCTCCTTCGTATCCGGGAGGAATAGATGAATTCCGTAAATTTGTGGCAAGAAATTATAATCTGAGCCCGGATAGAGATATTAAAGGAAATGTAATTGTACAATTTGTTGTTGAAAAAGATGGAAGCCTGACAGACATAGAAGTTGTAAGAGATTTAGGATATGGAGCAGGAGCAGAAGCTGTCAGAGTATTGAAAAGAGCTAAAAAATGGAATCCGGGAGTACAAAACGGACGTAATGTTCGTGTGAAATATACGCTTCCTATCCAAATTAATATTAAAGGAAATTAAGAGATAGTATTGTGAACGATCGTCGTTACAGACAGAATTTTAAGCAGAAATCGCCCCAACAGCGATTTCTGTTTGTTTTCGGAATATTCTTTTTCTTGATATATTTGTTCATGGGCTTGGCGGTCATATTCTGGAAAGACTTTCCGCTTGATATGAACCAAAACCACAGATTATTATTCGGAATTGTCCTGATTGTCTATGCTTTTTTACGCTTTGTAAGGCTTCTTCAAAAACATTGAATTATGAAAAAACTATTTTTTGTCACAGCTGTAATTTCGGTTTTTGCTTCTTGTAAAAAAGAAAAAGAAGAAACCGTAAAAGAAACCATAATCTCAGGGAACATTACCCTTTTAGTCGATGAATCGGTTTTTCCGATAGTTGAAGATCAGAAAAGCATCTTTGAAAAAACCTATCGGGCTAAAATAAAGCTCCACCCAAAAACAGAGACAGAAGTCTTAAACAACATCATTGAAGACAGTGTGAGAGTTAGCGTTCTTACCAAAGTGTTGTCGGCTGAAGAAGAATCAGCTTTGAGTTATACCGTCACACCAAGAATCACAAAGTTTGCCATAGATGCTGTTGTTTTTATTACCAACAAAAAAGAGCAGGATTCCCTCATCGGGCTTGATGAGGTTTACGCTTATCTGAACGGAAGAGATAGCCAAATCAAGAGCTTGGTGTTCGACAATCCGAACTCAAGTGTTACCCGAAATGTTTTTGAAAAATTAGGTGTTGAAAAAGAAAGAATCAAAACAATTTATTCTCAAGGAACAAGCTCAGAATTGATTAAATTTATTTCCGAAAACGAAGGGCATATAGGTGTAATCGGTATCAACTGGCTTACACAAACTCCCACAGAGCTACTCAAACATTCTCAAAACATAAAAATGTTGAGTGTAAAAAATGTTAAAACAGATGATACTAATGATGAGTACATTTATCCTTCTCAAGTCAATATTGGAAAGAAAACCTATCCGCTAACTCGAGAGTTGTTTTTGTTAAATTATCAGGGAACATCCGGTTTGGGTATGGGATTTGCTTCTTTTGTAGCATCAGACATCGGGCAGAAAATTGTGCTTACATCAGGGCTTGCCCCTATTAAGTTAGAACCGATGAACATCAATATTAAAAAAGATACTAATTAAATTTATAAATAAAGACAATGAAAACGATTAAATTTTTAAGCCTGTTTTTGATTGCCGGTTTTAACCTTCAGGCACAAGATTTACAACAAGCCAAAAATGCCATTGATGCAGAACAGTATCACAAAGCTAAAACCATCTTAAAATCTTTGGTAAATTCAGATTCTGACAAAGGCGAAAACTTTTTTTATTTAGCTGATATTTATCTTATTCAAAAAAACCAAGATTCGGCAAAAATATACTTAAACAAAGGACTACAAGCCAAAAGAAATGCACACTTGAATTATATTGGTTTAGGGCATATTGACCTGAACAACAACAATATTCAAGGAGCTGTAACTAATTTTAACAAAGCCACCGAAAACATCAAAAGACGTGATACCGAAGAGCTTATCCAGATAGGTAGAGCTTATATGAATTCAGATAATCCGAATTACAAAAAAGCTATTGAAGTTTTGACTCAAGCCAACCAAGCCGACTCTAAGTCTGCAATAGTGTTGTTGTACTTGGGAGATGCTTATTTGGGAGATAAAAACACAAATGATGCATTCAGATCTTATCGCGATGCTCTTTCGTTAGATAAAGATTTGAAAAGGGCAAAACTACAAATGGCTGTAATTACTAAAAATGCAAAGGCTTTTCCGGAAGCAGTTAAATCTTTCAACGAAATTGCCGCTGCCGATCCAAACTACGGGCCTGTTTATCGTGAACTTGCAGAAACTTATTACTACTGGGGTTCAGACGAGGTTGCCAAATACAAAGAATACAACCAAAAAGCATTGGATTATTACAGAAAATATATGAACTTGACAGATACCTCTTTAGATTCGAGAATGAGGTATGCCGATTTCTTGATTCTGACAAAAGATTACACTACTCTTGAGGTTGAAGCCAACAAAATGAAAGAAGAGCTAAACGTAAACCCGAGGATTTACAGATACTTGGGCTATGCTGCTTTTGAAAACAAAAACTATCAGGAAAGCATCGACGCTCTTACAAACTTTTTTCAGAAAGGACACAAATTCATCGGAAGAGATTATCTGATATTAGCCAAAGCAAAAGTAGCTCTTTCTAAAAAAGATGGAGAAATCACAAATATGGCTATGTTCGAAGATGCTCTTGCAGAATTGGAAAAAGCTGTTCAGCAAGACCCTTCCTCGGCAGGAGAGTTTAGCGAACTCGGAGAAGAACTCTATACCAACAAGCTGTATCTTCCGGCAGCAAAAGTATTTATTTTTGCTACTCAGGACAAAAACTCAAAATCATTTGCTTTAGATAATCTTTATTTAGGAAATGCTGTTTTGTTCCATAGCTCTAATATACAAAGCGAGAAATCTCAAAGCCAAGAAGAATTTACCGAAGAAGAAAAAACAGAGCTCATTACATTATTAGAAAAAGCAGATGAAGCTTATGCCAATGTTATTGAATTTTCGTTTACAACTCAAGATGCTCATGCTAACAGAGCAAAAATAAATCGTATCGTTCACAGTATTTCTGAAGATGAAGGGGCGGTTCAGAAAGCAGCAGAAAGTTATGAGAATTACATTAAAGTAGTCAACGAAAAAGGAGAAGCAGAACTCTCAAAAGACAGAACTAAAAGAGAGCTTTTGGCAGCATATATGTTTTTAGGTTCGCAATATTCTCAAACTGATAAAACACTTGCTATTGAGTATTTTGAAAAAGCTCTAACCCTGAGCCCAAGCGAAGAATATGCTACTTATATCAAAGACTCTATAAGCGTCTTAGAAGAAAACTAATAAGAACTTAAGGTCATTAAAAAAGCCGTTTTGCAATCATCTGATTGCAAAACGGCTTTTTTTAGAACCGTAGAATTTTATTTTTTCAACAAATCCCTGATTTCTGCCAATAACTCTTCCTGAGTTGGTCCTGCAGGAACTTCAGGAGCAGCAGCAACTTCTTCTTTTCTTTTCAGGTTATTGATGAATTTCACCAACAAGAAAACCACAAAAGCCAACAAAATAAAGTTAATAAGCACTGTAATGAAATTTCCGTAAGCCAAAATTACAGCCCCTTCCACAGCACGTGCATCAGCCAAAGCAATATCGGCAGGAACATCTCCTTTTAAGACAGCATACATATTGGTAAAATCCGGAGAACCAATAATACTCGACACGACAGGCATTACCAAATCGTTTACAACACTGTCAATAATCTTACCGAAAGCAGCTCCGATGATTACTCCGACTGCCAAATCCATTACGTTACCCTTAACGGCAAACTCTTTAAATTCTTTTACAAATCCCATAGTGTTTTATTTTTAGTTTAAGACAAATTTAACGATTTTTATGCGTATAAAAAATTATTTTAATTTTTCGTTGTTGTGATGTCTGTCGTGGTCTCTTTGGGTTTTGAGTTCCATTTTTTTGTCAAAAGCAGCCTGTAAATCCACCCCTGTCTGGTTTGCCAAGCACAAAACCACAAAAATAACATCGGCCAACTCTTCGCCTAAATCTTTGTTTTTATCGCTTTCTTTTTCAGACTGCTCTCCATATCTTCGGGCTATAATACGTGCCACCTCCCCTACTTCTTCGGTAAGTTGAGCCATGTTGGTAAGCTCGTTAAAATAACGGACTCCGTGCGTTTTAATCCAGTTATCTACCTGCTGTTGTGCGTTCTTTATATCCATTTCTGAAATATTTAATCTTTAATTTAAATCATTTTTTTTCCTTCGTGTTTCCATCTTCTGTGTGTCCAGAGATAAAATTCGGGAGCTTTGAGAATCTGTTGTTCTACTCTGTCTAAAAACATTCTTGTAAGTTGGTAGTTTGGAATTTCTCTTACGTTTTCGGAAAGTACTTCAAGAGAGGCTTCGTAAAATCCTCGTTTTACTTTTTCGACTTTGAGGTAAACTACATTCATATCAAACTTTTTCGATAGATATTCGGCTCCTGTATAAACCGGAATATCAATTCCCATAAAATAATCCCAATGGGTTAGTTTTTTGAGTTGTGGTGATTGGTCGGAAGCAAATCCGTAAAGGGCTCTCTTTCCGTTTTGTTCGTTTGTAGTGATAACTTCTACAGTTTGTTTTACATGGATAAGTTTTGCTTTAAATCTTCCTCTTATCTTTTGAACCAATCTGTCAAAATATTTGTTGTTGATTTTTTTGTAAATAGCATAACTCTCAAAATCGCTATATCTGTTCATCGAGATAACCCATTCGTAACTCGCATAATGAGCACATAACAAGGCTATGCTTTTGTCTTGTTTTTCGAGTTCTTTATACACTTCTAAGTTTTTGAATACAAACCTTCTCTCGATTTCTTTTTTGCTTATGGACATTGTTTTTATCATTTCCAAAAACATATCGCAAAGGTGTTGGTATGATTTTTTTTCGATGACAAGACGTTCTTTGTCCGACAAATGCGGAAGAGCTTTTTTGATGTTTTCTCTTACAACCCGTTTTCTGTAGCCAACCACATAATAAAGCAGCAAATAAACAAAATCCGAAAGGATATATAAAAGCCTGAAAGGCAAAATGGAAACCAGCCAAAGAAGCGGATAAATGAGTAAATATATAAGTAGTTGCACTTTTTTTCTGCAAATATAAGAAACTGTTTAAATTAAGTTTGTACGATACTTTTTCGATATAAACTTTTAAGGTACGTGTATATTAAAAAGTAATGGGGCTCGCAAACCCCATTACTGACATTATTTTTTTTGAAATTTGTTCTGCTAAAAAAACGATTTTTTAAAATTCTCCTTAGAAAACAAACTCAAAAAATCTTACTCTTGACTCAACGTCTTCATTTCTTTTTCAATCATATCGTAAAACTGGTCTATTTTTGGTAAAATAAGCACACGAGTTCTTCGATTTGTAGAGCGGTTTTCAGAGGTCGTATTGCTCACTAAAGGGACGTGTTCTCCTCTACCTGCAGCAATAAGCTGAGAAGGTTTTACTCCTAATTCTTGAAGAACTCTAACAATTGATGTAGAACGTTTCACACTCAAATCCCAGTTGTCAAGTAATACGCCTGAACGATACGGAACATTATCAGTATGTCCTTCTATCATACATTCAAAATCAGGTTTTGAATTAATCACTTTAGCTACTTTTGTCAAAACTTCTTTGGCTTTGTCACTTACTTGGTAGCTACCCGTTCTAAAGAGCATTTTGTCTGCAATCGAAATAAAAACAACTCCTTTTTCTACATTAACCTGAATGTCAGGGTCGTTGATTCCTACTTCTCTTTTAAGTGAAGTAACTAAGGATAAAGTAACCGAATCTTTTTTGGTTAAAGCATCTTGAAGGCGTGAAATTTTCAGGTCTTTTTCTTTTAGACTTTCTAATGATTTTTCCAGATTAGCCGCTCCCTGAGATGAGAGATGAGTAATGTTTTCTTTGTCTTTTTTCAGGTCTGCATTTGCTTCTTTCAGAAAATCAACCTGCGATTGCAGTCCATTTTTTTCGGCAATACAAGTATTCAGCTTGACTGTTGTGGAATTCAGCAAGTCCTGAATTTCTTTGTTTCTGTCTTCAAGCTCCGAAATTTTCTTTTTTGAACCACAAGAAGTAAGCGTTAATGCTCCTGCAATTGAGCATAATAAAATGATTCTTTTCATAGGTTTGGGTGATAATTATGTTTTTTGCAAAATTAGGAATAATAACGATTCGATTCCTTAAAATGATGTTATTGTCTATTTAGAATTTATTTCAATTCGTTAAATCGGGTATTTTTTTTGAAAAAAAAGTCAAAAACTATACTATCTGTGTAGTAGTAATTCTCTTTTTGGGTCGAAGTTCTTTTTTTAAGTGTTTTTCTAAGGTTTGCATAAACCGAAAAATGAGATTTTATCACAGCCCAAGTATGCAAAGGTTTCCCTTGTATTAAGAAGAAAATTCCTGCTATTCCGTCTAAAGACAGGCGTATGAAAAAGTTGGTAAAAAGTCTTTTTTTTGGGTGGTTTTTTAGTAAAGTAAAAAGTGAATTTCTGAAGTTCAGAAAGGTTTTTTGTGGTGAATTTTCTTTGAGTGTAGCTCCTCCTACGTGATAAACTACCGAATCGGGGATATATTTAATATTTAAATGTTCGTTATAAATTCTCCAACACAAATCAATTTCTTCTTGATGGGCAAAAAAATCCTCATCAAAACCGTCTAATTTCTCGAAAATTTCTTTTCTGATGAACAAACAAGCTCCCGAAGCCCAGAAAATTTTTTCTGCTGTATCGTATTGTTTTTCATCTTTTTCGATAGTAGAAAAAATACGCCCTCTGCAAAACGGAAAAGCGTATTTGTCAATAAAACCTCCTGCAGCCCCTGCATATTCAAAATATTCTTTGTTTTTATAATCCAAAATTTTGGGTTGCAAAGCCACTGTCTTGGGTTCGTTTTCAAAAACTTCCAAAATAGAGTTAAGCCAGTTTTTGGTTACTTCTACATCTGAGTTGAGCAATACCAAATAAGGCTCGTTTACCTCTTTTAATGCCATATTATATCCTTTGGCAAAACCGAAGTTTTCCGAATTTCTGACAATTTTAATATTCGGATATTCTTTTTGTAGAAACAAAACCGAATCATCGGTTGAAGCGTTATCTGCCACATAAATTTGAGCTGAATCAGAATACGCAACTACAGCAGGCAAAAACTTTTCTAACAAGGATTTTCCGTTCCAATTTAATATTACAACGGCTATTTTTTTTGATTGGTTTTGTATAGTCATTGGTTTGTTACTACACATTATCGCCTCTTAAGATTCGGAATTCTTTTCTAGCATCAATAAAATAAATGCTATCCTGATGGTTAAAGATGATTTTTTCGTATAATTCTTTTGCTTTTTCAGGATTTGCCAAGTGTTTATTATAAATTTCGGCCGAAAAAAACAGAGCTTCGTCAATATAGATTCCGTCCGAAAAATGTTCAATTATTGTGCTGTACTGCTTTAGAGCTTCCTCAAAATATCCTTGTTTTTCTAATATTTCACCTACTCTTAATAATGTAACCGGTTCAATATCTTCGCCTTTATGCTCTTTTAAAATCAGTTTAAATTGTTCCAAAGCCTCGGTGTCTTTTTGTTTATAAAGCAAAAAATCTGCCTTAGCAAACTTTTTGAGAGCGGTATAGGTAGAATCATTTGCATTAGTATCGTTGATGAGCAGATATAGGTCAAGAGCATCGTTTGCGATGAGTTGTGAAAATGAAGTTTTGAGTACGGAAAGCTGCTTTAAAGCCCATGGAAAATCACCTTTGTAATAGCTTGTTTTGGCGACTTTAAGACTTGCCTGATGAGCAACTTCGTGGTTTTTTACATCATTTTCGACTTGAGAATAATAAATCAATGCCTGATTAAATTTCTCTTCGTACAAGAGCATATCTGCCAACTCCATTTTTATTTTTGCCTTTCCGAAAGTATTAATGTTCAAATTCAACAAACCTTTTAGTATTTGCTGTGCTTCTTGCGGATTGTCCAAATTGAATCCTATAAAATGAGCGTGTAACAA
>JBAYPE010000036.1:0-16900 GCA_041677865.1 Flavobacteriaceae bacterium
AATCAAAAAAGTAGCGGTTTATGATATGTTAGGCAGAATAGTTTACACTTCCGAGGCAGAAGGCAATAGCCATACACTCCCTTATCTTGGAGCAAATCAGGTGTTGGTTGTACAAGTTATAACCGCAAATGAAGAAGTTTTGAGTAAGAAAGTGGGAAATTAAAGTTAAAGAATGTAATTATATGATTTTCAATGATCAGGTTTTTAGTATTTGGCAGATTCTGAATTCAAATTCATAAATCAATTCTTGACCATTCTGATATGCGGAATGTCATCTTCTAAATAAGTTTCTCCAACGGGTATAAACCCCAAACTTTTATAAAACTCTATCAAATAATACTGAGCAGAAATAGTGATAACCTCTTCTTTAAACCGACTTCTGACCTCTTCAATACTTTTTTGCATCAACCGAAAACCAAGTTTTGTTTTTCTGAAATGCTGAGCAACAACAACCCTTCCGATAGAAGCCGTTTCAAAATAATCGCTTGGGTGAAAAATCCTTGAATAAGCGATTACCTCATCATTTTTACATCCTATAATATGAATTGCTTTTGGGTCTTTATTATCTAAATCAGGATAAATACAGTTTTGTTCAATGATGAATACCTGTTCTCTCAGTCGCAAAAGTCCGTATAATTCGAAAACCGACAAGTCTTCAAATCGCTTTATTTTCCACTGAATTTCCATTAGTCGATTTTTACAGATTTAATAATAGCCTCAAGCTCGTGTATCATATTTCTTTTTGAGGAAGACGGAGCATAAACAAATCCTTCCAGAACGAGAATTCGGTTGTTTTCCTTGTCCGAAATAGCATAATTTAAAAAAGGACCTGACATAAAAATCCCTTTAAGTTCCCAAGTTCCTTTTGTCTGAAAAGCCTTTTTATCTGCCAATGTTGTAGTAGTAAAATAAGGCGTATAAGCTCTTTCGGTTATCATATAAGCGTGTTTCTTATCTTCTTGCGACTGAACATAACACTCTCCTACGGAGTCTCTTACTTTTATTATCCGTCTGATATTCTCCGATTGCGATTCGTACTCGAAATATGGAATCTGATAGATAAGCAGGTTAGAACTTCCGTTTTGATTTTCCTTTTTGAGCCAGACAAACTTTTTATCTTCTGCAACATATTCAAATTCGTGAGGGATATTTAGAGTAACCCCAAGTTTGCTTTGTATGTTTTGAGTATCTAAAGGAGAAAGAGCAATCTTTTGTTGGGTTTCTCGTATTTCAAAATCCGCAATGATGTTAATAACCGAATCTGATTTTTGTTCTATCTGGTCAAGAATTTCGGGAATGTTTCTCCCTGACAAATAAATAACATTTTGGTTTAGTGCAAAATCATTATTTCTGACTTCAAAAAATTTTTCAGTTGATTTTTCGACAATGATAATATTTCTGTTTTTGCAAAAATCGTCGTCTCCGCTTCTGTCAATATGTTGTACTAAACTAAAAAGCGGTTCTTCTTGCGGAAGTCCTTCAACAGAAGTTGTCAATTTTTTTCGGAGGCTGTCTCCTACTTCTCCACCCCACAAAGCATCTTCAATAATTATAGTAACCTGATTGGTATCTCCTACAGACGTTTCCAAAACAAGTTCGTTGTTTTGGCAAGAAAGAAAAGTAAAACCGAGCAAAATAAAACACGCAATTTTTTTCATAAATTCAATTTAATCTATCCAATTAGCTCAGACCAAACTTTATCAAAAAGCGTGCTATGTGTTACATTATTTTAAGTTTTTTTCCTGCCTGAATTGTAGTACCGGCTATATTATTCCACTTTTTCAGATTGTTTACTGTAACTCCGTATCTTCGAGCAATAACACTTAGGTTTTCTCCTTTTTTGATGGTATGAAACTTCGGATTAGAAGAGCCTGACGAAGCTACTGCACTTCCGTTAAAGGCAACAATTTGCTCTTTCTTGTCGTTTTCAGCGTCAATATAAGCGTAAATTTTTTCTTCGTTAGATACAAAAAGTCCAATTCTGTCAATAGGCAAACGAATATAGTTTGGTTTTTCGGAAGAGTACGGAATTATGTCTAATTTAAAAGCAGGGTTCATAAAGCGGAGTTCTTCAACCGAAACATCAACCAAGTCTGATACCTGCTGAAAACTCATTTTTCTTTTCAGAAAAATCGTGTCGGTTTCTAAGCGTTTTATTTCTGCCTTTTTGGGGATAATGCTATGCTCTTTATGATATTCAAAAACATACATAGTTGCCACAAAAGCAGGGACATAACCTTGAGTTTCTCTGGGAAGATATTTTCGGATATTCCAATAATTTTTCATTCCTCCCGAACGTCTGATGGCTTTGTTTACATTTCCCGGACCAGCATTATAAGCAGCCAAAGCCAAATCCCAATCTCCGTACATTTTATGCAAACTCGAAAGGTATTGACAAGCCGCTTCGGTAGCCTTAATAGGGTCATATCTTTCATCTACATACGAATTAACATTCAGGTTATAGATTCTTCCGGTAGCGAGCATAAACTGCCACAGACCGGAAGCACCCATCCTCGAAACAGCTCTCGGATTCAGGGCAGATTCTACAATAGCCAAATATTTAAGCTCTAAGGGAATGTTGTATTTGACTAATTTTTCTTCAAATAAAGGGAAATAATACTCCGAAAGAGCCATCAGTCTTTCATAAGATTTTTTTCTATTTTTCAGGTACGATTTTATGACGCTTTCCAAAGAAGGATTATACTCAATTTTAAAAGGTGATTTTTCGTCAAGCAATCTTAAACGCTTCTTTAGTAGCTCAACCGGAAGGTCAAATTCGGTTTCTATATTTTCTTCAGCACCCTGATTTTCGATATAAGAAAACATTTCGTCAGACAGGTCAGAGGCGGTCAGTTCTTTAATCCACATATTGTCGATTTCAACAATTTTTTCGTGTCTTACAAAAGAAGCTTTAAGCGAATCGAGTGCAGTCATCACTCTTTCTTCTGACTGTTGTGTTTCAATATCTGATTCAACTGATGGTTGAGCCAACATTCCCCCCGTAAATAATAAAGAAAAAGCGGTTGTTATAATTCTTTTCGACAATATCATTTTTTATAATTATTTGAAATCCAATTATTTTTATCGGAATAATCGACAAACTTAAAAAAGTTATAACTCAAAACCTAAGAAAACATTGTTAAAAACGCTCCAATAACACCTAAAATCCTCCTTTTAAATTCATTTTTCAAAAAGTTTAAATCACTTTGTCCAAAAAACATAAACTGATATTTTTTGTAAGTTCGTTTATCACAAATTTGGTTTTTATAAAAGGTTTACGGAATTTTGGCAACTCAAAACCCTCATTAAGAATGAATACTTATCATTATATTTCTTCAGAAGTTTTATCGCTTCGAAAAATTACTGTTATTTTATTAGAAAACAGAAAGTTAGCTTTATCAGAAGAAGCAAAAGCCAACATTGAAAGATGCCGAATGTATCTTGACAAAAAAATGGAAACCCAACAAGAACCTATTTACGGAATCAACACAGGATTCGGCTCGTTGTATAACATAAAAATCTCAAATGAAAATCTTTCACAACTACAAGAAAATTTAGTAAAATCTCACGCTTGTGGAACAGGAGATGAAGTTCCTAAGGACATCGTGAAATTGATGCTTTTACTAAAAGTTCAGTCGTTAAGCTATGGAAATTCCGGAGTTCAATTGCAGACTGTAGAAAGGTTGATTGACTTTTATAACCACGATATACTTCCCGTTATTTACACACAAGGTTCGTTAGGAGCTTCGGGAGATTTAGCACCTTTGGCTCATTTATCATTGCCTTTAATCGGAGAAGGAGAAGTTTATTTTGAAGGAAAAAGACACAGTGCGAAAAAGGTTTTACAAAAATTTAATTGGAAAAAAATCATTTTGCAATCTAAAGAGGGGTTGGCTTTGCTAAACGGAACACAATTTATGAGTGCTTACGGAAGTTATGTGCTTATTCAGGCTCATAAATATTCATATTTGGCAGATTTGATTGGAGCAACTTCTTTAGAGGCTTTTGACGGAAGGATTGACCCATTTAATGCACTTATTCACTACGCACGTCCGCACAAAGGGCAGATTGATACAGCCAAACGCATTTCTGAGTTTTTAGAAGGAAGCCAAATTATCGACCAACCCAAACAACACGTGCAAGATCCTTACTCTTTCCGTTGCATTCCACAGGTTCACGGAGCAACAAAAGACACCATTAATTATGTAAGCAATGTTTTCAAAACCGAAATCAATTCCGTTACAGACAATCCTAATATTTTTGTGGGAGAAGATTTAATAGTGTCGGGTGGAAATTTCCACGGACAACCCTTGGCTTTGGCTTTAGACTTTCTGGCTATTGCCTTGGCAGAATTAGGAAACATTTCCGAACGAAGAACTTATCAACTCATTTCGGGTCTTCGTGGTTTACCTGCTTTCTTAGTCGATAATCCGGGATTGAATTCAGGATTTATGATTCCGCAATATACAGCTGCCAGTATCGTAAGTCAAAACAAGCAATTGGCAACACCTGCAAGTACAGACAGCATCGTTTCGTCAAACGGACAGGAAGACCATGTGAGTATGGGAGCCAATGCTGCTACAAAATGTTTGAAAGTTTTAGAGAACTTAGAACGAATTTTAGCTATCGAACTCTTCAATGCTTCTCAAGCTCTTGAATTCAGAAGACCTTTGCAATCGAGTGAGTTTATAGAAATGTTTATAAAATCGTTCAGAGATGAAGTTTCTTTTGTCAAAGAAGATCGAATTTTGCATTATGATATAGAAAAAAGTATTGCCTTTTTAAGAAGTTTTCACATTGACGAAGCACAATAGTTAATTTTCTGATAATTAAACTTTGATAAAGAGAGGATTTACTATTTTTATCATCTGAAAAACCAAAGAATGAAACACCTTATTACCTTTTTGATGATTTTCGCTTTTGTGGGAGTTTTTTCGCAAATAAGGGAATCCTCAATCATCAGCGGAACTATATTGAACCAAAAAACACAGGTTCCGATGCATGGTGTTACAGTTATTAATATCAACAAGGTAAAGGGAACAACAACCAATGCAATGGGTACTTTTCAGATTGAAGCAGAAGTAAACGACACATTGCATTTGTCTTTCATAGGGTTTGACCCGCTTAAAGTAAAAGTTACCAATCAATGGTTCAAATCAAGAACCACCACTATCGAACTTATCGAAAGAGCGGTTGCGATAGACGAAGTAGAAGTTACGGGTATTGTTCTTACGGGATTTTTGGAGGTAGATTCTAAATTAATTCCTTTACGAAGCGATTACCGATACAGTATTTCCGGACTTCCTCACGGATATGAAGGAGGAAAAAGGAATTCGGGATTTTCAAAAGTGATGAGTTCTATTTTTAATCCTGCTGATGCTTTGTATAATATTTTTGGAAAAAAACCTCGTGAATTGGCAAGGCTTCGCGAAATGAAGAAAGACCCTACCGTCAAAGAAGTTTTGGCCTCTAAGTTCGACAGAGAAACCCTCTCTGCTTTACTTGGAGTTACCAAAAAAGAAATTGAGGATATTCTCTCTAATTGTAGCTATTCCGAAACATTCATCAAAACAGCCAACGACCTGCAGATTATGGACGCAATCAGCGAATGCTATGAAGAATATAAGCTAATGAGTAGGAAGTAAAAGTCCCGCTCTTAAAAAAATATATAAAACTCCTCAAAAAAGACTTCTACACATTTGCAATTCAAATTATTAATTGTACTTTTGCACTCCCTTAATTGGGAATGGAATGTTTAATTTAAAATTTTTATTGTGAACACATTAAGCTACAAAACAGTTTCAGCAAACAAAGCCACAGTGCAAAAAGAGTGGGTTGTTGTTGATGCGGAAGGGCATAATTTGGGACGTTTAGCTTCAAAAGTTGCGATGCTTTTGAGAGGTAAATACAAACCAAGTTATACACCTCACGTGGACTGTGGAGATAATGTCATCATTATCAATGCAGAAAAAATCAACCTTACCGGAAACAAGCTTGACGACAAGACGTACATCCGTCATACAGGCTATCCGGGAGGACAAAGAAGTTTAACAGCTAAAGAAATTCAGGCAAAAAACCCTGCAATTTTAGTAGAAAAAGCTGTAAAAGGAATGTTGCCTAAAAACAAATTAGGAGCACAACTATTCCGTAATTTGAGTGTAAATGTAGGTTCTGAGCACAAACACGCAGCTCAACAACCTAAAACCGTTAACCTAAACGATTTGAAGTAATGGCAGTTATCCACAAAATTGGTAGAAGAAAAACCGCAGTTGCTCGTATTTATCTTTCTGAAGGTTCAGGAAATATTACAGTAAACAAAAGAGAACTAAAAGACTACTTCACTACAGCTACATTACAGTACAAAGTTAAACAAGCACTTTCTTTAACAGGAAACGAAGATAACTTTGATGTAAAAGTAAACGTGTACGGAGGTGGAGTTACAGGTCAAGCAGAGGCTGTTCGTATGGCTATCGCTCGCGCAATTTGCGAAGTAGATGCTGAAAACAGAACTATTGTTAAGCCTGAAGGACTATTGACTAGAGATCCAAGAATGGTAGAGCGTAAGAAATTCGGTCAGAAGAAAGCTCGTAAAAGATTCCAGTTCTCTAAACGTTAATATTATTCGTTCATTTATTATTGAAATTAAAATCAAGTTATTGTTGCTCATCCCAATGCGTTGGGAGTCTAGTTTAGCATCTAAATGATTAAGACCGTTTTCTTGAAAACACAGAAAAGCTACTTAGTCATTGCTTACTACAACAGAACGTAAACTATTAAGAAAAAATGGCAAACAAAATTGAAGTAAAAGAATTACTAGAGGCAGGTGTTCACTTCGGACACATGACCAGAAAATGGAATCCGAATATGGCTCCTTATATTTATATGGAGAAAAACGGAATCCACATTATTAACTTATACAAAACTGCAGCTAAGATTGAAGAGGCTAATGAGGCTCTTAAAAAAATCGCTGCATCTGGTAGAAAAGTACTTTTCGTTGCTACCAAAAAACAAGCAAAAGATATCGTTGCTGAAAAAGCAAAAGCAGCTAACCAACCCTACATCACTGAAAGATGGCCTGGTGGAATGCTTACTAACTTCGTTACTATCCGTAAAGCTGTTAAAAAAATGGCTTCTATCGATAGAATGAAAAAAGACGGAACTTTTGACACTCTATCTAAAAAAGAAAAACTTCAGGTTGATCGTCTTCGTGCTAAATTAGAAAAGAACTTAGGTTCTATCGCTGATATGACAAGACTTCCTGCTGCTCTTTTTGTGGTTGATATTATGGCTGAACACATCGCAATAAAAGAAGCTCAAAAATTAAACATTCCAATTTTTGCAATGGTTGATACAAATTCTGACCCTCGCGAGGTAGATTATGTAATTCCTGCAAATGATGATGCTTCTAAATCTATAGATAAAATATTATCATTGGTTACTTCTTCAATTATCGAAGGACTTTCTGAAAAAGGAAGCGAAAAAGAAATCGAAGCTGAAACTGAAAAAGTTGAGGTTGAAGCGGTAAAAGAAGAAACTGCTTCATCAAAAGAATAAATAAAAACAATATAATTACGAATTATGAATTACGGATTGCGTTGTTTTTAGCGTAATTCAAAGTTTGTAATTCGTAATTTTAATTTTTTTTTAAATCACTAAAACCTAAAGAAAATGGCAAATATAACTGCTGCAGACGTAAATAAATTAAGACAAATTACAGGTGCCGGAATGATGGACTGTAAAAAAGCTCTTGTTGAAGCTGAAGGAGATTTCGACAAAGCAATTGAAATCCTTCGTAAAAAAGGACAAAAAGTAGCTGCTAACCGTTCGGACAGAGAATCTACAGAAGGTGCTGCTATTGCTTTTGTAAATGCAGACAAAACTCAAGGGGTAGCAATATCGCTTAACTGCGAAACGGACTTTGTAGGTAAAAACGAAGGTTTCGTAACTTTGGCTAATCAATTGGCTGAAAAAGCGATTAATTATGCTACACTCGAAGATTTCTTAGCTTCTGATTTCGGAGGAATTACCGTTGCTGACAAACTTATTGAGCAAACAGGAGTTATCGGAGAAAAAATAGAAATAGGAGCTTTCGAAAAGTTGGAAGGAGCTTTCGTAGGAAGCTATATCCATGCCGGTAACAAAATTGCTACTTTGGTAGCCCTTTCTGAAAAAGTAGAAGGTGCAGAAGAAGCAGCTAAAAATGTTGCTATGCAAGCTGCTGCAATGAACCCAATCGCTCTTAACGAAAGTGGTGTTGATCAATCAATCATCGACAAAGAAATCGAAATTGCAAAAGAGCAACTAAGAGCCGAAGGAAAACCTGAAGCTATGCTTGACAATATCTCTAAAGGAAAAATCCAACGCTTTTACAAAGACAATACTTTGGTAAATCAAGACTATATTAAAGATTCTACTATGAGTGTTTCAAAATACGTAGATTCTATTTCAAAAGGTCTTACTGTTACAGGATTCAAAAGAGTTGCTTTAGGAGCATAATAATCTCTCTGAATTCATTTAAAAAAAAACCCAACTTCTTAAGGTTGGGTTTTTTGTTGTTTGCAAAATATCTGTACTAAACTACTTAAAATTTACAATCGAGGGTTGATAAATATTTTCTATTCCAACTTCTTCTGGTTTGTTTTTTCTTTTTTATCCGAAAATGACGAAGGTAATAAGTCTATATTCCGCTTTTTAGCTTCTCTGACTAAAAGAGGTAACAATATCATAGAACCCGGAATAATAATAAACGGAATCACAATTCCTACATATTTCAGATAATCAAAAAGTTGCCTTCGAAGAAGTAAATCATCTTCAGGGGTAATTTTCTCTCCTTTTAGATATTTTTCAATAACTTTTGCAGAAGATTTATTTCCTTCATATTCCGTTTTCAGGCTTCTCAAAAAATTGTGAAGGTGCTTTTTTATTTCTTCTTCTATTTTCATGGTATGAGATTAAGCCTTTCAAAATATGAAATATAAATAAATTTTATTTTTTGTGTTTTTCTGCTGTGAGTTGAGCAACTTTTACAATTACTTCTGTGGCTTTTATCATACTTTCAACAGGAACGTACTCATATTTTCCGTGAAAATTATGCCCTCCCGCAAAAATATTCGGACAAGGAAGTCCCATATACGAAAGTTGTGAACCGTCTGTTCCTCCCCTAATTGGTTTAATAATCGGTTCTATACCTAATTCTTTCATTGCTTGTTCCGCAATTTCTACAATATGATAAACCGGCTTTACTTGTTCTTTCATATTGTAATATTGGTCTTTTATTTCGGCAGAGATAATGTCTTCTCCAAATTTTTTAGCATATTTTTGGTTGATTTTCGAAACAATCTTTTCAACTGCCTTTTTGCGTTCTTCAAATTTCTTTTTGCTGTGGTCGCGTATTATCATTCCGATTTCGGTATGCTCAATGCTGCCGTTAATTCCCGTTACGTGATAAAATCCTTCATAACCTTTTGTTTTTTCAGGAACTTCTTTCTTAGGCAATTCGTTAATAAATTTGTTGGCAACAAGCATCGAATTAATCATTTTTCCTTTGGCATAACCCGGATGAACGCTTTTTCCTTTTACGATTATCTTCACTCCTGCCGCATTAAAGTTTTCATATTCGAGCTCTCCGATTTGACTTCCGTCCATCGTATAAGCCCATTCTGCTCCGAATTTTTTCACATCAAATTTATGAGCTCCTCTACCTATTTCCTCATCGGGAGTAAAACCTATTCTTATTTTTCCGTGTTTGATTTCCGGATTATTAATCAGGTATTCCATAGCCGTTACTATTTCTGTAATTCCGGCTTTGTCGTCTGCTCCTAAAAGTGTTGTTCCGTCTGTGGTAATAAGCGTTTGTCCTTTATACATCAGTAGGTCTTTGAAATAATTAGGAGAAAGCACAATGTTTTGTTTTTTGTTCAGAACAATATCACCTCCATCATAATTTTTAACGATTTGTGGTTTTACATTAGCTCCCGTAAAATCAGGAGTGGTGTCAAAGTGGGCTATAAACCCGATAGTCGGAACTTCATAATCTACATTGCTCGGAAGTGTAGCCATTATATAGGCATTTTTGTCAATAGTTACCTCTTTAAGTCCTATTGATTTCAGTTCTTCAACTAATTTGTTTGCCAAATCCCATTGCTTGGCTGTACTTGGAGTTGTGTCAGAATTTGGATCTGATTCCGTATCTATGGTTACATAACTCTTAAAACGGTTAATAATGTCCTGCATTTTCATATTATATAGCTGATTTAATTTACTTCTGACAAAGGTAGGAAAATGTTTTGGGTTTTGCGAAATGTTTAAGAATTGTTAAAATACGACAAATGCCCTATTTCCTGTAATTGCCTTTTGTGTAATCTTTGCAATGTGATAATCAACAAATAAAATATTATGAAAAAGATGAATTTTTTAAGAAAAACATTTCTGACCATAATTATACTGACCGGTTTCGGGGTGAATGCACAGCATAATTATTCGCCAGAAGATTTGTCTGTTAATTTTTTGAAACAGACTTTTGAAAATGCTTTGATGAATGTAACTGAGGTAAAAGACACCTATATTATTGTCAAAGAGACATTTAATATCTATGTGGAGATTGATGCCAATAAAAGATATATAGCTTTGAGTGCAGCTTATCCCTTAAGAGAAGATGCAACCGAGGCAGAAATTATGCAACTTATGAATAAACTAAATGCAGAAATTATTCTGGCCAAGTTTTATTACAGCAAGCCCTCACATTCCATCGGATATGCCTATTATTTCTGGACTGAAAGAGGTTTTAACAGTACAAGTCTATTAAGTGCCACAAAATTGTTCAGTCAGGCGATAAATCTATCATTAGAAAAAGACACAACAATGATAATCAAGTAATACTTTTTGTGCACAATTATTAACTAAATATTTTAAACTATGAAAACAATCAAAAAAATCAGTATGTTAGTTTTAGCAACAGTAATCTCTTCATTTGCTCTGTCTTGCAGTAGTAGTGATGATGGAGGAGGTGGAGGATCTGCTGCCGAAGGAACAATCAAAGCTAAAGTAGATGGAACTTGGGTTGAAACTTTAGAAATGGTAACATTTGCTACACAAGTGGGGACAACACTACAACTTCAAGGAAACACAGGAGGAACTTCTAGTAAAGCTTTTGTATTTACAATTAATGGGTTTGAAGGAACTGGTACTTATGACTTAGGTGGTGAAGCAGGTGCTATAGGAACTGTTGCTACTTATAGCGAAATTGTTGTTGATCTTTCAAATCCTACGGCACCAGAAACTAATAATTGGACTGCTCCGTATGAAGGAGGTGATAAAGTAGGAGAAATTCAAGTTGCTGAATACGAAGAAGGAGAATACATCAAAGGAACATTTCATTTTGAAGCTAAAAACACAACTGGAGATGATAAAAAGAATGTTACCGAAGGTTCTTTTTATATCAACTTTTAAAAAACTTTTAGAAATAATCAATTTCATATAGTTTAGTTTTTTCATTTTGAAAAGCGGGAGTGATGATTGCTCCCGCTTTTCTTTTTGTATCAATCTACTACATATCTAAAATACGACAAATGCCTTATTGAATGGTTAAACAATAATTTCCAATTTTGGATTAATAAAAAAACATAGTGTTATGAAACTCAAAAATTTTACTTATGCAGTGCTTTTTATGGCAAGCTCACTGTTTGCCCAAAAAGCAGAAACTCCTCAATATTCGTATGATATGGGAGGGAAAATCAGCTTTATGAAACTCACTGATGCTGGTGTGTTAGTAGTTGCTGGTTCCGGAGGTTTAGGAGGAATTAAACCCGGAGCGAGTCAAACTCACTTTTTATTTAAAGATTACGGGAAAATTAAGCCCGAAGAATTAGATTTTATTCCGATGTCACCTTATGTGATTATTAATGAAGGTGGAATGTTCAGCACCAAAAAAGCAGTTATTGACTATGTTTCAGGAAAAAAATTATTTGCTACGGAAGATAACAATTGGAGGTTTACTAACCGAGCAGACATAATGTTACCTGAAAACAAATTAGTAATTTCAGGGATTCACAAAGAAAAAGGAGTTGCCGTAGGAGTTTATGATCTTCTTGATGGAAAAGAAGTCGGAATTGTTCCTTTCAAACCTAAGATGGGACAGCAGTTTCTGACCACTCCTGTTATTATTGACGGAGGACTGTTAGTCGGTACGGACAAAAGTTTGCTGCGTTTAGACATCAACAACGGAACTGTAGTCTGGGAAAATAAAGATGTAGATAAAATTTCGTGGGTAACAGCAGATGAAACCGGAAAAGAAATCTATGCTTTTGAAAACAAAGGCGGAAACACCCGTATTCACAAAATAAGCAGTTCCGGACAAAAATTATGGGATAAAGAACGTAAAGTAAAAGGAATTGTAACCCGTTTTGAAATCCTTCCGAATGGTTTGGCTTGTGTGAGCGATGTAGATAATTCAGGTAAAAAAGGGATTGGAAAATTAGCTTCAGGAGCCTCAGAATCAAAAATCGCTTTTTTGAGTGCTCAAGACGGTTCTGATCTTTGGGAAAAAGCTCCAAAAACCAAAGGTTATGTGCAACATTTTTACATTATGGATGATGGAATCTTGTTCGGGTTACAAGACGGAGGCATCAATAAAGTTTCTTTTGACGGAGTTCCTCTTTTTAGAAAACCAATGAAAACCGGAGAAAATATTCATACCATGGCAATGACTCCAAAGGGAATGATTTACATTACCGATTCCGATTGTAATATTATTAATCTGAATACCGGAGAATCTATCTGGAACAAAGAATTAAAATACAAAAGAGCCAAATCTGTTACAAGCGGTTACGACTCTAAAAATAAGCGTTACCTAATCAGTACCGGAGAAGAAATTATGGCTATTGACGAAAATACGGGAGAAGTAAGCTCTTTGGCTACTTTTAAGTTTGACGGAAAAGAATATCCTAACAATTTGATTTTAAGAAATGAAGGAATATTATTGACTTCTGACCAAAATATGATGATGCTTGATTTTAATGGCTCACAGAAATTCCACGAATATTACAAAGCTCCGGGCAAAAGTGCAGCAGGTGCAATTCTGATGGGAGCTCTGACTGTGGCTTCGGCTGCTGCTTCTGTTAGTTCACATATGGCAGCAGAACAACATAGACATGTTCATTATACAGGAGGAAGTTATTACACTTTGGGGGATTATACTTCAACCGGAGAAAGCTATAAAGAAATGGCAAATGCTTTTGCTAACGCCGCAGGAGCTTCGTTTGCTGAAATGACAAGACGTTTCAGTGCAACAGCAGCTACCGAAAATACTCAATTTATTCTTACCAAATTAGATAGTGGAGATGTAGGATTAGTAAAAGTAAACAAAGATTCGGGAACTAAAGAAAAAGAAATATCACTAAAAGACAAAAAGCCCGAATACGAAGTAGATGAATTGGGTGGTTATTTGTACTACAAAGCAAATAATAACACTATTTATTCGTATGATTTGAAAAAATAAACAACAATAAAGGAGGTTTGGTTTTATGTATAAAATCCTTTTCAGTTGCTCCGGGGCGACTGAAAGGATTTTATTTCTGTACTTTTTTTTGGTAAACAACACAAAAACTAAAGTTATGCAAGCAGTAGTTACTTTTTTTAAGTCTGTTTGGGAGAGCATAAAAGGACATTTATGCTAACTTAGTGGCTCACTTTTTATTCTAAAAAAATATGAATCGACATACCGTAATAATTCTGTTTTTTTTGCTTCTTAGTAATTTAGCACTGGGGCAAAATCGGGAAGAGTCAATCAGGCAAATTGATTCTTTGAATAATATTTCTTACGAAAAAAAAATCCTGACAGACTCGTCAAATCTTGATGCCTATCTCACTAATCTCGAAAAGTCAAAACAAATTAGCTATCAAAAAGGAATAGCAGACAGCTACTCTAACATTGGTATGATTTATTTTTATCAGGGAAAATATGACTTGAGCCGAAAATATTTTTTTAATGCAATTAATGTTTACGAAGAAATAGAACTTTTTGAACCAGCTGCCAATCTGTATTCTCTTTACGGGTATTCGCTCCGAGACAGAGATATTGAAAAATCTGCTGAGTTTATGCTCAAAGGCATCAAAATGGCAGAAAAATTAAACAGTAGTACTTATCTTTTGGGAATGTACGACAATTATGGATTAGTAAAAGAGACCAAAAAAGAGTATGATAGTGCTTTTTATTACTTCAACAAATCGTTGAGTATGAAAAAGAAAATCCGTGATAAAGTGGGTATTCCGTACAGCCTAAATAAAATAGCAACATTAAACATAAAACTCGGGAATTTTAACCAGGCAAAGAAAAACTTAGACCAAGCCTATCAAATGCGTTTAGAACTCAACGACCAAATAGGTATAGCCGAAAATCTGAATTTCTACGGGTTATATTACGAAGCCATAAATAACGATAGAAAAGCCTTAGAATATTTTGAAAAAGCTTTGATTGCAAGTAAAAATGTGGGTTATCCAAATCTTATCCAGAGGAATTTCAAATCGCTTTCCGAAATCTTAGAAAAAAACCACGATTACCGAAATGCACTTTATTATTTCAAACAACACGCCATTTACAAAGACAGCCTGACCAACATTCAGGTAATGGAAAACCGAAACAGGCTCGAAGTGGAATTTGAAACCGAAAAAAAAGAACGGGAAATCTTAGTGCAAAGAGCTGAAATTGCCGAAAAAAAACTTCAAATCGAAAAGAAAAATCTTCAGATTATGGGAGTTGTTTTCTTGTTGGTTATTTTTATCTTAGTTGGAATCCAGCTCTATAACAGACAAGTACAAAAGAATATCCAACTAAAAAAAGAAAACCAACTCAAAGGTGCTTTGGCTAAAATAGAAATTCAAAACCGACTTCAAGACCAAAGATTGAGAATTTCTCGTGATTTGCACGATAACATCGGTTCGCAACTTACCTTTATCATTTCCTCTATTGACAATCTGAAATATCAACTGAAAGACCAAAATCCGAAAATAGAAGTTAAACTCAACGAAATTAATTCATTTACCCGAAACACTATTGTCGAACTTCGCGATACGATATGGGCAATGAACAAAGATTACATCTCGTATGAAGACCTGAAAATAAGATTGAACAACTTTATCGAAAAAGCAGAATCATTAGTAAGCGAAATTGATTTTTCTTTCTACATAGATGAAGTGCTTATGGAGCGACAAATGAATGCGTTTGAGGGAATTAATATTTACAGAATTATTCAGGAAGGAATAAATAATGCTATCAAACACGCTCAGGCAACCCAAATTTCGGTAAAAATCAATGAATTAAAAAATACGGTAAAGATAACCATCGAAGACAACGGAAAAGGATTTGATGTCGATACAAACTCACAAGGAAACGGATTGACAAATATCAGAAAAAGATTAGAAGATATTTCCGGTACGATGACTGTTGTGTCTTCACCCGAGAAAGGGACACAATTATCTGTTATTTATTAAAAATCACATACGAAAACACAAGGCATAATTTACTCGTCTTCCAACTCAAAACCACAATTGTAACAGAAAACGCTTCGCTCTTTGTGTCCTGATTTTCCACAGCGGGAACAAGCCCTGTCTTTTCTTTTTTTCTTTTCATCTAAAGAAATCGAAGTATATTCAGCCGTAACAATTCCTGTCGGAACAGCGATAATTCCGTAACCCATAACCATAATCATCGAAGCTATAATTTTCCCCAAAGCTGTAACGGGAGTAATATCTCCAAAACCAACGGTTGTAAGGGTAACAATAACCCAATAAATACTGTCAGGAATACTTTGGAAACCGTTTTCACCCTTTTCGACCACATACATCAAAGCTCCTAAAAGACAACTCACAATAATTACAAAATACACAAAAACCGTAATTTTCCTCCGACTTGCCCTAATAGCAAGTTTCAGATGCGATTCCTGCCCGGTAAACTGAACCAGATTTAACACCCTGAAAAGTCGTAATAAACGTAAAGCCCTTACTACAGCCAACACCTGAGAACCCGGAATAAAGAAAGAAAGATACATCGGAAGCACTGCTACTAAATCAATAATTCCATAAAAACTAAAGACATATTCTTTCCATTTTTTTGCGGATATAATTCTTAAAATATATTCAATCGTAAAGAAAACCGTGATGGCCCATTCGGAAATATATAAAAAAGTATGATACTTTTCATCAAGCGATTTTACGCTTTCAAGCATTACTAGAAGAACACTTAAAAAAATAAGCCCTAAAAGAACAACGTCAAATAACTTTCCGTAAAAAGTGTTTACCCCATAAATAATAATATGGACTCGCTGCTTAAAAACATCCCATTTTGATTTATCTTCCCTCACTATCTAAGACCAAATAAATGTCAAAGATAAATCAAAAAATAATAACATAACAAAATATATAAATCTGTTGTGTGTTTCTAAGTTCAATTAGTAAATGCAATGAAAGTTATATCTCTTAAGGTTTAATAACTTGCAAAAGCATTTTATCGAACGTGATTTAGAGACAAAAAAATAAATTTGTATTTGAAGTTGAAAAAAGAATATTTTGTTTTCTGTTTTCATAGAAAAGCAAATAAAAAAACCGCCTCAAATTATGAGGCGGCTTCTTCGGTTTTTAAGTTTTAATTAATAACCTATTGTTTAACCACTTTAATTATTTTTACAGCTCCATCAACTGTTACTTTTACCAAGTAACTTCCCGTTGGAAGAGCAGACATATCAACCTGAGTGTCGGTAGAACTTACTGTTTGTGAAATCACAACTTGTCCTAACATATTGATAACCGAAACATCTGTAATATCCTTGCTGTAAGAAATATTCAAAAACTCTGTTACAGGGTTCGGATATGCTCTGAACGATGCTTCATCAAATGCATTTCTGCTCAA
>JBAYPE010000037.1:0-16409 GCA_041677865.1 Flavobacteriaceae bacterium
ATTTCCGATTGAAAAAATGTGTAAGGTTTTAGAGGTTGGTTCTAGTGGATATTATAAATGGAAAAACAAACCTATTTCCAATAGAACAGCTAGAAAAAATGAGATAAAACAGCAAATAACAGAGATTTATTTTGCTTCAAAACAGCGTTATGGAAGCCCAAGAATTACTACTGAGCTAAATGCATTAGGTTACAAAGTATCACGTATAACCGTTGCAAAATACATGAAAGAGCTTGGTTTGAAAAGTAAATTAAGTAAGAAATTTAAAGTTACAACCGATTCAAAACACAACTATTTAGTAGTGGAAAACATACTAGATAGAGGCTTTGCAGTTGATCAACCATCAAAAGTTTGGGTATCAGACATAACTTACATTCAGACCAAAGAAGGATTTTTATACTTGACAACAATTATTGATTTATACGACCGAAAAATAATTGGTTGGAGTTTAAGTAATGGAATGAATACTGAAGAAACAACTCTTGCAGCTTGGAAAATGGCTATAAGAAACAGAAGTGTTCAAAAAGGATTAATTTTTCATTGCTTCGCCAGTTCGAGCAGAGCTCTCGGGTCTGATAGAGGCGTTCAATATGCAAACAAGAAATTTGCCAATATAATTGAATCTTATGGCGTCATCAGAAGTATGAGTAGAAAAGGAAACTGTTGGGATAACGCAGTGGCTGAGAGCTTCTTTAAATCATTAAAAACCGAATTAATTTACGGTAATAAACTCATAACGAAACAACAAATGGAACTAGAAATCTTTGAATACATAGAAATCTGGTACAACAAAAAAAGACGACACGGTGCATTGAATTACAAAACAATCGAAGAATTTAATAATCAAAACAACATTTACAAAAATGTCGCTTAACTTAAACTGTATTTTTTATTTGCATATCCATTAAAGCAAAGCGGAGAACCTCAGTGAGCACTACCGATTCGGATGCCAACAAACAAAAGCTTAATATTCTCATACGAGTTTTGTAGTAATGTTGGGATGTCTTCGGGTTTTACCCAAACGGCTTTTTCGATGTTTTCTTCGATTTGAGGTGTGGGAGTTCCCGAAAAGGAAGATTCCATTTTGTACCAATGCGTAATTTTGAGTTTGAATTTTCCTCCTCGTTTGAAGATGTGGTAGGTTTTTTCGAGTTTTTCGGTAATTTTTAGTTTTCCTACGCCTGTTTCTTCTTCAACTTCCCGCATAGCAGCTTCTTTTTTCTTTTCTTTCTTTTCTACTCCGCCTTTGGGCAAATCCCATTTTCCGTTTCGGAAGATGAATAATATTTCACCTCTTTTGTTATAAACCAAACCTCCTGCTGCTTTTTCGACAGGAACTCTGCTCTTTAGGGTGGTTAAAATTTCTTTTTCGTCCGGATGGTATAAAAAAGCCTTGTGAATTTTATTTTTAAAAATTTTTATTACAAGTTGTTCAATATCAACACTGTTTAATAAAAATAATTGGAAATCGGTTTCTTTTTCTATTTTGTTTGTTAAAAACAACGGTCTGTTATTGACAAAAACTTTATACATTTGCAACTATGATTTTTAGTAAAGATACAGCCGAAAAAACAGCCGAATTGCTTTTGCAAATAAACGCAATAAAATTAAATTCCAAAACACCTTTTTTGTGGGCTTCGGGTTGGAAGTCTCCGATTTATTGCGATAATCGTATAATTCTCTCGTATCCGCCTATTCGGAATTATATCAGAGACGAATTTGCCAAGAACATCGAAAATAAATTCGGAAAGCCCGATGTAATTGCCGGTGTGGCTACAGGAGCTATCGGAATCGGAATTTTGGTTGCCGAAGAATTAGGATTGCCTTTTGTGTATGTTCGTCCGGAACCCAAAAAGCACGGAAGACAAAACCAGATAGAAGGGGTTTTGCAAAAAGGACAGAATGTAGTGGTGGTCGAAGATTTGATTTCCACAGGCAAAAGCAGCCTTCAGGCAGTTGAGGCACTTCGTGAAAGCGGTGCAAATATAAAGGGAATGGCAGCTATTTTCAGCTACGGATTCGAAGTGGCAGCAACCAATTTTAAAGAAAAAAATGTAGAGCTTTTTACCTTGAGTAATTACGAGAACTTATTGTATTTAGCCCAGCAAAAAGGTTATATAACAGAAGACGAACAAGAAACTCTTTCGCAGTGGAGAAAAAATCCGTCTGAGTGGAATAGCTAATCAATTAGTTAATTTGAAAATTAGATAATTCAATATCGGTACATTTTCAAATTTTCAAATTTTCAAATTAAAAAATATGAATTTAGAAAGCCCAAAAGTTACGGTACAGAAATCAGCACAGGATTTATTTGATTCTTTGTCTGATGTAAATAAGTTTGAGAAACTGATGCCTGAAAATACGGCTAAATTTGAAGTTACGGGAGATGATTCTTTTGTCTTTGCACTAAAAGGTATGCCCGAAATCAAATTGGCAATAAAAGAAAAAATCGCTCCGAACAAAATAGTTTTTGGAGCTACTTCAGATAAGTTACCCTTTACCCTTACCACAGATATTCAAGAGGTTTCAGAATCAAATTCGGAGATACAATTGCATTTTGAAGGAAGTTTCAACCCAATGATGGCTATGATGGTCAAAGGTCCCATCGGCAAGTTTATTGAAACCTTGGCTAATAATATGAATAAACTGTAATCTTTAAGTCATGAATTATTAGCCACAGATGCACAGATGATAAATGTAAAAAAATAAAAAATAAATTACACTGATATGGAATGCTTTGCATTCAAGGAAATCAGTGAAATTATATTAAAAAAATCTGTACATCTGTGGCGGAAAAAATCTTAAAACTTCCTTTTTCTGACCAAAAGCCAGATCACTACAGGAGCTCCAATAATCGAAGTAACTGCATTTATCGGAAGTACAAAATCGAACCAAGGCATTTGAGAAATGGTGTCGCAAACCAACATAATAACAGCTCCAAGACTTATAGAAGCCCAGAACAAAACCTTGTGGTCTGAGGTTTGAAAAAGCAATTTAGCTAAATGCGGAACAGCCAATCCGACAAAGGCAATCGGTCCGACAAAAGCAGTAATACAGCCTGCCATCAGACTGGTAGCGATGATAATGATGTTTTTGGTTCGGTTGAAGTTGATTCCCATGCTTTTAGCATAATTTTCTCCCAAAAGGAGTGCATTCAGAGGCTTTATACAGAGGTAACTCAATACAAGTCCAATAAGGGTTACCAGAAGTAGTCCCAAAATAGTATCCCAAGATTGATTCCCCAGATTTCCTAAGCTCCACAGGGTAAACTTTTTGAGTTGTTCGGCTGAACTAAAATAGGTAAGTACACTCACAACAGCCGAAGTAATACTACCAAACATCAGCCCAACAATTAAGATTGCCATAGTGTCTTTCAGTCTTTGAGAAACAGCCAAAACCGATAGCAAAACCAAAAAACTTCCCAAAGAGGCCGATAGAATCAATCCGTAATGAGACATAAAAATATCAGACAGAAACAAAGGCAACAATCCTGAGCCTAAAATCACAAAAGCTACTCCCAAACTCGCTCCAGAGCTCACTCCCAAAACATAAGGTCCGGCCAGCGGATTGCGAAAAAGTGTTTGCATCAACAGTCCGCTAAGCGAAAGTCCGACCCCAACAAGCATGGCGACAATAGCTTTAGGCAATCGGTAATTCAGCACGATGTATTCCCAAGTTTGTTTCGAAGAATCTTCGCCTATCAAAATACTAAAAATTTCTTTTATCGGAATAGCAACCGAACCTACACTTAGGTTTATCAGAAATAAAAGTATAATAGATAAAACAATTCCGAATATCAGAAATTTATGATTCATAATTTAAAACACAGATTTTTACAAAAATACAGAGATAAGTGATCAAATGCAACGCTGTGCTAAATTAGTCAAATAACGTGAGTTGAGAACAAAATTTTTAGAACCAAGATTGAATTGTAATATTGCTTAAAATAATTAGTTGTTCATATAGTCCGCTCGCAACACCAAATAAGTTATTATATTTATCCCACGAAAAGGATTAACTTCGTTAAATCTTTTGATTTTTATGGTAGTAAACACTATCAAAATAATTAAACCTAATCAACCATGACTTATGTAGCATTACTTCGAGGTATTAATGTTGGGGGCAACAACAAAGTGGAAATGAAAAAGCTCAAAGCGACTTTCGAAACACTTGGGTTTACCTCTGTGGTTACGTATATCAATTCGGGAAATATTATTTTTAATACGTCTGAGAAGAACAATAAAACCCTTGTCGAAAAAATCGAAGCGGCTATCGCTAAGGATTTCGGTTTAGCTATAAAAGTGGTTGTAAAAACCTTTCAAGCAATTGAGACTATTTGCCATCAAATTCCCACGGAGTGGCAGAACGATAAAACCATGAAAACTGATGTTATGTTTCTTTGGGAAGAATATGACAGTCCTGAGATTTTAGAACAATTACAGTTAAAACCTTGTGATAATGTGCTTTATTGTTCGGGTGCTATTATCTGGAATATTCAAACCTCAGATTATAACCAAAGTAGTATGCCAAAGCTTATCGGGACAAGGTTATACAAACACATGACCGTTAGAAATGTCAATACGGTTCGCAAAGTATTTGAATTGATGAAAGACAACTGATTTAAGAACTAGAACAAAATATTAACAAATCGGTTTCTACAAATAGTTACATTTGTAACAAATGCTCAAAGCATACGACAAATAACCAAAATCATAACACCTAAGTTTTTATGAAGAAAACCATTTTATTCAGTTCGGTTTGTCTTATTTTTGCAACCTCTTGTAAAAAAGAAGAAGAAAGCAAAATGACAAACACAATTCAACCACCTGTGGCTAAAATAGAGCCAACCGTTTTAGAAAAACACGGACACAAACGTATTGACAACTATTTTTGGCTTAACCAAAGAGAAAATCAAGAAGTTATCGACTACCTCAATGCCGAAAACGAGTACTACCAACAAATGACGGCTCATACCGCAGCCCTTCAAGAAGACCTTTTTAAAGAAATGAAAGAGCGAATCAAAGAAGATGATTCGTCTGTACCTTATTTCTATAACGGTTATTGGTATATCACTCGTTATGAAACAGGTAAAGACTATCCTATCCACACTCGTAGAAAAGCAAGTATGGATGCTCCGGAAGAAATTATGTTTGATTGTAACGAAATGGCAAAAGGTCATAACTATTTCAACTTAGCCGGAATCAACATTAGTCCTGATAACAAGTATGCTGCTTTTGGAGTAGATACGGTAAGTCGTAGAATTTATACGATTCAAATCAAAAACCTAGAAACAGGAGAAATATTAGCCGATAAAATCGAAGGAGTAACCGGAGGTTCTACATGGGCAAATGACAACAAAACGTTGTTCTATACCGGTAAAGATGCTCAAACACTACGTTCTGATAAAATCTACAAACACAAATTAGGCTCTTCTCAAAAAGATGACGTAATGATTTATCACGAAAAAGATGACACGTTCAACACTTTCGTGTATAAAGAAAAATCAAAAAAATATTTGATTATTGGTTCTGGTAGCACGCTTACTTCAGAATATCAAATTCTTGAAGCAGACAACCCTGACGGAAAATTCAGAGTATTCCAACCAAAAGTTAGAGGATTAGAATACGGAATTGATTACTACAACGGAAAATTTTATGTAGTAACCAACAAAGACGGAGCTACTAACTTCAAATTAATGACGACTGCTGAGAATGCTACGTCTCAAGAAAACTGGAAAGATTTGATTCCTCACAGAGAAGACGTTCTTTTGGAAGGAATTGATATTTTCAAAGATTATTTAGTAGTTAGCGAAAGAGATAACAACAAAGGTTTAAACCTTATCCGTATCAAGCCTTGGAACGGACAAGAGTATTTCTTACCATTCGATAGCGAAACTTATACGGCTTATACTACAACCAATATTGACTTCGACACAGACAAACTTCGTTATGGTTATCAATCCATGAAAACTCCGTCTTCTGTGATTGAGTTTGATATGAAAACCAAAGACAAAAAAGTATTGAAAGAGCAAGAAGTTTTGGGAGGTAAATTCAACAAAGACAATTATGTTGAAGAAAGAGTTTGGGCTACCGCTGCAGACGGAACTAAAGTTCCTGTATCTATGGTTTACAAAAAAGGAATGAAAAAAGACGGTAAAAACCCGTTGTTGTTGTATGCTTACGGTTCGTATGGAGCTTCAATGGATCCTTATTTCTCAACGGCTCGTTTGAGTCTTGTTGACAGAGGTTTCATCTATGCTATCGCTCACATCAGAGGAGGTGAAGATTTAGGAAGACCTTGGTATGAAAACGGAAAACTTCTGAAAAAGAAAAACACGTTTACGGACTTTATTGATTGTTCGAAATTTGTAATTGAACAAAAATATACGTCAAAAGAACATTTGTATGCTTCCGGAGGTTCTGCCGGAGGATTACTTATGGGTGCCATCATCAATATGGCTCCTGAGCTTTATAACGGAATTATTGCTGCTGTTCCGTTTGTCGATGTAGTAACTACGATGCTCGATGATACTATTCCGCTTACTACAGGTGAGTATGATGAGTGGGGTAATCCAAATGAAAAAGAATATTACGATTATATGCTTTCGTACTCTCCGTATGATAACGTAAAAGCTCAAAATTACCCAAATATGTATGTTTCTACAGGATTACATGATTCGCAAGTGCAATACTGGGAACCTGCAAAATGGGTGGCTAAGTTAAGAGCTACCAAAACAGACAACAACTTACTTTTCCTTGACACCAATATGGATGCAGGTCACGGAGGAGCATCAGGACGTTTCGAGGCTCTGAAAGAAGTAGCTAAAGAATATGCTTTCCTTTTAGACCTTGAGGGAATAAAAAAATAATTCACTCCCCAACCCCTTTCAAAAGAAGAGGGATTAGAAGCAATATTATAAAAGGCTGTCCGTTTTGGACAGCCTTTGTTTTTGGCAGGATAATCAACTGAAAAAGCCACAAATTACACAGATTCAAAAGATTTTTTCTGTTATTAGACTTCTTTGTGCCTTTGTGTCTTTGTGCCTTTGTGGCATTACTTTTTAGTCACTAATCTGTAGTTGAAAAGTTTATATGAGTTCTGTTCTCTAAAAATTAGGTTTGTTTCAAAAAAAAATATATTTTCGTGGCTGTTAAAATTTTATTAAACCAATCAATACTTAAATTCTATGGAACAATTTATTATCTATTTACCTATTGTTATGGCCGTTATCGGTCTGGCATTTATGTATGTCAAAAAAACTTGGATTCTCAAACAAGATGCGGGAGACGGGAAAATGAAAGAAATTGCAGACTATATCTATGAAGGAGCTTTAGCGTTTCTCAAAGCAGAATACCGATTGCTTACTTTCTTCGTTATCGGAGCCAGTGTGGCTTTAGCGGGGATTTCATTTTTCGTACCTACCACACACTGGATGATTGTTATCGCTTTTATTTTTGGAGCTATTTTTTCTGCTTATGCTGGAAACATCGGGATGAAAATCGCTACAAAAACCAATGTAAGAACGACTCAAGCCGCTAGAACAAGCCTGCCACAAGCTTTAAAAGTATCTTTTGGTGGAGGAACCGTAATGGGCCTTGGCGTTGCAGGATTGGCCGTATTAGGTCTTACCGCTTTCTTTATCATATTCTTCCATATTTTCATGGACGGACAATGGACTACAACAGACCAAATGACTATAGTATTAGAAACCCTTGCAGGATTCTCTCTAGGAGCCGAATCTATTGCTCTATTTGCTCGTGTGGGTGGAGGAATCTACACTAAGGCAGCAGACGTTGGAGCAGATTTGGTGGGTAAAGTTGAAGCAGGAATTCCGGAAGATGACCCTCGTAACCCGGCTACTATTGCAGATAATGTGGGTGACAATGTGGGAGACGTAGCAGGTATGGGAGCCGATTTGTTTGGTTCTTATGTAGCAACGGTTTTGGCAGCTATGGTATTGGGTAATTATGTTATCAAAGATATGGGTGGTGATATTACATCGGAAGGATTCGGAGGAATCGGGCCAATCTTATTACCAATGGCCATCGCAGGTTTCGGAATCTTATTCTCAATCATCGGGACATTCTTAGTAAAAATAAAAGACAATAATGCCAAAGAAAAACAAGTGCAAGGAGCACTGAATTTAGGAAATTGGGTATCTATTATACTAACACTAATTTCTTGTTATTTCTTAGTAGATTATCTACTTCCGGAAACTATGCAAATGACATTCTTTGGTGAAGGCGTAAAAGAAATAGCTTCTATTAATGTGTTTTATGCTACTATCGTAGGTCTTTTCGTTGGAGGAACGATTTCGTCTGTAACCGAATATTATACCGGATTAGGTACAAAACCAGTTTTGGCTATCGTTCAGAAATCTTCTACCGGAGCAGGAACAAACGTAATTGCAGGTCTGGCAACCGGAATGATTTCTACCTTCCCGAGCGTACTTCTTTTTGCAGGAGCCATTTGGGCTTCGTATGCATTGGCAGGATTCTATGGTGTAGCACTTGCTGCTTCTGCTATGATGGCTACCACAGCGATGCAGTTAGCTATTGATGCTTTCGGACCAATTGCTGATAATGCAGGAGGAATTGCTGAAATGAGCGAATTACCAAAAGAAGTAAGAACCAAAACTGATATTCTTGATTCTGTAGGGAACACAACAGCAGCAACAGGAAAAGGATTTGCTATTGCTTCGGCTGCACTTACTTCACTGGCTTTATTTGCGGCTTATGTAACTTTCACTGAAATTGACGGAATCAACATCTTTAAAGCACCTGTATTAGCAATGCTTTTTGTGGGAGGTATGATTCCTGTAGTATTCTCTGCTTTAGCGATGAATTCGGTTGGGAAAGCTGCTATGGATATGGTTTATGAAGTGAGAAGACAATTCAAAGAAATTCCTGGAATTATGGAGGGAACAGGAAAACCTGAATACGGAAAATGTGTGGAGATTTCGACCAAAGCTGCACTCCGAGAAATGATGCTTCCTGGTATTCTGACCATCGGTTTCCCGATTTTGATTGTGATTGTAGGAAAATTGGTTTATGCAGACAACAACCAACTCGTAGCCGAAATGCTAGGAGGATATATGGCAGGAGTAACCGTTTCGGGAGTTCTTTGGGCTATTTTCCAAAACAATGCAGGAGGAGCTTGGGATAATGCTAAAAAATCATTCGAAGCTGGAGTCGAAATCAACGGAGAAATGACTTACAAAGGTTCTGAAGCACATAAAGCTGCCGTAACCGGAGATACTGTTGGAGATCCGTTCAAAGATACATCAGGACCTTCGATGAATATCTTAATCAAACTTACGTGTCTTATCGGATTAGTGATTGCTCCAATTTTGGGAGGACATACAACCAAAACTGTAGAAGAAGTTGAAGAAACTTCACACAAAATCGAAATGATTGATACTACTAATGATGAAACTAAAATCGAAGTAGTTCAAAAATAATAAAGTTTATTAACTTTGTATCACTGAAAAACCTTACAAATTGTAAGGTTTTTCTTTTTTACTATATTTATTTTACCTTTTGATTAGTTTTTTAACTACTACCCTTTCATCTGTTTGCAGATGTAGTAAATACACACTAGTTGCTAATTTTTCAACATTTAACTCTATCTCTGTCTTGTCTTCAAAATAGTTTTGAGTATTGATTAATTTACCTGTCAAATCGTAGATTTCTATTTGTTTTATAAATGTATTTTGAGGATTGGTTATAGTAACCAAATTCACTGCAGGATTAGGGTACAAAAGGAAACTGTTTGATAACACTTCTTCAACACTTAAACTACTGTTAAGGGCAGTTACTTTAAAATTATCAAATCTGTAGGTAGGTAACCCGTTTCCCGCATCAATCATAGAAGTTGCAATATTTATCGATTCAAGAAGATGATTATTTATATTTGTGGGATAGGGAAAGTTTGGAAAAAAATCATTTTCCGAAACTAATCCCAATGACGGGATTTCATAAATTATTTTATTATTGATATAATCTGCATAAATAACAAGACTAACCCAAGTATCAAAAGGGAGTATCAGGGGTTGGTTGTTTTCAAGAAAATAGGTTTGGGGGGTTGTACCTCCGTAAGTATTATGGATTCCTCTTAATTCCCCCGAATAAGTATAAAAAGAAAAACCTACTATAGGTGTCGATAAAAAGGGGAAAATATTACCAATATCCTCTTTTTTACCCAAACCAAACCAAATTCCTTCACCATCAATACCAGTTGGTTGTGCGGTATAAAAATCCATCTCAAATTTGAAAACATTATTCCCTATTATTCGGTCAATTATTACCTCATCAATATCTTTTCTAATACCTGTATTCCCTGCAGTAAGATAAGGATTTCCTGTTACTGTAATAACTTTTCCGTTAGCGGGGTCATTCTGTATCTGAAACAAACTATCAAGCTGTGTAGGAGAAGCAGTAAACCACCCGCCTTGTCCGGAGGCTTGCCCTGTGGCATCCGAACCAACATAACCAATGGTAAAGTTTTCAAAATCTTCACTATACAATTCTTGTGCTTTTAAACTGCTGATGAATAAAAAACTTATTGCTAATATGATATTATTTGTTTTCATAATAATATTTTTTTCAGTTCTAACAAATATACATTTTTCATGCTTAATAAAAAAACTTTTTCTTTAGATAAAATCTCTTATATTTAAGGAGAATACTAATCTTAAAAATTACATTTTATGAAAAAGCTAATCATAATGAGCATATTCGCTCTTGGTTTTATGGTATCTTTTGCCAATAATGGTCAAAAAGAACTTGAGTTAGAAAAATTTAATATAGTAACTCCTGAAAATCAATCGACTGTAGTAGAATTTCAAGAATTTTCTGCTTCATCAATAGCTACTTACGAACTTGTGGTGTGGATTTATAATCCAGATTCTTGTAGGATAGAAGTTCGTGAAACTCTAATAGAAGAATGTGAATAACGTGTATTTATTTAACGTAATAAACAAGGACAACATTACTGTTGTCCTTGTTTGTATTTGGTAGTTTTCTTATTGAACTCCAAAATAGACAAAATAAATTCTGTTTTACTTTTCAGAACTTAAAGCAAATAAAACATAATTTTGCTTTATAGAAATGATTTTACTCAAAAAAGAAATACAGGCCTTTATCAATCAGAATATCCTTGCAGATATTCAGAAGTTAAGTCTATACAAAAATCCGTTTCCTGAAATAGATTACAAGATTATTTTAAACCAGATAGAAGCAAAAACAAAATCCAAAACCAAACTCCCGACTTGGTTTACTACTGAAAATATTATTTTCCCGAATAAAATTTCGGTTGAACAAACCTCCTCCGAAGCTACCGCAAAATACAAATCCGAGCTGATTTCAGGAGAAAATATCATTGACCTGACAGGTGGATTTGGAGTAGATTGTTATTATTTTTCCAAAGTTTTTGAAAATGTAATTCATTGCGAAATCGCTCCCGAATTATCTGAAATCGTAAAGCACAATTTCGAGGTTTTAGAAGCAGACAACATCACTTGTTATGCAAAAGACGGATTAGAAGTTCTAAAAGAATTAAATCAAAAATTCGATTGGATTTATATCGATCCGTCAAGGCGAAATGACAGCAAAGGAAAAGTGTTTTTACTCAAAGATTGCCTGCCTGATGTAACCGAATTATTAGATGAATATTTAAACTATTCAGAAAAAATTTTGATTAAGACCTCTCCTATTTATGATATCTCGGTAGGAATTTCAGAATTAAAATTCATCAAAAACATTCACATCGTTTCGCTTGATAACGAAGTAAAAGAAGTGCTTTTTGAAATTCACAAACCTTTAAAATCCGGAAACATTTCATCGCCTATTCAAATTAAAACCATAAATATTACTTCTACCCAAGTTGAAGCGTTTAACTTTATTTTGAACGAAGAAGTTTCTGCAACCTATTGTGAGCCTCAAAAATATTTGTACCAGCCTAACGCTTCGGTAATGAAGTCTCAAGGTTTTGATCAAATTAGTAAAGAGTTCAAAATAAATAAATTACACAAACATTCGCATCTTTACACTTCAAACCAGCTCATAGATTTTGTGGGAAGAACATTTGAAATAAAGCGAGTAATTCCGTACAAAAAAAGCCAGATGAAAACCTTTTTACAACATCAAAAAGCCAACATTACCACTCGAAATTTCCCGGAAACCGTGACCCAAATCCGACAAAAATGGAAAATAACAGACGGAGGAAATTTGTATTGTTTTTTTACCACAAATATAAAAAACGAGAAAATTGTAGTAATTTGCGAGAAAATTTAATCACAAATTTTATCTGTATAACTTCGTAATAATTCATAATGAAATATCTAATTGTTTTTTTCTTTGTATCCGCATTTGCTTTTGCCCAAAAACCTTGTGAATTTGATTTCGAGGTCAAAAATGACAGTATTGACTACAGAGAAACCAAAAAACACCTGATATACGAACGAAATTTTGGAAAAAAATCAAATTATGTCTTTGTCTCGTTAGTGAATGATGCCGGTTATATGATACTGAATTATCAGAAGGTTCAGAAGAGTGATAGTTTTATTGAAACCGAATGTTTTGACAAAAACACCCGTATGTACCTACAACTTTCAAATGGAAAAATCTATACTTTAATGCATACCGAAAACGATGTGTGCTCGGCAAGAGTTCCAGATTTAGAAAACAAAAATAATATTAGAGTACTTAATACTTCGTTTTTTTTTATGAGAGATGACTTTGAAGATTTAAAGAAATTTCCGGTCTCAATCCTGCAAATTCGTTTTGCTATGGGAGACAAAATGAGTTATGTGATGGAAAAAGAATTGGTTTCTACTAATCTGGAAGATACTTCTTTTCCTGAAAAAATATTTATTGATTATTTTCACTGTATAGAATAACCTATGGAAAATTTAATTCGGTTATCTGCCGAAAAATTAAGCGAAATAACAAGTTCTCGCAAAGGAGAAACTAAATTCGGAGAACGAATAATTACTGTTCCTGACGAAATTTCGGTATCGAATTTTTTACAAGAATGCCAGGCAAAATTTGTCCTTTTCGGAATTCCTGAAGACGTTGGAGTAAAAGCTAATTTGGGTAGGTGCGGTACGGCCTCAGCTTATGAAAATACACTGAAATCTCTGGTTAATATTCAACACAACCGATTTGCAAAAGGCAACGAGCTTATCGTTTTAGGTCACCTTGATGTGTCAATATATCAGGAAAAAGCTCAAAAATTGAATACTAATAACAAAACAGAACTCAAAGAATTATATCGTTTGGTTGGAGAAATAGATAAAGAGGTTGCTCACTTGGTGTCTATAATTGTCAAAAACGGAAAAATTCCGATTGCAATAGGTGGAGGGCATAATAATTCGTACGGAATGATAAAAGGAACCGCCTTAGCCAAGGCTCACCCGATAAACGCTATAAATTTTGATGCTCATACCGATTTTAGAGCTTTAGAAGGAAGACATTCCGGAAACGGATTTTCGTATGCCTACGAAGAAGGTTTTTTAGATAAATATTTTATTTTCGGAATGCACGAAAACTACACTTCTAAGGGAATTTTTCAAAAGATAAGAGAAACAGGTGGTAGGGTGCAATATAACACGTACGAGCAGATGGCAATACGCAAAGAAAAGTCTTTTTCAAAAGAATTAAATCTCGCCTTAGAGTTTGTTGCAACTACTAATTTCGGAATTGAAATTGATATGGATTCGGTTGAAAATATGCCCAGTAGTGCGATGACTTTAAGTGGGTTTTCAGCTGAGAAGTTGCGTAGTTTTCTACATCTTTTGGCTCTAAGTCCTCAAGTGTCTTACTTGCACATTTGCGAGGCAGCCCCCGATTTAGCAGACCAGAAAAATCCGAATCTCATCGGAAAACTCATAGCCTATTTGATTACTGATTTTATAAAAGCAAAGAATTCTAATATTTAAAAATAAACTGATTAATAAAGCACAATTTTGTTTTTAATCCTCTAACCTAAAAAACCTAAAAAACAACCAATGAATACACTAACTACAACCAACTTTAATTTTCCGAACCAAAAGTCTGTTTATCACGGAAAAGTAAGAGAAGTTTACAACATCAACGATGAGCTTTTGGTTATGATTGCAACCGACAGAATTTCTGCTTTTGATGTGGTTTTACCGAAAGGAATTCCGTATAAAGGTCAGATTCTGAATCAAATTGCAACTAAGTTTATGCAACTTACCCAAGATATTGTTCCGAATTGGCTCATCGCTACTCCCGACCCAAATGTGGCAGTAGGACATCTGTGCAAACCCTTTAAGGTAGAAATGGTTATAAGAGGATACCTCTCCGGACACGCTGCCCGAGAATATGCTCTTGGAAAAAGAATGCTTTGTGGAGTTCCGCTTCCGGACGGAATGAAAGAAAACGATAAATTTCCGCAGCCCATCATCACTCCTTCGACCAAAGCCGACAACGGGGCACACGATGAGGATATTTCGAGAGAAGAAATTTTAAGTAAAGGAATTGTGTCTGAAAAAGATTATTTGATTTTAGAAAAATATACCCGTGCTTTGTTCGAAAGAGGTACAGAAATTGCCAAAGAAAAAGGACTCATTCTGGTGGATACCAAATATGAATTCGGAAAAACCAAAAACGGAAAAATTGTGTTGATTGACGAAATCCATACACCCGATTCGTCGAGATATTTTTACGAAGAAGGTTATGAAGAAAGACAACAAAAAGGAGAAGCCCAAAAGCAATTGTCTAAAGAGTTTGTTCGTCAATGGTTAATTGCTAACGGATTTCAAGGTAAAGACGGACAACTAATTCCTGAAATGACACAAGAATACGTACATTCGGTTTCAGAAAGATATATCGAACTTTACGAAAATATTTTAGGAGAAAAATTCGTTAAAGCAGATGTAAGCAATATCGAAAAACGGATTGAAACAAATATGTTAAAATATTTAGAATCTGATAATTAAGAATTAGGAAGTACACTTATATTTAGACTAAAAATAAAATAAAATGAATACAAAAGCAAAACTATTATTAGCATTATTGGTAGTCATGGTATATGCCTGTGCTACCAATCCGTTTACAGGCAAAAAAACAATGGCATTTGTTGGAAACAACGAAATCTTTCCGATGGCTTTTCAACAATACAGTGAGTTTTTAGACGAAAATAAGGTTATTAAAGGAACAACCGATGCCAACCGAGTTAAAACAGTAGGAGAAAAAATTCGTAAAGCAGCCGAAACATACCTGAATGCTATCGGACAAAAAGATTATCTGAATGATTATGCGTGGGAATATAATTTGGTAGATGACCCGTCTGTAAATGCGTGGTGTATGCCGGGCGGGAAAATTGTTTTTTATACCGGAATTCTTCCTATTTGTCAGAATGATACCGGAATTGCAACCGTTATGGGACACGAAGTTGCCCATGCACTTCTGAATCACGGACAACAACGCATGAGTGCCGGAATTGTTCAGCAAGGATTGGGAACTACCATAGCCATTGCAACAGCAAACAAAAGTCCTGAAACACAACAAATTTTTATGACTTCATTTGGTGTAGGATCTCAAATGTTTGGAATGTTACCTTTTAGCAGAAGTCACGAGAGCGAGGCAGACGAAATTGGTTTGAAACTAATGGCTATCGCAGGTTACAACCCGGATGGAGCAGTTAGTTTTTGGCAACGTATGGCTGCTAATTCGGGAGGAAACCAGCCTCCTCAATTTATGAGCACCCACCCATCAAGCTCAACCCGTATTAGTAATCTTCAAAAACAAATTCCTATTGCCAAACAAGAAGCGGCTAAATTTGGAGTTACTTTTAAATAACTTAAAATTCTATAAAAATAGATTACGGAGATTAAGCAGGATAAAATTAAAAATAAAAAAACCTAACTAATTGATAATCAATTGTTAGGGTTTTATTAAGCGGAGAAAGAGGGATTTGTATTTCTCTTTCTATGCCAGTATTTATAAGCTTTTTTGCTGTAATTTTTTGATAGGTCATTAAATAGGTCACTTGTAAAAAGTGGCAAAGAACATTAATTTTAATTGATAGTATAAAAGTACTGATTTTTCAGGTGATTTCCAACAAATTGGGCTAAAAAATGTACCGGATTTTGATTAGGTTTTTACTACCAAAAGTTTATATAACTGTCTAAAACTAAACTATGAGTTTATAAAATCGTGATAAAATAAACAGCTATCAGTAAGTATAAATTTCATATAGGTTATTGGACAGGTGGATAAAGGTTATAATTCAGGCTAAACAAGATTGTAACTTGTTTTTAAGACTACCTACCCTACGATAAAAGGCTCCACCTGTTCCATCTTTAAGCTTGTATATTGGCAAAACTCTTCTACTGATACAAACTCATTTTCGAGCTTATTAAGATCATTTCTGATTTTATGCAA
>JBAYPE010000038.1:0-16363 GCA_041677865.1 Flavobacteriaceae bacterium
TATGCCTGTAAAAATTAGATTACAAAGACACGGTAAAAAAGGAAAACCTTTTTACTGGATTGTGGCTGCTGATTCAAGAGCCAAAAGAGATGGTAAATTCCTTGAAAAAGTAGGAACTTACAATCCGAACACTAACCCTGCAACGATTGACCTAAACCTCGAAAGTGCAGTAAAATGGTTACACAACGGAGCTCAACCGACAGAAACTGCAAGAGCTATCCTTTCTTACAAAGGAGCAATGCTTAAGCACCATTTAGACGGAGGAGTTAGCAAAGGAGCTTTAACCCAAGAACAAGCTGATGAAAAATTGGCTAAATGGTTAGAAGAAAAAGCAGGAAAAGTAACTGCCAAAAAAGACAAATTGTCTAAAGAACAAGCTGACGCTAAATCTAAGGCTCTTGCCGCTGAAAAAGAGGCAAACGAAAAACGTGCTGCTAAGGCTGTAGTTGCAGAAGAAGTGGTTGAAGAAACAACAGAAGAAGTTGTAGCAGAAACAACCGAAACTCCTGAAGCAACTCAAGAAGAAAACACAGAAGAGAAAGAAGCTTAGTAGTTTTTTAGTAGATTGATGCAAAAAGAAAACACTTTCTATTTAGGTAAAATCGCTAAAAAATTCAGTTTCAAAGGTGAAGTCCTCATCTATTTAGATACGGACGAACCTGAACTCTACGAAAATTTGGAATCAATCTTTGTCGAATTTGGCAAAGATTTGATTCCTTTTTTTATTGAAAGTTCTTCCTTGCACAAAAATAGTTTTTTAAGAGTAAAATTAGAAGACATCAATTCGGAGGTAGAAGCCGACAAAATTATCGGAAGCCATGTTTATCTTCCGTTATCAATGCTCCCTAAACTCGAAGGGAACAAATTTTATTTCCACGAAATTATCGGCTTTACGGCACAAGACATAAATGTTGGAAACATCGGAACTATAATCGATGTAAACGACACAGCTGCCCAAGCCATTTTTGTTATTACCAATGAAGACGAAAAAGAAATTCTGATTCCGGTAATAGATGAATTTATCGAAGAGGTAAACAGAGAAACCCGAACCATTCTGTTCAAAACCCCCAAAGGATTATTGGATTTATATCTTCTAAATTAATCCTCTAATTGGTTTGTGTTTAGTAAGTCAGACCAATAAAATTCGTATATTTACCCCATAAAAATATACAATATATTTGCTTACTTTTCTGAGAAAACAAACCAAGATTTATGAAATTAAAAACCATCATTGCTTTATTTCTGGTATTACTTGTTTTAGGGGCTTCTATTTACGGATATTTGATTTACAAAAAGATTTTTTCGGAGAATATTTCATTCTCTGAGAGAGAGGTTTATGTAAATATTCCCACTAATGCTACTTATCTTCAGGTAGAAGAAATTTTAGCTCCCTATGTTTCGGATATGGATAAGTTCCGTATGACAGCCAAAAAGAAAAGCTATCCTCAAAACATTCGTTCGGGGAGGTTTCTTTTGAAAAAAGGAATGAATAGCAATGATATTGTTAACGCTTTGCGAGTAAACATTCCGATACAATTAACTTTCAATAATCAGGAAACCATTGAGGAGTTTGCAGGGCGAATTGCCCAGCAGATAGAACCCGACAGCCTTTCGGTTTTACAGGCTATTACCGATGATGAATTTCTTCAAAGTAATGAATTTACTCAAGAAACGGCTATTTTGATGTTTATCCCCAATACGTATGAGTTTTTTTGGAATATTTCGGCTTTGCAATTCAGGGAAAGAATGGCAAAAGAATATCGAAAATTTTGGAACGATAACAGAAGAGAACAAGCAGAAACCCTGAATATGACTCCTAATCAGGTCAGTATTTTAGCCTCTATCGTACATAAAGAGACCGTAAAAATTGACGAAAGACCAAAAGTAGCCGGAGTGTATATTAACCGTTTGAACAAAGGAATGGCTTTGGAGGCTGACCCAACTGTGATTTTTGCTATTAAAAAACAAACGGGAGATTTTAATCAGGTAATTAAAAGGGTTTTGTACAAGCATTTGGAGGTGGATTCCCCGTATAATACTTATCAAAATACAGGACTTCCACCCGGACCTATCGCAATGCCTGATATTTCGGCTATTGATGCTGTGTTGAATTACGAAAAACACGATTATGTGTTTTTTTGTGCAAGTGTAGAGCGTTTCGGGTATCACGAATTTGCAAAAACATTGGCTCAACACAATGCAAATGCAGCTAAATACCAAAGGTGGGTAAGCAAGCAAGGATACTAGTATAATTAGGATTTAAGATTTAGGATTTAAGATTTAGGATTTAAGATTTAGGATTTAAGATTTAAGATTTAGGATTTAAGATTTAGGATTTAAGATTTAGGATTTAGGATTTAAGATTTAAGATTTAGGATTTAGGATTTAGGAATTGGGATTTAGGAATTAGGATTTAGGAATTGCGAATAAAATGTAACTTATAACTCATAACTTATAAATGATAGGCATATTCGATTCAGGAGTAGGAGGGGCTTCGATTTGGAAACAGATTCACGATTTGTTACCAAACGAAAATACGATTTATTTGGCCGACAGCAAAAATGCTCCTTACGGATACAAAACCAAAGAAGAAATCATTGCTCTTTCTCAAAAAAACACAGAATATTTACTAAATCTGAATGCCAAAATTATTGTAGTGGCTTGCAATACTGCTACTACTAATGCAATCAAGGAGTTAAGAGAAAAATACAAAGTTGCTTTTATTGGTATTGAACCAGCCATAAAACCTGCCGCATTAAACTCCAAAACACATAAAGTGGGAGTTTTGGCAACCCAAGGTACTATAAATAGTAAACTTTTTCATAACAGCATATCAAATTTTTCACAGGTTGAATTTGTTGAGCAAATCGGACACAATCTGGTTCAACTGATAGAATCAGGGCAAATTAACTCTCAAAAAATGAATGAATTATTGCATCAATATTTACAACCGATGATAGAGCAAAATATTGATTTTTTAGTTTTAGGTTGCACACATTATCCGTATCTGATTCCGCAAATCCGAAAAATTCTCCCCAAACATATTCAGATTTTAGATTCAGGAAAAGCTGTTGCCAAACAAGTAAAGAATGTTCTTGAACAAAACAAACTGCTGTCTGACTCTACCCAAAAAGGCACAGCTGTCTTTTATACCAATGCAGACAAGGCGGTTTTGCAGAGCTTGGTAGGGGAAGGCTTTTTGGTTGAAAAGAGAGAGTTTTAATCTACAAATAGGTTGCTTTTTCCACTATTTCATATACTTTTTCGAGTTGTTTGTCGGTAATCACATACGGAGGAAGAATGTAAACAATATTCCCAACCGGACGAAGAATAATTCCGTTTTCGATAAAAAATTTGTAGAGTTTTTGTCTGAAATCTCCGTAATAGCTCTCCGTATTGTTTCTTTTAATTTCAAAAGCAAGAATTACACCCAAAACTCTTATATTTTCTACATTCGGGTTAGATAGCAACTTAGCAGCGAATGTTTTGTGTTTTTGATTTATTCGTTTGATGTTTTCTTGCATTTCAACAGATTGCAGCATTTCAATACTGGTAAGAGCTGCTGTACAACCTACCGGATTTGCAGTAAAAGTATGTCCGTGAAAAAGTGCTTTGTTGATGTCTTGGTCATAAAAGGCATTGTACAATTCTTGTGTAAAAGTTGTCAGAGCCATCGGAATTGTTCCTCCTGTTAGAGCTTTGGACAAGCACATCATATCCGGGTTTTCATTCAGATAATCACAGGCAAAGTTTTTTCCTGTTTTTCCAAATCCTGTCATCACTTCGTCTGCAATGGTAAAAACATTATGAACCTTACAAATCCGAATCATTTCACTTAAAATTTCAGCCTCGTACATTACCATTCCTGCTGCTCCCTGGACAAGAGGTTCAAAAATAAAGGCTGCAAATTGCTCTGTTTTGAGTTGTTGAGTGAGTTCGTTTACAGCTTTTTCTTCATTTCCCTTAGTAGGGACAGGAATCCGAACCACTTCTATAAGAGAATCTTCGAAGGCTTCCGTAAAAAACGAAATTCCGCTTGCAGCCATAGCCCCGAAAGTGTCTCCGTGAAAGGCACTTTCGAAAGCCAGGATTTTGGTTCGCTTTTTTCCTTTATTAAAGAAATATTGCAAAGCCACTTTCAAAGCCACTTCGACAGCGGTAGAGCCATTATCGGAAAAGAAGATTTTCTGTTGATTTTTTGGTAAGATTTTCATTAGATTTTCGGAAAGTAAAACGGCAGGTTCGTGCGTAAAACCTCCGAACAAAACGTGTTCTAACGAAGTCAGTTGTTTGTAAATAGCACCGGCTAATTTAGGGTTAGAATGTCCGTACGGATTTACCCACCACGAAGCAATAGCATCAATGTATTCCTTTCCGTTTTCGTCCCAAAGTAAGGCATTTTCTCCTTTGACAATGGCGATGTGGTCACTAAAAAGTTTGTGTTGTGTATAAGGATGCCAGTTGTGTTTTTTATCTCTTTCAGAAAGATTCATTTTTTATTGGTTTCAGGTTAAAGATGTTATTAATCATTTTTTTATTCCCTTAGATTTTTCTCAAACTTATCGGCATAATATTTCACTACATTTTCATCAAAATAAGGTTCAGGTTCAAGGTGTCCGATACATTTTAGTTTGGTTTTTCTCAGGATTATTCCTTCGCTTGGATGATTCTTTTCTCCGTTAAATACGATTCCTAAAATATCTAAATTTCTGTTTTTCAGGGCTTCAACGGTAAGTAATGTATGATTGATACTTCCTAAATAATGACGGGAAACAACCACAACTTTATAGTTGGGTTGAATTAAATCTGCAATAGTATCTTTATGATTCAAAGGGACATACAATCCTCCTGCTCCTTCTATCACTAAGTGATTTTTGGTTTTTGGTTCTTTGATTTTTTTCAGGTCAATGGTTATTTTGTCAAGTTCAGCCGAATAGTGCGGACTTGCAGGAGTGGTCAGATTATAAGCACTTTCGTGAAATTTCGTTTTGTTGTTAGAAATCAATTTTCTGACTTTGTCAGTATCTGAATAGTGCAAATCCCCCGACTGTATGGGTTTCCAATAATCTGCCTTGAGGGCTTCAACAAAAATTGATGAAACTATGGTTTTTCCTACATCTGTTCCTATACCTGTTATAAAGAGTTTCATAAAATAGCTTAAGAGTTTTTTACGATTCGTAATTTGATTCTATTTCAGTAGTCAGTATATTTAATTTTTCAATCAAACCTGAAATATATTTTTTGATTTCTTTTTTCGGAATTTTTTTATCTTCTAATTTTTCTAAAAGCCAAACAATCTCATGACTTTCAATTTGACGCAACATCGGAATCATTCTATGAGCTATTTCGGCCAATTTGTCTGAATTTTCAGTATTGCTTTCCAGCTCGTTAATGCTTGTTTTAGAACTTTTCAAAAATACAGAAATAATATTGTTTAGAGCACTTTTGTCGTTTGCGGTAAACTGCTTTAACGAACTTAAATCGTATAATTTATCCGAATCTATTTTTTCAATAACTGTTTCATTTTTTTCCGGTCGAGGAGCATCTTGATTGAATATAAAATTCATTACCTGTAAGGCTTCTTCCATTTGGAGCGGTTTCCCTAAAAAGTAAGTGAATTGCTTTTCGATATAATCCTCAAGAGAGATATCTCTTTTTCCCGAAAGGGCAACCACAGGAATATTTTTAATTTGATTATCGGGGTGATTTCTGATTTTTTTGATAAGTGCATAACCACTTTTTTTAGGCATTTGAATATCAGTAAAGATTAAATCAAAATTTTTTTCCATCAATAGAGGAATAACTTTGGTCGCATCGTTTAGAGTAGTCAGTTCGATAGGGTAGCTTGCAAACAAGGTTGCGATAAGAGAGAGTTGCATATTGTCATCGTCAATAATCAGGATTTTTTTACCTTTTAAGAAATCATAATTGTTGATTTTTTTTTCTTCCTTGCTTACTACTTCACTTATTACTAAAGGAATACTAAATGAAAAAATAGATCCTGAATCAAGCTGACTTTCCACACTTAGAGAGCCTCCCAAAAGTTCTGCAATACGTTTAGAAATGGTTAGTCCCAAGCCTGTTCCTCCAAACTGTTTTTCAATATCCGGATGAGCCTGAGTAAATTCCTCAAAAATGTGTTGTTGTTCTTCTTCGGATATTCCTATTCCTGTATCCGAAACTTCAAGAACTACGGTATCGTTAGCGATTTTCCCCACTATTTTCACATGACCTTTCTGAGTAAACTTAATGGCATTGGTAACCAAGTTTGTAAGGACTTGCTTTACTCTGTAAGGGTCAGAAACTACGTTTATATCAAGAGTATCCTCTACTTCATAAAGCAAAACAATATCTTTATCGATAGCATTTCGTTTTAGAGTATTAAAAGTAGTTTCTATAAGTTGTTTCGGGTTAAAAGCTACTTTTTTGATTTTGATATTGTTATTTTCAAGTTTTGAGAAATCAACCAAGTCGTTTACTAAATTCAGGATATAGTCGCTCGAACCCGAAATGTTGCTTACGTATTGTTTCTGTACCGTATCCAAAGGAGTAGCTTTGAGCAAGTCCGAAAATCCGAGAATAGAACCGAGCGGAGTTTGCAAATCGTGAGTTACGGTAGCCAATAACATTGTTTTGCTTCGCAAAAGCATTGAATTCTCTTGATTGAGTTTTTCTAACCTGTCTCTGTAATGTTGTTGTCTGCTCAAATCCCTTATGATTATCCACCCGAAAAGAAGTAAAAGCAAAACTCCCAGAATCGCTGCCCAAAGAAGCACCAGAGTAGTGTGTTCCATTTCTTTTTGGTTTTGCTCCATTTCTCGGTATGAATTTTCGAGAATTTCATCACCTATATCAGAGAGTAAAAGTTGTATTTTTCCGGAGAGGATAAGATTTTCGTTTTGCAGGATTCTTTCTTTTTCTTTGAGCTCGTTTCGTATTTTATCTTCACGGATGGTAAGTTCAGAATAGGTCTTGTTATACAGAGCAAGTAATTCGGCATCAGAAATGAGTTGTTTGTTTAATCGGTTAATTTGCTCTGGAGTCAAAACTTCCGATATAATATTATTGAATTCTGTGGTACGAGTATTTTTGACGTATGTATTCGTTTTGGATTTGTTTAAAGAATCAATTGATTTTTCGAGTTTTCTTTTTGCATTGGAAAGACTCGTTTCGTTGTTGTATTGATGATTTAGTACTCTTATTCGGGCAACACTAGTTTTCTTTTTTTCTAAATAAATAGCAATAGAATCAAGTTTAGGGTCATAAACCGAATCTCGTTGTACTTTTATCCGATTCATTCGGGATATAACACTGTCAATCATTCGGTTGTACTGCGAAAAACCTTTTTCGGAAATAATAAATTCGGAATTCTGACCGGCAGATTCAGCCGTGTAAAGCATCGAAAGAGCATCGCTCAAATCAATAAGCTGTCTGCTTTTAGAAACTTCGCCTTTTGGCCGGGTAGTTTTTACAATTTGATTGTACAAAAAAGCAATCGAAACCGCTCCGACAATAAACAACAGGATATATCCCGTAATTACTTTGCCTTTAACCGATTTTGATTTTGTACTCATACCCAACGCAAGAATTGGGCATAAAATTACGGATTTTTATTTTGTCTATGTAACCTTTTATGAAACCTGTCTGCCCGAGTTCAATTATTAAATTAACATTTTTTTTGTTTTTATTTGAAAAATATTTATATTTGGAACTGCTAAACATCTTTTAAACTAATAGGTTATGAGAAAAAACGCATTTTATATTCAGAATATTGTGAGAGTACAAGCAGTTTTGTTTCTCATTTTTGCTTTACCGCTGCAAACCCTAAAAGCCCAGTCAGATCCTGAGGTGTTGTGGGCAAAACGCTTCGGTGGAACGCTGGGTTATTCGGGAGGGTGTATGACCTCCGATGCTTCGGGTAATGTTTATGTTACAGGACAATTTGAAGGTACAGCTGATTTCGGAGATACTACCTTTTCTACTACAGATAATATCTTTGATATGGCAGATGCTTTTGTACTAAAAACCGATGCTTCCGGCACGGTGCTTTGGGCTGAGCAATTCGGAGGAGAAAGCATGGACGAAGGGATAAGTATTGCTATTGATGCTTCGGATAATATATATACAGCAGGACGTTTTAGAGGTACAGCTACTTTCGGGAACCTTACACTCACTGCTGAAAATTCTGATGTCGATGTCTTCTACAACAGCGTTTATGTAGCAAAACAAGATACCTCGGGAGAGGTGCTGTGGGTAAGCGAATTCTTTGGGGAGCAGGACATTTCCTTAACCACACATATATTTAATGTTTTTAGTATTACTACCGATACGCAAGGGAACATATATACTCTGGGAACTTTTAATACTGTTACGGCTACTTTCGGGAACATTACCCTTAACCGTATTTCTAATTATAACTCATCAGGCTCTTATGATATGTTTATAGTAAAACAGGATGCTTCCGGGCAGGTGCTGTGGGCAGAGAATTTTGGTACGATAGGTGACGATACATTTGCAGATATTATTGGTTATGATATTACTACTGATGCTTCTGATAACCTCTATATTACAGGAAATTTTTCCGGTACGATTGTTTTTGGGGATGCCACTTTTAGCTCTCCGTTCCCGGGAGACTGTTTTGTGCTGAAAATGGATGCTTTGGGAGAGGTAGTATGGGCAAAGCAGTTCGAGGCAGGAGGAACAATACAATCTCTTAGCCAGTGTATTACTACAGATGCAACGGGTAATGTCTATGTTGCGGGATTATTTGGAGGAGAACTGAATATAGGCGATATTATATTGTCTTCTACAATGGATGAAGATAACGATTCTTACTCAGGTGATGTATTCGCTGTTAAACTCAACAGTTCAGGTCAGGTACTGTGGGCAAAGAGCTATGGAGGCACAGGAAATGAAAGTGCAAAGGATATTACTGTTGATGCCTCAGGTAAGATATATATTACCGGTTCTTTTGGTGGTGTAGCTAATTTTTCAGGAAATTTCCTTGTATCAGAAGGAAGTAGTAATGATGTGTTTGTGCTGAAAACTAATAATGCAGGTGTGGTAGAATGGGCAGAGGGCTTTGGCTCGACAGGTAGTGATAACGGCAAAGGAATTATTGTAGATAGCTCAGGAAATATATATGTAACGGGAGAATTTGAGGATACGGTTTCTTTTGGGAGTACTGACCTTACTGCGGTTGGATATAAAGATATGTTTTTGATAAAGCTTTCTTCTGATGATTTAGCAACAGAGCAGTATTTATCCGAGCAATGGAAGGTATATCCGAATCCCGTACAAGATATTTTAACTATAGAAGTACCCCAAACCCATTCAGAAACAAGTGTCGAACTATATAACTTATTAGGGCAAAAAATAATGGAGTACAATCCTGTCAATAATACGGAACATATTGATGTGTCAGGACTTGCACAGGGAGTTTATTTGCTTACAATCCGCCAAAACGGAATAAATAAAATTGTAAAAATCAAAAAGAAGGATTAGATGTAAAAACAAATAATGTTCTGTAAACTGTAAAATTGTATAGTGTATATTGTGTATATTGTGTAATTAGTTGATTTTTAAATTTCTAAATTACCCATGTCAGTTTACAGACCTTCAACCTTCCCATACATATATAGCTAAGCTTACTTGCGGTACTTCGTGTCAAGTTGGCAATCCGAATACAACAGCAACGTGGCATCCTGCTATGACTTGTGGTCAGCCTGCTGAGCTGAGATTTACATCGCCTTAGTGGTTTAATGCCTTTTGTCGTATAATTCGAAAGCTGTACTAATGGATTCAAATATAAACTCCTGATTTTTCAGGAGTTTTTTTCTTGTTTTTTGAAATAGTATAGATTAACCAAAAAAATGACATAATTTTGCCTTTTTAAAGTCTATAATATCATAAAGTTGAAGTCATAACGGACATTCGACATTCGACATTAAGACATTCGACATCAATACAAAATGATAACCACAGATAACATAAAAGACATAGCACAAAGGGTTGAAGCTTTAGAGGATTATTTAGATATCGAAAGAAAGCGAATCCAAATTGCCAATGAAGAAGAAAAAACCTTTGCACCTGATTTTTGGAACAATCCGAAAGAGGCAGAAATTATCGTAAAAAACTTACGAACTGAAAAAAAGTGGGTTTCCGATTACGAAAAAGCGGTTTCTTATTCCGAGGAATTGCAATTGGCTTATGACTTCTACAAAGAAGGCGGACTTACAGAAGAGGAACTCGAAGAACAGTACAGAATTACCTTGAAACACCTCGAAGATATCGAATTCCGAAATATGCTTTCAGATGAAGGTGACAGTATGAGTGCCGTATTACAGATTACAGCAGGAGCAGGAGGAACCGAAAGCAACGATTGGGCTTCTATGCTGATGCGTATGTACTTGATGTGGGGCGAGAGCAACGGTTACAAAATTAAAGAACTCAACTTTCAGGAAGGCGATGTGGCAGGAATCAAAACTGTTACCTTAGAATTTGAAGGAGATTTTGCTTTCGGATACTTGAAAGGCGAGAATGGAGTACACCGATTAGTTAGAATTTCTCCTTTTGATAGTAATGCCAAACGTCATACTTCGTTTGCTTCGGTTTACGTTTATCCGCTTGTTGATGATACTATCGAAATTGAAGTCAGCCCGGCAGATATCGAGATTACTACAGCTCGTTCGAGTGGAGCAGGAGGACAGAACGTAAATAAAGTAGAAACCAAAGTGCAGTTATTGCACAAACCAACCGGAATTCAGATTCAGTGTTCGGAAACTCGCTCACAACACGACAACCGTGAAAGAGCGATGCAAATGTTGAAGTCTCAACTGTATGAAATTGAACTTAAAAAGCGCTTAGAGCAAAGAGCCGATATCGAAGCCGGTAAAATGAAAATTGAATGGGGTTCGCAAATCCGTAACTATGTGATGCACCCGTACAAATTAGTGAAAGACGTTCGGACGAGTTACGAAACCAGCGATGTAGAAGCTGTGATGAACGGAGAAATAGACGAGTTCTTAAAGGCCTATCTTATGCTGATGGGACAGAAAGAATAATTTTAGTTTTAAGTGTTTAGTAACTCAAACTCAAAACCCAAAACTTTTGAATTTATCTTTAATTATACCCGTTTACAATCGTCCTGATGAGGTTGATGAGCTTTTGGATAGTTTATCAAAACAGGACTTTACAGATGATTACGAAGTAGTAATTGTCGAAGATGGTTCTGCTATGGATTGTAAATTTGTAGTGGAGAAATATCCGAACATAAACATTTCTTACTTCTACAAACCGAATTCAGGACCCGGAGATTCTCGAAACTTCGGAATGCGGAATGCAAAAGGAGATTATTTTATAATTTTAGATTCTGATTGTATTTTGCCCGAAGATTATCTTTCTCAGGTAAAAAAATCTCTTACGAATGATTATGTAGATTGTTTTGGAGGGATAGACGATGCTAATCAGAGTTTTTCGAATATTCAGAAAGCCATCAATTTTGCGATGACTTCTTTTATTACTACCGGAGGAATCAGAGGAGGTTCAGAAAAATTGACTAAGTTTCAGCCTCGTAGCTTTAATATGGGAATTTCAAAAAAGGCTTTTGAAGCGTCTGGCGGATTCGGAAACATTCATCCGGGTGAAGATCCTGATCTGGCTATCCGATTGTGGGATTTAGGCTTTGAAACACAACTTTTCAGAAACGTAAAAGTCTATCACAAACGCAGAATCAGTTGGGGTAAATTTAAAACACAAGTACATAAATTTGGTAAAGCAAGAGTAATTCTGAACGCTTGGCACCCGAGTTATGTAAAGTTTGCATTTTTGTTTCCGAGTATGTTTCTGATAGGATTTGTTCTTTCGGTTTTAATGGCTTTGTTCGGATCGGGATTTTTCTTTAGTTTGTATATTTTGTATTTTTTTGTTTGTTTTGTGCTTTCTGCCTTGCAAAACAAAAGCCTAAAAATAGGTTTGCTGTCCGTTTATGCGGCTGGAATCCAATTCTATGGTTACGGAACCGGATTTTTCAAAGCTTTTTATAAAATAAACATACAACGCAAACAACCCGAAAAGGCACTTCCGGAAATGTTTTTTTGAGTTGAAAATTAAGTATAATAATTTTTTATTTCTGTTTATCAGATGATTACAAATGTTGAATAAATAAACCTTAATTTCTTGGCTTGATTATTGTTTGACCAAAAAACATTAACCCATAAACTATTACTATTATGAAAAAATTTGTCTTTATTTTTACACTTATATCGGGTTTCGTTCTTTTACAGAGCTGCTCCGGACCTGAAGGTCCAAGAGGTCCACAAGGGGTTCCCGGACCTGCAAGTGAGGTATTTGAAGTAACTACTTCGTTTACATCTTCAAACGGATACGAGAGTATTTTCAATTTGAATCCGCCTATATATTCGTCTGATGTGGTATTGGTTTATGAGTTGGCAGGAGCTTTTAACGGACGAGATATCTGGAAGTTGCTTCCGCAAACTTATTACTTTAACGAAGGAACGATGAGTTATAATTTTGATTTTACCACTCATGATTTCAGGCTGTTTATGGATTCTACCTTTAATTTGGCTTTGTTAGATCCTTCTTGGAAAGAGCAAATAACATTCAGAATTGTGATTGTTCCCGGTTATTTTTCTACTTCGGATATTGATTTTTCTGATATCGAAGCTGTAATGAGCGAACTAAACTTGACGGACAGTTCTTTTATACAGTTGTAAAACAAGAATCAAGTAAAAAAAAAAGCCCTGATAAAGAGATTTATCAGGGCTTTTAAATAAACATCAAATTTTATTCTTCAATTTCGTTGGCTCTTTTTACGAGGTTTTCCGGGAGTGATTTTTGGGTTTTGGCTCCCATTTTTTTCAGTTTCTCGATAGTTGTAATTACATTTCCTCTACCCTCAACGAGTTTGTTCATAGCTCCGGAATATTCTATTTTAGCTTCGTCCATTTTTTTACCGATTTTAATTAAATCGTTTACGAATCCTTCAAATTTATCGTATAGAGTTCCCGCTACTCGAGCTATCTCAAAGGCATTTTCTTGTTGTTTTTGATTGGTCCACATACTGTCGATAGTGCGAAGCGTAGCCAGCAGGGTAGTAGGAGTTACGATGACAATATTCTTTTCAAAGGCTTTATTATATAGCAAATTATCGGAGTTAAGAGCCAAGGCAAAAGCAGGTTCTATCGGGATGAAAAGCAAGATAAAATCAGGACTTTCCATTCTGTAAATGTCTTGGTATTTTTTCTCAGATAATTGTTCGATATGACGCTTTATTGAAGTTACGTGTTCTTTAAGATGTAATTGCTGTAGGGTTTCATCTTGCTCATTAGTGAAGCGTTCGTAGGCAGTAAGCGAAACTTTGGAATCGATAACCATCTTTTTGTTATCGGGCAGATGAATGACCACATCGGGCATAATCCGCTTGCCTTCTTCGTTAGCAAAGCTTTGTTGCACAAAGTATTCTCTGTCTTTTTCTAATCCTGATTTTTCTAAAACTCGTTCTAATACTAATTCCCCCCAGTTTCCTTGCATTTTAGAATCGCCTTTGAGAGCTTTAGTAAGGTTTTCGGCTTCCTGAGTTATTTTAAGGTTTTGGTTTTGAAGATTCTGTAGTTGTTCTTTGAGCGAGGCGTGAATACCGATGTTTTCTTTTTGTGAATCCTCTACTTTTTTTTCAAAAAGCTGAATTTTTTCCTGTAGCGGATTTAAGATGTTTTTGATGTTCTCTTTGTTTTGTTCGGTAAATTTATTGGATTTTTCTTCTAATATTTTGTTTGCCAGATTCTCGAATTCCTTAGTGAACTTAGCTTGAAGTTCTTCAACTTCTTGTTTCTGCTCACTATTTTTTTGAAGCAGGTTACTGTACTCAGTTTCTTTTTTAGAGAGCGAAACCAAGAGTGATTGTTTTTCGTTCAGAAGTTTTTCTCTTTCTGCATTAAGCTGTTGAATTTGATTTTCGAAACTCTTTTTTTGTTCGGAAAAAATTTGTTTCTGATTGTCTATTTCTCTGCTTAAGCTGTTTATTTTTTCTTCTGAAATAATTTTTTCAGAACCCGAAGTTACTTTGAGCAAAGCCTTTCCGATAAAAATACCGATTAGTAAAGAAATAAAAATCAGCATAATAATAAGTAGTGGACTCATTGTGAATAGTATTGAATTTTACAAATATAAGGTTATTTCAGAACACAAAAAAGCCTCCGTAACAGAGGCTTGAAATAGTTTAGAACAATTTACTCATTACAACTTAAATCAGGATCTATGTGTATTTTTTTCCCGCTTGCACACACCGGAATAAGGTCAAAAGAATAAATATTACCATCAGGGTCGGTGATTTCACCTCGAGTAATTTTTCCATCATTATCGTCATCAATATCCAAATAATTAGGAGTTCCATCATTGTCTGTATCGTATTTACGAGGATCATCATCAATGTTTTCTACTTCGAGATAAGAAGGAATTCCGTCCTTATCGTGATCTCTGTATCGTAACGTATTCAAATTAAAAGAAAAAATCAAAGTAGAATAAGCAGGTATAGAGGCACTTCCACTATTGTAATATCCCAATCCTGAAGGAACAAACATAATTCCCGAACCTGTGTTTTCAAAAATATTTGAACCTTCGTTGTAGGTTCCGGTTTTAAACTCCGGAAAAACCTGTGTCCATCCTTCTATTACATTATCTAAAGTCAGCCATATAGGGTTCGGAGCATAGTCAAATTGAGTTCCGTCTGTCAGCCAACCTCTGTAGGTAACAAAAACAGAATCTACGTGAGAAGGTCTGTGGTTTGTACCTTCATTGAAGTTAATGTAATATAATTTATACTCTATATCGTGTTTATTTACAATTTTTTGTTTAAGGGTTTCCGGAGGTAATTGAGAAATTGGAGTTTGAGTTCCTCCTTCGGGAATTTTAATAACCTTAGCATTTAAACCTTCTCCCTGAAGATAATGTGTATCTAAGTATTCTTCAATTTCTATAATCTCATTGGCATACTGTTCTCCGTAATCTCTTGGAGGAGTAAAACTTACACTATCATCTTTTTTGCAAGAGATAAAAGAGAATAGAATTACTAAAATGACAAGACGTGGTATTAAAATTTTCATTGGTTAAATAATAAATGTTATTTCGGGGGTGCAAGATACAATTTTGCTTTATTTTTGTACCGATATTAACGTAGTTTTTGCAAAATTATGCGGATAGATAAATACTTATGGTGCGTAAGGTATTACAAAACCCGAAATATGGCTACCGAAGCCTGTAAAAAAAATCATATTACCGTAAATGGTCAAGTGGCTAAATCATCAAAAGAGGTTTTTCCAGCAGACAAGATTACAATAAGAAAAGACCAGATAAATTATGAGCTTACAGTTTTAGATATTCCTCAAAACAGAGTAGGGGCGAAACTTGTGGATATATATCGTAAAGACGAAACACCACAAGAGGCTTTTAAGCACTTAGAATTGCTTAAACTCTCAAAAGAGCATTACAGAGCCAAAGGTCAGGGTCGCCCGACTAAAAAGGACCGTAGAGATATTGAAGATTTCTATGAAGACGAAATTTGAAATTAAAAACTATCTTTGAAGAAAATAAACAACACTATATATAATGAGTCAAAATCTAATTCTTAATCCGATTCAGATAAATCACAAAATAAGACGCATTGCTTATCAGATTTATGAAACTTTTCCAAACGAAAAAGAGCTAGTAATTGCAGGAATTAGCGGAAATGGATATGTCTTTGCAGAAAAACTTACTGAAACTCTTCAAGAAATTACCCCTATCAAAGTTTTGATTTGTGAAGTAAAAATAAACAAAAAGAAACCTATGGAAAAGGTTGAAACTTCATTAAAGAAAGATGACTATAAAGATAAAGCTGTAATTCTGGTTGATGATGTTCTGCATTCAGGTACTACGTTGATCTACGGAGTGAAGCATTTCTTGGAAGTGCCTCTTAAAAAATTAAAAACAGCCGTTCTGGTTGATAGAAACCACAAGAAGTTTCCTATTAAAGTAGATTTCAAAGGAATCTCTTTGTCAACCTCGTTACAAGAGCACGTCAGTGTCAGCTTTGACCAAAAAACCTACGGTGTTTACCTATGATTGTTTGCTTTTTCTGTTATAATTTCATTGTATTTTCTTCGTTTTCAGGGTTTTGATTTTTATTTAAAAAAATAGTTGAAAAAGATTTGTTTTGTGGGGTTAAAAGTATTTATCTTTGCATTCCCAAAAGTTCAGAGGATTATTAGTTTTTATGTTTTTAAGGCTTCGGAAAAAAAATAAAAATTTTTTCAAAAAGATTTGGAGTTTAAAAAAAGATTTGTACTTTTGCACCCGCTAAACGAAA
>JBAYPE010000039.1:0-16134 GCA_041677865.1 Flavobacteriaceae bacterium
TAAAGTTCTATCCGAAAAAGATGTCACAATTAATAATCTTAAAAATGAGCTGAACATATATAAGATTGATAACACAGAAACGATAAAAGAAATTTCCATATTGTTCCCCGAACTCAAAGACGTATCCATTGGTAAACACATCACAAATCTAAACACTGATTCTACAAAAACAGTTACTGTTTTGCTGTATCAAAAAGACAGTATCAATCAAGGAGAAATTGATGTAAACAAAATAGACCGCTGGCTAAAACAAAAGTTTAAAACACCTGATATAAAAATTGTACAACAATAATAAAAAAACAAAACTTAGAGTTTTTAATTTGTATCATTGAAGTGTTTATGAGTTGTATATTATCTTAGAAAACAACCAAGTAGAAAAATATAAACGAACTAATCTTACCAAAACATCAAATGAAACTTGTAGCTGAAGTTAAAAAAGCCGTGTGGAACGAATTTGTTTCATATAAAAATGTAAGGAATTATATTGAAAAATGACACATACACGACAGGCAAAATTATAACTGGGAAACCTTTAGTTTAGTAATAAAAAATGATAAGTCTTCAGATCGGTTTTTTAAACCAAAGTTTATGTACTCTGACCCAATTAAAATCCGTACATTTGCCGTTTTAATTTTAAGCCTATTATGAAAATAGAAGACCAACTAAAACAAAGGAGTTCAAACCAATGCGAACTATCCGGGAGTACCGAAAATCTTGTAATATATGAAGTGCCGTTTGCTCCAAATTCCGATGCAAACGGCTCTATTCTGATTTGCGAAAAATGCCTGAACCAGATTGAAAAAAAAGAAGAATTAGACAGTAAATTCTGGGAGGTTTTTTTGTTGAACTCTATGTGGAGCGAAGTCCCTGCTGTTCAAGTTGTTTCGTGGAGAATGCTCAGCCGTTTCAGAAACGAAAGTTGGGCTGCTGATGCTCTTGATATGATGTATCTTGACCAAGAAACCCTTGCTTGGGCAGAAAAGACAGGCGATCATTTGGCAGAAGCCTCTCAGTTGCACAAAGACTGCAACGGAAACATTCTGATAAACGGAGATACCGTAACGCTTATCAAAGATTTAGACGTAAAAGGCTCTACGCTTAACGCAAAAATAGGAACGGCAGTCCGAAACATACGTTTGGTTCACGACAACCACGAGCAAATCGAAGGGAAAATCGAAGGACAATCTATTGTTATTCTGACCAAATTCGTTAAAAAACAATAGGCACATTATGCTTTCAGTCACAGATGCACAGATGAATAAAGTATAAAAATTAAATTTATACAGATATAACTGATTGCTTCACATTCAATAGCTGCGAAACAAACAAAAAACCCAATAAATATCGTCTGTAAACTGTAAATCAAAAAATGAATTACCTTTCTGTCGAAAATATATCAAAATCGTATGGTGAAAGAGTCTTGTTTAAAGACCTTTCGTTCGGAATCAACAAAGACCAAAAAATTGCGTTTGTAGCCAAAAACGGAACCGGAAAAACATCTATTCTCAAAATCATTACAGGCGAAGATATGCCCGATTCAGGTCAGGTTATTATGAGAAAAGAAATTAAAATGGCTTTCCTTTCTCAAGAACCTAAGCTAAATCCGGAACTCACTATCGAAGAAAGTATTTTTGCTTCAGACAATATGGTTCTGAAAGTTATCGAACAATACGAAAAAGCACTCGAAAACCCTGAAGATGAAGAGGCTTATCAAAAAGCCTTCGACAAAATGGATTTGCACAACGCTTGGGATTTTGAAACACAATACAAACAAATTCTTTTTAAACTAAAATTAGAAGACCTTAAACTCAAAGTAAAAAGCCTATCGGGAGGGCAAAAAAAACGTTTGGCACTAGCTATCATCTTGCTCAACAAACCCGATTTGTTGATTCTCGATGAGCCTACGAACCATTTGGATTTAGAAATGATTGAATGGCTGGAGAATTACTTCGCCAAAGAGCCCATTACGCTCTTTATGGTCACTCACGACCGCTATTTTTTGGAGCGAGTTTGTAACGAAATTATCGAACTTGAAAACGGACAACTCTATCAATACAAAGGGAATTATTCGTATTATCTGACCAAAAAAGAAGAACGAGTAGCAGCCGAAAATGCATCTATTGATAAAGCCAAAAACCTATATGTAAAAGAGCTTGATTGGATGCGACGTCAGCCCAAAGCAAGAACTACCAAATCAAAATCTCGTCAGGATGATTTTTATGTAATCCAAGAAAAAGCACATTCCAGACGAAAAGAACATCAGGTAGAGTTAGAAATCAATATGGAACGAATGGGAAGCAAGATTATTGAGCTTCACAAAGTTTCTAAAAAATATAACGACAAAGTAATCCTAAACGGATTTGACTATACTTTCAATAAAGGCGAACGCATCGGAATTATCGGGAAAAACGGAACCGGAAAATCAACTTTCTTGAATATTCTGACGCAAACTATTCCGCCTGATTCAGGGAAAGTGGTAATCGGAGAAACCATCAAAATCGGTTATTACACCCAAAGTGGCATCAACCCAAAACCGGAACAAAAAGTAATTGATATCATCAAAGAATTTGGCGAATATATTCCGCTTACTAAGGGTAGAACTATTTCGGCTGGACAACTTTTGGAACGCTTTTTATTCGACAGAAAAAAGCAACACGATTATGTCGAAAAGCTATCTGGAGGAGAATTAAAACGATTGTATCTGTGTACGGTTTTGATTCAAAATCCGAATTTTTTGATTCTCGATGAGCCTACCAACGATTTGGATATCGTGACGTTAAATGTATTGGAAAACTTCCTTTTAGATTATCCGGGTTGTCTTTTGGTAGTTTCTCACGATCGTTATTTTATGGATAAAATCGTCGATCATTTATTTGTTTTTAGAGGCGAAGGAGAAATAGAGGATTTCCCTGGAAACTATTCTGATTTTAGAAGTTATGAGGATTCGGCAGAACCCGTAAAAGAAGAAAAAGCAGAAAATTCGACTACTAAAAACAATTGGAAAGAACAGCAATCTAAAAAATCACTTTCGTTTAACGAGCAGAAAGAATTCCAGAAAATAGAACGTGAAATCAAAGATTTAGAATATCAGAAAAAGCAAATCGAACAAGAATTCTCTGAAGGAAAAGTATCAGATGACAAGATTGAAACCAAAGCCAACGAACTTCAAAAAATCATCAAATCATTAGAAGAAAAAGAAGAACGTTGGTTTGAGCTTTCGTCTAAAATGGAGTAATTGATAATACTTCTTATTAAAGTTACCCAACCGAAGTCTCCTGAACTTCTTAAAAGAAAATTACCAAAAACAAGCAATTTATAAGTCGAGCTACATCAGTTTAAAGGGATTTTAGCGAAAATTCATAAAAATTGGTTTTTGTATTTTATTCTTTGTCAAAAAAAACTATCTTTGCACCACGAAAATCAAAAGTGATTTAATTAAAATAAATAGCTGTTTAATAAATAGATACGTTATGTCTAAAACAATAGGTAAAGTAGCACAAATCATCGGGCCGGTTATCGATGTTGTGTTTGAGGCTCAAAATGCAGAGCTTCCAAGAATTTATGATTCGTTAGAAGTAACCAAAGCAGACGGTTCTAAATTGGTTCTTGAGGTTCAATCGCACATCGGAGAAAATATGGTTCGTACCATTTCGATGGACTCAACTGACGGATTGAGCAGAGGAGTTGAGGTTGTTGCTACGGGAGCACCTATTCAAATGCCTGTAGGAGAAAACATCTACGGACGTTTGTTTAACGTAATCGGAGATGCTATTGATGGTCTTGAGAACTTACCAAAAGAAGGTTCAAACGGACTTCCAATTCACAGACAAGCTCCTAAATTTGAAGATCTTTCTACTTCTACCGAAGTTCTTTTCACAGGAATTAAAGTAATCGACCTTATCGAGCCTTATGCAAAAGGAGGAAAAATTGGACTTTTCGGAGGAGCTGGAGTAGGTAAAACCGTACTTATCCAAGAGCTTATCAACAACATCGCAAAAGGACACGGAGGTCTTTCCGTTTTTGCTGGAGTTGGAGAGCGTACTCGTGAAGGAAACGATTTGCTTCGTGAGATGTTGGAGTCAGGAATTATCAAATACGGAGACGATTTTATGCACTCTATGGAAGAAGGTGGATGGGATTTATCCAAAGTAGATAAAGAACTGATGAAAGAATCGAAAGCTACTTTCGTTTTCGGACAGATGAATGAGCCACCTGGAGCTCGTGCAAGAGTTGCTCTTTCGGGACTTACCATTGCAGAATATTTCCGTGACGGAGCAGGAGATTCTCAAGGAAAAGACGTACTTTTCTTCGTGGATAATATCTTCCGTTTCACACAGGCAGGTTCAGAGGTTTCGGCTCTTTTGGGACGTATGCCATCAGCTGTGGGTTACCAACCTACATTGGCTACCGAGATGGGAGCAATGCAAGAGCGTATTACTTCAACAAAAAAGGGATCAATTACATCAGTACAGGCGGTTTACGTTCCTGCAGATGACTTGACCGACCCTGCACCGGCTACTACCTTTGCCCACCTTGATGCAACAACGGTACTTTCTCGTAAAATTGCAGAACTTGGAATTTATCCTGCTGTTGATCCACTAGATTCAACATCGAGAATTCTTACTCCTGAAATCTTAGGAAAAGACCACTATGATTGTGCTCAAAGAGTAAAAAACATTCTACAAAAATATAAAGAGCTTCAAGATATCATTGCGATTCTTGGTATGGAAGAGCTTTCTGAGGAAGATAAACTATCTGTATCAAGGGCAAGACGTGTTCAACGTTTCTTATCGCAACCGTTCCACGTAGCAGAGCAGTTCACGGGTATTCCGGGAGTTTTGGTTGATATCAAGGACACCATCAAAGGATTCAATATGATTATTGACGGAGAGCTTGACCATTTACCGGAAGCAGCTTTCAACCTGAAAGGAACTATTGAAGATGTAATCGAAGCAGGACAAAAAATGTTAGCAGAGGCTTAATGAGTTTACAGTATTCAGTATTGAAATGTCTTAATACTTGATACTTAATGCTTAATACTAATACTATGAAATTAGATATCATATCACCAGAAGTATCGTTGTTTTCGGGAGAGGTAGTTTCTGTAACGGTTCCGGGAACAAATGGAGAATTTCAAATGTTGAACAATCACGCAGCTATCGTTGCAGTATTGACCAAAGGAAAAGTGAAAATAGAAGCGAATTCATTCAGCAAAAGCACTTCACACGAAGATAAATTTGTTAAAGAAGGTAACAAATACGCGCTTATGATTGACTCAGGAACTCTTGAGATGAAAGATAACAAAGCTGTTATTTTAGTTGACTAAAAGAATTTGGAAATATTACTAAAAAAGTCTCGCATTTGCGAGACTTTTTTTATCTGGAAAAATCCTTTCGAGAATGGAAAAAAAGAGTTTAAAACTCAGCTTAAAAAATCAATTACCTCCTTGCACAGCCTTAGCCGAGCGATTCTCTAAAATCATATAAACCTGAACTCCGAAGAGTAACGAAGCTACAACCAAATGCGAGGTCTGCATCCCGAAAGGAAAATCAAAATAATACATCATCACTCCCGAAATTACCTCCAATCCGAAAAGGAGTATTACCCAATTCATTTTAGAAAAACCAAGTTGTAATTTTCGGTTGCGGAAAAACATATAAATCGCAACTCCAATTACCAAAAAGGTAAAAGTTCTGTGTAGATAAAAACCAAATGGTGGCTCTGCCAAAATAAGGCTCATATCGCCATATCCGAATTTCTTGATTTGATTATCTACAAATTGACGAACTTGTGTACCAAGAACAATTTGTATCAAACTAAATAGCAAGGAAACCCAAAGCAATTTCGAAAATATTCCATCTTTTTTAAGTTGAACAGATTTTGGCTTGACCAAATGCAAGATATACAGAATTACCGCTACAATCACAAGCGCCATAACCATGTGGATGGTAATCTTAACCGGATTCAGCACCGAATATACAACTGTTGCTCCTAACCAAGCCTGAAACCCCATCATAAAGACCACCAACCACGATAATAAAACGACTTTTTTCTTTTCCCTCCAATAAGAAAAAGACAAAATAGCCATCACAAAACAGCCTAATCCTGCCAATGCTCCACAAAGCCGGTTGATGTATTCTGTCCAGGTGTGATATACATTAAAAACAGCATAGTCATGCTTGGTATACACTTTCCAATCGCTGTCCTGAAAAGTCTCTGAGGTTGTAAAATCTTGTTTTGCTACGAATAGTTTTTCGTTATAAATAATTACTTGCCCTTTTTTAAATTCTTTGTCTTGTTGAAAAAGAAGCTCTTTTTCGTCAGTCGGAGGAATATAATATCCGAAACACTTTGGCCAATCAGGACAACCCATTCCTGAACCTGTCATTCTAACCAAAGCGCCTGCTATGATTACTAAATAAACTAAAACTAAAGAAATTTTTACGGAAGTGGGAAAGTAATTTTTCATTTTACTAAATATGAAGAAACATAGTACAAAAATACGACTTGAAATTCGTTTTTTTAGAAACAAACGCACAAACTTTTTATATTTTGTCAAGTCAAAACAAAAAAATCCGATAACTATTAGTCATCGGATTTTTAATAATTAATTTTGTTTTGTTCTGATTATTCTTGTGGTCCTCCGCTTACAATAATAAACTCCGACCTTCTGTTCATAGCGTCTTCTTCTTCGGTACAATCGTCTTCACAATCAACTTTCGGCTCATATTCTCCGAATCCTTTACCTGTAATTCTGTCTTTGTCAACTCCTTTAGAGATAATATACTGAACTGTTGATTGAGCTCTACGTTCAGAGAGGCTCTCGTTATAAAGGTCACTACCTTTACTATCTGTATGCGATTTTACAAAAATCACCATTTCCGGATAATCAACCGTCATTACTTTTACAAGTTTGTCAAGCTCTTGTGCACCTTGTTCTGTAATGTTGCTCTTGTCAAATTCAAAGAAGATAGGATTTAGAATTACCTCATCAACTGTAACAATCACTTCAACCGGTGTTAATAGAATTACTGTTTCTGTCTTACCTCCTTTTTCGGAGCTTGCCAACACTACAGTATTTGGCTCGTAATTTGGCTTACTTGCCTGTAAAGCATATTCTTTTTTACACTCTGTATAGAAGTTTGTAGTTCCTTTTTCAGATGTCGTTTGCGATTCAATAGTGTTCTTTTTATCATCTAAGATTGAAACACTTGCATTAGCAAGTACTTCTCCTGTTTTTGCATCTTTTACTATCACAAAAGCATCTCTACCACAAATCGGATGTACATAATAAATATTATCTTCTCCTGCCCTATTCGACGACACAAATCCTACTTCTTTCGATTGGTTAAAGGTAAAAGAAAAATCGTCTTTTTCGCTATTTACCGGTTTTCCTAAATTTACAGCTTGGTTCGCTTTAGGCTCTAACTTGAAAATATCAAGTCCTCCGAATCCTTGTCTTCCGCTTGAAGCAAAATAAAGTGTTCCGTCATCTGCAATAAAAGGAAATCCTTCTCTTCCTGCTGTGTTTACTTTATCTCCTAAGTTTACAGGTTTTCCATAGCTTCCTGCACCTTTTACCTCTACTTTCCAAATATCTGAACCTCCTAAACCTCCGGGCATATCAGAAGCAAAATAAAGTGTTTTTCCATCTTTGCTCAAACTCGGATTACCTACGTTATAGTCTGTGCTATTAAACGGAAGCGGTTTAATGTTTGTCCATTTTCCATCTTTTTTCTCTGCTCTGTATATTCCTACTTTTCCGATTCTGGCATTGGCATCTTTGTCTTTTTCTACTTCACCGTCTGCTCTTCCGTCTCTCGAAAAGAAAGCTACTTTTCCGTCTGCACTAACTGCTACAGGACCATCGTGAAATTTCGAGTTAAGATCGCTTATCGAGGTTGGCTCAGACAATGTGCCGTCTGCTGAATATACAGACTGGAAAATATCTAAATACGACTCTCCTGTAGCTCTTTTGTCTGTCTTCCCGCTTCGGTTGCTGGTAAAGAAAACAATATTGTCATTTCCTAAAACTGCTCCGAAAGAACTACTTCCTTGTTTGTTTATTTTTGCTTGGGTTACATCAAACAATTTTTCTTTTGACTGTAAACTCGGAATATAATTCGGGTTGGCTCTGTGAGCTTGGGCTCTTTGATCGCTCGGACTAAGACTTGCAAACTTGTCCATTTGTTTGTTTGCCTCTTCATACTTTCCTTTGGTCTTTAAAGCCTGTGCGTAGTTGTAATAAATTTCAGGGTCTTTTTGATCTTTTTTGACTGCCTGAGCATAATATTGGATTGCTTTATCCATATCAAACAGATGATAATAACTGTCTCCTAATCGCTTATAAACATACTCATCTGCTTTTTTATTCTTTACTAATGCTTCATATTCTTTTATAGCTCCGACATATTGGTAGCTTTCAAACATTCTGTCTGCCTTTGCCGTGTCTTTGTTTTGAGCATATCCGCTCAAAGCTATTAATAATCCTAATGTGATATATAATTTTTTCATCTCTATTTTTCTTTTTCAGGTTAGAAATATCTCGGAGAAACCGATACTTTTTTCGGGAAATTCAAGTCGAACAACAACATAAACTCGTGTGAGGAAGGTGTTGTAAAGTTCAAATCCGATACGATATGATCATAAGCATATCCTAAACGTATATTAGGAGTAACGGCAAAATTTACCATAGCTCCAAATGAATCTTCTAAGCGATAAGTACCTCCGATTTCAAATTTTTCAAAAAACAAAAAGTTAGCTGAAACATCCAGCGAAGTCGGAGCTTCGAAAGCTGATTTCAACATGAATGAAGGCTTAAATTTTGTATTTTGAGACAATTGAAACACATACCCTCCTGTTAAGAAATAGTGTTGGGTTTCGCCGGCAAATTTATATTGTTGTCCGGAGTGGGTTACATCTAAGTGAGTTGCTTCAAGCATATTCGGAACAGAAAGTGCCAAATAGTAATTTTGTGTGTAATAGAAAAAACCTGCCCCTAAATTCAGATATGTATTATTTACATCTTCATTAAAAGCCGGATCATCAGGATGTTGTGTAAACCCTGGTGCAGAAATATCAGTAAAAAGACCTACCTTGTGAAAAGTAGCTCCGGCTTTGACACCAAAAGCCAAACGGTGTTCTCCGCCTAAGTTTAATGTATATGAAAAATCGGCATACACGTTGTTCTCTTCAACAGGCCCGATTTTGTCGGTTATGGCTGATAATCCTAATCCGACATTTTTTCCTACCGGACTATGAACAGAGAATGTTCCTGTTTTTGGAGCATCTTCAATCTCAACCCACTGCATTCTGTATAACAAGCCAACTGACAAATTTTCTTTTGAACCAGCATAGGCAGGATTCATGACGTTCATATTATACATATACTGTGTATAATGTGGATCCTGCTGTGCCTCAGCCTTAATAAACAGAAAGGCTAATGGGATAGTAAATAATAGTCTTTTCATTTTTTAATTTGTTTTAGTTAAAATTTTGGTTGTATTTGTACAACCCACAAAACCCTCTTTTTTTAGTTATTTAATATTTCTGTTTGGTTCTTATCGCTACTCTATTTTTTGGCATCTTTAAAATTAAATTGCCTCTCAGCAATCCTCCAAAATTAAAGTTTTTTTTTAAATTTCATACTATCAGCACAAAAAAATAAAAAATATTTGTATGTCTTACGTTTTCTGTGGCTTTTTTCTGGCCGCAGGAAACAAGACGTTGTTCAATATTAATCTATACCCTGGAGAATTCGGATGCAAATCCAAGACAGTCGGAGCATCTCCCACTCTGTGTTGGTAATCTTCCGGATCATGTCCTCCAAAAAACGTGAACATCCCCTTCCCTTTTGTCCCGTGAATATATCTCCCTTCTCCGTTGAGCTTCATTTCTCCAAGAATCAGAATATTTGATTTGACTTTATCTCTGGAAAATGCTGTGGTTTGTCCGAAAAAACCCTTTACGAGCTGTGTGTGATTCTGACAAAGCATTGTCGGAATCGGATCCCATTTTGCTGAAAATTCCATAAGAGTAAAGTAATCAGCCTCCATCGGAATAGATTTTACTCTGTCTTGAGTAGTGTCTATATCGGAAAACTCGTATATATTGGGGTTTCTTTCCAAAATATAGTCTTTAAAAGCAAATGTTTTCGAATAGTCAATCTTTGATTGATAATTTGCCTCGCTCGGATCTCCGTCAAACATCGGTTCGCAGATATCAACATCTTCAGCCGAAAGAGCAATATCAAAACTATCTGTAGCTGAACACATCGCAAACATAAATCCACCTCCAATTACATAATCTCGAATTTTTTTAGCCACATCTAATTTTAAGTCGGAAACTTTTTGGTATCCTAACTTGGCTGCCATTTCTTCTGCCTCTTTTTTTTGTTGCATATACCAAGGAGCATTTCTGTAAGCACCAAAAAATTTTCCGTACTGTCCCGTAAAGTCTTCGTGGTGCAAATGCAGCCATTCATACATTAATAGGGCATCACTCAGAATTTCTTCGTCATAAATCTTGTCAAACGGAATTTCAGCATACGTAAGCACAAGTGTAACCGCATCGTCCCAAGGGTTTTTCCCTTTCGGGGTATAAACTGCAATTTTCGGTGCTTTTTCCAGAATTACAGTCTCCATATTCAGCGAAGGACTGCTTATTTCCGAAAGAATGGAATTTGCCTGTGCTTCCGAAAGCAACTCAAAACTAACTCCTCTTATCTGACATTCTTTCCTGATGTTATCGGTATCGGGAAGCAAAAATGAACCTCCTCTGTAATTCAAAAGCCAACTTACTTTATATTCCTGCTCCAAAACCCAATAGGTAATTCCGTAGGCTTTAAGGTGATTTTTTTGTGAAGCCTCATCCATAGGCAGCAACACAAAAGAAGCCTGAACCTGTAGAAAAGTCAGGAAAAATAAACTGCTAAAAAATATTGTTTTTATGGATTTCATTATAGATAAACTGCCCAAAGATAAAAAAATTATTCAATAAACCCTTTGACTCGACAACTACTTTTTAAACATAAAATATACTGCCAAAATCAAAAATACAAAAGAAATCAAGTGATTCGGTCTGAATGTTTCGTTTTTGAACACCAAAAGCGTAAACACCGCAAACACAACTAAGGTAACCACTTCCTGAATTACCTTAAGTTGCAATAGCGAAAACGGACCTCCATTACCGTGATAACCCATTTTATTGGCAGGAACCATAAACACATATTCGAATAAAGCAACTCCCCAACTAATCAGAATAATGGCTATGAGTCCTAATTTTTGAAAACCTTTCCATTCTGAAAATTTCAGATGCCCATACCAAGCCAATGTCATAAAAACATTAGATATGACAAGCAACACAACAGTTAAAACTCCCTTCATTGATTTAAGACTAACAATTACTGTCTTTTAGATTTGAAACTTATTGTAGTAAATAAACTAAGAATAAAGCAGGAACAAAATAAATCACTATGGTTCTGGCTCCGTCATAATCCTTGGCAACACGCTGACCCAAGAGCAAAAACAAAAGTGTAATACACGAAATTATTCCACTTATAAGAGCAATTTCTGTATTTTGATTAATCAGAATCGACAAAATACCGATAACAGCCAATAGACCCGAAATCATTTCGAGGACAAGAATAAGCCCAACCGAAAAAGGAACTTTATTTTTTAGAAAAGTTTCTGAAAAATGAGATTTTAACCATTCTACATTTCCTTTCCAATCCGAAATTTTGTCAATTCCTGATTGCAAAAAGGTAATGGCTAAAAACGCTAAAATAATAATTTCTGTAATATGATTCATATAGCTTGATTTTTAAACAAAAGTATGAAATTAAATTGATTGTAACAGAGTGATCAATTTTTGAGAAAAAAAGATTGATAATTATTTGAAAACAAAAAAGATAGTTATACCTTTGCACTCCTTTTTTTGGCAATTTCAGGGTTTCTTGAAAAGGGAATTTGTAACAAATTAATGTAAAACGCTTCTTTTGTCTTTTGCTAATAAAGAAACCTGACAGACAACAGAATACAAATTAAATTATCAGATTATGTCTGAACAAACACAAACTCCAGAAGAATTTTTAGCAAATTTTAACTGGGAAAACTATCAGGAAGGTATTGACGCTGTTGATACAAAAAAACTCAAAGAATTTGAGGAATTAGTTGACAAAACATTTATCTCTACAGACAACGAAGAAGTTGTTGAAGGTGTGGTTGTAAGAATCACTGACAGAGATGCAATTGTTGACATCAACGCAAAATCAGAAGGTGTTATCTCCCTGAACGAGTTCCGTTACAACCCACACTTAAAAGTTGGGGACAAAGTAGAGGTACTTATTGATGTAAGAGAAGACAAAACAGGACAACTTGTACTTTCTCACAGAAAAGCTCGTGTTATCAAAGCTTGGGACAGAGTTATTGCTGCTAATGAAACCGGAGAAATCGTAAACGGATTCGTAAAAGCAAGAACAAAAGGAGGTATGATTGTAGATGTTTTCGGAATCGAAGCGTTCTTACCTGGATCTCAAATTGATGTGAAACCAATACGTGATTACGATCAATACGTAAACAAAACAATGGAATTCAAAGTCGTTAAAATCAATCACGAATTCAAAAATGTTGTGGTTTCTCACAAAGCTCTTATCGAGGCTGATATCGAAGAACAGAAAAAAGAAATCATCGGACAGCTTGAGAAAGGCCAAGTGCTTGAAGGAGTGGTTAAAAACATCACTTCATACGGAGTATTTATCGACCTTGGAGGTGTTGATGGACTTATTCATATCACAGATCTTTCTTGGTCAAGAATCAATCACCCAAGTGAAGTTCTTGAACTAGATCAAAAACTCAATGTTGTAATCCTTGATTTCGACGAAGATAAATCAAGAATCCAATTAGGATTAAAACAACTAAGCACTCACCCTTGGGATGCTCTTTCGGCTGACCTTAACGTAGGTGATAAAGTAAAAGGAAAAGTAGTTGTTTTAGCTGATTACGGAGCCTTTATCGAAGTAGCAGAGGGTGTAGAAGGACTTATTCACGTTTCTGAAATGTCTTGGTCAACACACCTAAGAAGTGCTCAAGATTTTGTAAAAGTTGGTGATGAAATAGAGGCAGTTATTCTTACTTTGGACAGAGAAGAAAGAAAAATGTCTTTGGGTATCAAACAACTTACTCAAGACCCTTGGACAGATATTACCTCTAAATATCCGGTAGGATCTAAACACACGGGAATGGTAAGAAACTTCACAAACTTCGGGGTATTCGTAGAGCTTGAAGAAGGAGTAGATGGACTTATTTACATCTCTGACCTTTCTTGGACTAAGAAAATCAAACATCCATCAGAATTTGTAAACGTAGGAGATAAATTAGACGTGGTTGTGTTAGAGCTTGATGTTGAAGGAAGAAAACTTTCTTTAGGACACAAACAAACTACCGAAAATCCTTGGGACAAACACGAAGACACTTTTGCCGTAGGTACTGTTCATACTGGCGAAATTGCCGAAATCGTTGACAAAGGTGCTACTGTTGAATTTAACGAAGACGTAGTAGCGTTTATTCCTACCCGTCACTTAGAAAAAGAAGACGGAAAGAAACTTAAAAAAGGTGATTCTGCCGAGTTCAAAGTAATTGAGTTCAACAAAGAATTCAAAAGAGTAGTAGCTTCGCACACGGCTATTTTCCGTGAGGAAGAAGAAAAAGCCGTGAAAGCCGCCGAAACTTCAACAAACCAAGCAGAGAAAACTACTTTGGGAGATATTGATGCTCTTGCAGAACTAAAAGAAAAAATGGATAAAGAAAAATAGTATTTTTCATAATTGTTTTTTTGGTTAAACAATGAAAATGCCTTTCGCTATTTATGCGAAAGGCATTTATCTTTTTTGCAAAAAGAAAATATCGTATTTTTGAACCTTTAAACAAGCTGTTAAATGCAACGATTAGAAGAACTTCTGAAAGAAAACGATTATATAAAGTCAAATTTCAAACTGTCTAAAACCCAGCATTTGCTGATTACCGCAAAAATAAACGGAATATCCGGAAAATTTATTTTAGACACGGGAGCCTCTAACAGTTGTGTTGATTTTCAATTTGAGGAATACTTCAAACTCAAAACCCAAGATTCAAAAACCCAAGTAGCCGGAGCCGGAGCAGTGGGAATGCCTTCGAAAATTTCAGAATATAATATGCTGAAAATTGGACGATGGAAAGCCTTTCAGATGAATGTAGTTTTGTTCGACCTAACCCACGTAAACCAAGCTCTTTCGCAAGTAAAAATCAAACCCATTCACGGAATTATAGGAGCAGACGTGCTCTTGGAAGGAAAAGCTATTATCGACTACGAAAACAAAAATCTATTCTTAAAAAAGCAAGATACGCTCAAACGGAATTTACTCCTGTTTTAAGATATTTTTGAGTATTTCTCATTTGTTCATTCATAAAATTTTATTAGACTTGAAAACACTAACTATTAAAAATCAACACCATAGCCTCTCCCAAAACCCTACCTCTGATGAAGTAATTGTTGTTTATAAAATTAATTGAGGGAGATTCTGTTTATCTTTCAGTAACAGGTTTTTATGGTTCAAACATTTCCAATAATTATATTTTGGATATTTCCGAAAATGATATAACTTTGAACGTAAGTAATTATCCACAAGGACTTTACTCAATAGCATTGATAGTAAACGGACAAATTCAGGACACAACAACACTTATCAAACAATAAACATTCAATTATGAAAAATATACTATACATTTTGTTTTTTATAGTGGTTAGCTATAAAGCAACAGCACAGATAACTTATATTCCCGACCCTGCTTTTGAACAGGCACTTATTGATTTAGAAATTGATAGCGACGAAGTAATAAACGGGCAAGTCCTGACAAGTGATGTGGAAAACGTTACGGAACTCGAAATATTTGGATATGATTATTTTGAACTGTCCGATTTAACAGGAATTCAGGACTTTACTTCATTGGAAAAATTATCAATTACTTTTTCTGAAATTACAGAATTAGATGTGAGTCAGAATTTACAGTTAAAGGAATTGGATTGTAGCAGTAATGAATTAACTTCGTTAGATGTTTCTTCAAATACATTATTAGAAAAATTATATTGCGGAAATTATGGGATTGATGTAGGTCCTTTTAATATGATTGAAGAAATTGATTTGAGTAATAACCCAAACATTTATGACTTTAATGCTTTTGATATGTTTCTAAAAAAGATCAATCTGAAAAATGGTAATAACAATTCTAATATGAGTATAGATGTTAGTATTTTCCCTTGGGGTATGGACGAGCCTGATTATGACCCTTACGAAATTAAAAATACGGTTTGCATAGAAGTTGATGATGAAGATTTAGCTCAAAACAATCAATATCCTTATTCAGAGTGGAATATAACTCACGGAGGACACGTTGCGGTTCATTTTACCGATAATGTCGAAGCTTGTGCTTTAAACACCCAATCTTTTACTCAAAACAAAATAAGCATTTATCCCAACCCTGTTTCCGATATGCTGTATTTTGAAACAGCAGATTCAGTAATTGAAAAAGCAATAATTTTTGACCTTTCGGGCAGGAAAATTTTAGAGCAAAACCAAGTAAATACTATCTCTGTTTCCGATCTGCAAAAAGGAAATTATATCTTAAAAATATTTTCTGATAAAGGAGTACAGACAGAAAAAGTAGTCGTAAGATAATTGAGTTTAACTGCGTAGTAACTTTGTGTGTGTGTGCTAAAACTTCTTAAGATAAATTCAGCACTTCAACCCGAACCAATCCGTCTTCGTCTATATCAGTAAGCCGAACCGGCTGAAGCGTATTAGCCAAATACGGATTCCAAGGCATTTTTACTTTTACGTAATTTTCGGTAAATCCGTGAATATAACCTTCGTGGTTTTCGTTTTCAAAAAGTACTGTTTTGGTTTTTCCGAGTTGGCTTTCATAAAAAGCTCTGCGTTTTTTAACCGAAAGTCCCCGAAGCATTTTACTGCGTTTGCTCCTGATATTCATCGGAACGGAATTTTCCATTTCGGCTGCAAGAGTATTGTCTCTTTCGGAATACGTAAATACGTGCAGGTACGAAATATCCAAATCAGTCAAGAAGTTATACGTTTCTAAGAAA
>JBAYPE010000040.1:0-14843 GCA_041677865.1 Flavobacteriaceae bacterium
ATCAAAAGGTTCTTGTGGAGAGTCTCGCTCACAATTATATAGGGCTTTTGACAGAAAATATATTACTCAACCCGAATTAGACGAATTAAAAGAATTGAGTATTAGTCTCAGTAAATCCATAGCTGGCTTTATAAATTATTTAAAAAAGTCAGAGATTAAAGGAAATAAGTTTAATAGGTAAAAAAATAAAGAGCCAAGAAAAGAGATTTTATTTTTATCTGGAGTAGTTTTTCACAGACACTCGTAATTTCAAATCTCAAATTTCAAATCTCAAATTATAAAAAAAATGGCACTAAAAGAAAAATTAATAACATCATTTATGGCTTTCGAAGAGCGTGTGAGTAGCGATGAAGAGTTCCACGATATCAGAACTTCGGCCATCAAAGTTTTTGAAGACAAAGGCTTCCCGACCAAAAAAGAGGAAGCTTGGAAATATACATCACTCAACGCTTTACTAAAAAACGACTTCTCAGTTTTCCCGAAATCTGAAGTGAATATCGGAATTGCAGATGTAAAACGTTTTTTTATTGACGAAACCGACACCTATAAAGTAGTATTCATAAACGGAATTTTCAATTCGTTTTTATCGAGCACTACACATGACGGTATCGATGTTTGTTTGCTTTCATCTGCAATTTCAAAACCAAAATACAGAGAGGTTGTTGATAACTATTTCAACAAGATTGCCATAAAAGACGAAACCTTAACTTCGTTAAATACGGCCTTTGCTTGTGAAGGAGCTTTCATCAACATACCGAAAAACAAAGTAGCAGACAAGCCAATAGAGATTATGTATTTCTCTACTCAAAACGAAAATAAGTTGTGGTTACACCCTCGTAATTTAGTTGTGGTAGGAGAGAATGCTCAAGTGCAAATTATCGAAAGACATCAAAATCTGGATAATGATTTGGTGCTCACGAATTCTGTAACTGAGATTTTTGCTGAGAAAAATGCCATTGTAGATTACTACAAACTGCAAAATGACGAGTTAGAAGCGAATTTGATTGATAACACCTATATTTCGCAACAACAAGGAAGTAATGCATCGGTTCATACCTTTTCATTCGGTGGTAATTTAACTCGTAATAACTTGAATTTTTATCACTTTGGTGAACATATCGAATCAACGCTTAAAGGAATCACGGTTATCGAAGGCAATCAGCATGTAGATCACTTTACTTTAGTACATCATGCCCAACCCAATTGCGAAAGCCATCAAGATTACAAAGGTATTTTTGGCGGGAAGGCAACAGGGGTTTTCAACGGAAAGATTTATGTTGACAAGATTGCTCAAAAAACCAATGCTTTCCAGCAAAACAACAATATTTTGATTAGCGATAAAGCGACAATTAATACCAAACCTCAGTTAGAGATTTTTGCAGATGACGTGAAGTGTTCGCATGGTTGTACGATTGGTCAGCTTGATGAGAGTGCTTTGTTTTATATGCAACAAAGAGGTATCCCTAAAAAAGAAGCCAAAGCTCTCATGATGTATGCTTTTGGTAATGAGGTAATTGCGAGTATTAAGATTTCGTCTTTGCAACAACGAATCACTAAACTAATCGCTAAGAAATTAGGGGTAGATTTAGGATTTAATTTATAGTTGTCTATATTTACCCTTTAAAAACAAAGTTATGTTACATTCTTTGAGTATGGTTTGGAATCCTTCAGAAGGAATTGATTTGGGTTTTTTTACAGTCAGATATTATAGCCTGATGTGGGTTATTGCTTTTGTTTTGGGGTATCAGATAATGAAGAAAGTTTTTATTCGTGAGAATGAATCCATGGATAAATTAGACTCTCTTTTCTTTTATACTTTTATTGCTACAATGTTTGGAGCAAGGTTAGGACACGTAATTTTTTACGATTCACACCTCTTTAAAGACGATTTTTTGAGTGTTTTCCTTCCAATCAGAACCAACCCGACTTTTGAATTTACAGGATTTGCAGGACTAGCAAGTCACGGAGCAGCTATCGGGATCATTGTTGCCATGTTCTATTTCAGTAGAAAAGTAATGAAAAAACCGTTGCTCTGGGTTTTAGACAGAATTGTTTTACCGATTACTTTAGGAGCAATTTTTATTCGCTTCGGAAATTTTATGAATTCTGAAATTCTGGGAAAGTCAACCAATTCTTCTCTTGGAATAAAGTTCGTTCAGGACCAGTACAATCCGTATGAAATCGTACGAGAGACAGGTATTTCAAACCATAAAGAAGCCTATAAAGCCGTAACTGCTAACTCTGAATTTGCTCCACTTATAGAGAATATCAGTCCTAAACACCCTGCTCAACTTTATGAAGCACTAGGTTATGTCTTGGTATTTGTTATTTTGTATTTTATGTATTGGAAAACCAACGCAAGAAACAAACAAGGGGTTATTTTCGGAATATTTCTTATTTTACTTTGGACAGTTCGATTTATTGTAGAGTTTGTAAAAGAAAGCCAAGGTGGTTTTGAAGGAGCTAATCCACTACTCTCAACAGGACAATGGTTGAGCATTCCGTTTATTCTGATTGGAATCTATCTGATTTACAGAAGCAAAAAAACACCAGTAAGCCTTTAGTTTTTATATTCTTTCAATTGCGTTTTGTAATCTTTTAATAGTTTCTTCCTGTCCGATTGTTTCAATAATTCGGAAAATATCAGGACCTTTCATAGCTCCGACTAAACTCATTCGCAAGGGTTGCATTACTTTTCCCATCGGGATTTCGTTGTTGGTAATCCAGCTTTTAATTCCTTTTTCTAAAGTTTCTGCTTCAAATTTTGGCGAACTGTTCAAAATAGAAATAAGCTGTTGCATATATGTTGGAGTTTCCTCTTTCCAATTTTTCTTTGCTTTCTCATCGTATTCTGTGGGTGATACAAAGAAAAAATCCGAAAGTTCCCAAAAATCAGTTACAAAATTAGCACGCTCTTTAATAAGAGAAATTACTTTCGTCACGTAATTCAAGTCGGTTTTGATGCCTTTTTCTTCCAGAATCGGTAAGAACAATTTAGCCAATACCTCATCAGATTGTTTTATCAAATACTGATGATTGAACCACTTGTTTTTTTCAGGGTCAAACTTTGCTCCCGATTTGCTTACACGAGCCAAATCAAAACTATGAATAAGTTCTTCTAAAGAATAAATTTCTTTGTCACTTCCGTCATTCCAGCCCAAAAGCGCCAAAAAGTTAATAACCGCTTCGGGAAAAAATCCTTTTTCTCTGTAGCCTGACGAAATTTCTCCCGATTTTAGGTCTTTCCATTCCAACGGAAATACCGGAAAACCTAATTTATCTCCATCTCTTTTAGATAGTTTTCCGTTTCCGACAGGTTTTAGAATCAGTGGTAAATGAGCAAATTCAGGTGTTTTCCAGCCAAAAGCTCGATAGAGCATAAAGTGCAACGGAAGCGAAGGCAACCATTCTTCTCCTCTAATCACGTGAGAGGTTTCCTGCAAATGATCATCTACGATATTTGCCAAATGATAGGTAGGCATTCCGTCTGATTTGAACAATACTTTATCGTCTAAAAGCGAAGTTTCAAATTTTACTTCTCCTCTGATTAAATCGTTTAAAATCAAGGTTTCATCAGTAGGAGTCTTAAAACGAATTACATAAGGTTCTTTGTTTTCGATTCGCTTTTGAACTTCTTCTTCAGATAACTTCAACGAAGTTTCTAACTCTTCTCTGATGGTATGATTATAAATAAAAGTCTTTCCTTCGGTTTCTGCATTTTTGCGGAGCTCATCAAGCTTTTCAGCCGAATCGAAAGCATAATAGGCATTTCCGCTAGCAATGAGCTGTTCTGCATATTGTCTGTAAAGTGGTTTGCGGTCGCTTTGTCTGTATGGAGCAAATTTTTCGTTTTTCCCGATGGTTTCATCAGGTGGAATTCCCAACCATTCCAAAGCTTCAAAAATATATTGTTCGGCTCCTTCTACAAAACGGGTTTGATCCGTATCTTCGATACGCAAATAGAAAGTTCCATTGTGTTTTTTTGCAAATAAATAATTGAAAAGAGCTGTTCTTACTCCTCCAATGTGTAAAGGTCCTGTTGGGCTTGGTGCAAACCTTACGCGTACTTGTGACATTTCTGTTTTTTTTGCAAAGATAGTTTTTTAGTGACAAATCCTGAAACAAATAAAGAAGGCACTTTTTTTGATAATATTCGTAAATGAATTTTTATATTCGTTTGAGTTTATCTATTTTTAGCCACTTTAAAGATTAGGTTTAGTTATATGCGTTATTTCATAGGGATTTTATTTTTTGTAGGAATATTTACTTTGTTTGGTTCTGATGTAATTGGCCAGACATCAGAAAAAGAAAAATTTATTTCGGAGGTTCGAAAAGTTGATGCAGATACTGTAAAAGTAATTGAAAAAGACATCAATGCGTTTTTCCCACAAACGGAAAATCAGAATCGTTGGGTAGATAGTGTCTATAACCAAATGACGATTGAAGAAAAAATAGGTCAGCTCTTTATGGTTGCGGCTTATTCTAATAAAAACAAAAAACATGCTTTGGAAGTCGAATCGCTTATCAAAAATCAAAAAATTGGAGGCGTAATTTTCTTTCAAGGAGGACCTGTTCGTCAAGCACATCTTACCAATCGTTTTCAGACAGTAGCAAAGATTCCGTTGTTTATCGGAATTGATGCAGAATGGGGACTTGCCATGCGTTTGGACTCGACTTATGCTTTTCCGTGGAATATGACTTTGGGAGCTATTCAGAATTTGGATCTAATTGAACAAGCAGGAAGACAAATGGCAAAACACAGCAAACGAATGGGAATTCATTTCAATTTTGCTCCGGTTGTTGATGTGAATACCAATCCTAAAAACCCGATTATCGGAAATCGTTCGTTTGGAGAAAGCCCCGAGAACGTAGCAAACAAGGCAATTGCTCTTATCAAAGGACTACAAAGTGAAGGGGTTTTTGCAACAGCCAAACATTTTCCCGGACACGGAGATACCGACAAAGACTCACATCATACACTTCCTTCTGTTAATCATTCTGTAGAAAGAATGAGCCAAGTAGAGTTGCATCCGTACAAAAAATTGTTCAAAGAAGGTTTGGCAAGTGTGATGGTGGCTCACCTGAATGTTCCCGCTTTGGAGAGCAGAAGTGGTTATCCTTCTTCGATTTCTAAGAATATCGTAACAGATTTACTTCAAGAAAAAATGAAATTCAAAGGACTTATTTTTACCGATGCTTTGAATATGAAAGGAGCGAGTAATTTTAAAAGTCCGGGCGAAATTGATTTAGAAGCGTTTTTGGCAGGAAATGATATTCTACTTTTTCCGGAAAACGTACCGGTTGCCATCGAAAAATTTAAAAAGGCTTTATCAAATGGAAGATTGTCTGAAAAAAGATTAACACATTCGGTCAAAAAAATTCTAAAGTACAAATACAAAATAGGGCTTCACGATTATCAACCTATTGACACAGAACATTTGTTTCAGGAATTAAACAGAGCAGAAGACGAGGCTTTACACCACAAACTAATGGAAAATGCCCTGACCGTTCTGAAAAATAAAAATGAAATCCTACCTATTAAAAATCTTGAAAATCAAAAAATTGCTTATGTAAAGTTAGGCGATGATGACGGAACGTATTTTGTAGAAGCACTCAAAAAATATGCGGCTGTTACAGTAGTCGAAGATACTTCGTTAAGCACATTACAAGAAAAGCTAAAAGAGTTTACAACCGTAATTGTAGGTTATCACAAATCGAATGCAACAGCTTGGAAAAGTCATAATTTCAGTACTAAAGACCTGACATGGCTGTACGAAATCGCCCGAACCAACAAGGTAATTTTATCGGTTTTTGCCCGTCCGTATTCGCTTATACAGGTTCAAACTTTCGAAAACATTGAAGGGCTTATCCTTTCGTATCAAAACAGTAAAATCGGACAGGAAGTTACGGCCAACCTGATTTTTGGAAGCTCAGGTGCCAACGGAAAATTACCTGTTTCCATCAATTCTGATTTTTCGGAAGGTTACGGAATTTCCCTCAAAAATATCGGACGATTAGGTTTTGATATTCCCGAAAATGTAGGGATGAGTTCCCCTGTTTTAACCAATATTGATTTAATTGCGGGTGAGGTAATTTCCAAAAAAATAGCTCCCGGATTACAGGTTTTAGTGGCCCGAAAAGGAAAAGTAGTTTATCACAAATCTTTCGGATACCATACTTATAATAATTTGATGCCTGTTCAGGACTCCGATTTGTATGATGTAGCTTCGCTAACCAAGATTATGGCTACGCTTCCGATGATTGTAAGGGAGTTTGACAACGAAAATATTTCGTTGGACACAAAACTTTCAGAAATGTTGCCCGTATTTTTGAATTCGAACAAAAAAGACATTACTCTCAAAGAAATGCTCACTCACAATTCCGGCTTTTTGGCTTGGATTCCGTTTTATAAATCGACTTTAGATAGCCTTGGACTTCCGAGTAGCGAAATTTACAGCAACACATACAGTCCCGAATTTCCTGACCAAGTAGCCAATAATTTGTATATCCGAAAAGGTTATTCCGATGTGATTTTGCAACAAATTGCCGAGAGTAAATTAGGAAGAAAAGCCTATAAATATTCTGATTTTTCGTTTATCATTCTCAAAGAATATTTAGAAAAAGAAACAGGAAAAACGCTCGATGCTTTGGTTGATGGGGTTTATTTTAAATCTATCGGAATGTACCGAACAACTTACAATCCGTTGCAAAAATTTGACATTAGCGAAATCGTTCCGACAGAAAACGATACGTATTTCAGGCATCAGCTTTTGCAAGGTCATGTTCACGATATGGCAGCTGCAATGCAAGGAGGAGTAGCCGGACAGGCAGGATTGTTTTCTAATTCGTTTGATGTTGCCAAAATGATGCAGCTCTATCTGAAAAAAGGAACGTACGGAGGAAAACAATATTTTTCTGAGCAGACTTTTAATAGGTTTAACTCCTTGTACTACGATTTGAAAAAGAATCGTAGAGGTTTAGGATTCGACAAGCCAACAGGCGATGACAACGGACCAACTTGCAATTGTGTTTCTATGGAGAGTTTCGGGCATACCGGATTTACCGGAACAATGGCTTGGGCAGACCCGAAAACCGAAACGATTTTTGTGTTTTTGTCTAACCGGACTTTTCCTGATTCTAACGCTCCGAACCTACTTTCAAAAGAAAATATCCGGAGCAGAATTCAAGAAGTGATTAGCAATGCAATAATAGAAGAATAAGATTTGTGTACTAAATATCAACCTCGAAAGTAGTAAGCCCAACCCTGAATTTAGGCTCAATATAAGTGCTTTTCGGTGGCATAATAAGTCCTAAATCGGCTATTTTCTTGATTTCGGAAATGTCGGTTTTGTACATCAAAAAAGCCACTTCAAACTCTTCATCATCAACTTTCTTTTTAAGTTCGGTTACAGCTTGCTTTCCCGATAAGTATTCGATGCGCTGGTCGGTGCGTAAATCTCCGATCCCTAAGATTGGATTCAGAACAAAGTTGTATAAAATTTGAGTGTCTAAACTTTGCAGAATATCAGATTTATCTACTTTATTTTCTTTGAGTTGCAGTTTGTAGAAATTTCCGTCAAGATACATTCCGAATGTAAATTTTTCTTGAGGTGTATATAAGGTTTGTTGTTGATTTTCGACAGAAAAATGCTGTTTCAGAAGTTGTAAAAACTCTTTTTTTGAATACCCGTTCAGGTCCTTGATGACCCTATTGTACTCGTTGATTTTCAAACTACTTTCGGCTATCAGATAACTCATAAAAAACGGATTTTTTCCTGTTTCTTCGTGGAGTTTGGTAGCCGATTCGGTTCTGTGATGTCCATCTGCAATATACAGACAATCCATTTTCGAGAAAATATCCTGAATAAACTGTATGTCTTTTTCTGTATTGATTTTCCACAAATAATGAATTTCTTTTTTATGAGTGGCAAATTCAAAATGAGGTGTTTTGCTTTTTTGTTTTTTTATCCACGCATTCAGTAGATCTGAATCAGGGTAAGTAATCAGGATAGGTTCGGTATAAAAACCCGCATATTTCATATAATCCCGAAACAAATCCACCCGATAGCCAAACGTATCTTCGTGTTTTTTGATTTTGTTCTGTTTGTATTCTTCAACAACAAGTCCTCCAACAATTCCTATAAACGTATTGGTTTTGGTAACAATTTTATGAAGAAAAAAACTGTCAGAATTTTCTTTTTGTAAGATTTTTTCGGTTTTGAATTCCTTGTATTTACTGTTTACTTGGAGCAATCTTTTTTCGGCATCTACTTTTTGTTGGTTCAGATAAAACGGATTTATCACGTGCAAAAATGAATACGGATTGTAATCCAATTGCGAGGCCAATTCAGCTATGGAATAATCTTCGTATGCTCGGGAAGTAACCAAAGCAACTTTGTCTTTGGCTGGAAGCGTGGCTTTAAAAGGAATTATTTTAGGCATTATTGTTTTAGAATTTAAAATTTAAAAACCAGAATTTGAGTTGCTTTGCAAAAATACAAATACTAATCGGATACTCCATTTACGGACAAAGATAAAAAAGTTGATATTCTTTGCCTTTGTTTTGCTTTGATTTTTAAGTTTTCTCTATATTTGAAACCAATAAAAATGCAGTTCACAACACAAATACCAATAACTCGATACAGCAATCCGATTGACTACGACTCGGAGGTTTTCTCTATGGGTTCTTGTTTTGCGGTAAATATCTCTCAAAAGTTTGATTATTTTAAGTTGAAAAACACAACCAATCCGTTTGGGATTTTGTTTCATCCGTTGGCTATTGAAAATATGTTAGAAAAATCGGTTAAAGGTATTCTGTTTGCCGAAAAAGATGTTTTCTTTCACAACGAATTGTGGCACTGTTTTGAGGTACATTCCGAATTTTCGACAACCGACAAAAACGAACTTTTACAGCGATTAAACCAAACTTTATCCGAAACTCAAAAAGCTCTTGAACGCTCAACACATATTATTATTACACTCGGGACTTCGTGGATTTATCGGTATAATCAGACGGATAAGATTGTAGCCAATTGTCATAAAGTTCTACAAAAAGAGTTTTCTAAAGAATTGCTTTCGCCTGATGAGATTGCTCAAAGTTTAAATCGTATTAGTACTCTTTTTTCGGATAAAAAAATCATTTTTACCATCTCTCCGGTTCGGCATATCAAAGACGGATTTTTTGAAAATAATGTAAGTAAATCACATTTGTTTGCCGCTCTGAATAAGGTTTTTTCTGAGAATGTAAATTATTTTCCATCTTATGAAATCGTAATGGACGAGCTTCGGGATTATCGCTTTTTCTCGGAAGATATGCTTCATCCGAATCAAATAGCAATTGATTATATTTGGGAGCGATTCTCCAAAAATTATCTATCTGATAAGGCGTTTGAAATCTCCAAAGAAATAAGTGCTATTCAAAAAGCACTAAAACACAAACCGTTTAATCCCGGTACCGAAGCTCATCAGAAATTTATTGAAAATACTCAAAAACGAATTGAAAAGTTAGGCGGAATTTGGAAGATTTAAATGATGTGATAGCTTGTTTTTACAGGTTAAATAAAGTAAATTTGAAAAATTTTTTAAAAAAATTAAACTTTAAACAAAAAATATGAAAATAATTGTACCTATGGCAGGGCGTGGTTCTCGACTCAGACCACATACACTTACAGTTCCGAAACCTCTAATCCCGATTGCGGGAAAACCCATTGTACACAGATTGGTTGAAGATATTGCAGAAGTAATCGGACAGGAAATAGACGAAATTGCCTTTATCATTCACGAGAATTTCGGGAAGCAGGTCGAAAAAGATTTGATTGCCATCGCAGAAAAATTAGGTTCTAAAGGAACAATTTATTATCAAAACGAGGCACTGGGAACAGCCCACGCAATTATGTGTGCCAAAGAATCCTTAGAAGGAAATGTAGTAATTGCTTATGCAGATACACTTTTCAGAGCCGATTTTACTTTAGATACCACAGCCGATAGTGTGATTTGGGTAAAACAAGTAGATGACCCGAGTGCCTTTGGAGTAGTGCAACTCAATGATAAAAACGAAATCGTAGATTTTGTCGAAAAACCAAAAGATTTCGTGTCCGATTTGGCTATTATCGGGATTTATTACTTCAAAAGCGGAGAAACTTTGCGAAATGAATTACAGTACTTATTAGACAACAATATCGTAAAAGGAAACGAATATCAACTCACAGACGGACTCGAAAATATGAAACAAAAAGGAATGCGTTTCGTTCCCGGGAAAGTAGATGAGTGGATGGATTGCGGAAACAAAAACGTAACGGTGGAAACCAACAGCAGAATGTTAGGCTTTTTGCATCAAGACGGTAAAAACCTGATTTCCGATTCTGTGAAAAACGAAAATTCTACAATTGTTGAACCTTGTTTTATCGGAGAAAATGTAATACTTAAAAACGCAACTATTGGCCCGAATGTATCTTTAGGAGAAGGAACCGCAGTTGAAAACAGTACCATAAGCAATAGCCTTATACAAAATCATTCCAAAGTCAGCAATGCAAAATTAGACAATGCTATGATAGGAAACTTTGCTAAGTTTGACGGAAATTTTACAAGTATAAGTATAGGAGATTATTCGGAATTGAGTTAATTGAAGAAAAAACCACTAACAAGCAATTCTTTTTCAGAATATAAAAAAGTCTTTAAATAACCCTTATAGGTTGCAAAACTTATAAGGGTTATTATAGGGAATGTCATATATTTTACCGAACTTTGTAAGAAACATAAAGCCTTAAAAAAAATGGACTTTACATCTTACTTAGACTACTTTCAAGCTATTGTGGAAAACAAAGACGGAAAATTACCCGAATTATACCAAGACCCTGAATATTTTGAATATACCAAACTCAATTGGTCAAGAGTAAACCGATGGATGAAAACGGGAAAACTTCTCAATGAAACAGTTGCGAAACTAAAAACTATTAACACACCTCAAAATTGGATTGTGATTACCGAACCTTGGTGTGGCGACGCTTCGCATATTGTTCCGTTTATCGAGCTGATGTCAAGAGAAAACGATTTGATTTCGGTTTCGTATGAATTGCGTGACTCCGAACCCTTCCGAATCAACAACTACCTGACCGGCACGAGCAAATCAATTCCGATTCTGATTATTCAGGATAAAAACGAAAAGGATTTAAAGGTGTGGGGACCTCGACCTAAAGAATGTCAGGAATTTTTTATGTCCGAAAAAGAAAAAGGAGCCGATTTTGAAGCATTAAAAATTGCTTTACAAAAATGGTACAACCAAGATAAAGGAGTTCAGATTCAGCAAGAAGTTTTGAGTTTTATCTCCCTATAAAAAGTTTAAATCGTTTCTGTTATTTATTACCTCAGCAATTTTTTCAAAAACATAACTTACGGTTTTTTCTCTGATTTCATTTCGAGAGTTTCCGTCTATAAGAGTATCAAAAATATAGGTTTTGTTTTTAAACAAAACAGCAACATAAATTTGCCCGACAGGTTTTGTAACCTTATAGTTGTTTGTAGGAGCAGAGGCAACCCCTGTAACGGCAACATAAATATCCGAATGTAATCCTAATTCAGCCAGTCCGTTTACCATTTCTGTAGTGGTTTGTGCAGATTCTGCAGAATAGGTTTTTAGAGTTTGAGGATTTACATGCAAGAGTTTAACTTTCAACTCTTCCTGATAAGTTATAATTCCGCCTTTCAAAACAGACGAAGCTCCCGAAACCGAAGCAATCGTGCTTGAGAGTAATCCTGCCGTTATGCTTTCGGCTGTGGTAATGGTAAGATTTCTGTTTTTCAGGAAAGAGTAAAATTCGGAAGCATCCATAAAAAAGATTTCTTACAAAGGTATAAAAATTCAATAGTAGATTTTTCAATCACAAAGTTTCAATCAGTAGGATTTTCACTAAAAAATTCCGTATTTTTGCCGTTGGTATTTTTAAATCGAATTTTTTAAATATGAGAACGATACAATTCAGAGAGGCTATTTGCGAAGCGATGAGCGAAGAAATGCGTAGAGATGAGACCATTTATTTGATGGGAGAGGAGGTAGCCGAATATAACGGAGCTTATAAGGCTTCTAAAGGAATGTTGGACGAATTTGGTCCTAAGCGTGTAATTGACACTCCGATTGCAGAGCTTGGTTTTGCTGGAATTGCAGTAGGTTCGGCTATGAACGGAAACCGTCCGATTGTGGAGTTTATGACCTTCAACTTTTCACTTGTCGGGATTGACCAAATCATCAACAACGCTGCAAAAATGCGTCAGATGTCTGGCGGACAATTCAATATTCCGATTGTATTTAGAGGACCAACTGCTTCGGCAGGTCAATTAGCAGCAACTCACTCTCAGGCTTTTGAGAACTGGTTTGCCAACACTCCGGGACTTAAAGTCATTGTTCCCTCAAATCCGTATGATGCCAAAGGGCTTTTGAAATCCGCCATTCGCGATAACGACCCTGTAATTTTTATGGAGTCTGAACAAATGTATGGAGACAAAGGAGAAGTTCCAGAAGAAGAATACACCATTCCGATTGGAGTAGCGGATATTAAACGAGAAGGAACAGATGTAACTATCGTGTCGTTCGGAAAGATTATCAAAGAAGCTTACAAAGCTGCTGACGAATTAGAAAAAGAAGGAATTTCGTGTGAAATTATCGACCTCAGAACCGTTCGTCCGATGGATCACAACGCAATTTTGGAATCGGTAAAGAAAACCAATCGTTTGGTAATCCTTGAAGAGGCTTGGCCTTTTGCAAGTGTTTCGTCTGAAATTACATATATCGTTCAGGAAAGAGCTTTCGATTATCTTGATGCACCCATTCAGAGAATTACAACTGCAGATACACCTGCACCGTTTTCGCCCATTCTGTTCAAAGAATGGTTGCCCAATGCAGACGATGTAATCAAAGCGGTTAAAAAGGTGGCTTACGTAAAATGATTTGTTTAAAGTTCAAAGTTTAAGGTTCAAAAACCTGAAACCTGACAAGAGCGTAGCGACTGAACCGAAGTTAAACCTGAAACTTTAACCCCAAAACTTTAAACAAAAACAATGAAAAAACCAAATAAACCGTCTTTCGGAAAGTCGAAATCTACGGGAGAAAAAAAATTCGAAAAAAATCCGAAGGCTAAATTCGAAAAAAAAGACGGTTCGACCCAAAAGTCTTCCCAACCTAAACCCAAGACAGATTCGGACGAAATCCGTTTGAACAAATATATTGCCAATTCGGGAGTTTGCTCTCGTCGGGAAGCCGATTTGTATATCACTTCGGGTAACGTAAAGGTAAACGGACAAGCGATTATAGAACTCGGTTACAAAGTAAAACCGGGCGATAAGGTTACATTTGACGGAGCTTTATTAAGCCCCGAAAAGAAAGAATATATCTTGCTGAACAAACCCAAAAACTTTTCGACTTCTGCTAATGCTACTCAAAACAATGTGGCAAACCTGATTAGCGGAGCAAGTAAAAATAAATTGCTTCCTATAGGAAGAATGGACAGCACTACAACCGGACTTTTGTTGTTTACTAATGACAACGATTTGATTACTAAATTTACACAAGAAAGCCAACGCTCGTCAAAAATCTATCAGGTAACTTTAGACAAGAATCTGAAATATGAAGATTTAGAAAAAATCCAGAAGGGAATTACTATTGAAGAAAGGAAGGTTTATGTAGAAGATGTCAGCTATATCGAAAAGCAACCCAAAACCGAAATCGGATTAAAGGTAAGGACTTCAAATGTAAAAGTTGTTCGGATTATTTTCGAAAAATTAGGTTATGATGTGCTAAAGGTTGATAGAGTAACTTTTGCAGGACTTACCAAAAAGAACCTCCCGAGAGGAATGTGGAGGGTTCTTACCGAACAAGAAGTCATCAACCTGAAAAATATGTAAATCAGAATTGCCCTAAGCCGTTTTTTGATATAGACAAAATTTAGCCACAAATGCATAAGTTATCCTCTAAAATGTGCATTTGTGGCTAAAAAAATAGCCTTATTTTACTGCAATTACCGATATTTCGACATTGACATTTTTTGGCAATTTTGATACCTGAACCGTTTCGCGTGCAGGTGCGTTGCTCTCCGTAAAATAACTTCCGTAAACGCTGTTGATTTTGGCAAAATCGTTCATATCTGTAATAAAGATAGTTGCTTTAACTACATTGTCGAAAGCCATTTCGGCTTGTGAAAGAACAGATTTCAGATTTTCCATAACTTGTTGGGTTTGCTCTTCGATAGAAGCCATAACAAGCTCGCCTGACTCGGGATTTAAAGGAATCTGTCCCGAAACATATAACGTATCTCCCGACAAAACAGCCTGACTGTACGGACCAATAGGTGCAGGAGCTTTTTCTGTAAAAATAATTTTTTTCATAGTATAAAATGTGGATTGTGTATTTCTGTTACGAAATTACAAATAAAACACTGAAAAATAGTTTTTAAAAATAGTTTATACGGATTTTTAGCCACGGATTCAAGGATTATCACAGATTTTTTAATGTAAACAGCACAAGAAAATCCTTTTAATCGGTGTAATCTGTGGCAAAATACTAAGCGGATTAAGTAATAATTTCTTTATTTTTAGCCACGGATTCAAGGATTCTCACGGATTTTTTTTAATCTGTGTAATTCGGGCAAAAAATTATCAGAATTTATTTAAAAGACAGTAGTAATGCAAGAAAGATAAAGCCTGTAAGTCTAAAAAAAATGACATTAGTCCATAAAAAAACGGCCTCAATTTGAGGCCGTTTTCTGAATTTTAAAAGCGTGTGCAATTAGAATTTGTAGTTAAATCCTACACCGATTGAAGAGAAAGTTCCTCCGGTAATAGAGATTCCTTTGTAC
>JBAYPE010000041.1:0-14318 GCA_041677865.1 Flavobacteriaceae bacterium
AAAAGCCAATTTTATTGGCTTTTTTTCATAATTTAGCAAATAGAAATTGGCTTTTGCTACGTGTCGTCTAAATCGAAACTTTCCGCTTCGATTTTCCGCCACTTCGCAAAGCCCCAAAACGTTGTGTGCAATATTATTTAAAAACCGTAATAAAAAATGCTTAACCTAAATAAAATCAAAGGCCTTTTCAAAGTATATGATAAAAACCTGAAATTCAAGAATCAGGAAAATGCAGAAAAGTATTTTAATGAGTTACGAATTTCGTCCTTAAATAAAATTGAAAGTCTAAATAAATTACTTAACAATAAATTTGACTTTAGTCCAGAAAGTTTGATAGAACTAAAATATTTATATTTAGAATTTAACCGTAATAAACAACTTCAAAGAAAACTGAAATTAAGCATTACTGATTTTAGACTATTCTTTGGAATTTATCGTTTTGAAACTTATGTCAAAAATAAATTAGCTATTTGGACTGTTGAACAATTTTTTGAAACCGATGCTTATACATTTGGAATAAAGACATCTTCTGTTGTAAATATGAGAAATCATATTCTTCCGGAAATTGTTAATGAGGAATGTGAAGATTTTTACAAATCGTACAAATCATTAGACAGACCTGATATTAATTTAGAAGGAATATCTGACGAGTTGAAAGAAATACTTTTAGATATTAGCGACCCAACAATTACCGAAGACGGACAATCAAATGGATTTTTAAAAAGAAACGAAATAAGCAAAGATGTAAAAGAAAAATATAATGCAGAGTTGATAAAATATATTGAGAATGAAAGCAACACTGATGCTATTATTTCTGCAATGTATTTTATTAGAGAACAATTAAAACTTTATTACGATTACAATCTTGTCAACAAAATAATTGAAAAAAGCAAAAAAATAAATGACAATAACGATAAGTATTATATTTTAACCTATCTCAAAGAAATTAGAAAATGCAAAAATGTGGAATATAAATTATTCTTCACTTATGCAAACGCTAGATTTAGCTTATTGAAACAAACAGGAATAGAAAATCTTGGTTCGTTTGATGCTAATAAAAATGAAATATTAGAATTTTTGTTCACTTTGCTTGACAATCCAAAAAACAAGAACTATTTCGAATATGTAATTGAAGCAATTGGAAATTTAGGAAATGAAAAGGCAATTGACAAACTAAATGAATTGACTAAAAGTCCAAAACATATCATAAAAAACAAGGCTAAACAAGCGATTGAAAAAATACTGCACACAACATCGCATTGGCAAAATGGCGGGTAAAGTGCAAAATTGAAAGTTTCTGCATATTTAGCCGCCGAATGTGTTCCACATTCAGCTTTTTTTAATAATTTAGCTTCTGTGGAAACACATTGGCTACGTTCTCGCTAAATTGAACTTTTAGTCCAATTTATCCGCCACTTCGCCAATGCGTTTCCCGTTAGCTGTAATTCCAGAAGAAATTAAAATTCAAAATATAAAATATGTTTGCTAAACAATTTAAAGAACACATTTCAAAGTTTTCAACATCTCCATTTTTATTTATTGGGTCTGGTTTCTCAAGAAGATATTTAGGACTTCCAACTTGGGAATTATTATTAATGGAAATTTGCGAAGATTTAAAATTAAAAAAGCCTTATAATTTTTATAAATCAAATGCTAATTCAAAACTCCCAAAAGTTGCATCTATAATTGGAGAAGATTTTAATGAAACTTGGTGGAGCGATGCTAATTTCGCAGAAAGTAGAGAACAATTTGCTTCCATTGCTGAAACTAAATTTTCTCCATTAAAGTTTGAAATCGCAAAAAAAATAAATTTAAAGAATGAACTAATTAAAAATGAATTAATTGATAAAGAATTAAAGCTTCTCAGAAAGATAAATATTGATGGTGCTATCACAACTAATTGGGATGAATTATTAGAGAAAGTTTTTCCAGATTTCAATAAATTCATCGGACAAGAGGAACTAATTTTTTCAGAATTATATTCAATAGGAGAAATCTATAAAATTCACGGCTGTGCCTCCAAACCAAATTCCTTGGTTGTAACTGAAGAAGATTATAATAATTACGAAGATAGAAATGCTTACTTAGCCGCTAAACTACTCACAATATTCATTGAAAACCCAATTGTTTTTATTGGTTATAGTCTCGACGATAAAAATATTCAGTCGATATTAAAATCTATAATAAAATGCTTAACTAAAGAAAAAGTAGAGAAATTAAAAGATAGATTAATTTTTTGCCAATGGTCATCTGAACCTGTCGAACCTTCAATAATCGATAGTACACTTTTAATATCTGACACAGTTATACCTATCAAATTAATTACGATAAATGACTTCATTGATGTCTTTACAGTTTTAGCTAATAACAAAAGAAAATTGCCTATAAAAATATTAAGACAAATGAAAGGAATGGTATATGATTTTGTCAAATCAAATACCTCTAAATCTAAAATTTATGTTACTGATAATTTAGAAAATTTAGAAAACATACATAATGCTGAATTTGTCTATGGAGTTGGTTTAAAAGATCGATTTGCAGAAGTGGGAATTAAAGGTATTGAACTAAAAGATGTACTTTCAGATTCCATAAAAACCAGAGAATGGGATGCTTCTAAAATATCACAATTATGCTTACCCTATTTGAATGGAAAATATATTCCTTACTTTAAACACCTAAGAACCGCAGGTTATTTGAATGAAAATGGAAAAATAGATGAAGACACTGAAGTTACAGAATTTTCACCAGAATTCATTAAAAAAGTCAATGAAGTAGACATTGAAAGTTTTTATCCCTCATTAAGTTACAAAAGGAAAAAAACTGAAATAAATAAAACTTTTAATTCGTTTTCTGACTTAATAGCAACTGACAATCAATTACATATACTCCTTTATACTCCGCTTTTATCAGTAGAAAAACTTAACCTTAATGAACTAAAAGTATATTTAGAAAAAAACATAAATTTATTAGACAATAGTGGATATGGAACTCATTTTAGAAAATTAATCTGTCTTTACGATTACTTAAAATATGTAAAGAACTACAGCTAACAATGTATAAAAAAAATAGGCGAAATGGTGCTGAATTCAAGGTTTTTAGCTCGTATCAATCTTTGTGCTTTACCGAAAGTTTAGAGCTTCGAAATCGCCTACTTTTCATATACTAAACGTTAGCGGTAATTAAACCAAACCATAAAAACGAAATAACATGACAAAATTTTTTCTTACATTACTACTTGGGCTAAGTATCAACTTTTCTTATGCACAAGTTACAGGAACGGCAGCTTTGATTGCCTTAGACGAAATAGACGCAACTGTAACAAAACAATTACAGACAATTGACAATTTAGCAACAAATGCTATTGGAAATACTGGTAATATGATTTTATCAGTGTCCTCAAGATTGAGAACAGACATTAATGAAACAATTGGCAATACAGATAAAATATTGCGTGAAAATCAATTAAACTTATACAATCAGCTATTAAACTTGTCAAATGACTTCAATGATGTAATTAAAGGTAATTTAAAAGAAGTAGATGTTATCACTACAAGGTTAACAGAAACCATAGATAACTTTATTATTCCCAAAAAAGAGCCGCGAATTTTTAAATATGAAACTCAATCCTTTATCAAAGGATATGCAAAAAATTATACATTCAAATTAAGAGGCAAAAATTTTGACAAATCTGACGAAGTATTCGTTTATATAAATGGGAAAAAAATATCTCCAATTCAAGTTAATTATAATGAATTAGTTTTTAGAATAGACTCTTCTGATGTAATTCTTTTTTCTAACGACAAATACTATTCAAATGCCGAAATAAATTTCAAATGGAGAAAGGGATTGTTTAATAAAAAAAAGGAAACCATAGTTCCATTTATAATACCAATAACTCCAATGGAAATAGGTGAAGCAACTGTTTTCTATGAGCAAGCACTTCCTGAGAAGAAATACACCGAACCAATTTCATACAGTTGTCAATGTACAACTGGCTCAAGTAGTTGGACTGGGAGTGCTAGAAAAAGCTCGACAGCATTTAATATTATTCCAACTGGTGGTAAACTTATTGACCCAAATTCTGTAGAAGTGTCATCTTGGACACAAAGATACGGCGGTAATTATAGTTTTGATCATAAAACAGAACAACAAATTAAAGGAGAGATCTCATGTAAGTCGGAATCTCAACCAAAAGGAGGGGGTGGTTATTCATCATTAACTTTCACTTACAGAGAATACCAAATCATTTATCCATTACATAAAAAACAAACCAATACACTTAGACTTACATCAGTTAATCCTATTGTCTTTGATTTACCTGAACCAATTGACGGGAAAAGACCAAACATTAACTACGTCATTATTAAAACTTATGACAATAAAGAATTTGTATTGACCCCTACAACATTAAATAAATACTTCGAATTAAAAATAAATCCAGTAACTGATGACATTATAGTTTCATGGAAAAATTAACTACCGCTAACAAGGTATTGCCAAAAGCGGGGCTGAACGGCTTCGATTGGACATTTGTGCAAGGTTCAACTTTCGTTCTTCGATTGAACTTTAGTGCTAAAACTCCCCCGCCTTCGGCAATACCCAAACCGTTAGCAACAAGCCTAAAAGACAACGACATAGAAAAGAACAATATGACAGAAACGAAAGAATATTTTTGCTGCAATATGAAAAAAGAAGAATGCCAACGCTCAATCGGGCACATTTGCTTGCCCCATCACACAAGCCAACGCTTCGCAAGCAAAAGAGCCCGATTTTTTGCCAACGCTGACGTAATATTAACTAATTTAGTCGCCTAGAAAATTATGGCAAAATTTATACAAAATCTTATAGATGAAATAATTGACCAATACGTTTATGCGGACGAAACAAATCGACCGTGGATAATTGGTTTTAGCGGTGGAAAAGACTCAACCGTAATGTTACAGCTTGTTTGGAAAGCAATTTCACAAATCAAAGAGTTGACAGGAATTGTAAAACGTGATATTTATGTTGTCTGCAATGATACAATGGTTGAAAATCCAGTTATTACTGAATATGTGTATCGTGTGCTTGACAAAATTGAACAAGCGGCAGTTGAACAGGACATCCCAATAAGAGTAATAAAAACAATTCCTAGACTTGAAGATTCCTTTTGGGTTAACTTAATTGGACGTGGCTATCCAGCCCCTAATAACGCTTTCAGATGGTGTACAGAAAGACTAAAAATACGACCAACATCAAGGTTTCTGATTGAACAAGTAAATGAGTTTGGAGAAGCAATTATTTTAATTGGAACACGTTCTGCCGAAAGTGCTCAACGTGCTAAATCAATGAAAAAACACGCAATCAAAGGAAAGCGTTTGACAAAGCACCCGACACAACCAAATACCTATATGTACGCTCCAATTCGTAGTTTAAGTTTAGAAGAAGTTTGGTACGTAATTAACACAATGGAATCACCTTGGGGATCTGACAATTCAGAACTTTTTCAAATTTATTCAGACGCAAGTGCAGATGACTATGAATGTCCAACAGTTGTGACCAACAAAGAACATAAATCGTGCGGACAAAGCCGTTTTGGATGTTGGGTTTGTACAGTTGTAAAAGAAGATAAATCAATGTCCGCATTGATTGAAAATGGTTTAACTTGGTTAACACCTTTGCTGAAATTCCGAAATGAATTAGCTGCTGAACGAAACATAATTGAACACCGAATGCCAGAACGTAGAAATGGAACAGCTGCCATAAACGGAATGGGGCCATATTATCCTTGGTATAGAGCAAAGGTGTTGGAAAGACTTTTTGAAACTCAAAAAGAAATTCAAAAAGAAAAACCGCACGTAGAACTGATTACAAACCAAGAATTAGTTGCCATTCAAACAATATGGTACAGAGATTTTATTTTTAACCAAAAAGTTTCAGAATTATACCGAAAAGCTTATAAAATCAATTTGGATATGAAAGACCAAAACGAAAAACACGAAAAAGAATTAGAGTTGTTGAAAAAATCGTGTGAGGACAACCCCACCGATTTTGACTTAATTCAAGAATTATTAACGCTTCAAAAAAACAAATCGCTTTTGAATAGAAAAAGAGGTTTGAAAGAGGATATTGAAAACCGTATTGAAGAGTACCTAAAGAAAGAAAAATAATATGTACATAAAGGAAATTGAGTTAAACAACTTTAGAATATATAAAGGAGTTAACAAAATCACTTTATCGCCTGAAAAAGACAAAAATGTAATTGTCGTAAGTGGTAAAAATGGTTTTGGGAAAACGACTTTTTTAATGTCGCTTGTTTGGTGTCTTTATGGTAAAAATATGCAAAATGTTGATGAGCTTTACCAAAAAGAAATCGGAGATAAAGGAGGATACGGCAAGTATATTGGCAACAGTTTAAATAGATTAGCAAAATCAGAAGGAGAAACAAAATTTTCTGTTTCTGTAACTTTTCGAGATGTAAAAATTCCTGAAATTACCTGCAACGAAATTAAAATCACACGAACTTATGACATTGTTACAAGTGCTAGTGATAAAGTTGAAGTTCTTGTTGATGGTTTTCAAAATGAATTAATTCAGGATTTAACAACTGATGGTAAACAAGATGGCGAAGAAATTTTTATTCGTGATTTTATTCTTCCTATCGAAATTGCTAAGTTTTTCTTTTTTGATGCTGAAAAAATCGTTTCACTTGCTGAAATTAATTCACCCGAACAAAGACGACTATTAAGTAAAGCTTATACAGAAGTTTTGGGAATTAAGAAGTATGAAGACTTAAAAGACCAACTTGAATCTATTCAAGATGAGTACAGAAAGAAATCTGCAAAACCACAAGAAAAGTCTGAATTAAGCCAAATTATTGCAGACATTGACAAAACTCAAATTGAAATTGAAGAAATTGAAAAATCAATTCAAAAAATCAATGACGAAAAATTAGAAAAGGCTAATGCTTCTAATGATATTCAGCGAAAATTGATTCAAGAAGGAAATCAAATGACTCTTGAACAATTAAATAAACTAAAAGAAGAAGAAAGTGGCTTAAACAATAAACTTTCGCTACTTCAATACGACTTAAAGGAACTTTTTGATTTAATCCCTTTTGGTCTAGCGGGTGAGACTTTAATGGAAGTTTCAACTCAATTAACTAACGAGAAGAACTACAGAACAAACAAGTTTATTCAAGAAGATGTTGGAGAAAAAACCAACAAAATCCTTGATGACATAGAACAAGAGAAAAAATCGTTTCCAACAGCAATTCCTACAGAAATAAGAAATTTTTACGAGAATCAAATTAAAAATTTGGTAAGAAAACACTTTTTTGCTGATGCACCAGAATTGCCGTCAAATTTTGAAGCATTACACGATTTTTCAGATGCTGAAACTAACGAGTTAAATGGTTTAGTAAACAACTTAAAGCATACTTTTAAAGAAGCTTTTACACGCTTAAATGATGAATATTCTCGCTCAAAAAATCAGTTAGATTCCATCCGTAGAAAAATTAGGGATGCAGAAAAAGATGCAGAAGATGAATACATTTCAAATTTGAGAAGCGAAAAAGAGCGTTTGGATTTACGTGTAATGTCTATCGAAAAAGACATTTACGATTACAAAGAGAAAATTGGAGGCTTAAAGAATGACATCAAAACCTTAAAACAACGTCAAGAAGAATTAAGAAAGAAAATTGATGATTCTAGAAAGTATAGTGCAAAAGAAGAAAAAGCACAAGAAGTAATTGACCGTTTAAAAGGTTTTATCAAATCATTTAAAGAGGAAAAGAAAAAGTCTCTTGAATCTAATATTTTGAATGAGTTGAACATATTGATGCACAAAAAAGGCTTTATCAAAAAAGTGGCGGTTGACATCAACCAATCGGGTGATGATGTGGACATTAATTTATTTAATTCACGAAATGAAAAGATTGATAAAGGTTCGCTTTCAATGGGTGAAAGACAAATGTATGCTTCTGCCCTTTTAAAAGCATTGGTAGATGAATCAGATATTGAATTCCCAGTTTTCATTGACTCACCAATGCAGAAATTTGACCGTGACCACGCTGAAAACGTGATAAAAGAATTTTATCCAAATGTTTCTAAACAAGTGGTGCTTTTCCCTTTGATTCATAAAGAATTGACTGAAAGTGAATTCAACTTATTGAAACCAAAAATCAGTAAGGCATATTTGATACATAATTTTAGTATGGACGCTTCAAAATTTGTTGAATCTGTTCCAGACCAATTAATTAAAACATACAACGAGCTTTATGCAGATTAATATAAGAACTTCAGAAGCCAATCAAGAAATTGTTAGAAAACTCACTAACAAACTACCTGTTGGCACTAAAGAAAACGTAATTGCAAGAATTGCTTTGGGTTACTCTTTGCAAAATGGCAGAAAATTTAGTAATTCAGAATTTAATTTGTACGATTCTAAAGGTAAAGAGTACAAAGAACATATTCTTTTTGATGCAAAATATAGAGATTTCTTTGTTGCTTTAATTTCTCAGCATTATGGCATATACAAAACGCACGAAAACATCCCGAAATATGTAAAACTTCATATCGACCACGGTTTGGAGTTAATGGACAACTTGTTTAATAACAATAACAACTATACGTTTTTCGATTTCTTGATTGAGCATTTAGACAAAGGGATTTCAATGCTTGACACAGTTACTGTCAGTTTAGATGCTGTAAAAAACAATAGCCAAAATATTGAGAAAACTTTCTTTAAAGAACCTATAAAAATAAATGTCGGTAAAAACTCTTCGACAAATGAAGACATTTTACTTGGCTTCAACGATACCAATGTTTACAACAATTGCCATATTGCCGTTGCCGGAAGTTCGGGTACAGGAAAAACACAATTTGCTTTAGAGTTGCTCAATCAAATTAGCAGTGAATCAAATCATCACGTAAGTTTTATTTATCTTGATTTTAAAGGTTTGAAAGATGATGATTTAAAGTACTTCCAACCTTTCTTTGATAAAACTAAAGCATCATTTATTGATGCTCCAAATACGCCATTTCCTGTAAATCCTCTATCGTTTATTGATAGCATTAATGAAGTAAACAAGCAAATGGGAGTTGACAAATTTGTGGACATCATTTGTAAATACTCAAATATTGGTATCAAACAAAGAGGAACATTACGTGATGCAACTTTGGAAGCCTTTTTGAGTAAAAAGCCAGGAGAATATCCAAGTTTTCCTGAAATCAATGAAAAACTATTAGAAATTGTTGGAGACAAACGAGATACATTAACTGAAATTATTGACGAATTAAGTCGTTACAATATTTTTAAAGACCCAAAAAAGGGAGCGACCTTTTTAAACCAAAACATCTATCTGTCTTTATCAGGTGATTTATCAAATTCAGTACGGTTCACATCCTTGTTTTTGATTATCAATTACATCTACAACACGTTTATGAATATGGATAGCACACCAACCGAAAACGGTTACAGAGGTATGCGATACGTATTGTTGATTGATGAAGCACACGTAATTTTCAAAGAGAAAAAATATCAAGATATTCTCGAAAAAATCCTACGTGAAATCCGTTCAAAAGGCGTTTCTGTAATAATGCTTTCACAAGGTATTGACGAGTTTAACCAATCCAATTTTGACTTTTCTAGTATGTGTGAAATGTCATTCTTGTTAGATATTAAAGATAAAACAAACACAAAAGCCATTAATAAATTCTTAGGACTTAGCGACAAAGACGGAATCAAAGCAGCAAGAAGCCTTGAAAAAATCCAAAAAGGTCAAGCCATTTCCAACATCAAAGAATTTACAAAAGGCGAGTTGTTTGAATTGAAACAATTTTATGCGAGTTAATATATTGTAGTATGGTGAAAAATGAATTTAATCTTGTCAAAGAGTTTTTGGGAGAGAGATTTAAGGCTCCCTTAAGTTCTGTATCTTTTATTCTTTATTTTATATTCGTTACACTTTTAGTTGGTTTAACGGGTTCGTTCTTGTCAAGTTTTGATACGATTAATTTTAATGGAACTATAAATTTTAAAACCGTTGCAATGTCTTTAGTCGGTTATGGTGTTGTCCTGCTAAGTTCATCTTCAATTGAGTTAATTTTTATAAGATTAAATCCAGATGAAAAGGAAAAGTTTAGACCAGTAAAAAAAGCTATATCTATGATTGGTGTGGCTCTAATAATTTTGAGTTTGTTTTTATCTCTGCTCGTATATACCTTTCCAAATGATATTGTCAAATTTTCAATTTCGTTAATCCTTTGCATAATTGCACTTTATTTTTGGTGGGTCACTAACTCAAAGTCATTGATAGTTTTAAATGACATACCACTAGCGCCCACTACGAGTGAAACAACGGGTGGTGATGAAAACGTGGAATTAGCAGGTGTTGTACCAACAGAATATAAATCGTAATGAGCTATCCGAAAAAATATAATGCATTAAAGGTAAGTCAACCATTTGGTGAGTTTTTTGCGATTTCAATAAAAGCAATTGATTTACTTGAAGTTACATTTAGTGATGTACTTAGGTACAATGAAGATGGCTCTTTGAGTGGTAGCCAAAGATTACTTGATGAGAAAAAAAGATTAAAAGAGATTTCTGACTATATTGATTCGCAGGATTTAGCTTTTCCAAACTCAATTATTATTGCTGCAAATTATAATGAAGAAGGGTTTATAGTTAATGATGATGAAGATAAAGACATAAGATGGTCATTTGATGAAAAAAGTAAAGGAATTTATGAAATAACCATTCCTAGTTCTGCTAAGATTGCTGCAATAATTGACGGTCAACATAGGTTAAAAGGTTTTAAGGATGCTACATTAAAGCGTCAAATGGAAACTGATTTAATTGTTGCTGTATATTTTGATCTTCCTTCTCCATATCAAGCTTATATTTTTGCTTCAATAAATTATAATCAGAAACCTGTTAGTAAAAGTTTAGCACTAGAGCAATTTGGGTATTTAACAACATTATCACCTCAAAACACTTGGTCTCCAGAGTTACTAAGTGTTTTTTTAGTTAGAAAATTAAATACAGACAAGGAGTCAAGTTTTTTTAACCATATCAAAGTAGCTCCTCAAAATGATGAGTATCTATTAGAAATTAATCCTAAGGAACAAGAATGGTTAGTATCTACAGCTACTGTTGTTGAGGGAATATTAAGATTAATATCTATTAATCCTAAAAGAGATAGTAATGCTTTAAACAAACTAAAAGAAAGTGAAAGGTTGAGAAGCTTATTACCTAAGGACAATAGTGTTTTAAGAAAATTCTACTTAGATAATAATGATGTTTTCATATACAAAGTAATAGTTAATTATTTTAATGCTGTAAATGAGGTACTTTTTGTTTCCTCAAAAGATAGTTCTTTCATAAAAAAAACAGTCGGTATTCAAGCCCTTTTCAATGTTTTGAGAATTATATTAACAGAAAAACTTGAGATAGATAAGAATATCAGTTTTGATTACTTTAAAAGTTTCTTGGAAAAAATTAAAGACATCGATTTTTCTGATAACTTTTTTACTGCTTCGGGTATTGGAAAATCTAGAATTCAGAATGTTATTTTAATAAAATTGGGATATAAAAAAATAGACGATATTAGAAAAGAAGAAGAAAAAGAAGACTATGAAAGGTTGACAAAATTCAGACCCTAGGGCTATTGAACACTGCCAAGGGATAGTTTTCAAAATAAAAATCAATAATAATGAACGAAATCATTTGCCCTCATTGTAAAAAAGCATTTAAAGTAGATGAAGCAGGATATGCCGATATTTTGAAACAAGTTCGTGACCACCAATTTGAAGAAGAGCTTAACAATCGTCTTGCCATTGCCGAAAGAGAAAAACAGAATGCGGTAACACTCGCAGAAGAAAAAACAAAAAACGCATTGCAAGAAAAATTGGCAGAAAAAGATAGGCAATTAGCCGAATTAAAAGCCCAAAAAGAGTTGGAGCTTTCCAAGAAAATTGCTGAAAAAGAAACCGAGTTATTGCAAGTCAAATCAAAACTTGAAAATGCTGAAACGGAGAAGAAATTAGCATTAAAAGAAGCTATTCAAGAAATTGAAAAAGAACGCGAGCAGTTAAAAAACGACTTAAAAACCAAAGAACTAGAAAAACAAAACATAGAGAATTCGCTTAAACAACAATTCACTAATGAGTTGCAAAACAAAGATGCCATCATAAAATACAAGGATGATGAAATTGCACGAGTAAAGGATATGAAACAAAAACTATCCACTAAAATGCTTGGAGAAACCCTTGAACAACATTGCGAAATAGAATTCAACAAACTTCGCCCTACAGCTTTTCAAAATGCCTATTTTGAAAAGGATAATGATGCTAGTGGCGGTACAAAAGGAGACTACATTTACAGAGAAACAGACGGTCAAGGAAATGAAATTATTTCAATTATGTTTGAAATGAAAAACGAGAATGACGGCACAGCAACCAAAAAGAAAAATGAAGATTTTTTCACCAAACTCGATAAAGACAGAAAAGACAAAAATTGTGAATATGCTGTTCTAGTGTCATTATTAGAATCTGAAAATGAGTTTTACAACAATGGCATTGTGGATGTATCATACAAGTATGATAAAATGTACGTAATACGTCCTCAGTTTTTCATTCCCATAATCACACTCCTGAGAAATGCAGCAATGAACTCATTAAAGTACAAGCAAGAACTTAATCTGGTTAGAAATCAAAATATTGACATTACCAATTTTGAGGAAAAAATAGAAATATTTAAAAAAGGATTTGCTTATAACTATGACTTAGCGAGCAGAAAATTTAAAACTGCCATAGAAGAAATAGACAAGACAATTATTCATTTGCAAAAAACAAAAGACGCATTATTATCCTCTGACAACAATCTTCGACTTGCAAACCAAAAAGCAGAAGATTTAACTATTAAGAAATTAACACACGGCAACCCGACAATGAAAGCCAAATTTGATGAATTAAACAAAGAAGAATAAAGCCCAACGCTAAAGCCATACACATTGCCAAGCCACACCAGCCAACGCAATACCAAAGCTTGTCAATAAGTATGTCTTTTTCCAACGCTCGGACAAAAAATATTGCAGCAAAAATGAGACGACTTAACACGACAGAAAACAGAAGGCCAGTTGCTAACATCACCTATACGCAAGCAGGGGTTTCGTGCTTCGTAGGGCAGGAAAGTGGTATATTTAAAATTCAGTTCTTCGTAGGAAGTTCAGTGATAAAATGCCCTGCCTGCGTATAGCTGAAAAACGTTAGGTGCAATTATATAAATACAATATGTCAGAAGAAAAATACGAAAAGCTTCCAATCGGAAAAGCAATTGAATCAGCAATCATTTCTGTTGCGGCTTCTTTCCCAATCGCAGGGAGTATCGCTGCAGGTTGGAACGAATACAAAAATTACAAGCAAACGAAGCATATAGAAAGTATTATATCAGATTACGCAAAACGTCTTGAAGAATTGCAAGAACAAGTTGACGAAAATTATCTCCAATCGGAAGAAGCTAAAAGGCTAGTTGAGCGTACAGCAACCATTGGTAAAGATGAAGCTAGAGAAGACAAAAGAAAAATGCTTTCAGAATTTTTGGCTAATGCAAGCACTTTAAGCCTTTCCCAAGACCCTGAGAAAGATATGGTTTTGGATACCATTGACAGGATAAGCCCATTGCAAAGCCAGCTTCTTAATACAATTACTCAAGTAATAGTCCTTCAATGGGGAAAAAGTAATGTAAAATTGGGAAGTGATTATGACCCTAATGCAGAAAAAAAACCAACATTTGGCTATATACTGGAGTCTACACTTGTTCAAATGAATAGTTCGACCTATACAAAAGAAAATATTGAAGCAAGCCTAGATTATATGACATCAATTGGAGTGATTGAAGTGCATAGTGCAAGAGGTTGGACACAAGTTGGCGGTAAATCCGGAATTAAAGGCTATCGTCCAACTAAACTGGGATTAAAAGTATTGGAATATCTAGGCGTTAACATTGATGAAATGCAAGAAATACCAGAGCTTGTAGAAAAGAACTCACCTAAATAACTGCACCTAACAAGGTATTGCCAAAAGCGGGGCTGAACGGCAAAATTGGAAATCCTGCTCTTCTATTTCGCCAAAAACGAATTTTATTCGTTTTTTATTTTTAAATTTAACTCATAAAAATTCGTTTTGGCTCGCCTCGGTGCAAAATCGAAACTTACAGCTTCGATTTCCCCGCCTTCGGCAATACCCAAAACGATGTAGCGAAATCCCTTCGGGCTTCCGCTACATCGCCCGGAGGCTTTGCCGTCCGAAGCCCTTTCAGGGACTTCGTACATCTGAAGG
>JBAYPE010000042.1:0-14108 GCA_041677865.1 Flavobacteriaceae bacterium
ACGTTGAGGACAAGAATCTAAGGCAATCGATTTACTCTTCTTAGTCGATTGGGTTCTTCCGATTCTTACTAATTGTTGAATTGTTGGCATAATTGTTTAAATAATAAATTCTTATGTTATTAATTTCCCGCTTTTTACGGGGTTGCAAATGTATAACTTTTTTTATTTTACATCAAATATTTTTTATTTTATTTTTCTGTTTTTCAGTACAAGGCTTTTTTTTAAGTAAATTGTAAAACTAATGAAACCTACACAGATAAATTTTCTTGCTGAAGATTCTTTTACTCACATAACACAATATCATAAAAAATTCCTCTCAAATACCGAAAATTTGCATTGGTATCTGAAAGGAATTCAACTAAATAAAAAGGAATACTAAAAACTATTAAAAATGAAAACGATTTTTTTAGTTATCTAACTATAGAGCATTATTTACCCGAATCCACGTTTGGTAAGGTTCATAAGTAGTGGAATCAGAGCCAATTATATGAACATAAATACTTTCCGAGTCATTTGGATCTAAAAACAAAGCCTGTGATGAATTTGCAATAGCATTAACAACAAGCATTGTGTTTATATCGATTTGATTATATGTTCCTGTCCACGAAGTAGTAATGCTACCATTTGATAAATTAACCGCAGCACCGTCATACGGAACATAAGCTACTCCGTTGCGAATATCTAATGGCACACTACCAGAAAAAACACCATAATTAAGGTGAGTTAAATCCGCAACTTCTATTGCTTTTGCTGTATGTGCGTTAGGATTGACTTCGATTTTATACAAAATACCATCAATCAGCACGTACGGAATGCGAGTTTGTGTATCCCAAGCTAAATGCTCAATAGCATAACTGTTACCTCCAAAAGTTATTTCTGCACCACCATCTCCATACACAATAAAAGATTTATTGGCTGTTGTAACTAATACATAACCGTCTTGTCGAGATGATGCCCACATATTATAAATTAAACTTGAAATTAAGCCTTCTATTTTATTCCACTCTTGTGGACAACATGAACTCGTTTGCTGATAAACTGCACGATTGGTATAGTGTGTTCCGCCTATCCAATTAGTAAAGACTGCTGAACCAGCCCCCCAACCTATTGCAATTGCTATTTTAGGTTGATCAATATTTTCAGTGTCCCAAGGTGCAGGGCTTGAGAGAGAGTACACCTGAGTTCCTAATTCTGTATTTTCTATTACCACAGCACCGTTGCCATTGTCTTCGCCTTCGAGCCATACATCAAAATCTTCAATTCCCATCGGAAAATCCCAGAACTGCCATTGTTTTGAACTGAAATCATAACGGGCAAGTTTATCGGCAACGGTGTTTGTGTTGTAATACCAAGCCCACAAGCCTGTATCGGTACGACGTGCTTCTGAAAAATTCCATTCGGAGCTTAGGTTAGGTCCTATATCCGTATAAGAAAAAGAAGTATCTCCACCACCTCCGCTATCAGAATCTCCATCGTTACTACAAGCAGCAATAACAGCACTTATCCCGATGAACAGCACTAAAGTTACTATTATTTTGATACTTGCTTTCATTTATTATTGCTTTTGTCCTACAAAAGTTCCGGATTCGTCTGTAGTAGGGTTATTCCAATTTCCCGTGAGGTTATTACCTATTATAGTTCCTGTAAAAGTGGCTCCTGTTGAAGTGTTTCCTGCATTAAACGAACCGTCACTGTTTACCGTACCGCTTAAAGTAAAGGTTTCTTCCCAGTTTATCGAATGACCATTGCCGTTTATCTGTCCGTTATTATTAATAGTTACTGAGAAAGTTCCTGTATCATCACCTGTGTATGCTCCTTCCCACTGTCCTGCAAAAGCAGATGCATCTCCTCCTCCGTCATCTAAGGAGCGTTTAAAAACTATAACATACGTTACGCCATCTTCAACGGAATGAACTTTTAAGGTTGAATCATTAAATAATTTTATTTCTCCTTGCATCCATATCTCCCCGTCGTACGAAATAGTAAATGTATTTCCGTTTTTTGACCACGTGCCGGATTCGTCTATTTCGGGTGTACACCCACTTCCTGAACTATTATACCAAACCTCTTTAAACACACCATTGCTTTTCAATTCAACGTGATTATAATTATCTCCACAGCCCTCCACTGCATCATAAAGGACTTCATCACTACCTACTATCATCCCTTGCTGATAATAAAACCATTTCCCTGTAATTCCAGAACCATCATCTCCTCCCTCTCCGTCATCACTACTACAAGACACCAAAATACTTGAGATAAGTATCGATATAAATAAAACATAATACTTTTTCATCTTTATAAAATTTTTAGGTTAATTATTTTGTTGTTCCTTCTACTCCTTCTTTGACATCAGCTTTTTGTAATACTTGAGGTCTTACTTCCAGAAGTTTAATATCTTTTTCTTCGATATTTTTAAAGCTTTTATAGGTAGCTAAAAATCCTGAAACTGCAATAGTGGTTTTGCTTCCGCTTGAAGAAGTTTCATAGATTGGTTCTACCAAAACATCTGCATTATTTGCCTTTAAAAGTTCTCCCATTACACTATTTTTTGCATTCTCACTTCCGTACAAATTCAACTCTGAATTCTTAAACTCCTTACTGTGCCATACTCTTCCTGGCTTTACATCTAATTCAGCAATAACGGGCTTATGAATTATTCCTGCACCAATAATGTCTAACGATTTAGTAGTCCTTGTTGATGTTTGTGGAGTTGAACAAGACACAATAGTAAGCCCTCCTAAGATTAAATACACTACTTTTTTCATAAAAATTATTTTTTTGAGTTAATACACTTACAAATGTATTTTTCCTTTTTTAAGCACGCAATACCAAGAACTTGGTATTTTTTTATCTCAAAAAATACTTTTTCTTTGTATTAAATTTTTATCCAAAATGTATAAATATTCAAGGGTTCTGTCGTGCTTTTTGCTGTTTTTTACAGTAATACCGGTATGTTCGCAAGACAGAACTCTTGAGCTAAGCGAACAATCGGACGAAGATTTATATGCTTATATGCTTTATTGGATAGATACTACCGGAATAGAAAACAGCTTGGATAAAGCGGTCTTGAATCTTGAACGAGGAAACTTCAAATCGTTTGACAAAAACAAAGGAAAAAACTTAGGGGTTTACCCACAGCCTACTTATTTTTATCTGAACGTAAAAAATATTTCGGAGCATCAAAAAAGGTATTGGTGGACTTTTTACACTCATGCTGACACGATAGTCATTTATAAAAAAAAGTTGCAGTGGGAAGCGACCGATACCTTGATTCGAAACAAACTGATTAGGGAACGAAGCACAAAACATCGCTCTCCTACCTATTCTGCTTTACTTGAAAAAGAAGAACAAGCGAGCTATATGGCAAAAATCATCAACCCTCGACATACTCAAAATTCGTTTATCAGTTTTACCTCTCCTACCTACAACTTATTTTGGGAAAAAGAATTTTATTGGACTATTGGGAGCTTTATCGGTATATTTTTAATAACGGGAATTGTTAGCTTAATTATCGGAATTATAGTACGAGAACGAGTATTTATGATATTTTTCATTTATATGCTAACTGTTTCTATTCTTACTTTATGTGAGGAGCTCATGTTTCCTATTGTTGAAAACCGATTTGTTTTTTCAGTGCTTAACCGAGTACATCCTTTACCGCTTTCGCTCATTGCTACCTGTCTGAATTTTTATATTGTAGATTATATTTTTGGGAAAAGAAACAATACTAAATTGCTTCGCTCTCTGACTTTTATAAATACACTATGCCTTGTTGTGGGGGTTATGTGTCTGTTGATTTACGCTATTTTTATGGAAAACCTAAACAGTGGACAAACCTTGTACGTACTGGCTTGGAATCTTCTTATGATTGGTGTTTTTGTCAGTATTTCAGTAACAACCCTCAAAACAATCATCTTGTCCTTTTATCATAAAAAACTACATTACGGGATTTTGTTTTTAATCCTTGTTGTTTTCATCAATCCTGCTACTTATATGATGAATTATTCGGGCATTATTTCTTTGTACAAAATTACTTATCCCAATTACTTTTATTGGCTTATAAGTGTCGAATTTACTTTTATAGGATTTCTGATAGGTTGGAGGTACAAGAAAAGTCTGACTCAAAGACACCAACTCGAAATGGAATTTGCTCAGAAAGAAGTTGCTGTACTTAATGACGAACGGAAACAGATAGCTCGGGATTTACACGATGATCTCGGAGCTACCATAAATGCCATAAAACTACTGATAACTAACTCCTATCCTACCGACAAAAGACTTATCGAAACGGTAACCTCTGCGAGCAATGATATCCGTGTTTTTTATAATAAACTCTTGGATAAAACGACCGGAAACTCGCTTAAAGAAAGTCTTAAAAAGCTTACATCGCTAAACAATACCTACGGACAAGTTAAATTCAATTGCGTTTTTTCAGGGAATGAAACTTTACTCTCTGATACACAAAAAGAAAATATTTACAGAATAGTTTCCGAAATATTTACCAACATTCTCAAACACGCTCAAGCAACCGAAGCAACCATTCAACTCCTGATTGACTCCGATTCTGCACAACTGATAGCAGAAGACAACGGAATAGGATTTTCTGTCGAACAGTCACAAAAAACTAAAGGAATGGGAATAAAAAACATTAGACAACGAGTAAGTCTTATGAAAGGAGAATTGTATATTTCATCAAACAGAGGCAACACAACCTATATTATTGATATTCCAATAAATAAATGAACAATACTGTCCGAAATACCTTAATTGTTGATGATCATTTGCTTTTTGCAGAAGGACTGGCTCGTATTCTCAGCGATATGCAAAATCTAAAATTGCAGAAAATAGCAAGCTCTTACAACGAAGTAACCCGACTGCTCTCACAGCAACATATTGACCTGATTTTACTCGACATAAAGCTAAAAGACGAAAATGGAATAGAAATCTGTTTGCTTATCAAAAACTTATACCCTCACATCAAAGTTATCTTGATTTCGATGTTTGACCCTGATAGTTTATCCGTAGAAATCAAAAAGTGTAATGCTGATGGGTATATTCCAAAAAGCACGGATGCACAAATAGTAAAAGACACCATAAACGCTATTTTGCAAGGCGAGAAAGTATTTTTGGAATTAGGAAACAACTCTGCCAAAGAAACCCCTATCGAAAAGCTAATTACCTCTCGCGAAAAAGAAATCATTGCTCTTATCAAACAAGGTAAAACAGCTAAAGAAATTTCTGACATTTTGAATATCAGTGTTTTTACTGTAGATACACATCGGAAAAATATCCTTAAAAAATTAAATCTAAGTTCAATAAAGAGTTTCATTGCTTTTTCGTTTAATAATAAACTGTAAGCCGCTTGGAGTAAAGGAAAAAACCTCCGAAGTATTGCACTTTGAAGGTTTCGACTAATTATGGCTACAAGAATTTAATTCTTAATAACAATTTTAAACTGATAATTATTTCCTTCAAAATCAAAATTCAGTATATAAAATCCGGAAGAAAAGTTTTGAACATTAATTTTTCCGTTTTGAATTTCTACCTTTACGTTTTGACCTATAAGCGAAAGCATAGTTGCTTTGACAGTATGATTTTCTAACCCTCCGATGTAAATCATATCAGAAGCAGGATTCGGATAAAGTTTTAAATCTGGCTTTCCAACTCCGTTATTATTTACTGAAAGCAAAGGTTGATCGCTGTAATAATAATATCCAGTAAGTTCAGGGGCAACAGTTTCTATAGCTGAAATCATAATCGGCACCTCTCCAGCAAAACCTAATCTTTTCATACGAATTTCTTGCCCGTTTATAACAGGAAAAGGAATATGAGTAAAATCATCTCCGTTTTCATCAGAGATATAAATTCCTTCTTCGATAAACGGAGTAAGTGTGGTGCTTACCAATACATACAATCTGTTTTGAATATCAAAAGCCAGTTCAACATTTTTATTAGATGAGGTTTGCCCCAGATTGATATTTAAAGTTATCCAATTCTGTGTGTTTGCATCCCAACGAAAAACCGAAGCAGTAGAAACAGCATACAGCGTATCTTCTTTATCAATAAAAATATTTCTTATGGTTTGCGGAGCATTTGGTAAGGCAAGCCAGGTAGTTCCTTGATCTGTCGAAGAAATAATCGTACCTTGTGCTGTCTGATTAGATAGTCCGAAAATAAAATGAGTTTGCGTACCCGAACACACTTTATTTACCGACAAAAATCCGGGAGAAATTCCCATTACCGTTTCAAATAACATTCCCCAAGTATTTCCCATATCCGGACTGTAATCAATATGTGTTTGCACCTGATGTTGAATCATGGAAATAGAACCGTTATTACCTACAAACATTTTTTGAGGAAACAAAATATCATAAACAGGAGCCAGCGGAGCGGTTTGTGTATTTGCAAGAATGTTGATGTTAGTTCCTTGATTTTCGGTTTGGGCAATATAGTGCATTCCGCCTATGACACATTGTCCGTTGGGAGATTTTTCAAGTGCTAAAATGTTGGTTGAAGCCAAATCTTCAAACAAATCAAAGGTTTCCCATCCGGGTTGATTCAAATTAAATTTAGATAAAAAAGCACTTCTTAAAGAAGCAGTATAAATCTGATTGTCGTCTGAAACCACCATAAAATCAGCAGGAAGAATAAGTCCTTCAGTAACTTGTTCAACCGAAAGTGAATTACTCGAAATTTTATGAACTCCGTGGACTCTGATACCGCAAAATAAAACGGAATTATCTGCTGTGGTGATGATTTCGTGAGCTTTATTAATCGGACTTACCGTTATCCAATTATTATCTATAAAAGCGTGAACTCCGGAGGTAGTTGTTGCAAAAAGTCGGTTGTTTTGCCAGTCAAAAGCCAGTTTAGAAACACCAATATTTAAAGGAATTCCGGCTAAAAGCGTCCAGTTTTGTCCAGAATCTTCACTTTTATAAACATTTCCGTTTCCTGTTGATTCCAAAACAGAAGCATACATAACATTGCCATTCACTTCCAAATCCGTAACTTCTAAACCTGAAAAACCAATCGAAGTCCAACTTCCGGAATTCACATTGTCAGTTTTAAAAATTCCGTTTGCTGAATTAGAAACTACTATATTCTCATCTACAAAATGAAAACCGGTAGGATAAAAATTAAGGGTTCCTATATTGGAAAACGATACTCCGTTATTAGTAGAAAGAAATAAATTATTTTGTATATCTCCGGTAACAGGACCAATAGTGGAAGCAATTATTGTGCTGTTGTACAATCCGTAAGCCAATATCAAAGGACTAAAACCAGATTGTCCGTTTGTATTACCAACTGAGGTGTTCTGCCAGGTTTGCCCGAAGTTATCCGTATAGGCTAATCCGCTTGTACTTGTCAGACAGAAAACTCGGTTTGTAGTTTGTGAAGCTTTAATGCTTCCTACATTATAAGACTCAGGAACATCTACAAAAGGCTCCCATGACTGACCTTGAGCATCCGTATAATAAATCCAACGGTCTGCTGTAATAGCATACGTTAGATTATTACCCGTAGTCATCCAAACGGCTGAGTTAGCGTTGTTGAATCCTGTTAATTTTTGCCAGGTTTGTTGTGATTGAACTGTTGTTATAAATAAGAACAACAATACTGTTACGATAATTTTTCTTTTCATAGGGTTGGTTTTTATTTTTTAATGCGGTAAAAGTAAGAAAGTCTGATTATTAGTTTTTTGTCAAATGAGTAAATCGAGGGTTTCAATTAGAATTCGATAAAATAAAAACCTCCAAAGTTAGTTTGGAGGTTTTAATTTAAATTTAATTATGCTATTTCAAACTTTTGAATTTGCCTAAAATCATCAGGATTAGAGCGAAATTCATTCTCTATATCATAATCGTCTTGTAAGCCTAACCAGAACTTAGCCGAGTTACCGAAATATTTACTTAATCTCAAAGCCGTATCTGCCGTAATCCTACGATTACCTTTAATAATCTCTGAAATTCGGGTTTGAGGAATCCCTAAATCTTTAGATAAGCGATATTGCGAAATATCAAGCGGAATCAAAAACTCCTCTAATAGTATCTCTCCTGGATGTATGTTTTTTAGTGTTTCCATTTATTACATTTAAAAATGATAGAGTTGTTTAACATTCTCAATTTTCATTTATAAATTTTCTCCAGTTATTGCAATTTTAATTAAAGCTCCTACCATAACAATGACAAATATAAAAAACCATAACCAATTAACTCCAGCATCAATATTATCTTTGTATTCTTGAGAACTATTATTATATTTTTGCTGAAACTCTGTCTGTCGTTTCTTTTTAGAGTATTTTGAATATGGATTTCTATGGGATGACATATTTTAATTTGTTGAGCTGCTGTTTACTTTGGTTAACTATATAGTATATTTTTCGAATCACTCTACTAACTTCAACATTATTGGAATCTTCTTCGAATTTTTTTCTTTAATTGTTTCCTCAACATAACCATCGCTAGTATAAATTCTAACTTTAACTACAGCATTGTTTTTAAGTTTGTCAAATTCTTCTTTTCCCATTAAATAGGTAACTTGTATTCCTTGTCCCGTACTTCCTCCAAATCCTCTCGCTCCACAACCTGTACAAGTAATTGCATATTCAAGATTGGCTAATTTTACAACTTCTCCATTCTCGAGCTTAAACATAATTTCTTGCTCTTTCCCTATTGAAAAAGTTTTTAATTTAGTTCCCTCATTAATCATTAATTTAAGTTCTAAAAAATTATTATCATTTACTCTAGAAATTCTATAGAACGCTGTAAATGACATGGTTTTATTTAAAGTTTCCCATGACGTACGTTTAACAGAATCATTAGTAAATTCATCTACTTTATTTTCCTCTAGAGTTTGAGCTAATGTCAACGATGTTGTAAATAATATAAACAACATCATAATTTTTAAAACAACTTGTTTTGTTTTTTTAAGAGTCTTCATAGTTTTTAAATTTTAACAAATATAAAAAAAAGCCTAACAGAAAATAAACTGCTAGACTTTTTGAAATATTTATATTTTTATATTTACATATTCCTTCTATACTGCCCACCAACTTCAAAGAGTGCTGAAGTGATTTGCCCTAGCGAACAGACTTTGGTTGCTTCCATGAGTTGTTCGAAGATGTTTTGATTTTGAATCGCTACCTCTTGAATTTTATTCAACTCCTCTTTTACTTTATCAGCATTGGCTTTGTTCAAGCTTTCTTTAGTTTTAATTTGGAATAGTTTCTCTTCTTCGGTTGCTCTGATAACCTCAGCCGGAATCACAGTCGGAGAACCTTTACTGCTCAAAAACGTATTAACTCCAATAATCGGGAATTCACCTGTGTGTTTCAAAGTCTCATAATACAAACTCTCTTCCTGAATTTTTGAGCGTTGATACATCGTTTCCATGGCTCCAAGAACTCCTCCTCTTTCGGTAATTCGGTCGAATTCAGCTAAAACTGCTTCTTCCACTAAATCCGTCAATTCTTCGATGATAAACGAACCTTGAATCGGATTTTCGTTTTTCGCCAAACCTAACTCTCTGTTGATAATCAGCTGAATTGCCATTGCACGACGAACAGATTCTTCTGTCGGAGTCGTAATTGCCTCATCATAAGCATTGGTATGCAATGAGTTACAGTTGTCGTAAATCGCATATAAGGCTTGTAAGGTCGTACGGATATCGTTAAAATCAATCTCTTGAGCGTGAAGCGAACGACCTGACGTCTGAATGTGATATTTCAACATTTGAGCTCTTTCGTTGGCTCCGTATTTCAATTTCAAGGCTTTTGCCCAAATTTTTCGAGCTACACGACCAATCACCGCATATTCCGGATCGATTCCGTTAGAGAAGAAGAATGACAAGTTTGGCCCGAAATCATTGATGTTCATTCCTCTTGACAAGTAGTATTCCACGTAAGTGAAACCATTTGCCAGAGTGAATGCTAACTGAGTAATCGGGTTCGCTCCTGCTTCCGCAATATGATATCCTGAAATCGAAACCGAATAGAAGTTACGAACGTTTTTCTCGATAAAATATTCCTGAACGTCACCCATTAATCTTAAAGCGAATTCGGTAGAGAAAATACACGTGTTTTGAGCTTGATCTTCTTTTAAAATATCTGCCTGAACCGTTCCACGAACTTGTGAAAGCGTTTTGGTTTTGATTTCGTTATATACTTCCAAAGGTAAAACCTGATCTCCGGTAACTCCCAACAACATCAACCCTAATCCGTCATTTCCTTCCGGAAGTTCACCATTATAACGTGGTCTTTCAACACCTTTTTCTTTATAAATCGCATTGATTTTTACCTCAACCTCTGCTTCTAAACCATTTTCTTTGATGTATTTTTCGCAGTTTTGGTCAATAGCCGCATTCATAAAAAAACCTAACAACATAGGTGCAGGACCGTTAATGGTCATCGAAACCGAAGTAGCCGGATGCGACAAATCAAAACCTGAATACAGTTTTTTAGCATCGTCTAAACAACAGATGGATACTCCCGCATTTCCGATTTTTCCGTAAATATCTGGTCTGTAATCCGGATCGTTTCCGTATAAAGTTACACTATCAAAGGCGGTTGAAAGCCTTTTCGCAGGCATTCCTAAACTCACATAATGGAAACGCCTGTTGGTTCTTTCCGGACCTCCTTCACCCGCAAACATACGGGTTGGATCTTCTCCCTCACGTTTAAACGGATACAATCCTGAAGCAAAAGGGAATTCTCCCGGAACGTTTTCTTGAAGATTCCATTTCAAAATGTCTCCCCAAGCTTGGTATTTTGGTAATGCCACTTTCGGGATTTGTGAATGCGAAAGCGACTCGGTATGGGTTTGAATTTTGATTTCTTTGTCGCGTACTTTAAACGAATAAACTGGATTTTTGTATTTATTTACTTTTTCGTCCCAAGTAACGATGATTTCCCAGTTATATGGGTCAAGGTTCATTTTTACTTTATCAAATTCTTTTTTAAGTAACCCAACAAAATCTCTGTTTTCGTCATTTTGAACATTTGTCAATTGCTCATCGTCAAGACCAAATTTTGACAAAGCAATTTTAGTATTTGTAACCGATTCAATCGTTTTATAAATTCCGTATAACTTTTGAGCTACCTCTACTTGAGAAAGCACTGTTTCGTCATACTTACGATTATTTTCGGCAATTTCAGATAAATATCGGGTTCTACTTGGCGGAATCACAAATACTTTTTCACTCATTTCACGAGTAATCTCAAAAGTAGATTTTAAGTCTGAATCTGTCTTTTCTACTATTTTGTCCATGACCGCTTTATAAAGCGAATTCATTCCAGGATCGTTAAACTGCGAAGCGATTGTCCCGAAAACCGGCATAGTGTCCGGATCTTCGTGCCATAGGTTATGGTTGCGTTGGTATTGTTTTTTTACATCTCTGATAGCATCTAGAGCTCCTCTTTTGTCGAATTTGTTGATAGCCACCAAATCAGCAAAATCAAGCATATCGATTTTTTCTAATTGCGTTGCCGCTCCAAATTCCGGAGTCATTACATACAAAGCTACATCAGAATGATCCATAATTTCGGTATCCGATTGACCGATTCCTGAAGTTTCCAACACAATCAAATCATATTTAGCGGCTTTCAGTACCTGAATGGCTTCAGCCACATATTTCGAAAGTGCTAAATTCGACTGACGAGTAGCCAACGAACGCATATAAACTCTAGGATTGTTGATAGCATTCATACGAATTCTATCTCCCAATAGTGCTCCTCCTGTTTTACGTTTAGATGGGTCAACCGAAATAAGTCCGATTGTTTTTTCAGGGAAATCTATCAAAAATCTTCTCACTAATTCATCAACTAACGAAGATTTTCCTGCTCCTCCTGTTCCGGTAATTCCCAGAACCGGGATTTTTGAATCTTTATTTGATTCGTGAATTTTATCAAAAACCTCTTTTGAAACCTCCGGAAAGTTCTCAGCAGACGAAATTAATCTTGCAATCGCTTTCGGATTTTTTTCTGCTAAAAGTTCGACTTCATTCGATAATTTATCTCCGACAGGGAAATCTGACTTTTCAACCAAATCGTTGATCATCCCTTGTAATCCCATCGCACGACCATCATCCGGAGCATAAATTTTGGTGATTCCGTAGTCTTCTAATTCTTTGATTTCTTCAGGAAGAATTACTCCACCTCCACCACCAAAAATCTTGATATGTTCTGCTCCTTTTTCTTTGAGCAAATCATACATATATTTAAAGTATTCGTTGTGACCTCCTTGGTAGGATGTCATTGCGATAGCATTCGCATCTTCTTGAATGGCTGTGTTTACAACTTCTTCAACGCTTCGGTCGTGACCTAAATGTATCACTTCGCAACCCGTAGCTTGAATCACTCTACGCATAATGTTAATCGAAGCATCGTGACCGTCAAAAAGTGAAGCGGCTGTTACAATTCTTACTTTATTTTTTGGGGTATAAGGTGTTTGTAGTTCCATTTTAAATTTTTATTTTAAAAGCCCGCAATTTACGAAATTATTCAAAGAATATAATCGTTTCCTCGAGCTTGTTTCTATTTTGTTTTTTACATCTAAAGAATTGATTATTACATTTCATAATAACTTTTAGAGATTTTTGTTGTTGGTGCTTCGTTATTTCCTTTTCCAAAGATCTGAAAAAAGCGTTTTTAACGGAATTTTAGTAAGCCACCATAATAAATTCTCAGTTAAAATGTTACTTTTGCTTGCTTAGAATCCGAATCAAAAATGAAACTCAAACTATTTCTAGCCTTATTTGTAAGTGTAACCGTATTTGCACAAGCGCCAAAAAAACTATCATCAAACGAGATTTACCACGAAATCCAAAAACTTAACTTTTTAGGCTCGGTATTGTATGTGGCGGCTCACCCCGATGACGAAAACACCAAACTCATTTCGTATTTCGGTAACGAAGTCAAAGCCAATTCAGCCTATATTTCACTCACTCGTGGTGATGGCGGGCAAAACCTTATTGGCCCGGAAATGGGAGAACTTTTAGGAGTTATCCGTACTCAGGAACTCTTAAAAGCACGAAGTATTGATGGAGGAAAACAATTTTTCTCAAGAGCTTATGATTTCGGATTTTCAAAAGTCCCAGACGAAACCTTCGAAATTTGGGACAAAGAGCAAGTGCTGAATGATTTGGTACAATGTATCCGAGATTTCAGACCTGATGTCATCATCAACAGATTTGACCACCGCACTCCGGGAACCACTCACGGACATCATACGGCTTCAGCTATTTTGAGTTTGGAAGCTTTTGATGTGGTTAAAAACGAAAAGAATGCTCCGAGAAGGTTGTTCTATAACACTTCCCCTTGGGCTTTTCCTTCTCAAGAAGCCTTTGATAAAGCAGATAAAAGCAACCACGTAATTATTGATGCTAATGTTTTCTATCCGATTTTGGGTAAAAGCAACGGAGAAATTGCGGCTTTCAGTCGTAGTCAACACAAATGCCAAGGGTTTGGAGCAACCGGAAACAGAGGGAGCGAAAACGAATACTTGGAACTGGTAAAAGGTGATTTACCAAAAGGACAAAAAGACATTTTTGAAGGTATCAATACGTCTTGGACACGTATTCCGGAAGGAAAAGCAATTGGAGAAATTCTGGAAAAAGTAGAGAAACACTTCAATTTCCAAAACCCATCTGTGCATTTGAAAGATTTGACTCGGGCTTATGTATTGATTCAAAAAATCAAAGACGATTATTGGAGAAATCAAAAATCAGAACAAATTAAAAACATCATTCTGGCTTGTTCAGGTTTGTATTTAGAAGTGGTTTCGAGTTCAGAAAACGTAACTAAATCAGAAAAATTCGATTTGAATTTTGAAGCGACTAATCGTTCTAATGCCAAAATCACTTTAAAAGAAATTTCGTTTTTAGGTAAAAAAGTAGTGAAAAACGAAATTCTATTAAACAACAAAGCTGTCCGTTTTAAAGAAGATAACATCACGGTTCCGGCTGATACGGATTATTCCAACCCTTATTGGTTGAAAGAACAAAAAACCAAAGGAATGTTTGTCGTACAAAATCAAAACCTTCGAAATCTTCCACAAACCGAAAACAATTATCCGGTAACTTTTGTATTGGATGTTGAAGGAACAACC
>JBAYPE010000043.1:0-13639 GCA_041677865.1 Flavobacteriaceae bacterium
AATTTTTAACTCAAATATAAAATGGCTTTTTCAATAAATGATATTTTTCAGTTTTTAACTCCGAAAGACAAAAAATTCTTTCCGTTATTTGAACAAGCAACTTCAAATCTTGTAGAATTAGCCCATGCTTTGAATGAAGTTGTAAATGCACCAAAAGAAAAAAGAGACGAATATTTCAAGAAGATAGACCAATTAGAAGTAGCTATTGACGAACTCGTTCACAAAACAAATATCGAATTAAGCCGTAACTTCCTTACACCATTTGATAGAGAAGACATTCACTCGCTCATCAAATCCATTGATGACGTAACCGATTTTCTTCACGGTTCTGCCAGTAGAATGAAGATGTATCAGGTAGAAAAAATCACAAAATCTATTCGAAAGCTTACCGAGATCAACCTCGAAGCTTGTCTGCTAATCCAGAGAGCCATAACAGATTTGAAAGAGCACAACAACCTACAAAGAATTACGGTTTCTTGCAAAAAAATCGCCAAATTAGAAAGCAAAGCTGACGTAGTTTTTGACAATGCCGTTATGGATATTTTTGAGAACGAAACCGATGCTATCAAAATCATTAAATACAAAGAAGTACTTACTGCTTTAGAAGATGCTTCCGACAAATGTAAAGATGTAGCCAATGTACTGGAAACTATCGTAGTAAAATATTCTTAAAACAACTTTTAAATTGTAATTATGGATAGTTTTTCGCTACTTGTCATAATCATTGTGCTGGCTTTTATCTTTGATTTTATCAACGGTTTTCACGACGCTGCCAACTCCATAGCTACCATTGTAGCTACCCGAGTTCTTACTCCTTTTCAGGCTGTTTTGTGGGCAGCATTTTTCAACTTTGTTGCTTATTTTATTTCTAAATATTGGATCGGTGAGTTTAAAATCGGTAATACGATTGCCAAAACCGTACATCCTCTCACTTCAGACGGTCAGGATTTGATTACTCTTGAGGTTATTTTCGCAGGACTTATAGCGGCTATTTTTTGGAATTTGCTTACTTGGAAATTCGGTATTCCCTCTTCCTCATCACACACATTAATTGGAGGGTTTATGGGGGCTGCTCTAATGCATGCTTATACGATTTCTGCCGATTTGAATGCAGTTATTAACTACGCAAAAGTTCTTCCAATTATCGCCTTTATATTCTTAGCTCCTTCTATAGGTTTTTTTATAGCCCACTTGCTTACTGTAGCCATCATGTGGATATGTCGTAAAACCACACCACATAAAGCTGATAAGTGGTTCAGACGTTTGCAATTGGTGTCTTCTGCTCTTTTCAGTTTAGGACACGGAGCCAACGATGCTCAAAAAGTTATGGGTATTATTGGGGCAGCTGTGATTTTCTATCATATTGATGCAGGACACATCGAATGGATTAATTCACCAGACCAATTTGGGCACTTTGTTGAAGAATGGGCTTGGGTTCCGTTTACATCTTTCTTAATTATCGGTTTGGGAACGATGAGCGGAGGTTGGAAAATCGTAAAAACAATGGGATCTAAAATTACCAAAGTAACTTCACTCGAGGGAGTAAGTGCCGAAACTGCAGGAGCTATTACGCTTTATGTTTCAGAACACTTCGGAATTCCGGTTTCAACAACGCATACCATTACCGGTAGCATCATCGGGGTTGGAGCCACAAAACGTGTATCAGCCGTTCGTTGGGGAGTAACCATAAAACTGCTTTGGGCTTGGGTACTTACCATTCCGATTTCAGCATTGGTAGCAGGGCTTATTTACTTGATTGTTCGACTTTTTTAATAAAATAATCCATTAGGATAAGAATAAAAAATCCTAATTGACTTTCCGGATTTTTTGTTTGGAATAAACATCACTCATACAATAAAAAAACCTCACAAATCCCTGAAGTGTGAGGTTAATTTATCCCTAAAACTATTTTTTATTTATATACGGACTCTTTTTTAAAGTGTTTTGTCAATAAATAATACACAACTGCTCTGTATTTATTTCTGTTAGACCTTCCGTATTGTTCTAATACAATATCGATTGCTTTATCTAAATCGGCTGAATCTTTTAAGCCTAATTTTTTGATAAGGAAGTTGTTTTTTACCCTATCAAGTTCTGTTTGATCGGTTCCTGCGATGGTTTCTGCATCTGCTTTGTAAATAGAAGGTCCTAATCCTATCACTACTTTTGTTAACAACTCCATATCAGGGGTTACTTTTGTTTTGTCTTTCAAATCTGCTGCATACTTTGCAATCATTTCATCTCTTTTACTCATAAGGCTTAATATTTTTTGGGGTTAATAATTATACGAATGTATCAAAGTTAAGCATTTTTTATATACCCTGCGACAAATTACTAATAAATTATTGTTTTGTGCAGTAAATATAATAAAGCAATAAAATGCACTAAAAATCTGCTTTGTTAAATAAAATCTGAATACTTATCTTTGCAAAGTTTCCATTTATATAAAAGACAAATGAGTACTACAAAAAATAAAGAAGTTCTATCTTTTGAAGATTTTAAAACAGAAATTTTAAACGATTATAAATTAGCCCTAATTAGTAGAGAATGTAGCCTTCTTGGAAGACGTGAGGTATTAACCGGAAAAGCCAAATTCGGAATTTTCGGAGACGGAAAAGAAGTGCCTCAATTGGCTATGGCAAAGGCGTTCAAAAATGGAGATTTCCGTTCAGGATATTATCGTGACCAGACATTTATGATGGCTATCGGGCAAATGACCATCGAGCAGTTTTTTGCCGGATTGTATGGCCATACTGATTTAAATTTTGACCCAATGTCTGCCGGACGTCAGATGGGAGGTCACTTTGCTACGCATTCGCTTGACGAAAATGGAAATTGGAAAAATCTTACACAACAAAAAAATTCAAGTTCAGATATTTCACCAACAGCAGGGCAAATGCCTCGTTTATTAGGATTGGCTCAGGCTTCTAAAATATACAGAAACGTATCGGGAATTGACACTACAAACTTTTCGGTTAACGGAAACGAAGTAGCCTGGGGAACCATCGGGAACGCCAGTACGTCTGAAGGATTGTTTTTCGAGACGATCAATGCGGCTGGAGTACTTCAAGTACCGATGGTAATGAGTGTTTGGGATGATAACTACGGAATTTCGGTTCATGCCAGATACCAAACCACCAAAGAAAGCATTTCTGAAATCCTGAAAGGTTTCCAAAAAGAAGAAGGAACTAACGGCTATGAAATCTTTACCGTAAAAGGCTGGGATTATGCAGATTTGGTCGCTACTTATCAAAAAGCAGCTGATATTGCCAGAGAAAAACACATTCCTGTGTTAATTCACGTTCAAGAGCTTACTCAACCTCAAGGACACTCAACTTCGGGCTCCCACGAGCGTTACAAAAACGAAGAGCGATTAAAGTGGGAAGCTGATTTTGATTGTATTCGTCAGATGAAACTTTGGATGATTGCTAGTGATATTGCCTCAGAAGAAGAACTTACTGCAATGCACGAAGAAATCAAAAAACAAGTATTGGAAGGCAAGAAAAATGCTTGGAACAACTACTTGAATCCTATAAAAAACGAACAAAAAGAAGCTGTTGCACTACTTGAAAAAGTAGCTTCCGCAAGTTCAAATAAAGTATTTATCGAAAGTTTGATTTCTGACTTAAAAGCTTCAAAAGAACCGATTCGTAAAGAAATTTTAGGCACTGCTAGAAAAGTTTTACGTTTAGTTATCGGAGAGGCTTCACACAACGAATTAGCCAATTGGATTACTGCTTACAGAGAAAAAACCCAACCGAATTTCAGTTCGCATTTGTTTTCTGAATCGGATAAAAATGTTTTCTCGGTTCAAGAAATCAAACCTCAATATGACGAAAATGCAGAGCTGGTAGATGCACGACTCGTTATCAGAGATAACTTTGATGCTATCTTCACAAAATATCCTGAAAGTTTGATTTTTGGAGAAGATTCCGGACATATCGGAGACGTAAATCAAGGATTAGAAGGATTGCAAGAGAAATTCGGAGAACTTCGTGTTGCTGATGCAGGAATTCGTGAAGCAACCATTTTAGGGCAAGGAATCGGAATGGCAATGAGAGGATTACGTCCGATTGCTGAGATTCAATACTTGGATTATTTGTTGTATGCTATCCAGATTATGAGTGATGATTTAGCTACACTACAATACAGAACCAAAGGAAGACAAAAAGCTCCAGTAATTGTCAGAACTCGAGGACACCGTTTGGAAGGAATCTGGCATTCGGGTTCGCCTATGGGAATGATTCTAAATGCAATCCGTGGAATTCACGTATTGGTGCCTAGAAATATGACCAAAGCAGCCGGATTCTATAATACGTTACTTCAAACAGACGAACCAGCTTTGGTTGTGGAATGTTTGAACGGATACCGTTTGAAAGAGAAAATGCCTTTAAACTTAGGTGAATTCACAACGCCAATCGGAGTGGTAGAGACCATCAGAGAAGGAAATGACATTACAATTGTTTCTTACGGTTCTACTTTGAGAGTTATCGAGCAAGCAGCTAAAGAACTTTCAGAAGTTGGTATCGATGTAGAAATCATCGACGTTCAGTCGCTTCTGCCATTCGACGTCAACAAAGATATCGTAAAAAGCATTGCGAAAACAAATCGTTTGTTGGTGGTTGACGAAGACGTTCCGGGAGGAGCTTCGGCTTATATCTTACAACAAATCGTTGACGAACAAAATGCTTATCGCTATTTAGACAGCAAACCTCAAACATTAGCTTCAAAAGCACACCGACCAGCTTATGGAACAGACGGAGATTACTTCTCAAAACCATCTGCTGAAGATATTTTTGAAAAAGTGTATGCGATCATAAGTGAAGCAAATCCGAACAAGTATCCTGATTTGTATTAAGACACCTGCCACAGGTTTCGTTTAGAACATTCTTTTTACATAAAAAATTAAGTGAAATCTGCGGAATAAAATTTGAAAATTTTTCTTAAATACTGCATATTTAAATTCTTAAAAACGTTGTTTCCTAAACTTTTCTGCTTTACTCCAAGATAGCGTATTAGGGAATTCTTTCGGCTAAACAGACTTTCATAAACCACTAAAAAACAAGTTTGGTATATGGAATATTTTCCAAAACATTGAATCTGAAACCCGAAACCTGAAACAAAAACTTTACCTTTGCAAGGCTTTAACCAAAATTAAAGATATGGAATTCAAAATCAGCAGAGAACTTATCGAGCAGATTCAGTTGCATATTGAGAGCAAAAGTGATAGAGATTTAGAGCTTTTACTCAAGGATATGCACCATGCTGATATTGCTGAAATTCTTGATGAATTAGAATTTGAGCAGGCTTCGTATGTCTTTAAAATTCTGGATTCCGAAACAACTTCCGAAGTCCTTCTGGATATTGACGATGACCTGAGAGAAAGCATTCTGAACAGTCTTTCTCCCAAAGAAATTGCAGAAGAACTTGATGAAATGGATACCGACGATGCTGCAGATATTTTTGCAGAACTTTCGGAGGAAGTTAAAAAAGAAGTAATCTCTGAGCTAGAAGATGTTGAACACGCGAAAGACATCGTTGAGCTTTTGCGTTATGACGAAGACACAGCAGGAGGTTTGATGGGAAAAGAACTTGTGAAGGTAAACGAGAACTGGAATGTGCTGACTTGCGTAGTCGAAATGCGAAAACAGGCCGAGCACGTTACCCGAGTGCATTCGATTTATGTGGTTGATGACGAAAACCGTCTGAGAGGTCGTTTGTCTTTGAAAGACTTGCTTACAAGTTCGACTAAAACGCATATCAGCGAAATTTACATTCCTAAAGTGGATTATGTAAGAGTAGATACTAAAGATACTGAAGTTGCCCGAATAATGCAGAAGTACGATTTGGAGGCTATTCCGGTAATTGATGAATTAGACAGATTGGTTGGAAGAATTACTATTGATGATATCGTTGATGTGATTAAAGAAGAAGCCGATAAAGATTATCAGTTGGCAGCCGGTATTTCGCAAGACGTTGAAGCAGATGACAGCATCGTAGATTTGACCAAAGCTCGTTTACCTTGGTTAGTTTTGGCTCTTTTCGGAGGATTTGTAACCGTAAGGGTTTTAGGTTTTTTTGACGATGCAATAGCTCAATATGGAGTGTTGTTTTTCTTTACCCCTTTGGTAACAGCTATGGCAGGAAATGTGGGAGTGCAATCATCAGCCATTATCGTGCAAAGTATAGCAAACGGAACATTAAGCGATTCTATTTGGAAGCGACTAACAAAAGAACTTACTTTGAGTTTGCTAAACGGTCTTATTCTAGCAACCATTCTTTTTATGGGAAGCTACTTTTTGTTAGGATATGATTTCATCACAGGAATTACAGTTACTATTGCTCTTATTGTAGTAATTATTGTAGCCTCACTTTTGGGAACTTTTATTCCGATTACACTTCACAAATACGGACTCGACCCTGCTTTGGCTACCGGTCCGTTTATCACAACGAGTAATGATATTTGTGGTATTGTAATTTATTTTATGATTGCAAAATTGATTTTAGGATTTTAATTGTTAGGAATCATCTACTGTTGGCTTTACTTTTGTGCATAAAAAAACATCGAAAGTTAAAGTCTCCCGATGTTTTTCTATAATTTTTATGAACTACAAGTCCTTTTTGATAAACTTTTTGAGTGAAATCCAAAACGGAACAACAAACCACAAGCACAATAGAGCAAAAGAAATCATCAATCCGGAAGAAGTCCCTAATACCTTCTTGAAAACTGCTCCGGTATAACCCATCATAGCGGAAACGTCTAATTCTAATAATATTTGAATCCGTGCCAAATCAATCGGATTTAAAGTCGTTATGCCTACCATTGCATTCTCAATCGGATATTCTGAAAGTTGAAATAACAAGAACAATACGATTCCGTCAAAAATCAAAGCAAAATATAACCATAACATGATGGCAATTCCGATGCCTTTGGCTTTGTCCCGAGTCATAATTGAACCCAAGCAAGCCAACGAAGCAAAAATAACACTGATAAGGCTTCCCATCACAATCATCATTACTCCTACTTTATCGGGCGAATAAACTAGTAACGGAATACCCGAACCGATTAAAAAAGCAAGTACCAAGCTCAATGACAAGCCCGAAAACAAACCAATCCATATTTTTTTCCGCTTTACAGGTTGGCTCAAAAGCATCTCAACAAATTCCGAACTATTATAAACATAAATAGTTGAGAATAAAACAGAAACCAACGGAACGGTAAATAATATTACATTCAAAATCGTGAGTACTCCTTTGGTTTCATTATCTTCCAAAACAAACGAACTCCATGACAAAATAGCCAGCATTAAGGTATAAGCGATAATAATTTTGCTTTTGAGTATGTCTAAAAATATAATCTTAATGATTTTATTCATCGTTCAAGGGTTTTGAGGTTGTCTTTAAAACTTTTGAAATAGCTCTCGAGAGTTTGTCTTCTTGGGTTTCGTCTTTGAGTTGTTGTACTGGTTTATGAAATTCAATACGACCTTCATGCATAAAGATAATTTCACTTACTAAATCATCTAATTCACTCAAAAGATGCGAGGTAATCAGAACCAGTTTTCCTTTCTCTTTTTCTTTGACGATTTTTTCTTTCAGAATTTCGGATGCCAAAGGGTCAAGACCTGCTGTTGGTTCGTCCAGAATCAAAACTTCCGGATTAAATATAAAAGCTAGTGCAGCACTTACCTTTTGGGTGGTTCCGCCCGAAAGCGTACTCATTTTCTTATGAGCAAGTTGCTCAATCTTAAAAGCATCGTACAGCTCTTTGTCCAAATGGTTACTTTGTCTGATTTCTTGTACCATTTCAAACACCTGACCAATGGTCATATTGTCGGGATAACGTCCGATTTGCGGCATATATCCGATGCGGTTCCGATACTCATATTCACCCAAAACCGATTTTCCATCAAAATCAATGCTTCCGCTATCAGGAACTACCATTCCGAGAAATGATTTAATGAGTGTAGTTTTTCCACATCCGTTAGGACCAACCAAGGCAATACATTCTCCTTTTTTGGAGGTAACCGAAACATCTTTCAAAACGTGATGTTTACCAAACTTCTTGTTTAAATTTTTTATATCTATCATAGTTTTACAGGACGCATAAGTGGGGTTTCATCTTTAAGATAATCGGGGGTAATACTTGGCAATACTCTTTCGGATTTATCCAAAAGTGTAATCATAAAGCTACGAAACAACAGCATAGCCGACTCGTTTCTTTCGACTAAAACTGTAAATAAACTTAGCGGATGATATGGTACGTCACCAAATCCGTTTTTGTCAAGATCATAGCCTTCGTATTTGTCCCAATAATTTTCGTTAAACGATTTTACTTTTAATTTTCCGTTGGTGGCTACATCAAACGTGTTTCCAAAAAAGTTGTTGTTAGTAAGCACGGCATCGCTACTACTGGCATTGATTTTTAGAGCCCACCCGTTTTTCAAAAACTTATTTTCGTGTATTTCAATTCGGTTGGCTCCATCAGCATAAATTGCCGTAGTGTTTTCGCTGAATGTATTTCTGATGATTCTACTGTCGTCAATCTCTTTAAGCAAAACACCATAAGCAGCACCTCCCCAGCTTTGAGTAAACACGTTTTCAATCATCTTCACACGTTTGCTGTACATCACTGCCACACCGGCATCATTTCTTTTGAAAATATTATATTTGAAAACATTGTCGTGCGAAAACATAAAATGTAAGCCGTACCTTTTGTTATCAATACATTGGTTGTTGGTAATGTTCGAGCTTTCTACAAATTCCAGATAAATAGCGTCTCTATGACCTTGAATGATATTATCTTCGATGGTCATAAATTTAGATTTCCAAATGTGTATTCCGTTGGCTGATGGTTTTCCTTTGACTTTTCCGGAAGTCAGTCGGTTGTTGATGTACGAGACATAAGTGGAATTGATAGTATGAATCCCAAAAAAGTTGTTCTCGAATTTACAGTTTTCGATACGCACGTTCTTGGAGTCTTTAATTTTCAAGGCAGCAATATCTGTAAAACTCGAACTTCCTGAATTGGAAAAAAGCACATTTTTGACAACTACATCATTGTGTTCTATCAATAAGTTTTCGTACTGATTCTCGCCATCAATTTCGGGGTAATCTTCTCCGATGATGGTAACTGCTTTATTCAAATACAAGGAACCTTCTCGATAAACGCCTGATTTGATGATGATGGTATCTCCGTTTTGTGCTTGTTCAAAAGCTCTTTTGATAGTCTTTTGCGGATTGTTGGGTTCTACGATAATGGTGTTTGCCCATACATTTTCTCCGAGTAAAATCAACAAAAGAATTATTAATTTGAATTGAAATAATCTTTCCATAGTAGCATTGTTCCAGAATATTCAGCATAATGTTGTTGGCAGGTTTCTTCGTCGGCAAAAGCCGCTGTATCGGAGCCCATAGGGCTTTTCAATTCAGGATTGTGCAATAAGAAACTTTTTTCTGCAGGAATCAACTGTTCGGTGGTTGCAAAATCGACCAGCCAAAGCGAATGCACCTGATCTTGTGTTACAACTTCGTTTTGTAGAAATGCTTTCATACAATACATATCATCGAACTTATAGATTCTTCCTTTTTCGGTTACCAACTCTGCACCATAACGTACGTCACTGATGTTCATCATACAATGATCGCAATTATCGACTCCAAACTCGATAGGTTTGGGGTCTTTACTACAAGAACTAAGTGATAAAGTTATAAAGGAAATTAACAACAATGCTCTTAAATTCATACTTTTTTCTTTTTAAATTTTGTTTCTACTAATACTCCCCAAATCGCCATTACAACCGCTCCAATCATGATCCATCCTCCAGTTACCGGAATAGAATAAGCTCCAAAGTTTAACAGTTTTTTATACCCAATCATTGGTGGTTGATAGCTCATTCCGGGAACCTGAATAGGTGCTTTAGGATCTAAATTGTGTCCGTAATCGTACAGCCATAAATAAAAACGAATGATAGTCAAGATGCCAAATACTGCAAAAAATATAACCCAGAAAAAAAATAATTCTCTGCGATTGACTACTGCTGTGAGCAAACCCATAACTCCCAAAAATACAATGATATAGGGCAAAACAACAAACTCTATAAAATCATCTTTATGCAATTCTTTCATTCCGATATAATGGTTTAATCCGTTGATGATTTTTACATCACCGCTTAATTTATCTGCATGGATAAAAAGTTCTAAGCCCTCGGGATATTGCGGAGCTGTCAGTTGTATTTGCCAAATAGGAACAAATAACGCAATAAACAGCACGGCACCAGCCATACCGACTAATATACGAGTGGTGGAGTGCAATTTCTTCTGTGCTGATTTCATAATTTGTATATTTTCAAAGAGTTGCCCCTTTTCAGGAAGCAACTCTTTAATTTTTTTTAAAAAAAACTACTCTTCTTTAGGTGCGTTATCACCAGTTCCGTAACGCAACGGGGTGTTGCTTCCGGCAGGCGAGACACGTATGTAACCTTGCATTTCCTGATGTAATGCACTACAGAAATCGGTACAATACATAGGTGTGATTCCTACTTTGGTCGGAATCCATTTCAATGTTCTGGTTTCACCTGGCAAGATAAGAACCTCAGAATTACTATTACCCATTACGGCAAATCCGTGTGGTAAATCCCAATCTTGTTCTAAGTTAGTTATATGAAAATACACTTCATCTCCCATTCTGATTCCTTCGATGTTATCTGGGGCAATATGTGTTCTGATGAGTGTCATATAAACATCAACACGGTTTCCGTTTCGTACTACGCGAGTATCGTCTTCATTTTTAACAACGTATTTATGATTATTTTCATTGATGTCATAAATGCGTTTTTGTTTATCTATAAGGAGCGAAGCCGGAACAATCTGTGCATAGTGAGGCTCTCCAATAGTTGGAAAGTCTAACAACAATTCCATTTTTTCTCCGGTAATATCAAAGAGTTGAGCACTTTGTGCAAGTTCCGGACCTGTAGGTAAATAACGGTCTTTTGTGATTTTGTTCCAGGCCACTAAGTATTTTCCGAAAGGTTTTCTAGTGTTTCCTCCTGCAACTGTTAAGTGTCCGGTTGAATAATATGTTGGTTGTCTATCCACAACCTCTAAGGTTTTCACGTTCCATTTTACAACTTCCGAAGATACAAAGAACGAAGTATAAGCATTTCCGTTTGCGTCAAATTCGGTGTGTAATGGTCCTAATCCTGGTTTTTTAACTTCTCCGTGCAGTACTGTTTCGTAATTCAACACAGGAATTCCATCAAAATTTCCATCAAATTTCTTGTCTTCGATGGCTTGCATCATTTTAGAAAACGAGAAGACTGGAATCAAAGAAGCTAACTTACCACTTCCCACGATATATTCTCCGGTAGGATCAACGTCTGCACCATGCGGAGATTTTGGACAAGGGATATAATATGCTACACCTTCTAAATCTTCAATATCCAAAACGTGAACTTCGTCTAAGATAGTTGAAGTAGCTGAATGTGAATTATGGTCATACACATTGTGTGCATATTTTGCTTTTACCTTTCTTCCTTTTCCTTCTTTAACCATCTCTGCTATTTTTTTCCAATTAAGAGCCAGGATAAAATCTTTGTCGTTTTGAGAGGCATTAACTTCTAACAGCGTATGTGCTTTTTCTGTGTTATACGTAGAGAAGAAAAACCAACCACTACTGGCTCCTTTTCCGGTACGACTCAAATCGTAGTTTACAGGAGGAGTTTTTAATTGAAAATCAATTGCCATTCTTCCTGATTCTTGATCTACCTTAATAAAGGTAATAGCACCGCTAAAATTATCGGCATAAGTACTAATTGGAATATCGCCATCTTCGTCGCCAAAAGGCACACTAAAACGCGTTCCTGCCACAACGTATTCGTTGTTGTCGGTAACAAATGGAGAAGAGTGGTTTCCTGCTGAGTTAGGAATTTCGATGATTTCGTCTGTAGTAAAGGTGGTTAAGTCCAAACGAGCTACACGAGGTGTGTTGTTTTCGTTAGCAAATAGCCATCTTCCGTCGTATTCACCGTTTGTTTGAGAAACAGCCAAGTGGTGTTGGTCTCCCCAAGGCACAAATCCGTGCGAAGTGTTGAGCATTGGTTTTGTGTCTTCACCGTATCCGTAGCCTGTTTCCGGATCTTGCGAAAATACTGGTAATACTTTTAACAGACGTCCTGAAGGGATTCCGTAAACAGAAACCTGTCCGCTGAAGCCTCCAGAAGTAAATGAGTAAAACTCGTCGTGTTCTCCCGGAGCTACATACACTTTCTGGGCTGCATTCCCACTTACTGCATCTGATGCCGTCTTGGGCTTACAAGCTCCAAAAAAAACTAAAACCGAAAAGGCAAGAGTTGCTTTTATTAAATTGTTTTTCATAAGTAAAAAAATTAAGTTGCTATTAGAATTTATTGTTATTTATTTTACCCCGTCATTCTGACGCATGTATTCAAAAATCTGACGAGCTTCATCATCTGCAATGTTTTGATTAGGCATGCGCACCAAACATAGTTCTAACTGTGCTTGAAGCTCTGGATCTACATCAATCATCGGGTCGGGATTGGTAATAAAGTTCATTATCCATTCCGGTGTTCTTCTTTCGGTTACACCTTTCCACCCAGGACCAACCAAACGATCACTGTTGAGTTTATGACAAGAAAGGCATTTTGTCCCTGCTGCTTTTTCTCCTAAAGAAGCCATTTGATGATCTAAATTTGGTGGCAGTTCCATATTTTCATATTTTCCCAATCCTCTGTTTGGGTCATAATTAGAAGTTTTTACTGCTTCGGTAGAAGTTGAAGTTGAAAAATCTTCTCCTGATTTTTCCTTTTTACCACAAGAAATAATAAATAGTGATAACAAAAAAAGTGTTGCTAATTTTTTCATAGTACAATTGATTTTAGTTAATTTTTGGTTTTCTACTTTTTTGATTTAATTAGGTTTTCGAGAGCAAAGGTCTCGCATTTTTTTAGCTTAATTTTATGACCGTAATCATAAGTTAATAAAAAATAATTCTTTACTTTTTAGAACATAATTCTGTAAATTTATTTATTTAACAGACATAAAAATATGACAAATGTCATATTTTAGGCTTTTATTACGATTTTATTCCGTTTGAGTTCTTAAAAATATAAGTGATTACTATGACCAAAATCATAAAAAAAATCTTAATCTATGTAGTATCTTTGTGCTGTTCATAATTTTATTTTCGCTTGAAAAATTTTATAATCATATTTTCATTATTTATAGTATTTAAATCGGTTTTACCAATTGTGGAATACATACTATTTTATGATTATATTATTGCTGAATTATGTATCAATAAAGACAAACCTGAGCTCAAATGTAACGGAACTTGTCATCTTAAAAAGGAGCTTTCAGAGGCATCTGATTCCGAAAACCAAATTTTAAACGACAAAAACAACAGACCTCTAACAGCGTTTTCTTTCTTGTTTTTTGAAAATTTACAAAAATTTAATTTAAACGTATTTTACGAATATATACCCCAAGAATACTTGGCTTATCCGAATTTGTACTCGCACTTAACGACAGACTTCATTTTCCATCCTCCTATTAGACTTTAGATTTATTTATAGTAAGAAAATAAGGTTATAACCAACTAACAATTGGTCATAACCAAGTA
>JBAYPE010000044.1:0-13124 GCA_041677865.1 Flavobacteriaceae bacterium
CGAAAACCCTACCTGTTATATACGAGAATGAAGATTTTGCTTGGGGTAGTATAGGCGAACTGTATATCGCCAAATCATATTGGGATAGCGGTCAAGAGAACAAGGCTATTCCGCATCTGCTCCGGATAGATAAAGTATTTGTCGAAAAAAAATACACCCATCCCGATTTAAGAGAGGCTTATGAACTCCTCATAAAATACCACGAATCACGACAAGACAGAGATAAACAATTGCTTTATACCAAACGTCTTATTGAGGTTGATAGTGTTTATAACAATACCTATAAATTTCTTTCCAAACAGATTTATAAAAAGTACGAAACCAAAGATTTGCTGCAGGCAAAAAAAGATTTAGAAATTGCCTTGTATCTGCAAACTAACAGAACAAAAATCATAATATCAATATTTGTTTTAGCGATTGCTCTTTTGAGTATAAGCTACTTTGTGAACAACAGAAGAAACCGAGAAAAAGCTCGCGGACTTATCCGAAAAATTGAAAGTTTAGAATCTATAATGCATCAAAAATCTGAACCCGAACCTGAACTGCAAACACCAAGGTTTGTTGTTGCAGATGATTTGGCTCAAACCATATTGTCAAAACTCAAAAGATTAGAAAACAAAGACTTTTTCCTCCAGAAAGATATTACATTAAGCAAATTAGCAAAAAAATTAGATACCAATTCAAGTTATCTCTCATCTGTCATAAACAACTATAAGAATAAAAACTTTGCAGCGTATCTCAACGAACTACGCATAAACTATATAGCCAAAGAAATTTTGAGAATAGAACCTTATGAACTCCAAAGATATACCATTGATGCTTTTGCAGAGATGGCAGGATATGCCAACGTCAGAAGCTTTTCTGATGCTTTTCAAAAAGAATTGTCTGTAAGACCGTCTCTTTATATTAAAGAAGTAATGAGAAGAAATCAACTGACTTTGGTAGCTTAGTCAAGAATTATCTCTTATGAAACTCGTTTTCGCTTCCCATAACAAACATAAAATACAAGAAATAAAGCAAATGCTTCCTAATAACATTGAGATAGTTAGCCTGGAAGAAATCGGATGCAAAGAAGACATTCCCGAAACAGCCGATACCATCGAAGGAAATGCCACTTTAAAAGCAGATTATGTAACTCAAAACTACGGTTTGCCTTGTTTTGCAGATGATTCAGGGTTAGAGGTTGAAGTTTTAGACGGAGCTCCGGGAGTATTTTCTGCCCGATATGGAGGAGAACAGAAAAACGATAATGACAATATCGAAAAACTGCTCGAGGTACTTAAAAACGAAACCAACCGAAAAGCACAGTTCAAAACTGTGATTGCATTAAACCTGAATAAGGAAAAACATCTTTTTACAGGTATTATCAAAGGAGAAATCATTACAGAAAAAAAAGGAACAAAAGGCTTTGGTTACGACCCTGTTTTTGTTCCCGAAAACTCCAGTAAAACTTTTGCAGAATTTTCGGCTGAAGATAAAAACAAAGTCAGTCATCGGGCTAAAGCCGTCAAAAAGTTGGTCGAATGGCTGACAAATCGTTCGTTTGAATAAAATAAAGTTTTTTCGGAAGATAAAAAGCTTTTGAAGGACTCGAAATTAACTTTTGTTGGTATAATTATTGAGGTCTAAATGCGTTTTGTTTAACTTCTGTTTAAACTAAAAAATATTTATTATGAAGACTATAAAATCACTATCACTATTGTTGCTTACGGTTGTAATGACATCGTGCAGCTCGGTTCGGGTAACAGCTGATTATGACAAATCGGTTGATTATTCGCAATACAAAACCTATGCGTTTTACAAAGACGGAATTGACAAGGTACAAATTCATGATTTAGATAAAAAACGAATTCTAAAAGCAATCGAAAGAGAACTTCAAGCAAAAGAGATGAATTCGTCCGAAAATCCGGATTTGTTGGTTAATATTTTTACAGAAGCTAACGAAAGAGTGGATGTAACCCAGTGGGGTTACGGCTGGGGCTGGGGTTGGAGCCCTTGGATGTGGGGCGGAAGCACAGCATCTGTTTCCAGAACTACCGAAGGAACGCTTTATATCGATCTTATTGATGCTAAGAAAAAAGAATTGGTTTGGCAAGGAATAGGAGAGGGAGTCCTGACAAAAAATATTGAAAGAAAAGAAGAGCGAATCAACGAATTTGTTGCAAAAATACTAGCAAAATATCCGCCTCAACAAAAAAGGTAACCACCAAAGTTACCTTTATAATAGTTAAAAAAAATAACTTTAAACAGCCACATCATATTCCCTCAAAGCGTCATTCAGTGAGGTTTTTAAATCGGTTGAAGGTTTGCGTTTCCCAATAATTAAAGCACAGGGAACTTGATAGTTTCCTGCCGGAAATTCCTTAGCGTAACTACCTGGAATCACTACCGAACGGGTAGGAACGATTCCTTTATATTCTACAGGCTCACTTCCCGAAACATCTATAATTCTTGTAGAAGCAGTAAGCACTACATTGGCTCCCAAAACCGCTTCTTTTTCCACACGAACTCCTTCAACCACAATGCTTCTTGAGCCTAAAAACGCATGGTCTTCAATAATTACAGGAGCTGCTTGCAATGGTTCTAAAACTCCTCCAATTCCCACGCCTCCCGAAAGATGAACATTTTTACCGATTTGTGCACAACTACCAACCGTTGCCCAAGTATCAACCATAGTGCCTTCATCTACATACGCACCAATATTTACATACGATGGCATCATAATCACTCCTTTCGAAATATAAGCCCCATAACGAGCTACAGCATTCGGAACTACTCGAATTCCTTTTTCGGCATAATTCTTTTTTAAAGGTATTTTGTCGTGATATTCAAAAATTCCTGCTTCGAGAGTTTCCATTTTTTGAATAGGAAAGTACATTACCACAGCTTTTTTTACCCATTCGTTTACTTGCCACGAATTTCCTTTTGGCTCTGCCACCCGAAGTTCTCCCGAGTCCAATAGTCCGATTACTTCTCTTATGGCTCTTTGGATTTCTATTTCTTGCAACAGATTTTTATCGTTCCAAGCCTGTTCTATGATGTTTTGTAATGTAGTCATTTGTCTTTATGTTTTTGCAAAAGTAGGATTATTTAAAAGAAAGTCAAAGATAGGGAGCAAAAGAGTTTTTTACATAGATGTGGAGTAATATAATTCTCATATCAGAAGAATAACTCAAAATAAACTTGTAAAATTGAACCGAAAGAGTCGTTTTTTCTGATTAAATTTGCAGTCCAATAAAAATACAATTATGGTTTATAAATTCAGAGTTATACTCGACACAGAAGAAGATATTTTTAGGGATATTGCCATTTTGGATACTGATACTTTGGAGGATTTACACAATGTGATAAACAATGCTTTCGGGTTTGATGGAAATGAAATGGCTTCGTTTTATACTTGTGATGACAAATGGAATCAGCAAGATGAAGTCCCGCTTTTTGATACGGGAGATATCCCGGGAGAACAGAGCATAATGCAGGATTTTGTCCTGAAAGACATGCTGCATCAAGAACAGACCAAAATCATTTACGTATATGATTTTTTGAATATGTTTACATTTTTTGTTGAATTAGGAGCTGTTGAAGAAGAACAAAACGGAGAATTATATCCTTCGCTTTTGTTTGCTCACGGAGAAATTTCGGGAATTGACCAACAAGGATTAGCTGTTGATTTTGACGAAGAAGACCTATATGCAGATTTTGAAGATGATTTTAACGAAGAAGATTTAGATATGTTTTCTGATGACGAATTTGGAAGCTACGATGAGTATTCCGATGATTATTAAAAAGTTATAAGTTTGTTTAGGATTTCCATTCTAACTTTATAACCTCATAACTCCATAACCTCAAAAAAATGATCAACCTATTCAACCTCAATATTGACAACCTTTCCATTCACAGAGTGGGGAACAAAAACAAAGGAGAAACTGTTTTTTTATCCGAAAATCCATACAGAATAACAGACGAACTCAGCCCGTTACTAAAAGAATTTTTCTTTAAACCTTTCAGAGAAAAAGAAGAAAACTATTTTCAGTTTGCCCACGAAGTAGATTTGGAATACAACGAAATGTATAATCTGGTAGGCGAACTCTTTACCAATCCAAACAATGCTCACGAAATTTCAAAAAAAATTACCGAACATTTATACGAACAGTCTAATCATCCTCACATCAAAACAGGAGAAGTCTATGTAGCTTATCTGACCAATGTTTCAATTGATAACAATGTGGTCGATGCTATCGGGATTTTCAAAAGCGAACTTAAACACGATTTTTTACAGTTCGAAGAAAAAGGTACCAATCTGGATTTAATTCTACAACAAGGAATCAGCCTGAATAAGTTGGATAAAGGTTGCCTTATTTTCAACTACAAAAAAGAAGAAGGATATAAGATTTTGAGTATTGATAACAACCGTTATGATGCCAAATATTGGTTAGAACACTTTTTGAATGTCGATGCTTTTCAGGATGAGAATTTTATGACCAAAAAATACTTGAAATTCGTTCAAGACTTTGCAAAAGACGTAGTACTTCCGGCAGAGGACAAAAAAGAGGAAGTAATGTTTATGAACCGTTCGGTGAATTATTTTGCTAAAAATGACGAGTTTGAAGAAACAAACTTCTTGAACGAAGTGTTGGACAATCCGGATTTGATTCCTGAATTTAAAAACTACAAAGTTGATAAAGGAGAAAAATATTCTATCGAAGACGTTACCAATTTTCCGATTGCCAATAATGCGGTTACCGATGTTCGAAGAAAGATGAAAAACACCATTCAGCTCGATACAAATATTCAGATAAAATTAGATTTCATAAACCCGGAAAGTGCCGAAAAATTTGTAGAGAAAGGTTGGGACGAAGAAAAACAAATGTATTACTACTTAGTTTATTTTAACAAAGAACAAAAAAGTTAAAAGCATTGTAATTTAGTAAAACAAATCCCATTTTTGAACCCTCAGAATGGGATTTTTATTGCCTTATAACTTTTCCAAACGTATATCTTTGTTGTTTTGAGGTGTAAATGAGTTCAGCTCAATTCTTTCAAAATTATTTTGTAGCTTTGGATAAAATTTACTTTTTTTTAAAAAACTGACAATCAATAATATATAATGAAATACGCAAAAAATATTTTAGAAACAATCGGAAATACTCCTCTTGTAAAAATTAATAAAATTACAGCCGAGATTCCCGCTTTGGTTTTGGCAAAAGTAGAAACCTTTAACCCGGGAAATTCTGTGAAAGACAGAATGGCTGTCAAAATGATTGAAGATGCCGAAAAAGACGGAAGACTAAAACCGGGAGGTACCATCATCGAAGGAACTTCCGGAAATACAGGAATGGGACTGGCTTTAGGAGCCATCGTAAAAGGTTACAAACTCATTTGTGTTATCTCGGATAAACAATCCAAAGAAAAAATGGATATACTCAAAGCAGTTGGTGCAGAAGTTATAGTTTGTCCTACCGATGTAGAACCTGAAGATCCTCACTCGTATTATTCGGTTTCGAAAAGATTAGCAGAAGAAACTCCAAACTCGTGGTACGTAAACCAATACGACAATCCATCTAATGCGATTGCCCATTACGAACAGACAGGACCCGAAATTTGGGAGCAAACCCAAGGAAAAATCACACACTTTGTTGTTGGAGTAGGAACAGGAGGAACCATTTCGGGAGTCGGAAAATACCTGAAAGAAAAAAATCCAAACATTAAAATATGGGGAATTGACACTTATGGTTCGGTTTTCAAAAAATATCACGAAACAGGAATTTTTGACCAAACCGAAATTTATCCGTACATAACCGAAGGAATCGGAGAGGATATTTTGCCCGAAAACGTAGATTTTTCTATTATTGACGGATTTGAAAAAGTAACTGATAAAGATGCAGCTATCTATCAACGAAAATTAGCTTTAGAAGAGGGGATTTTTGTAGGAAACTCGGCCGGTTCTGCTATCAAAGGCGTTTTGCAACTCAAAGAACACTTCAAACCCGATGATGTGGTGGTAGTGCTTTTTCACGACTCAGGAAGTCGTTATGTAGGGAAAATGTTCAACGATGAATGGATGAAAGAAAAAGGCTGGTTAGAATAACAATAAAAATCGGAAACAATGGAAAATAAAGAATTTCAATTCAAAACCAATATCAATTGCGGAGGATGTATAGCTTCTGTAAAACCACATTTAGACAAAGACTCAAACATAACCGAGTGGAATGTGGATATAACCGATAAAGATAAAATTCTTACCGTAAAATCTGGAGGAATTACCCAAGAACAACTTATAGAGATTGTACAGAGAGCCGGATTTAAAATCGAACCGGTATCAAAGTAACAGTCTGATTTTTGCCCGGCAAATTGTTCAAAACAGAAACACCATTACGACTGTTTTTTGTTTTGTTGATTTTTTGTAAGTTCGCAATGTGCTATTATTCAAAAAAAAAATGAAAAACTTCGTAAATATACTTTTTCTGATGCTTGGCTTGACTGTTTTTGCACAACCCAACCTTGTTAATATGGTTGAGCCGGATAGTATCGCTTTGGTCGAAGACCGGTTTCAGGAGTTGTTTTACGAATCGTTAAAGCAAAAAGGTATCGAAAACTACGATCGAGCTATCAATTCACTTGAGCAGGCTTTACAGCTAAAACCTGACCAAGCAACGCTTTATCACGAAATCGGGAAAAATTATTTCTTTCAGAAAAAGTACTTCGAAGCAGAAAATTATATCAAACAAGCCCTTGAAAAAGATGATAGAAATAAATATTTTTATCTGAGTCTGTACGATGTGTATTATCAAACAAAAGATTACCAAAAATCCATCGAGGTAGTAAAAAAACTGATTGCTTTTAACGATAAAAGAAAACTCGAATTTCAGGACGATTTGGTTTCGTTATATGTGTACACAGAACAGTTTGACAAAGCTTTGACACTTATCGAAGAACTCGAAAAATCAACTTCTTACGATCCGGTAAGAGAAATGTATAAGCTACAAATTCTTAAAAACAAAGGAGAAAATTCCGAGATTTCAGATTTGGAAAATCAAATCAAAGAAAACCCGAAAAACGAACAGGCTTACATCGCTTTAATTTATCAATACTCAGAAAAAAATCAAGAAGAAAAAGCCTTTGAAGTTGCTAAGCAATTAGCTAAAAATATTCCCGATTCTGATTGGGCTTATGTGAGTTTGTTTAAGTTTTATCTGGAAGAAAACAACATCGAAAAAGCGATAAATTCGATGAACAAAGTATTTGAAAGTGATAAAATTGACGATAAAATCAGGCACCGAGTTCTGAATGAGTTTCTGATATATGTAAGCAATAATCCGCAATACGATAAAGAATTAGAACAAGCAATTGTCTATTTTAAAGACGACCCAAATATTGCGGTAGCAAAAGAAGTCGGAAAGTTTTATTTTGCAAAGCAAAACTGGAAAAAGGCTTCCGATTACTTTGAAATCAGCCTAAAAGATAACCAAAACGATTTAGAAACGGTACTGCTTTTGCTACAATCTTATACCGAGGTAGGAAGTTTTGACGTGGTATTGAAAAGATCAAACAATTTTAAGGATTTATTTCCGTTACAACCTGAATTATATTACTACAACGGACTTTCGCAAAATCAAATGAAAAATTACCAAAAAGCCAAAGACGCTCTCGAAGAAGGCTTGGATTATTTGGTTGATAATGCATCGCTTGAAGTTAATTTTTACATTCAGCTTTCAGAAGCAAGTGCAGGTTTAGGAAACAAAAAAGACGAGCAGAAATACAGACAAAAAGCAGAAAATTTAATGAAAACCATTAAAAAATAGATTGTCGCAAACAGATTTGTGGTTTTAAAAAAAGTATGAAAATTGAAAAATCTTGTGATTTTGAGACATTGTGGTAAGTTTGTAATTCTATTTCTTTTTCTGGTCGTATCTTCTTGCAAAACAAGACAGTCGGTTTTTAGGGAAGCAGATTCTTCGATTTCTGTAAAAAGTATTGTAGAAAATTATAACAGCCAAAACGAACTCGATTTTCAAACCCTTCACATCAAGGGAAATACAAAATACGGAATCCTGAATCCGAGTATTGATTTAAGAATACAAAAAGACCAAATTATTTTGATAAGTATCCGTGTTCCGCTTGCCGGCACGATTATTAAAGCAAAAGTAACTCCCGAGTATGTTAGCTATTATAACGACCTTCAAAGCGAATATTTCGAGGGAGATTATGAGTTTTTAAGTGAATTTATAGGTACGGAACTCGATTTTCAAAAAGTACAAAACTTGCTTTTGGGAAGGACTTTAGATGATTTGAAAAGAGAAAAATTTGTAATGGCAATTGAAAAGAACCTCTACAAGCTTTATTCCTCCCGAACAGATTTAGACAAAGCCTATTTTCTGGAACCCGATAATTTCAGACTTGTTAGACAATTTGTGGAGCAAAAACATAAAGACAGAAGTGCTTTTGTGCAATATTCTAACTATAAAACACAGAACAACAATACATTGCCGTTTTCGATTTTGATAAGTTCGATAAGCGGGGAAGAAAAAAACGAATTCAAAGTAGAATATAAATCAATGGAGTTTGATTCGGGAATTTCGTTTCCTTACAAAATTCCGGACGGTTACAGAAAGATAGAAATTGATTAAAAAAAACCTAAACCCTAAATTCATTGTGTTTACAACTTTGTGGAAATTTGTGTTGATCTGTGTTCAAATTTACATAATCTGTGTTTAACTTTGCCAAAATCTCTTTCGGAATGTCCAAACGTATTGTAACATACATATTTTTATTGGTTTCGGTTGTTGTTTTTTCTCAAACGGATAAACAAAAGCAGTTAGAGGCAAAAAAAGCTCAAATCCAAAAGCAGATTGTTAACTTCAGAGAAATGCTGCAATCCGAGCAGTCCAAAGAAAAATCGATTTTAGAAAAAATCGAAGAGCAACGCATCAAAATCAACCTTACCGAAGCACTGATAAGAACTACCCAAGAACAAGAAAAATTATTAGAAAAAGACATTTCGGCTAACGAAAAAGAAATAACAATTCTGAACAACGAATTAGAAGCTCTCAAAGCCGATTATGCCCAAATGATTGTGAAATCGTATGAATCTCGCTCCGAGCAAAGCAAACTTATGTTTCTTTTGTCTTCTGATAATTTTCTACAGGCTTACAAACGCATTCAGTATATGAAACAATATGCCGAATTCCGAAAAGAACAAGGCAATGAAGTTCAGCAAAAATCAGAGGTTCTGGCAGAAAAGAACAAGATTTTGCAAAAACAGAAGGCAGAAAAAACAAAATTGGTTAAACAAACTCAAGTAGAATTAACAGCTCTCGAAAAAGAAAAGAAGGTGCAAGATGCGCTTATGATAATTATAAACCGCAACAAAAAGAAATATACACAAGACATCAAGAAAAAACAGCAGGAAATATCCAATATTGACAAGCAAATAGAAAAACTCAAACGCGAAGCTATTGCAGAAGCCAACCGTAAAAAAGCAGAAGCAGAAGCCAAAGCAACAGGAAAGAAAATTGACGAAAAAGCAATTTCTTCAACTAAATATGACCTGACACCCGAAGGAAAAATAGTGGCGGATAATTTTAGAGCTAACAAAGGAAAACTGCCTTGGCCGGTTGAAAGAGGTGTAATTACTTCACGTTATGGAATTCAACCACACCCTATTGTAAAAACAACCTCAATAAACAACCAGGGTGTAGATTTTAAAACCTCTGAAGGTGCAGAAGTAAGAGCAGTTTTTGAAGGAGAAGTTAGCCAGATTATGGTTGTAACTCCGGTTAATATGGCTGTTTGGATTCGTCACGGAGATTACGTAACCATTTATGGAAATCTCGATAAAGTGTATGTGAAAAAGGGAGATAAAGTAAGCTTTAAACAAAAATTGGGAAAAATTCATACCTATTCTAGCGGAATTACCTCCACGAAATTTATGGTAATTCAAAACATAACCACATTAAACCCGGAACATTGGTTAGTACCTAACTAAAATTTTAAATCAAACATGAACGACCACTTAATAAATCATCCTTCGCTCCTTATCGGATTCGCAATAGCAGTTATTATTATGCTGATGCTGGATTTAGGTGTTTTTAACAAAAATTCGCATACTATTACCAACAAAGAAGCCTTAGGCTGGTCTATTTTGTGGGTTTCGTTGGCAATGATTTTTAGTGGAATTATTTACTACGTATTAGATAAACCACAAGGAATCACCGATAATTTCTCAAAATTTCAGGCTGCTTATTGGATAGAAAAAGCACTCTCGGTAGATAATTTGTTTGTGTTTATTCTCGTATTCCGATTTTTTAAAATTCCTAAGGAGTATCAGCACAAAATTCTTTTTTGGGGAATTCTGGGAGCTTTGATATTTAGGGCAATATTCATTTTTGCAGGCGTGGAACTCATCAAGCATACATATATTAATCTGAACCTTTTTGATGCGTCTTTAAAAGTAAATGTAGTACTTACGATATTCGGATTTTTTCTGATTGTGGCAGGTATAAAATCTTGGTCTTCGTCAGACGGAGAGGAAGAAGAAAAAGATATGAATAAAAATTTGGGAGTTCGTTTAGTACACCGATTTTTTAAAGTTACCAATGAATTTAACGGAGATAAATTTTTTGTTGTAAAGAAGGGAATAAAGTATGCTACACCACTTTTTGTAGCACTTGCCGTTATCGAAATTACCGATTTGGTTTTTGCCGTAGATAGTATTCCGGCTATTTTTGCTATTGCTCCCGATGACCCTTTTATTCTTTACACCTCAAATATTTTTGCGATTCTGGGGCTTCGTTCGTTGTATTTTCTTTTGGCAAATTCAATGGATATGTTCTCTAAACTCCATTACGGATTGGCTGTGATTCTGGTTTTCATCGGAGTAAAAATGCTCATTATGCCTTTTTACCACTTCGAATCAACAATCTCACTTACTGTTATCGGTACGTTACTTTTGACTTCAATAGTGTGGTCATTGCTTTCCGCTAAAAAAGAATAATACCTATTTCTCCCTAATATAAATATCAATCGGAACACCTGAAAAATCATAATGTTCTCGAAGTTTGTTTTCCAAGAAACGCTTGTACGGATCTTTCACATATTGCGGTAAATTCGCAAAGAACACAAACTGCGGAGTCGGTGTTGGTAATTGCATACAGTATTTTATTTTGATATGCTTTCCCTTTAGAGCCGGTGGAGGATAATTTTCGATGATTTTCAACATTAAATCATTAAGTTTTGAAGTAGCAATACGTTGTTTTCTACTTTCAAAAACCTGAACAGCTGTCTCCAAGGCTTTTAATAATCTTTGTTTGGTAAGTGCTGAAACAAACAAAATAGGAACGTCGGTAAAAGGTTCTATTTCTTTACGGATTTTCTCTTCGTATTGTTTGGTTGACATCGTATCTTTTTCGACCAAATCCCATTTATTTACAAGGATAACAATCCCTTTTCGGTTTTTTTCGGCCAACCAAAATATACTTTGGTCTTGTCCTTCAAATCCACGAGTTGCATCAATCATCAAGATACATACGTCACTATGCTCAATCGCACGTACTGAACGCATTACAGAGTAGAATTCTAAATCTTCTTTTACTTTCGATTTTTTACGAATTCCTGCTGTATCCACCAAATTGAACTCAAACCCAAAACGGTTGTATTTAGTGTCAATCGAATCACGTGTTGTTCCAGCGATATCAGTTACTATATATCTTTCTTCTCCAATCAAAGCATTGATAAAGCTCGATTTTCCTGCATTGGGTCTTCCTACCACAGCAAATCTAGGAAGTGAATCATCTGTGTTTTCAACTTCTGGCTTTTCTGGAAATGCTTCCATTAAAGCATCCATCAATTCGCCTGTTCCGCTTCCTGAATTTCCCGATATGGTATAATATTCTCCCAGTCCTAAATTGTAAAACTCATACGCATCTTTTTGTCGCATAGCATTATCTACTTTGTTGACAGCTATTAAAACGGGCTTAGTCACTTTGCGAAGTAATTTCGCAACTTCCTCGTCCATCGGAGTAATTCCCTCCTCCACATCTACCACAAATAAAATCACATCAGCTTCTTCAATAGCCAACTCAACCTGTTTACGGATTTCTCCTTCAAAAACATCGTCCGAGCCTTTGATATATCCTCCTGTATCAATTACCGAAAATTCTTTTCCGTTCCATTCACTTTTCCCGTAGTTTCTATCACGAGTTACTCCACTTACCGAATCAACAATGGCTTCTCTTCTTTTAATCATTCGGTTAAAAAGAGTTGATTTTCCTACATTCGGACGTCCGACAATGGCTACTATATTGTTCATTGATTTTGTTTAAAGTTTAAAGTTCTTTAACGATCTGTTTCGTGTTTTTCTAATTCTTTTCGGATAAAATCCTGTAATAGTTCTGTGCTTGGTAATTCGAGTATGTATTTGCTTACAAACAAGTCTTTGTCCGAATCAGCCACAGCATATTCGACCAATTCTTTGTCATTTTCGGTAACCAACAGCAATCCGACAGGTGGATTATCATCAGGCAAAGTTATGTACTTTTTGTAATAATTGATATACGTTTTTAATTGTTTGTTGTTTCAGCTCCTGTACACTCTAATTTCCTTTCATACATTCTATTTCGTAGAGCGTACGTTTTAGTGGGTTTTCTATCGGAAAAAGTAAAGTAAGATGTGTAAAAGATAAATTGTTAATGAGCCTTTCAGGAGGAACTTGCAAATCGTTTGGTAAAACACTTTTGAATTGTGCAATCGGCAATTGCACAAACCCAACAGACTGATTATCTGTCGTTTGTAATTGGTCAGTTGCCGAATGACGAATTGGGTTAAAGCCTAATTGATTGAGTTGTTCGGGTACAATTTGACCTATTTGCGGATATTGAAAATAAAACTGACGAAATAATTTAAGATTAGTTTCAGACAACCCTCTTAAATTAACAGATTTTGCTAATTCCTTAAGCAATCTTTCCCCATACTTTGCTCTGTCTGATCCGTTTTGTTCAAACTCCACAATATAAAAACCAACCAACCAATTGCGAATAGTCAAATGTTTGTTAATCGACTTAATCGCATTTTGTTGAAGCTGATTATGAGTGCTTTGTATCGTATTTACTAATATCTCAAAATTCATA
>JBAYPE010000045.1:0-12378 GCA_041677865.1 Flavobacteriaceae bacterium
AAATTTTCGACATTCGGTTCGAAGTAAATCAATTCTTTGGTCTGATAATTCAACAACAAAGCCTGCCGGAAAACATCTGTACAATAATACAGAAATTTTTTTTGAGCCTCCTTCCCTGTCGAAGCAACAGTTTCACTCCACAAAATAAGCCCTTGAATGGCAGAGGGATTTCCTTTTGCCCTGAAAGCTGTTCTGACCCAATCTACAAACCATTGGTCAAACGGAAAGTTGCTATCATCTGTAAGAATTTCGATAGCTTTTGTAAAACTTCCTTGCGATTGATGAGCTATTTTTTTAGCTACATTTTCCTCCACCGAATAATTATTTTTTAAAGCACCGGCAATAACTTCATCGCTCAACGCTCCTAAATGAATGGTCTGGCATCTCGATTTAATAGTGTCCAAAATGTTTTTTTCGCTTTCTGTAATCAGAATAATCAGCGTTTTTTGAGGTGGTTCTTCGATGATTTTCAGCAACTTGTTCGATGAGGCAATATTCATTTTGTCTGCCTGCCAAATAATCAATATTTTGTAACCTCCTTCGTACGATTTTAACGAAAGTGTTTTCAGCACTTCTTGAGCATCTTCTACCCTGATTTCGCCTTGTTTGTTCAAGTATCCGAGTTTTTTGTACCAATCAAACAAGTTTCCGTACGGATTTTCTTTTAAGAATTCTTTCCAACTGGGTAAAAAATCTGTGCTTTTCGGTTTTGATTTTACATCGTCTGTAGTAATGGTCGGATAAATAAAATGCAAATCCGGATGCGAAAGAGAATTCATTTTCAGATTACAAGCCGAATTGTCCGCTCCGCACAAAACGTAACGTGCATAAGCAATAGCAAGTGGTAAAGCTCCGCTTCCCTCCTTTCCGACAAAAAGTTGTGCATGCGGAATCCTGCCCGAATCGGCTGTAGTAATTAAATGTTTTTTAAGGTGTTCTTGTCCTAAAACGTTCTCGAATTTCATAAGGACAAAGATAGTTTTTTTAGTTTTCAGTTGGTAGAAACTACCTTTAGTTTATTCCGGAATCAAAAATCATTAATCTTCAATCTCAAATCAATATATTTGCACTCGTTCAATAAAAAAATCATACTATGAAACAAATTTTAGGAATCGGTTCGAGAATCAAACATTCGGATTACGGAGTGGGAGTAGTAACCAACGTAAGTTCTAAATATTACTGGATTACTTTTGTAGAAAGAGGATTAGAAACCATAGAAGTCGATTCGGATTTTGAGGTTATCGAAGCTATTGACCAAGAAGTTGATACGGTTAGTTTCTCTGAAATTGAGAGCAGTTTGGTGCGAATCTTAAAAAAATGGAGTGATATTACCGAAATTGTTCCGATTGCCGAAAAGTACAGAGGTGGGAAAATGATTCTGCAACCGGTTGATAAAACATTGGCTTCTAAAGAAATTCCGATTGATACATTTTTTCATAAGATTGTGATGCTTCGCGACAGACTTCGTGTAATGGAGCAAAAAATCAACGCTCACAAAACCCTTACCGAAGACGAAAAAATTGAACTACAGCAATACATCACGCGTTCTTACGGAAGTTTAACGACCTTCAATATATTGTTTAAAAACAGTTCGCAAAATTTTGTAGGAGATTCCTCAAAAAGAGAAGAATAACATATTAAAACTTTTCCAAAGTTTCAATACTTTGGAAAAGTTATTTTTTTTCTAAAAATTTACTCAATAAAAACATAGTTGAACTATCATAGTTTCCTACTTTTTTGCTTTCTATTTCACTGAGAATAGTTGTTGCCAATTCTTTTCCTAATTCCACTCCGAATTGGTCAAAACTAAAGATATTCCAAAGAAAACCTTCTACAAAAGTTTTGTGTTCATAAATGGCCAGTAAAGCTCCTAAGTTTTCAGGAGTTAGTTTACTAATCAAAATCGTGTTGGTTGGCCGGTCTCCGTAAAAATCCCGATACGGATTTTCTTCGGTTTCTCTTCCGCTTAACAACGCTTGGGTTTGAGCAAAAAAGTTTGCCATCAGCTTATTGTGATGTTCATAATTGTTGTGTAAGGGCTCTACAAACCCGATAAAATCAGCAGGTACAAGTTTGGTTCCTTGATGTAATAACTGAAAAAAGGCATGTTGCGAGTTTGTTCCAATTCCACCAAAAATCACATTCCCGGTTTGGGTATTTACCGGAGTTCCTTCTCTTGAAATACTTTTACCGTTACTTTCCATAACGAGTTGTTGTAAATACGGAACAAACTTTTTCAGATAGTCAGAATACGGAACAACGCAATGCGTTTCCGATTCAAAAAAGTTGTTGTACCACACCGACAAGAACGCCAAAACCACAGGAATATTCGTCCGAAAATCAGCCGTTCTGAAATGATTGTCTAAGCTATTTGCTCCTTTGAGAAGTCGGTCAAAATTATCGTATCCGACTCCCAAAGCAATTGAAATTCCGACTGCACTCCAAAGCGAATAACGACCTCCGACCCAATCCCACATCGGGAAGATATTTTCTTCTGAAATTCCGAATTCTTTTACTTTTTCGATATTGGAGGAAACTGCTACAAAATGTTTTGCAATATCGCTTTGGTTTGCACTTTGCAGAAACCAATTTCGAATGGTTTTGGCATTGGTAATCGTTTCTTGTGTGGTAAAAGTCTTAGAAACAATCACAAAAAGAGTGGTTTCAGGGTTCAGGCTTTTGAGGGTTTCGCTTACTCCGTCTCCGTCAATATTAGAAACATAGTGAATGTTGAGGTGATTTTTATAAAACCTTAAGGCCTCTGTAACCATTGCCGGCCCTAAATCTGAACCTCCAATTCCGATGTTTATCACATCTGTAAAAGGTTTTCCGGAATATCCTTTTCGGTCTCCACCGATTACACTCTCGGAAAACAATTTTATTTTTTCTTTTACTTCAATAACTTCGGGAATTATGTTTTTTCCGTCCACCAAAACGGTCTGGTTTTGCTCTGTTCTCAAAGCGGTATGAAGTACGGCTCTGTTTTCGGTAATATTGATTTTTTCTCCCGAAAAAAGACTTTCGATTCCGCTTTTTAACCCTAATTCCTCCGCCAGTTCGACAAACAAATCCATGGTTTTCAGGCTGATTTTATTTTTAGAATAATCTAACAAGAAATTATTCCATTCGATGTGAAAACGATTTGCTCGGTTTTGGTCTTGTGCAAAAAATTCTTGCATCGAAGTATAGCAAATCTGTTCGAAATGCTCCCGTAATTTATTCCAAGCAACTGTTCCTGTCGGGTTGGTGTTTTCAAGTGCCATTTGTAGCGTAGATTATAGATTCAACTTGATTTTTGAAATACTGTCAAGTTCTTTTTTAATCGGGTTTACCTGACTGAAAAACCTTGCTTTATATTTTTCTTCCAAAGGCTCTGAACTTTGAAAATTCATCTGTAACGGATCGATCTGCACTCCATTTTGCCAAAAGCGATAGCACACGTGTGGTCCGGTTGCCAGACCTGTACTTCCTACATATCCAATCACATCTCCCTGACTTAACCTTTGTCCTTTTTTAACCGCAATTCTTGACATGTGCAGGTATTGGGTAGAATAGGTATTGTTGTGTTTTACCTTGACAAAGTTTCCGTTACCCGAAGTATATCCTGTTTGTACTACCACTCCATTTGCCGTTGTCATAATCGGGGTTCCGTGTGGAGCGGCATAATCGGTTCCTTTATGGGCTTTCCACCTTTTTTGAACCGGATGAAAACGCTTTGGAGAAAACCTCGATGTAATTCGGCTGAATTTAAGAGGTGCTTTCAAAAACATACTCTTCAGAGCATTTGCTTCTTCGTCAAAATATTCTTCGCTTGAACCCAAAGAATCTTTTTTGAACGGAAAAGCATAGATTCTTTTCCCTCTATGAACAAAAAAAGTTCCCTCAATGTTTTCTATTCCGACATAAATCGTGTCGTTTACATATCTTTCGTTAAAAATCACTCCAAAGGTGTCTTCTTTCTGTATTCTGAAGAAATCGACCGACCATGCATATATCTGAGAAAGGTTATGTGTTAGGGCAGGATTTACTCCGTTAGTATCTAAGGTTTCCGAAAGCGAACCTTCGATATTGGCCACAATGGTTTTTCGTTTTATGGTTACAGGTTTCTGTTTGTTATACGCAACAATAGTATCTCTTAAATCTACCACACTGTAATTTATAAGGTCTGACTGGTAAACAATTGCTTGAATTTTATGAGGTTCATCAAGCGATTTGAGTATGGTATAGGGTCTTCCTGCTCTTATGTTTTTCAGGTTAAGAGAATCTTTTATTTTTTCGACTATATTGTGAATTTCTGTTGCATTAAAGCCTTGTTCGGAAAGTATTTTACCAAAAGTATCTCCTTGTTTAATTGTGTCATCAATCACAAGAAAATCATCCATCACAAAACCAAACCTGTGGTTTTTCGGTTTTTCGGTCGTTTGTTCTTGTAGTTGGGTTTCTTCTGTTTTTTTGCAAGAAACCAATAAAAATAAAAATAAAAAAAGCGATATAAAATATTTCAAAACTAACCGTGAATTTGATTATTAAATGTTTTCTCCCCAGTTTTTAAGTTCTTCTTCGCTCCACAATTCGGGAAAGAAAATTCTTCTTTGGTATTTTGGGTGCATATATTTTTTCCAATCGCTTCCTCCGGTGGCTTCGTGAGCTCCGGGTACGGATTCGATGTATTTCTTAGCTGTGTTATAATGTCCGATTACCCAAGTGATGTTCACGGTATAGTCATAATGACGCATAGCTTTGATTAACGCTTCGTTTTGTTGGTCAGCCTCTGGGAGTTGTTTGTATTTTCTCCAAAGATTAGAAGTATTGTATTTTTTCATATACTCCAAAAACTGTTTTTTGTATTTTTTCTCGAATTGCTCAAGCAAATACGATTTTTTTCCGGTTTTGTAATCTTTTCCGGCAGCTTGCCAATATAAGTGTTCTAAAGCGTGTTCATAAGGAGTATTTCTGTCTATGTTAGCTCTAAATCTGAAATCAATCAGGTTGATTAAATCGGTTGAGCAGAACTCAATCAGGCGGTATTGAGCACTCTGAAAACCACTTGCAGGGGTAAGTGTATTTCTGAATTTCAGATACTGCTCGTCTTCCATACCGTCTTTCATAATGACAAACGAGGTGGTAAGCATATCAAAATAGCGACTGATTCGCATTAGTTTATCTGTAAAAACTTCGGTTGCAGGATTAGGATTATCGCAAATTTGGTGCATTTCCCACAAAATCATTTTAAACAAAAGCTCATTTACCTGATGATACATAATGAAGACCATTTCGTCGGGCAAAAGAGTTCTCTGAGTTTGCAAGCTCAGCAAAGCATCGGTCTGAATGTAATCCCAATAAGTAATGGGTTTTGCCCAAAGTAATCCTTCTAAATGTGTATTTGTGTTTTGCCCTAAAGCCTCAAACTTTTGATTTAAGGCTTCAAGTTGCTGTTGAGTTTCGGAGGTAATTTCCATTTTTTTATGTTTTTAATAATTCTATTTTTTGTTTAGGGGATATTTAAGTCCTTTGTGTTCGGTTAAATCAGCACTGATAGAGCCTACAGCCAAATCAGCTTTTATTTTGAGTGGAGCTTTATTCTTGTCGTCCGAAATCCAGACGGTCAAACTTTCCTGTTCTTTGAAAACCCTTCCTGCCAGCACCATCGGTCTGAAAACCATAGCAGAAATACGTCCAAATTTAGTTTTTATTGTCTCTTTTCCTATAAATTTTAACTTAAACTTAATGATCTCATCGTCAAAAAACATATCGACATCTATGGTTTGTCCTTCTTTGATTCTGTCGATATTTTTATGATTTCTCAAGTAATAAAACATAGAAACAACGTCTTGAACTCCAACCGGAACATCTATGGTCTGTTCTTTGTTTCTGCCTATATCTTTCAGAAAAACCTTGTTTGTGTAGTGGTTAAAATAAGCTCTTTGGTTTCTTTTATAGCTTCCTTCGGAAATATCTCGAACTGCCATATAGGGCTTCCCGGTTTCTTTGTCAAAATAACTTTGGTAATGATCCTCGACTTTGAAAAAAATCTTTGACAAACCTGTATTTGCTCCAAAGCCTTTGGCATAATAAACCTGCTTGTTGTTGTAAGTGGCTTCGGTAAGTTCCAAAGTGGCATATCCTGCACTGAGAAAACCACTATAACTCATTTTAAACTTAAAAAATTCGCCTAATTTGTAGGGTTGTTCTTTCGTCTGCTTTTCTGGTTGTTGAGAAAAAGAAGACAAAAACAAAATCAGTATCGGTAATAACATATTTTTCATAACTAACTCATTTTTTTAGGAGTTAAATCAATTAGTGTTCCAAACTATAGTCCTTCATTCTCCAAGCAATATTCCTGACACGTTCCAACTGCTGAAACTCGTCCCTTCTGGAGCACCTTGCGGAATCTGCACCCGAAGGGTATGTGTTCCTTTTTGTAAATTTCCTAAATCAATCTGTATCGGGTTGGTGAGGGTAGCCGGACACCAATTCGAGCGGGAATAATCAGACGATGAAAGCCCGTTGTCGAAATTTCCTGATACCGGATTATACAATCGGTATGAGCCACAATCCTGCCTCCACGGAACAAACGAAAAAACTTCTTTTCCGTCTAAAATTATTGTATTTTTCTTGGGTAAAAACTCATCTCCGCCTGCCCAACCTCCGTGTCCGGTAGTGATATAACGGAGTTTTGCGTTTTTTATTTCTCTGTCTAAAGTAAAAGTAACTTCAAGTCCTTTTTCGTTATCAAACATCGTTGCGTATTCCTGCCCTGTCATTTCCATTACGTTGGTCGTATTAAAAAGTGGAAGCAAAAACACATTTTTCGGAGATTGTTTTTCTTCTTTATGGATGGTAATTTCTAAACTTACTTTGTGTCCGCCTTTGTCATAATTTCCGATAAAAGTACCGACATACAATTCTTTTGATGAAAGTACAGGTTGTAACTCTGAAATGTCTTGACGGTACGAAACACTATCTTGCCAAGTTTTTCCTTTGAGCTGAATATGGTTGAATTTTTTGACTCCGAATGGCGTAAAAAACCGCATCAGTTCGATAAGGGGAGTATAATCTTCGGTTTTGACCACGCCTCTGTATTCTTTAGAATTTCCGTTGGTATAAAGCGGGATTTCTTTGATTCCGTTGCACAAAGCATCTAAAAACGAAATCTTGGAATCGGTAGGAATCACAAATACAGTACCTGTTCGGTCATAAGCATCTCCGTTGGATTGTGTGGTAAGTTCTGCAAAAATCTGGCTTCCTTGCGTAATTTCAGGGAATTTAATTTTTTTGAGAATAATTGTTCCTTTGGCAAAACGTAAAATCGAATCATTTGATTTGGATTCGTCCGAGAAATTGATGATTTCGTTTTTGAAAACCGATAGAGTCCTAAACCTGCTTTTCCAAAGCAAATCTCGATAAGTAAGGTTGTCAAGCGTTTTTAGTTTTGAAAAATCTCGGATTGGAATCGGTTTCTTTTTGGTGTTAATCGTTTCGATTTCGGTGGCTTGTATGGCAAAATTTCCGTTGCGGGTAATCTCCAAAACCAAACCTAAATTTTGTCCTAAAACCATCGGAGAGCCCTTGACTTTTACATCTTGGGTAAACCAAACATCTATTGTATTAGAATTGATAACGGTTCGGGCTTTTTTGCAAGTATATCCTAAAATGGTTTTCTGTTGGTCAAAAAAATCAAAACTTTGCTTTTTCAGACTCAAAGAATCTAAAAAAGCAAAGTTTTGTTGTGTACTAATTGATGCTATTTGTTGGTATGTGTTTTCTTTTTTTCTATCGACAAAAGTTTCTTCAAACGGAAAGTCTTTTGTGCCTTTTTGAATTTGCTCTGAGGTAATATACGTAAAATCCGAATTGGCAAAAACAAGAATATTGTCTTGATTTTCAAGAAGATTTCCGTTATAACTCTTTTGGTAAGTTATTTTATACGTTTGAGCGTTTGAATCTTCAATCCAAAAAATTGAAAAAATCAATATAAGCGAAAAAAGAAAACGCATATTATGTTTTTTTACTTCCGTAGATGTAGATTTTACTTCTCACGGAAAAAATTTTGATTTAGAACGGCAAATCGTCGTGTTCTTCTTCGTTGATGTTTTGAGCCGGTTGGAATGCTTGGGTTGGAGCAATCGGAGGTACTTCTTGCGAGGAAGTTGGTGTTTCGGCTACTAATTTTTCGATTTTCCAACCCTGAATAGTGTTGAAATAAACCGTTTCACCTTGCGGATTTACCCATTCTCTTCCTCTCAAATTAATAGAAACACGAACATCGTCTCCGGGTTTAAAAGTGTCTAACAAATTCACTTTGTCTTGAACAAACTGAATCGAGATGTGTTGCGGATATTGCTCTTCTGTGGTTACTATGATGTCTCTTTTTCTGAATCCGTTGCTTCCGACTTCTTTAACCTGATCAACCATTCTTACTTTTCCTACTACTTCCATTTTTTTATTCTTTTTTTTAAGTTTATTTTGATTTTTAAACCTCCATAAAAAACCTGTGAGGCTATATTTTTAATTATTTCTGACTTGCCAAAAGCAACTTCCAGGCTTCTAAAACTTGTTCTTTGGCTAAATATTCTTTGGCTTTGATATATATTTTATCGGTGTCGTCCGAACTTAAAACAACTTTTGCCTCAAAAGTTTCGTTTACAAAAGTAGTAATTTCATCTTGTGTAGGCAACACTTCGATATTTCCTAACATTCCCAAATCATTTCCTGAAAAAACTCCGCTATTTTTAATAAAATCCGGAACCTGATCGACTCCGACTCCTAAGGTAACTAATGGTTTTGGCACTTCAAAAAGTCCTTTATTGGCTCTGGAATACCAATTACCTCCCATTCGGGAAACCAAATCAATTTTGTATTGGTCAATAGCTCCGTTTTCGTCTAAAACTTCTTCGTTTACGTGAATCTTAACTACCTCACAAATCACTAAATTTCCTGCTCCTCCTCCGTCTCCTAAAGCGATAATGTCATTTACTTTACACTCGAACTGAACCGGAGATTCTGCCACTCTGAACGGCTTTACCACATCAGACTCTAAAGGAGTAAGTCCGGATTTTATGAACTCGTTTACTCCGTCCGGATATTCGGTGCTGGCAAGAGAAACCTGCTGTACGATTTGGTAATTTACAACGCTTATTACTACTTCTTTGGTATTCTGAGCATTGATAAGTGTGTGTTTTACGGTATTGTTTCGAACTCTTCGAGCAGGCGAAAAGACCAAAATCGGAGGGTTGGAACTGAACACATTGAAAAAACTAAAGGGCGAGAGGTTAGGCGTTCCGTTTTGATCAATCGTACTTGCCAAAGCAATGGGTCTTGGTCCTACCGCACCTTGCAGATAGGCTTGTACCTTAGCTGGAGCTACCTCTTTTGGGTCTATCGAAATCATACTTTTTTGCTTTTCAACAAAAGTAGGATTTTAAGTTGAAACCAGAAAAACATAAGGATAAAGTTTTTTCACACATAAAAAAACAATCCAAACTCAAATAAATAAAATTGGTTTGGATTGTTTCTCAGATTAAACAACTTTACAATGAACAATTTAACGGATAATATATCTTTCTATTTCTCCGTTTTGATTCAAGAGTTCGATTCGGGTTGGGGTGTTGGATTTTGTTCGGGACACGATTTCGTTCAAATCCTGAGTATTCCGAACTTTTACCCCGTTTACCGAAAGGATAATCTTTCCTTTTACATCTTCGAAATCTTCACTTTCTTTGATTCGCACTCCGTAATCGACCCCTAATTTTTTCTTGTCTTTAGCGGGTAAATCTTCGACTTCCATTCCGAAAAATTCTGTAGTGAGTAGTTCGTATTTGGTTAATTTTACAGAAGTTTTAATTTCCTTTCCATCTCGAATAAGATATACCGTTACTACATCGTTTGGTCGTTTGGTTGAGATGTATCCGGTAAGTTCGGCAAACGAATTGATTTGTTGGTTATCGATTTTTATGATGACATCTCCTTTTTTAAGTCCTGCTTTTTCGGCTCCCGATTCTTTGGTTACATCTGCCACATAAAATCCTTGGGTTCTGTTCAGTCCTAATTCTTTTGCTACAGCCTGATTGAGTTCACCTCCTTTTACTCCCAAAACACCTCTTTGTACGTTTCCGAATTCCATAATATCTTCGATGATTTTTCGGGTAATATTAGAAGGAACAGCAAAAGAATATCCTACATACGAACCTGTTGTAGAGGAAATCATTGTGTTGATTCCGATGAGTTCTCCACGAGTATTTACGAGAGCTCCTCCGCTATTTCCGGGATTTACGACTGCATCGGTCTGAATAAACGACTGGATATTGTTTTGCACTCGGTTTCCGACATTTCGAGCTTTGGCAGAAATAATCCCTGCTGTAACAGTCGAATTCAGGTTGTACGGATTTCCCACAGCCAAAACCCACTCTCCTACTCTCACATTATCGGAATCTCCAAAAACAGTGTATGGAAGTTTATCGTTAGTATCAATTTTTAGCAGAGCAATATCCATTTGCGAATCGGTTCCGATGAGTTTTGCCGGATAGGCTTTTTTGTTGTTTAAAGTAATTTCGATTTCGGAGGCATTATTAATCACGTGGTTGTTGGTTACGATATAACCGTCTTCTGAGATGATAACTCCCGAACCCGTCCCGATTTGAGCTTGTTGTTGTCCTCCTCTGTATCCGTAAAAGAACTCCATAATCGGGTCGTTTACTTGTCTGTAAGAGACATTTTTTACGTGAACAACCGAATGAAGAGCCAACTCAGCAGCTTCGGTAAAATCGGGTGCTTCGGTTGTAAAGCCAACATTTCGGAAGGTAGTAGGTAAAGTAGAAACCGTGGTAATTCCGCTTTGCTGAGATGAGGCGGTGGGTTTTTCGATGAATAATTTATACGCTCCGAGAGTGATTCCTCCACTCAAAAGAGCAACCAGAAATAAAGATGAAAATCTTTTCATAATATGAGCATTTTTAAAAATTACTTTCAAAAGTACTACAATTTCTACATCTCAAAAAATCTTTAACTGCTGATTAACAGGGTTTAACTTTATTTTAAAAAACAGAAAAACGAACTGATTTTGTGTTTTTACAAAAGTGTGTTGCTTTAAAGTTTATTTGCTGAACCGGTTGTTTACAAATTATCTAACGGGCTTTTAATTTTCCGTTTGGTTATGTCGGTTAATCCGGTATAAATCATGGTGGTTTTTATTTCTTTGTGTCCGAGTAGTTCTTGTACGAAGCGAATGTCGGTTCCTTGCTCGATAAGATGTGTGGCATAGGAATGCCTGAGGCTGTGAACACCAATTTTCTTGTTTATTTTGGCTTTTTGCATGGCTTTTTTGAATACTGCTTGTACGCTTCTTACACTGTATTGTCCTCCATATTGTCCTTCAAAAAGATAGTATTTGGGTTTGTACTGCAGATAGTATTTTCGGAGTAAGTCCAAAACAGATTCCGGAAGGTTTACGTAGCGATCTTTTTTTCCTTTAGATTGGTTGACAAGCACCTGCATTCTTTTACTATCTATATCTGTAATTTTTAAGTTTACCAATTCGCTTACTCGAAGTCCCATTCCGTAAGTCATTTTCAACAGAAGTTCATGTTTTTGGTTATCAATAGTGCCAAGCATCTTTTTAATATCGTGAGTAGAAAGTGCTTTAGGCAAAAGGCTTGGTTTTTTAGGGCGTGGAATATCCATAAAAAACTTTTCGTTGTTTAAAACCTGTTCAAAATAGAATTTAATAGCATTCATACGACTATGAATCATATTTTCTGAGAGTTTTAAGGTGTTGATACAGTACAGAAAATAACCTCTGAGTTTGTCTGTTGAGAGTTGATTTACGGGATAGGATTTAAGGGTTTTGAGTAACTGCGAAAATTCTGTTGTATAACAGCGAATTGTGTTGGGGCTATATCCTTTGAGTTTAAGCTGATCTATGTAAGTCTGAAAAGCAGGTTGGTTTACAGGGTCAATCTGACTTAAGGCTCTCTTACCAATGGTTTTGGGCGACAGACCAAATAAGTTTCTGTAAAAATCAGTATCAGGCACATGCCATTTTTTCTGCGAACTACTCCAACGAGCCTTAGTGTTTGCCTTGAGATAATCTACCCATTGTTTCTGATAGAGAAAGTCTATCCAGATAACGTTTTTGTTTTGATGTTCTCCTAATGTAAATTTATAAGGTTGAGTCGTAAATTGAGTAATATCTTGCATAGCATCACTTCGTATTTTGTATAGTCTAATGCAAATTTGCGAAATATTTTTTTAAAAACAACTATTCGTTTTGCGAAATTATTTTAAATCTTATATATCTGTTTATCAATACACAAAAAATATTTTTAACAAAATTTTGTAAACTAATTTTTAATTTGTAGTATTGCGTATATTTATGAGTTA
>JBAYPE010000046.1:0-12357 GCA_041677865.1 Flavobacteriaceae bacterium
CCAACGGGAAGTTACTTGGTAAAAGTAACAGTTGATGGAGCTGTAAAAACAATCAAAGTGGTTAAGCAGTAAACATTAAATTTTAATAAATCGAAAAACCGCCTCTATATGGGGCGGTTTTTTTGTGTTTTTTCTCGTGTTAAAAATATACTGTAATTTGATGGAACAAAAAAGGTTGCTTAAAGATAGTTTTATCCTTGCTCCTAAAATTAAAATTTTCACTAAAATCTAATCAAAAAACCGTCTCAATATCAAAAATTGAGACGGTTTTGTTATTGTAAACCTTTACTAAAAATATAAAGATGTTACATAGTGATTTCTCTCATTATAAGTTTACGAGTTAAACAATTAAATTACCCGATTAAAACATTTTTCCAAGTTTTCCCAAGAGATTTTTTCCTTTGTTCTCGCCAAGAAGGTTGCCAAATGCACCTGTAATATCACCTCCATCTAAACCCAGTAAGCTCATAAGTTGTGAACCGTCTTTAGCTTTACCTGTCTCCTTACTGCTAAATTTACTCATTATAAAAGGCAAAATAACATCAGACGCTTTTGATGCAACTCCTTCTCCAACTCCTAATTTTGAAACTAAACTAGAAATAAAATTTTTAGCAATTTCATCAACAATCGGATTTGATTTTGAAGTTTCAGATTTACCGTTAAATAAGTCTAAAACGCCTTTTAAATTACCCCCTGTAACTTCATTTTTCAATGTTTCAATAGTACTTTCTCCTGCTGTTTCAATAGTTGTGTCTATTTGACTGTCATTCAAACCAGCAGCTTCCTTTAACTTTCCTGAGAGTAATTCCTTCCCCTGACTAATAATTTCGTTTATCATCTTTTCTAAGTTTTAATTAGTTATAAATATGACGCATTTTGCACATCACTCAAAAATACGAAATTTGTACCTAACTCTACCATTTTTGCATAAAAGAAAAAAATTAATCATGGTTTTAACTCAAAAAAATACAGGAGAACATTATGTTGATTTTAAAAACTCGATTTTAAACTATTTAAATTTCACAATTAAATCGGTAGTTTTGTAGTTTATAGAAAAAGATGAATAAAAAAGGAAAATTATATTTAATTCCCGTAATGATGGGGGAGGAGAGCAACCCAAAAGATGTGCTTCCTTGGTCGGTTGCAAAAACTATCGAAATGATAGATTATTATATTGTAGAAAACGAAAAAACAGCACGAAGGTTCATCAAAAAAATTTATCCTGAAAAAAAACAACCTGAACTAAAAATCAGTTTGTTGAATAAGCATACTGATATTTCGGAGTATTCTGAGATGCTCAAACCTTGCTTAGAAGGAATTAATGTAGGATTAATGAGCGAAGCAGGTTGTCCCGGAATTGCTGACCCTGGAGCCGCAATTGCCAAGATGGCTCATGAAAAAGAAATTCAGATTGTTCCGATGGTTGGGCCATCTTCAATTTTGTTAGGAATGATGGCAAGCGGATTTAACGGGCAAAGTTTTGCTTTTAACGGATATCTCCCAATTGACAAATCGGAAAAGAGAAATGTTTTAAAGAATTTTGAACGACTTTCTTTCGATAAAAATCAATCTCAAATTTTTATTGAAACTCCTTATCGGAACAACAAACTTTTAGAAGATTTGCTTCAAACTCTACATAGTGATACACATTTGTGTATTGCTGCCGATATTACTTTAGAAACCGAATACATCAGAACCAAGCGTATTTCGCAGTGGAAAAAAACCAAAGTAGATTTGCACAACCGACCTTGTATTTTTATCATTCACAGGTTTTAAAAGTTTAAACTTTTGGTTTTTTATAAAGCGGAACTGTAGAACAAGCCTCTCCAAACATAATGCTTTTAGCAAAAGGTTGTAAGTACTGACAGGCTAAAACCAAAGCATTTTCGGGAACAGGTTTATTAGCACAGCCCTTTATCAGCACGGGTTTGTCTTTGTATTGCGAAAAATCTATTTTAGAGAGAATCTCCTGATATAAAACCTCGTTGATGGTATTCTGAGTTCCGATGATTGTTTTTTGGGCAATACCAGCCAAATACATTGTAACCAAACTAAAAGCCCAAGCGGGAATTACTGCATCTGTCGAGCAATGTAAATAAACAAAAGCGTCTTTATATTTATTCCAATCGTGTTGTTTCAGGCTTTCTCTGAAGTCTTTTTCTTTGAGGATAAAACCTTCCAAAAGCCATTGAGAGATGTCAATTCCGATTCGTTCTCCATCTGGGAAATAATCCTCTAAATCAAAAATTTGCAACGGGCTTTTGGCTACTCTGTTGATGATTTCTTCTTCCATATTATCGTTTAAAAACGTAGGTTTCGTCTGATTTTTGTATTCCTAAATAATCCAAAAATTTACTTTCTGTAAAGTTACTATTCTTTTCATAATATTTGAAATGAATCGGCAAATGTTGCAAATCAGATTTCAAAACCTTGTGAGTAGCAAACATTTTCCTGAAAAGCCAAGTCATAAAATCTGAATTCAACAACTCGGTTACTTTCTTTCCATTTATCGGAAAATCATCGTTTAAAATCAATAAATTGGCACTGTTCAGGATATATCTTTGTTGCGTGTCATAAAAAAAACAAAGTTGGTTCGAAATGAATTTGTAAATCAATTTTTCGGGAGCGTTGTACAAATGTTCGGGAGCGGTTTGTTGAAAATTTTTAAAATCTTTTTCGATGAAACAGCTCGGATTTTTAAGTCCTTTTTTAGAAATATCCGAACCTTTATACATCGGAATTAACCCTTTTTTGGCTTTGGTTTTACAGATAGTTTTATTATTTCCGGTCACAATCCCGAGTCCGAAAACAGCTTTGTTTTTTAGGGTAATATGAGGTAGGTTATAGGCGTGCCGAATGAGTTCTGCTTCGTTTTGACTGGTTCGGAAATTTAGAATAAGTTTTGGGTTTTCTGAAAATGAATTTTGACTCCTGAAATTGATTTCATTATTAAATTCACACTGTGTTAGGTGTTTTTTATTTGATTTATAGTTGGTTATGATAATGGCTTGTGCTTTGCTCAAAAGCCCCTTGAATGGGTTTTTATAATCAATTAATCTATCAATCTGATATTCCAAAGCTTTTTTTCGAACATCTTCAAAAGCCCCAATATTAAAGAACGAGTCGGGGAGCAAGAAACCTAATTTTCCGTTGGTTTTTACTATTGAAAGACACGCAAAAAAGAATAATGCTGCTGTATCAACACTTTTTCCGGCTTCAAAAGTTTTACTGTATTTTTGCTTATCGGTTTTTGAAATTTTCTTTCCCCAAGGTGGATTAGTAAAAATGTAGTCAAAATGGTTTTTTTTCGTTACGGATTGCTCCAAAAAATCAGCTACGACAATGTTTTCTGAAAGATATCCCGTTTGCTCAAAAATTCTTTTTTTAGTAATTTCAACAGCATTTTTATCCACATCAAAACCAAAAACATTCTCGGGAGCAAACCCCAAACGGATGGCTTCTACGATGAAGTTTCCACTTCCACAACAAGGATCCAAAAAGGTTTTATTCGAAAGATTTCCACTAAAATCCTTCATCATATCTCTAACGATAAAATCGGGAGTGTAGTAAATTCCTTCTTTATTTTTGTAAGAATTCGAAAGCGAGTTTTCGTATTCACTACCTATTTTTTCCGACCCATTTTCCGATTCGATTTTTTGTTGAATTTCAGAAGAAAGCAAAATGTGATTATGTGAGTCTTTTTGCTGTTTGTTAGCTCTTGAGAGGAGTTTTTTCTTTCCTACAACATTTTCTTTAAGGTAATTTACGGAATCTTGTGTTATTTCTTTGTTTTCGGAAAGAGACAGTAAATTTGTTTTTATCCAATTTCGAACTGTAGCTTCTGAAACATCAAATTCCAAAGCCACTTCCGAAATAGTTTTGGATACTTTTTCTGAAATATTCATACATAAATAGCGACTTGCAAAACTACATTAAATTTTCTGGAAAATAAAATTCAAATATTCTGTACAGCCCTGATGTACAGGCTAAAGGTTGTGAACCTGTAAAGATTTTTAAATTCGTAAAATTTTTTTTGAAAAAATATTTGGATTGTATCAGAAAAGCACATTATATTTGCACTCACAAAAGCGGAAGTAGCTCAGTTGGTAGAGCTCCAGCCTTCCAAGCTGGTTGTCGCGAGTTCGAGCCTCGTCTTCCGCTCAAAACCAAAGCCTCTTGAGATTTCAAGAGGCTTTTTTCTTGTATTAAACCCAGAAATAAGCAAACGCAAGTTGAGGCAATATTCCGATAAATGAACCCAAGACGAGTTCTTTGGGAGTATGTGCTTTCATGAAAAGCCTTGACGAAGCAACTGCTCCACACACAAAAACCAAAAAAGCAATAAACGGAACAAAATTGTTTTGGGTATGAATACTCAACAAAATCACAAAAGTCAAAAAGCCTGTTATTCCCATAAGATGTAGGCTCGCTTTTTTCCTTAAAAACAATAAACCAAAAGCCAAAAACGTACTTGCGATACTTGCCAAAAAGCAAAAATACAGTTCGTGAAAATATTCGATGCGTATAATTTTTGCAATCAGATAAAAAAACAAAAGCATTTGTACTAAAAGCGGAATTTTTCGTTGATTAATATCCGCTACCATTATCGAATCCGCTTTTTTCAGTACATAAAGCAACCAAAAAAATAAGATAGGAATAATAACCGTAACGATAACTGTTTGTATGATTATGATATAAATTTCTCGAAACAAAAAATAATTTGTCCCAAAATAAAAATAAAACAGCGTTCCCATAACCGGAATAAAAAGCGGATGAAAAACATACGAAAATATGGGCAAGAATTTTTTCAAAACAGATTGGTTTTTTCTTTAATAAAATGGGTTGCTTTTAAAGTAAAGTACAAAAAACATTTCATCTTCTTTACTCAAAAAAATCAAAATTTTCTTCAAAAGCAGTCCCGATAACCACTAAATCAGCTCCGGAATTATAGGCTGCATTCATTTGTTTTTTAGTACGTATTCCTCCTCCAACAATAAGTGGAATCGTAAGGTTTTGACTTACATTTTTGATGATGTTTTTTGAAACAGGTGTTTCTGCTCCGCTTCCTGCTTCGAGATAAGTGAGTTTATGTCCCAAAAATTCTCCTGCTTGAGCTGTATCTACAATAAGGTCAATATTATTTTTGTCTATCGGAAGGGTTTGAGAAACTCTTGCCACTGTTGTTTGCCTTCCACTTTCGATTAAAAGATAGGAGGTCGGAATAATTTCCAAATCTGTTTTTTTTAGTACCGAAACAGCTTTGATGTGTTGTCCGATAAGGTATTCAGGATTTCTTCCGGAGAGTAAACTCAAGAATAAAATTGCATCAGCCTTTGAGGTAATTTGAGTGAAATCTCCCGGAAACAAAATTAGCGGAAGATGAATGTCCGATTTTAGCTTTTCAACGAGTTTTTCCGTTAGATTTTCGGCCACAATACTCCCTCCGACAAAAATATGTGTAGCACCCGAATTTTTGATTTTTGAGAGTAAAACATTCCATTTATTCCAATTGATTTTGTCCGGATCAAGAAGTATGGCAAGAAGTTTCTTTCCGTCTGATTTGGCTTTGAGTATATCTTGATAAATTGCTTTCATTACAGTAAATATACTAAAGTATAACCTTCGAATTCCTGAAATTTTGCCCGATGTGTGTTAGAGAAATTCTCGTAAGTAACCACTACTTCGAGTTCTTTTTGTTCCAAATCAAAAGGCAAGACATTCATATTTTCTTTTAAACTCAATCCGCTCAGCGAATAAAATTTATATACAGATTCTTTGATTCCCCAAATGGCTGTAAGTTGTCTAACGGTTTGTCGAGTGTTTGATTTATCGAAAAAATTACTATCGAAATTGGTAAATTTGTTTGCGATTTTGATAATTTTTTCACGTTGTTGTTCTAAATCAATTCCGATGTTTCTGTCCGAAATAATGATAGCAGAAAATTCATAAGAATGAGTTATCGAAATATGTCTTCCATCTTTTAGGTGTGGTTTTCCGTTTTGGTCATAATACAAGTCAAAGTCGGTGTATCCTGCTTGTTCCAGCAGTTTTCTGACACTTAAAAAGCCTCTTTGGTGCAATTCGGATTTCATTTTCTCGAGTCTGTGCAAACAAACATCTCTCAGAACAACTTTCCTGAATAGCTCTGTGAAAGATTCGGTAATTTTCCATACCAAAACTTTTGTGGTTGCATCGACCTCAATGGATTTGTACAAAGGCATGGTGCAAATATAACAATTTGATGTTTGGTTTTTAATTGCTTTCCAACTTTTCTAATCGCCTCAAAAAATCACAAAGTCGGGCATCATTTTTTACCCTTAACTCGTGAAATCTAAACACAAATCAAACTTTGTATTTTTTTTAACTTCGTTTGTGTTTTAAAAAACTAATTTCACGCACCGAAAAAACAGATAACTAAAACATCAGAAAATGCAAGACTTTGATTGGATACAGCTCTTAAACCCCGAGTTTTATATCAATATGAAAATTGCGGGAGTAAGCATCGGGCTTTGGGTAGTACTTTTTATTGTTTTTGCAGAAACGGGACTTTTTGTAGGGTTTTTTCTTCCCGGAGACAGTTTGTTGTTTTTATCAGGAATTTATTCTACTGAGCTTGTCAGTCAATTGATACATGTCGAAAGTGATTTTCTGAATGTATTTATACTTTCTTCTTTGGTCGCATTAGCAGGAATATTAGGAAATTCGGTAGGATATTGGTTTGGAGCAAAAAGCGGAGCCTATCTGTACAGCCGAGAAGATAGCTTTTTTTTCAAGAAAAAATATCTGTTTCAATCAAGAGAATTTTTTGATAAACACGGAGGAAGAGCCATTATTCTTGCTCGTTTCTTGCCGGTTTTCAGGACGTTTGCTCCGATAGTGGCTGGAATTTCGGGAATGAACAAAAGACCTTTTATCCTGTATAACATCATCAGCTCGATAATTTGGGCTTTTAGCTTGATTTTTGCAGGACATTATCTGAATGATTTTTTCAGAAGAACTTTCGGGATTGACCTTAAAGACTACATCGGGGTCATTGTAATTATTCTTGTTCTTGTTACAACGCTTCCGGTAATTATCAAGCTGACCAGAAGATCAAAACAACAAGAATCATAACCTGTTTGCTGTGTTTCTGTTTTTTATTCAAACTCCAAATGGTCTGTTATTTTGATTTAAAATCCGTATTTTTGCCCTTCCTAAAAAAATACAACTAAATGAAACAAGGTAAACTCATTGTTTTTTCTGCTCCGTCAGGTGCGGGAAAAACTACCATAGTAAGACATCTTTTAGAGCAAGAAGACCTGAATCTTGCTTTTTCGGTTTCAGCTGCTTCAAGACAACCCAGAGGAAAAGAAGTGCACGGAAAAGATTATTATTTTATGAGTATTGACCAATTCAAAAAACACATAAAAGCAGATGATTTTTTGGAATGGGAAGAAGTTTACCGAGATAATTTTTACGGGACACTCAAAAGTGAGGTCGAGCGGCTTTGGGCTTTAGGGAAAAATGTAATTTTTGATATTGATGTTTCCGGAGGACTTCGTATCAAGAAGAAATTTCCTGAGCAAACATTGGCTGTTTTTGTAAAACCTCCGAGTATTGATGAGCTTAAAATCCGCCTAAAAAAGCGTTCGACAGAAACCGACGACAAAATTAATATGCGAATCGCAAAAGCATCAGCTGAACTGGCAACCGCTCCACAATTTGATGCAATCGTAAAAAACCATGATTTGGATACAGCCAAACAAAAGGCTTATGAACTAGTCAAAGAATTCATCAATAAATAGCTTTAAAAGCTATTTAATTTTATTGAGTATCATCATAGTATATTGTTTTTGAATCAAAAGATTAGCTCATAAAAAGGTAAGAGGCAGAACAAAATATGAAGCAAGCAAAGCAAAACTTGCTGATATTTAAAAAGACACATTACCGAAAAAGGGTTGGAATATGTCCAAAAATTTTCCGATGAAAATATTGCTAAAAATCTAATGGAAATTTACAGAACTATGTAGGTTTACAGCCGTTCAGTTTAATAAAAATTGTATATTCGTGCCATAAAAACATGAAAACCACACCCGAGCATGAAGCAATCTTTATATGTTTTTTTACTTTTTTTATTGAGTTTTAGTCTTTTGGCTCAAAATGCTGCTCAAGAGATAAAACAACTCTCAGAGTTGGAGACTAAAACCAACAAAACAGAAGAGGACATACGCGAAATGCTTGAAATTAGCAAGGAGATATATGCCCTTGAACCTGATTTTGTACTTGATTTCCTCAAAAGAACAAAGCCTCTTATAGAAGAAAAAAACTATCATTCTGCCTGGGTTGATTATTGCTATCTGGTACAGCATGTTTACAAAATGAAGGGAAAACTCAAGAAAGCCGAAAAAATAATAACCGAAATTTATGAGCAAAATGTAGAAGAATTTACTTCCGAAGAAGAAGTTTCTATCAAGTCTTATTTGGCTGTAATTGCATATAATTTAGGAGATATAGAACGTTCACAAGTTATTATAGAAGAAATCTTACCAAAAACTCAAACCGACTATAGGAAAGCAGCTTTATATTATCAGCGAAGCATCAATTATCAGAATAGTGGAGATTACAAAAAGGCGATAAAAGACGCACTACAAGCTGTTGAATTGTACGAAACTATGGACAGTTGGGAGAATGTAGCTGTAACTTATGATTTGTTGGGAATTATTAATTTTGGAATCAAGGACTACAAAAAAGCACTTTTCTATGCTAAAAAAGGATTAGAAGAGGCAAAAACTTCCCATAATTATGAAGGAGAGATGGGAATAAGTTTTAACATCGGACTATACTACCAAAACTTGAAAGAAGCAGACTCTGCATTGCATTACTATAATCTTAGCCGTAACCTTATGGAAAAATACGGAAATATTCAGGCTCTTGCTCAAAACCTATTGGCAGTAGGCGATTTATATTCCGAAGATTTACACAATTATACAGAAGCAGAAAAATATTTAAAAAAATCACGAGATATTTTTTATGATTCACAGGTACAATTCGGTGTTTGCTACAGCTGGATTAGTTTGGGAGCCAATTATTGGAGGGCAAAAAAATACACCCAGGCCAAACAGGCCTATGACAGTGCTACGGTGTATTCCCAAAAGTTAAAAATTCCTTCGATGGAAGAAAAAATACAAAGTGGTTATTATCAACTTTATAAAGCCCAGGGAAACTACAAAAGGGCTTTAGAGCATTACGAAAAAGCCTATGAAATAAAACAAGATTTGAATTTAGAAGAATCTCAAAAAGCCATAACCGAATTACAAGCAAAATACGATATAGCCGTAAAAGACCGTGAAATCGAACGGATAAACAACGAGAATATGAAGTACCGTTTCCGTAACAGAATTCTTTTTGTAACGGTAATATTTGTGGTTTTAGGAACAGCATCTTTGATATACTTTTTGGTTTATCGCAATAAATCTCTTATAAATTTATATGAGCGAAATGTGGAGCTTGCCCGATCATTTCCATCTGACCCGGAAATCGTATCCGAGGTTCAGCAAGAAAATGATCACAGCCCGTTGAAAAAAGTTTTTGACCAATTAGTAAAGGTTATGGAAAAAGAAAAAATTTATATTGATCCGAGCCTTACAGTAGATTCGGTTACCCAAAAGTTACAAACCAACAAAAAGTATCTTTCTAACTCTATTGCTGTTTATACAAAAGATAATTTTAACAACTTTATCAATTCTTACCGCATACGAGAAGCCCGAAGAATGATATTACAAAATCCTTCACTTTCGCTTAACCAGGTGATGTACGCTTGTGGGTTTAATTCCAGAACTCCTTTTTATACCGCTTTTCAAAAAAATACAGGAATGTCGCCTCAGCAGTTTAAAGACCTTTCTAAATCGAAGGGACAACTCAAAGTGTAAACCTACTTAATTTTTCGAAATTTGAAGGTTTTATTTTAAGAATTTAACCTTCCTTTCAATCCTTATTCTCTTCTTACATTCGTAAAATCTATTGTTCTGATTTACGTAAAATCTTGTTCTGAATTGTGGAAAAATCACTACTTCTGTAAATCAGAACAATTTTTTCTCAAATCAGAACCTTTAAAAATACAGACCATATTAACATTGCATAGTGAAACCGAAATTTTTGAGTTATGGAAAAGTTTAAAGGGATAATATTGCTGAGTGTTTTATTGATGACCGTATGGGGTTATGCCCAAACCACTCGTTATGTAAAATCAGTCGCTACGGGAGACGGCTCGGGGAGTTCTTGGGATAATGCTTCTGACGATTTGCAACTAATGATTAATGAGTCTTCTGATGGAGATAAAATTTTCGTGGCAACAGGCACATATAAACCTATTCGTCCTGCTGACGATTTGGATACTATCGACCTAAATAACAGAAAAAATGCCTTTGTATTGAAAAGCGGAGTAAAGATTTACGGAGGTTTTGCCGGTACGGAAACTTCCCCGCAAGAAAGAGATTTGTCTAATCCTTCCAACCAGAGTATTTTAAGCGGAGATTTTAATGATGATGATGCAGTAACGGGCGACGCAAGTTCTTTGACCATTGCCGGCAATGAAGAGAATGCATATCGAATAGTGATGAATATAGGTAATAACACCGATACTTTATTAGACAGCTTTATCATACAAGGTGCTAATACTACCTTAGGAGACATTACCGTTAATGGAGTTACTATTAGTAATAAATATGGAGGAGGTATGTATTTTTGGAACTCAAAAACAACATTGCTTAATTGTATTTTTACCCAAAACACAGCAGAACGAGGAGGAGGGATTCACATAGGAGGGAGTAGTTTAGACCCTAAGATTTCAAACTGTATTTTTGTTAAAAACATAGCAACAGGCGGAGGCAGTGCCATATATAACATAAGACGTCCTCGTTTTTCTAATTGTACAGTTTGGGGAAATAGGAGTTTGGGAGGTAGTAACTATAGCTCTGTGTGGTCTGGAACCGGAAATTTTTATTTTCGTAACTGCATCGCTTATGGCAATAACGGAGGTTTTGTTAATGGAACAAGTCAGGTGCATATTTACAACAGTTTAATACAAGGAATGACTTCTACATCGAACAGTAATATCAATGGTAACACGAATCCGTTATTTGTAAATCCGGATAATGGAGATTTTAGCTTACAACCTGGAAGCCCTGTGATTAACAAAGGAAATAATTCGTACGTACCTTCAGATGTAATAACCGACATAGTAGGTAATTTACGTATGATGGATTGTGTGGTCGATTTAGGAGCTTATGAGTATGATTCGAGTCTTATTATTGTGATTGATGAAGCTCAATCATTTTGCGAAGGAAGTAATATTGACTTGTCTCCTATTGTAAACATAATTAATACCGCAGGCTTTACCGAAGAATTTTCGAGTGAAAATTGGCAATTAGCTTCATCTAATTCAAATGGCTCTATTACATTTAGTCCAGATGGAACTTCTTTGGAAATGATAAGTTCAAATAATAATTCAGGTTCCATGGGATATAACCAAATATCAATCTCTTTACCTGCTGATGTTATTGTTTCTTTTGATTGGTCGTATTCTACAGATGACCTTGGAGGTACACCGTATGATTATCCAAAGTTTATTTTAAATGGGGCTGAAAGCAATTTTCAGGGGTTTAATAGCTCTTTAAACCAATCAGGAACTCACACTATTATCGTAAATGGAGGAAGCGTTTTCGGATTTAAAATGATTTCGTCTGATAATGCTAAAGGATCGGCAACAGTAAACATAACTAATTTTGTAATTAACACTGATTATAGTTATCAATGGACAGCCTCTGACGGGGGTGTGATAAATGATGAAGGTGACCAATTATCATTAACTGTCGATACAGCGGGAACTTATACCTTAACGATTACTACAGCTTATGAATGTGCTATCTCAAAAACAATTGAAGTTTCTGAAATACCTAAAAACGCTCCTGAAGGAGAGGTTAAGCAGTCTTTGTCAGAAGGTCAAACACTCGCTGATTTAGAAGTAGTAGGAGAAAATCTTACTTGGTACACAGACGAAGAACTAACTACCGCAATTCCGGATACTACTCAAGTAGTTTTCGGAGAAAATTATTATGTAACTCAAACTATAGAAGAATGTGAAAGTGAGGCTCTAATTATAAAGGTAAAAAGTGTTTTATCAGGCAGTTGCGATTCTTACACTATTTGGAACGGTTCGGTTTGGAGCAACGGAGCACCCGACACCACCAAAAGAGCCATTATCGAAGGGGATTTGACCTTAACAGAAGATGTAACAGCCTGTGAAGTTTTACTCAACTCAGGAACTCTGACTGTAAGCTCAGGAGCGACACTTACCGTAAACGGAGTAATTGAAAACAC
>JBAYPE010000047.1:0-11353 GCA_041677865.1 Flavobacteriaceae bacterium
GATGCAACTACCGAAGGGGCAACTACGTATCAATGGTACAAGGATGGAGTTATCATAAGCGGAGAGGAAAACTCTATTTATGAAGTTACAGAAACGGGAAATTATGAGGTAGAGATTGGTTTTCCCAATGCAAGTTGCTCTTTAAACGGAAGTATAAGTGTCGAGTTTTCCCAAAGCCCGACAGTGAATAATGCTTCATTATTGCAGTGCGAAAGCAATAACGGAATTACAATTTTTAACCTGACTACAGCCGAAGGTTTACTCGTTGAAAATTCTCAAAATCTGGCATTTACTTATTTTTCGACCCTAACCGATGCAGAAAATAATCAGAACAGCATTTCTAATTATCAGAACTATCCGAATACATCGCAAAATCAATCCATTTCTATTTATGTAAGAGTAACCAATTCGTTCGGGTGCTATTCTATAGCAGAACTCACGTTGTCTTCTTCTAATAATGCTCTTCAAAATCCTCCTGATTTAGAAGCCTGTGAAGAAAACACAAACGGATACGCAATATTCGATTTGTCCGAGCATTTAGATTTTGTTCTGAATCAGATTACGGCAAATAATCCGTCATTCACGTATCACAAAACATTTGAAGAAGCCCTGCTTTTGCAAAATGCTTTAGAAACACCTAATTATCAAGGAGTAAATAATCAGACTATTTTTATGCGGATTTCAGATAGTGGAAATTGTTATGGAATAGTTTGGTTTGACCTAATTGTCCATTCGTTTGATATTGATTTGAGTGATGAGGAAGTTTTTGTATGCGAAAATGAATCGGCTGTGCTTACTGCTCCAAGCGGATATTACGATTATACGTGGAGCAACGGAGCTACTTCTCAAAGTGTAGAAGTCGGTCAGTCAGGCAGCTATGTGGTTAGTTTTACTAACGAACTTGGGTGTGAAGCCTCAAAAACATTTTTAGTAAATACATCTTCTGTGGCAACAATTCTTTCGATAGAGATAAACGATTTGACACATAATGGAAACACAATTCTGGTAAAAGTGGAAGGATTGGGTAATTATGAATATTCTATAAACGGAATACACTATCAAGAAAGCGGTTTTTTCACTAATGTTCCTTCCGGACAACATTTAGTATTTGTAAGGGATAAAAATGGTTGTGGAGAGGTAATTCAATCGGTTTTTGTTTTAGAATATCCGAAATTTTTTACTCCGAATGGTGACGGACATAATGATTACTGGACTGTTCCGATGTTGTCTGTTCAATATCCTCAGGCTCAAATCGAAATTTATGACCGTTACGGAAAATTATTACATGGATTTTCGGCACAAGAGGCAGGCTGGGACGGAATGTTCAATTCAAAACAACTTCCCGCAACCGATTATTGGTTTGTAATCCGGTTGAGCAACCGAGTAGTAAAAGGGCATTTCTCTTTGGTAAGATAACTTAGTTGTCTTTAAGAGCCAGTTTTCTGAGTAAAGCTGTACTCATACTGTCTGTATATGCTCCGTAAGCTGTAACGAGTATTCCTTTGGTTCCGTCTTTTGAGTGGATTCCGTAAACTGTAGATTCGTCACTTGGGTTGGAATCTCCTTCGTAGCGGTAAACTTGAACAATCTCAAAATCATCAACATCGTATTTGTCATTCCCGCAAATAATACAGTTTTCTTCTAAGTTGAAATCAACCACAAAGCCTTCTTTTCTCAGGTTTTCTATAGCTACCGAAGCTGGTGCATATTTATACTGAATGCGTGTCATAATTTTATGGTTTTAATTTCATAAAGTTACACATTTTTTTTTAGAGAAACTCTAATTGGTTCAAAAAAAGAGGAAAAACAAAAACACTAATCGGCAGGGAATTTAATTTTTGGTGTTTATCAAAACAGAATCTGAAAATAGAGCAGTGCTTCCTCTTAATGTACAGAGCAATAATTATTCGTTTAATAACTTTTCGATATCTTCCATAATGGCATTAACTCCGGGTCTGAATTCTCCGTACGGGTCTTCTTCAAAACCTTCTTCATCAAGAAAGTTCAAAGCCGAATAATATAAAATCGGATTTCCGTGCTTGTCATTTCTGCATCGTATTTTTCCTTCTTTATCAATCAAGGCAAATAACCCTGAATGCTCAAACCCTCCCGGAGCATCTAAGTTTTCTCCTACGTACATATTAAATTTTCGAGCGAGTTTATGAATTTCGTCCTGACTTTCGGAGGTCAAAAAATGCCAGTTTTCGGAAGTTATTCCTAAATGTTCGGAATGTTTTTTTAGGATTTCAGGCGTGTCGTATTTTGGGTTTATCGTCACAGAAACAATCCCGAAACCGTTGTGGTCAGCAAATTTTTTTTCGACATCTACCAAGTTGCGGTTCATTATCGGGCAAATCGTGGGACAAGTGGAAAAGAAAAATTCTAAAACATAAACTTTCCCTAAAAGAGTTTCGTTGGTTATGGTTTGGTTGTGTTGATTAGTCAGAGAAAAACCCGGAGCATTATCAATTACTCTCAATCCGCTTTTTTTGGTTTTTACGACTTTATTGAGTCGGTCTGCTTCCACGACTTTGTCGTTTTTTAATCCATCTACAATTTTCGGAATAGCCCAAATCCCGAAAACAAGTAAAACAAGCGTGATTCCGATGTATGATTTGTTTTTCATTTCTTGAAATTATGAGGTTATATAAATTACGAATTACGAATTACGAATTATGAATTATGAATTATGAATTATGAATTTTCTATGTTAGATTTCTCTTTTAGGTTGATTCTTTTTAAAAGCGGCTCTGTATTCGTAAAGAATAATTTTAAAATCATCTTCCATTTCGTTTTTGAGTTCGGCAGGCGAAATGGTAGAATATCCTTCTTTGTATTCTTCTTTTCCTTTTTTGTTCATTCCTTTTCTGCCTCTGAGGTTGCGTTCTTTGTCTAAGATATAAACAAAAGGAGTACCTGCATTTTCGTCTAAAGTATTGATCAGACCGAGCTTGTCATAATAGTTTTTAATTTCATCTTTGGTAGCAAAAACAAATTTCCAACCCGAAAATGAAGTTAGTTTTGCCCATTCAAATTCGTAAATCAATTGCTCTACATCTGTTTTAGCTTCGATAGGGACAATCATCACAATCTGAAAGTCTAGAAACGATTTGTTTTTGTTGTATATAAGCTGATTCAGGTTAAAAGCATTGCTTTTGTTTTCTAATACCTGAGTTCCCATAAATCCGAGAACGGTAATTTTGTCTTGAAGTTTTATGTTTTTTCCGTCTAATGATTCCCAATCGGGAAGTTCATCGACTTTTTCGGTAATGGTTGGCAGTTTGGTAAACGAATTAACTCCCGAAGCAAAGAACAAGTAGGCTACAATCGGGAACACAAACAAGAAGATTATAATGATACCTTTTTTCATTAAATTAAGGAAGATAATTCAACCCGAAAAGTTGATGTTATTTCGGACAAAGATACAAAAAAAGGCAGTATCACTACTGCCTTTACTTCTTAATATTATTAGATTAAAATATCCATTTGCTAATCGAACCCGGACCGGTTAAAACATTGCGGACATAGTCTGCTTCGATAAGAAAGAGGACTACTATATAAATAATCAAAAACACCGTTGTTCCGACTACTGACCATCGTAGAGAGGCTTTTTCACCTTCCATGTGCATAAATGCCCACACGATGTAATATGCCTTGATAATTGTAAGGATGATAAAAATCCAGTTTAGCGGAGAGGTTCCCATTAAAACCGAATGATGTAAAGCTGCCGGTTTAAAAATACCCAATACTACCTCAACAATTGTAAGAACCGATAATATCCAGAATACGTTCCAGATTCTTTTTGTGTTAGATGCGTGACCGTGTGCCATAATTTTTTATGCTTAAATAAGAATTATACCAAATAGAAGAATGTAAATACAAATACCCAAACCAAATCTACAAAGTGCCAATAAAGCCCCACTTTTTCGACCATTTCGTAGCTTCCTCTCCTTTCATAAGTTCCTAAAAGAACATTGATAAAGATGATGATGTTTAGTAATATACCAATCGAAACGTGGAATCCGTGGAATCCTGTAATAAAGAAAAACAAATTAGCAAACAACTTATTACCATATTCGTTTCTGACATGGCTTGCACCTTTTACTACGTAAGCTGCATCTTGAATTCTTTCGATAGAAGCCTCACGAGTAAGAACTACTTTATGCTTATCTTTATTAAGTGTAGGATGTAGTGAAGTGTCAGCTTTTTGTTCGTCTGTACCCCTATAGATAAACTCTGTTCTAACCAAAACATTAGGGTTAGCTTTTAATCCTTCGATTACTTCTTGTGTAGTATAAGGAGCTCTTTTAGCTTCTTCTGTAAACCAAAGCCCTCTACTTCTTGTATTTTCTACTCTCTCGGTCGGAATTGGTTTAGCAACCTGATCCAAAGAAAGGCGATTTCCTTCTAAATCTACAAACTGCAATATTGCTCCTCCTTTTGTTTCAACAGCTCCATAGGTACCTTTAATAAAGTTGGTCCATTCGTAAGCCTGTGATCCGATAAAGAATAATCCTCCTGCAATAGTCAGTGCCATATAGGTTACAACCTTATTCTTTTTCATCTGATGTCCGGCATCTACAGCAAGCACCATAGTTACTGACGAGAAAATCAGAATAAACGTCATCAAGGCCACGAAATACATCGGGTTGTCACCATGGATGAACGGAAAGTGATTAAAAACTTCGTCCGCAATAGGCCAGATGTCAATAAATTTGTATCGCATAAAACCGTATGCGATTAAAAATCCTGTAAAAGTAAGAGAATCAGACAAGATGAAAAACCACATCATTAGTTTTCCGTAACTCGCTCCTAATGGTTCGTTACCTCCGTCCCAAATTTTTTCTTTAGCTGTTGAAGTAGCTGTTGTTCCCATAATTTTTTGTTAAAATAAAAAAATTTTTCAAATGTACGTTTTTTTCTTATTTAAAGAAATACAAAAATAAAAACAAATATAACCACAAAAAGTCGAGAAAATGCCAGAACATTGCACTTAACTCTATTCCAAGTGGTTGAGATGAATTATACTTTTGTTTATAATGATTATAAATTACGATTGAAAGCGAAATTAATCCTGCAAACAAGTGAGCAATGTGCATTATCACTACTATGTACAAAAATGAAGTAGTTACGTTGCTCTCCGGACCGGTAAAATAAAAACCGTTTTCTATGATTTGACCAAATCCTTTGAATTGCAAAAATACGAACATGACACCCAAAACAAAGGTAATCCACAAAAACATTGAAGTTTTTGAACGGTTATCTTTTCGGATAGCCGAAACTGCAAAGTGAAATGTAAAACTACTCAACACAATGACAATCGTACTGAGCGTAAAGGCAAAAGGCAACTCGAAATCTCCTAACCAATCAGGTCTTGACTTGCTCACGATGTAAGCACTCGTTAGTCCTGCAAACATCATAAACATACTAATCATAGCGACCCAAAGCATTGTTTTGTACGACTTTGCCTTTTGTTGATATGAATCAAAAACCTGTTTTTCTTGTGCCATAATTATCTTATAAATTTATCTAAAACGTACACGATTTGTAAAAGCGTGATATACGAAACACTTACCAGCATAAGCGTTCGTGCTGTTTTAGCATCTCTTTTTTTATATAGTTTGAAAGCATAAATCATCATCCAAATTCCCAAAGTCAGAACAATTACAGCCGAAATTGGATGAATAGACAACCTTCCTAAAATTCCTTCTTTAAAGTAGCCTATAACCGGAACAACCGAAATAAGCACTGTCCAAAAGGTGTACATTATAATTTGAATAGCCGTTCCCTTATCGCGCTTTCCATTTGGGAGCATAAAAATATCAGCTTTTTTGTAATCTTCATACAAAAACCATCCGATAGCCCAAAAATGAGGAAATTGCCAAAAGAACTGAATCATAAATAAGGTTCCGGCTTCAATTCCGAAATTGTTCGTGGCAGCTACCCAACCCAGCATAAACGGAATTGCTCCCGGAAAAGCCCCGACAAAAACCGAAAGCGGAGTCATCGTTTTTAAAGGCGTATAAACACTCACGTATAAAAATATCGAAATCGCTCCAAACATTGCTGTTTTCGGATTGATATTATAGAGTATGATGATTCCTAAAATAGTAAGCGAACTGGCAATAACAAAAGCGGTGGTTGGAGTCATTCTCCCTGCCGGAACAGGACGATTTTTGGTTCGTTCCATTTTGGCATCTGAATCTTTTTCGATGATTTGGTTAAAAGCATTCGATGCTCCAACCATACAATAACCTCCTATAGCCAACATCAAAACTGTAATCCAACTGTTTGAAGTAAAATCTATTACTCCCAACAAATATCCTGCAACAGAAGAAAATACCACACTTGCCGCTAAGCGAAATTTAGTAATCTCTTTAAATTCAGAAATTGCGGTTTTTATAGAAAAAGTATTTTCCGTAGTGCTCAAACTTGCTTTCATTGGATTTTAAAAACTTGGCAAAGATACTTCTTTCAAATGAAAGTTAAAATTTTTTTAACGATGAACTGACAAATGCAGGTAAAACAATTTAGTTAAGACCTAAAACCGATATTTAAGCGAAAGTCCTAAATGGTTTGTAGTGTTCAAATCATCTCGAAACCAGTCGGTGCCCAATGATAAATTTTCGCTTACATTGAATTGTTTCAAGTGAGCGGCTACATTGGCTTCAACAACATTTAGAATATAAAAACCAATGGTTATCAGCATTGACAAATCTCGATTTCTCTGAAATTGTCTTTGAGCTGCGATGAGTATGTCTTCTGATAAGTAATTATCTCCCTGAAATTCATCATCGTTAAATCCGGCTAATCTACGTTGGTAAGCATCTCTGTACCTGTGATATTGATTGTTGTTGTGAACGTAAAAATAGGTGCTTGTCCCGATAGCGGCAATCACAATAGGGACTTTCCAATAGTCTTTGTTATACACTTGTCCCAATCCGGGAAGAACAGCAGAATAAAAAGCTGCTTTTGAAGGTCGTAACGGGTCTGTATTAAATGTTGGAACAGTATCCTGAACAACCAGAAGATTCCCGTCTCTGCTCTGAGAGAAAACAAGGTTTCCGACAAGAAAAACCAACAAGACTATGTATAATTCTCTTTTCACTTATTTCTCGATAAGTTTCAAAATTCGGTTAAAATCTTCTTCGGAATGAAACGGAATAATAATTTTTCCTTTTCCGTTAGATGATGATTTTATATCAACTTTTGCCCCAAAATAATTAGCAAACGATTTTTTGGGTTGGTCGGTAATCTCGAAAGTCTTTCCTGCTTTTTTAGTCGGTTTTGGTTTAAGGCTGTCTTGATGTGCTTTTACAAGGCTTTCGGTTTCTCGGACAGAGAGATTTTGTTTGACGATTTTTCGATAAATATCAATCTGAACGTCGTGGTCTTCAATATTGATTAAAGCCCGTCCGTGTCCCATAGAAATAAATCCGTCTCTTATTCCCGTTTGAATTATCGGGTCGAGTTTCAGAAGACGTAAATAATTAGTAATGGTAGAGCGTTTTTTTCCTACTTTTTCGCTCATCTGTTCTTGGGTAAGTCCTATTTCGTCAATAAGTCTTTGGTACGAAAGAGCTACCTCAATCGGGTCTAAGTCGTGTCTTTGAATATTTTCTACCAAAGCCATCATCAACGATTCGTTGTCATTGGCTATTCTGATATAAGCAGGTATGGTTTTTAGCTTAGCCAGTTTGGAGGCACGTAGTCTTCTTTCTCCCGAAATAAGCTGATATTTGTTGAAATCTAATTTGCGAACGGTAATTGGTTGAATAATTCCAAGTTCGGCAATAGAAGTTGCAAGTTCCTGAAGAGCTTCTTCATTAAAGCTACTTCTGGGCTGAAACGGGTTTATTTCGATTGTATCTATATCAAGCTCAACAATATTTCCGACAACCTTATCTGCATTTTTATCTTTGATAGATTGTATGTCATTTGAAGGGTCTTTCAAAAGCGCTGAAAGTCCTCTGCCAAGTGCTTGTTTTTTGGTGGCTTTAGTCATAAATTAATGTGCTGTTTTTTGATTATTTCTTCTGCTAATTGCAGGTAATTAGAAGCTCCTTTGCTCGTTGCATCATAATTGATAATACTTTCTCCAAAACTTGGAGCCTCGCTTAATTTTACATTTCGCTGGATAATGGTTTTAAAAACCATATCGTTAAAATGTTTTTGTACTTCTTCTGCTACCTGATTGGACAGGCGCAAACGGGAATCGTACATAGTAAGTAAAAGCCCTTCGATATCCAAATCAGGGTTGTGGATTTTCTGTACGCTTTTTATGGTGTTCAATAATTTTCCTAAACCTTCCAAAGCAAAATACTCGCACTGAATAGGTATGATTACCGAGTCTGCACAAGTTAGAGCGTTCAAGGTAAGCAACCCTAAAGAAGGAGCACAATCAATCAAGATGTAATCGTAACCGTCTTTAATTTCTTTAAGAGCTTCTTTGAGCATATATTCTCTTGATGGTTTATCGACAAGCTCAATTTCAACAGCAACCAAATCAATATGTGCGGGAATTATATCAACATTTGGAGTTTTGGTAGGAGTAATAGCGTCTTTTGCCGAAATGCTGTGTTCTAAAACCTGATAGGTTCCTTTTTCGACTGTTTCGATGTCTATTCCTAATCCCGAACTTGCATTGGCTTGAGGATCTGAGTCGATAAGTAACACTTTTTTTTCTAACACTCCCAAAGAAGCGGCCAAATTAACAGAGGTAGTTGTTTTTCCTACTCCTCCCTTCTGATTGGCTATGGCAATTATTTTACTCATTATCTTTATCTGAAATTAGTCGGTAAAAGTACAACTATTTATGATTTTATGAAAGAACCTGTGTTTACTTTTTGTGTACGTGAATTCCTTGTTGGAGTTAAAGGAACAACGGAGTGTTTTTTAATGGTTTGATAACTCAAGGCGAATGCAAAACATTGTTTGAGATAAGATTTGAATATGAATTGTGTTAAAATTTAAAGTGATTAATCAAAAAAAGGAGTGTAAATTTTAAGTATGTAAAAAATAATAATACATTTGTTGGTCATATATTCCGTGACACTGTTTCGAATATTGTGTGACATCAAACAATTGTTAAAATGATAGCGTTTATTAGTGTTCGGATGTTTTTTATTAATATTAATTATTTTTAGCTATGAAAAAATTTACTTTCTACAATTCCAAATCGAATTGTATGCGAAAAACAAAGTACTGGTTCGGACTGCTGACACTTTGTGTGATGCTAATTTCTGCACAACAAATAAATGCACAGCTTTATAATGTGGCAGGAACTTGCACAATGAATGTTGCAAGTAATGTGTACGGACCAATGTACAGCACTACAAATTCCGATGCAGCCAGTAGAACGGCTGTTATTTATCCTGCTTCTCAACTGACGGGTATTGCAGGGCAGGAACTTACAAGTATTTATTTCAATCGAATTGGAGCAACAACAGACCCTGCCGGAGGAACTCCAAATTTTAAAGTATATCTTAAAGAAACTTCTGACGTCGATTTTGGAACAGCAGCTTTGGATTGGGCAACTGTAGTTACGGGAGCTACTTTGGTATATGATTCTGATCCTCTGACAGCTATGCAAGGAGGTTTGGGTTGGAAACAATTTACTTTTAACGAAGATAATTTCACTTATTCCGGAACGAATAACCTTATTCTCCTTATGGAATATGTGAACACGGGTAACACCACAAATGTACAATGGCAATACGAATACATTTCACCTTGTGTCGATACCTCAAATAGCATGACAACTAAGTATGTCAATACTACTGACGGAACTCCGGGAGCTTCTTTGTCATCACAAAATTATAGAAGACCACAAATAGCTTTTGACTTTACAGTGGATTGCCCTGCCCCTACCAACATAATTATATCAGATATTACAACTACAGGAATTACGATTGACTGGACAGCAGGAGAAACTGAAACAACTTGGGATTATGTTATACAATCGCAAGGATCGGGAATTCCGACCGTTTTTAGTCAAGCTACAAGTACTACTTTGACTGTTAGTGATTTATCTCCTTCTACAGGTTATGAGTTTTACATCAGAGCTAATTGTGGAGGTGATGACGGAGAGAGTGTTTGGGTAGGTCCGGTTAACTTTTCAACCTCATGTGACACTATAACTATCCTTCCATATACTGAAAATTTTGACACTTACGGTGTGGGCTCTGATGCATTCCCTAATTGTTGGGAAAGACCTGTAGCCTACGACAACGGCACTGTATGGCCTTCCATTGTTGCAGTTAGTGCAGATAGTTCCCCAAACAGTTTAAGATTTCAATCGGCTGTAGGAACTCCTACGTATGCTGTTTCTCCGGAATTTGCAGAGGATATCAACAATCTTAGAGTTAAGTTTAACTTAAGAAGAGAAGGCACAAGTTCAGGAACTATCGATTTTGGTGTTATGAGCGACCCGTTTGATTTGAGTACATTTGAACTTGTTCAAACGATTGACCCTACTGATAATGTCTTCCATGAATATTTATTTAACCTAAATACAACGACACTTTCAGGTGGGAATAATTATGTTGCTTTCAGGCACAATTCGAATTCAAATATTTGGTACTATTGGTTAGATGATTTTGTAGTAGAACTTATTCCTTCCTGTCTTGAACCATCGGATTTAACTGTCGCAAATGTTACTGATAATAGTGCTGATTTGGACTGGTCAAGCGACGGGACATTGTTCGATATTAAATGGGGAATTGTCGGCTTTGATATAGATACCGAAGGAACAGAAGTAAACGGAGTTAGCAATCCTTATTCTCTATCAGGACTGACCCAAAGTACAGCTTATGAGTTTTATGTTCGTCAGGATTGTGGAGCAGGTGATTTAAGTGCTTGGTCAGGGCCCTATTATTTCTTTACCGGCTATTGTGAAGTTACATCTACCAGTACAACTAATGGAATTGGTAATTTCACTACAACCGGAGGGATTATGAACATTAATAATTCTTCAACCGGAGGTTCTTATTCTAATTATACTACACAATCCGTAGCTCAGTTTGAAGGAGGGGCAGATGTGCAATTCACTATCACTGCAGCCAACGGTACTACAGGTATGGGCGTTTGGATAGATTGGAACAATGACCTTGACTTTGATGACCCTGGAGAGCATATCTACAATTCGGCAGCTTATACTGCCACAGGTTCAGGTACAATTACCATTCCATCTGGAACACCTGTAGGGAATTACCGTATGCGTGTGGTGGCGAATTGGCTTAGTACAAATCCTACGCCTTGTGGTGATTTAGGAAATATAGCTTATGGGGAAGCAGAAGACTATACCTTTACAGTAATAGACCCACCAACTTGTATGCCACCAACACAATTAGGA
>JBAYPE010000048.1:0-9805 GCA_041677865.1 Flavobacteriaceae bacterium
CCGATTGCTGATATTTGCGAAGGAGAATTTTTAGCAGAATTACCAACAACTTCTACCAATGGAATTACAGGAACTTGGTTACCGGCTCTTGATAATACACAAACAACGACTTATACGTTTACTGCGGATTTAGGACAATGTGCTACAACAGCTTCTGTGACTATTGTGGTAAATGATGCTCCTGATTCTCCTACAGCAGATTCCCCACAGATGCTTACCGAAGGACAAACCGTAGCTGATATTGTAGTAACTGGTGTAACAGGTACTCTGAATTGGTATTCTGATGAAGATTTAACCAATAATGTTGAAGAATCTATGATGCTTGTAGAAGGTGCTTATACGTTTTGGGTAACACAAACAGTTGGAAATTGTACAAGTTCTGCTACCGAAATTACAGTTGAAGTTTCTTTGAGCAGAAATGTATTTGATCAGGCATCATTCAGAGTATATCCGAATCCTGTAAGAGAAATTTTGAATATTTCTTATAGCAAAGATATTACAGATGTTACCGTTATCAATATGTTAGGACAGGTTGTGATTTCACAAACAGCAAGTTCAGCAGACACTCAGGTTGATATGTCCGTTCTTCCAACGGGTAGTTACTTAGTAAAAGTAACTGTTGATGGAATTGCAAAAACAATCAAAGTGATTAAACAATAAATTCAATGATTTTTTGCCCAAGACAAAGCTCTGCCTCAATGGCGGAGCTTTTGTTTTTCGATAAGTAATTCTTTATAAATTACCTGACGGGATTCTGTTTTAATTTCTTTTTTATCATTTTGGGTTTTACCTTGAGTTTCGATGAATTTATGAACTTTAGCTCTCATTTTTCCGGGACTTCCGCTAAAAAAATTATACGAAAAACGTTTTTTATTGTCATAAAAACTCATCGGAACAATCGGAATTTGATGATCAATCGCTAATCGGAAAGCACCATCTTTGAACTCGTCCAAAACTACAGAACTATCCTCTGGAACACCTCCTTCGGGAAAAATACAGATACTCAAACCTTGACTTAACTTATTTTGGGCTTGGTCGAAGACTTCCTTTCTGCTTTTGGAACTTTCTCTATCAACCAAAATGCAGGTTCGTTTGTAGAAAAATCCAAAAATCGGAATTTTAGCCAACTCCTTTTTTCCTACAAACACAAACGGATTGTCCTTCACTATGTAAAGCATCAGCATAACATCAGTCATTGAAGTGTGATTGGATATCAACATATAGCTTTTTCCTTTTTCTAATTTTTGTTCTTTTTTTACGGAAACGATAAACCCCATTCCAAAAAGAATGATTTTAGCCCAGATTCTGGCCAGTCTGAAAAAAAACGGATACCATTTTTCTTTGGATATTGAAATTAATAAAACAGGAAATAAAACCAATATCGGAATGGCAACCAAAACATAGAACCAAACTCTGTATAATAGCTGAAAAGGTGCTTTTAAAAATTTCATAATTCCAAAAGTAGTGAATATCTGTGCAAAATAAATTAAATTTGCACGAATTTGAATTATTTGAAATGGCAAAAGTATTAACAGGAGTTCAAAGTACAGGGACACCACATTTAGGAAATTTGTTAGGAGCGATTCTTCCCGCAATCAAAATGGCAAACAATCCGGAAAATGAGTTGTTTTTGTTTATTGCAAACCTTCATTCGGCAACACAAATTAAAAATGCAGAATTGCTCAAACAAAACACTTTAAGCGTAGCAGCAACTTGGTTGGCTTGCGGATTAGATGTAAATCGAGTTACGTTTTATCGTCAGAGCGATGTGCCTCAGACTTGTGAGCTTTCGTGGTATTTGAGTTGTTTTTTTCCGTTTCAGCGTTTGACTTTGGCTCATTCGTTTAAAGATAAACAAGATTATTTGGAAGATGTCAATTCCGGATTATTTACCTACCCGATGCTTATGGCTGCTGATATTTTATTGTATGGTGCGGAAATTGTACCTGTCGGGAAAGACCAATTACAACACTTAGAAATCACCCGTGACGTAGCTTCGAGGTTCAACCACCAGATGGGAGAAACCTTTGTACTTCCACAGGCAAAAATCGAAGAAAATGTGATGATTGTTCCCGGAACAGACGGACAAAAAATGAGTAAATCCCGAAATAATTATATTGATATATTTCTGGATGATAAAAAATTACGCAAACAAATAATGAGCATTGAGACAGACAGCACTCCGCTCGAAGAACCGAAAAACCCCAACACGTGTAAGGTTTTCGCCTTGTATCGCTTATTGGCTTCGGGAGATCAAATTGATAAGATGACACAAAACTATCTAGGAGGAAATTACGGTTATGGTCATGCAAAACAAGCTCTTTTTGAACTCATCACAGAAAAATTCAAAACTGAAAGAGAAAAATACAATTACTACATTAATAACCCTGATGAGGTAGAAAAAATCCTTTTGGCAGGAGCCGAAAAAGCAAGTAAAGTAGCTAATGACGTGCTAAAAAGAGTTCGTGAGAAATTAGGGTATTAATAGTTATTGTATAACTGACCTTTACTGCTTTTATCTTACTATTACCGTATCTGTCTTTTAAAAACTTCTTCTTTATCAAAAAAAATTGCTTTTCTATAACACACTGCACTAAAGTGTCATTTATCTAAAATATTAACAATTTAACAACCTAACTTTAATGAAAAATGTTAAGTTAAAGGTTAAGATAAGTAAATTCATTTTAGATATATATATTTGTTCACTTACTAAGTTGGTCTATTTCAGGCATTTTTTTAACTTAAAAACTTATATACATGAAAGTAACTTATACTTTTTTAGTTTTTTTATTGTCCTCATTTTTTCTGATTGCACAAGAAGTTCAACTTCCTGTACTATCGGCTACATCAGGTTTTTATGAGAATGAATTTACATTAACCATCTCTCATCCAGACACAGATGCCCTAATCATCTACACCTTAGATGGCTCCGACCCTCATTTAGATAATATCGGAGGGGTCACTTATAATTATAAGGTGAGCTATCCTCAAAATCCAGGAGATCCTTTTGGAGAACTTTTGCAAAATACCTTGGAGACTTTTACCTATACAAATCCTATTCAGATAGTAGATAGAAGTAATGATCCTAACAAAACTTCTGCAATATCTACAACTTATTTCAATGAGCCCTATATTCCCCAAGCTCCTGTTTTTAAGAGTACAGTTGTAAAAGCTAGAGCTATAGTAGATTCAGAATATAGTGATATTGTAGTACGAAATTATTTTGTTACTCCAGAAGGAGTAGACAAATATACATTACCTATTGTTAGTTTAAATATTGATGCAGATAAATATTATAGCTATGAAAATGGCCTTAATGTAGCTGGAATTAATTTTGACCAATGGAGGATTGCTAATCCTACTGCACAAGCAGATATTTGGACAGACGCAAACTATTGGGCATCGGGCGGAGATTCTGAATTGGAGATTAATTTTAGTTATTTCGAAAATGGAGTTGAAATTCTAAATCACAATGCAGGACTTAGAAATCACGGGAACGGAAGTCGTCATATTCCTAATCGTTCTGTAAGATTATATGCAAAAGGAGGATATGGAGTTAGTAAATTTAATCACTCTTTTTTTAATGATTATGACTATGATAGTTTTAAGCGAATTATAATTAGAAACTCAGGAAATGATGCTTATGGTACTCTTTTTAGAGACGCATTTATTCATCAATCTACCAAACATCTTAATTATGAAATTCAAGATTACCAACCTATCATCCTTTTTGTAAATTCAGAATATAGTGGAATCTATAACATTAGAGAGCGCTATGATGAACATTATTTTGATAGAGTATTTGGAATAGATGAAGACGAACTTGATTTTATGGAATTTGCTGATGAAGCAATAGTAGATATTGGAGATTCAGTTCATTATGATGATTTAATGAACTATTTGGAGAATAATTCTTTATCTGATAATACTAACTTTGAATATGTTAGTACCCTAATTGACCCTATAAATTATGCTGATTATTATATAACAAATGTTTTTTCAGCTAATTCTGACTGGCCATGGAATAATAATGAGTTTTTCAGAAAAAGAGTTTCATATACCCCAAATGCACCTCACGGGCAGGACGGGAGATGGAGATGGTTATTAAAGGATTTAGATTTTGGATATAATTTATTTGAGATTAATGGCAATAATCATAATACTTTAGATAATGCCACTAAATTTTATCTTCCAGATTATCCTGAGGCCGATATTCGTAATCAATCTACATTGTTAATAAGAAAGCTTTTAGAGAATACAGAATATAAAAATTATTTCATTAACCGTTTTGCTGATTTATTAAATACGACTTTTATGCCTTCAAGGCTTATGCAGAAAATGAGTGAAATGGAAGCTGTTCTTGAGCCGGAAATCAATGAGCATATTCATCGTTGGGACATGTTTTCTTATAATGATTGGCAAAATAATATTGGTATAATGGAGGATTTCGCTACCGAAAGATTAGACTACCAAAGGCAACATATAAGACAGAAATTCAATATAGACAGTAATGTTCAGGTAATGCTTGATGTTTCGAATAGCGAACACGGGTATGTAAAAATAAACACCATAGATATTCTTCCTACTACCGAAGGTGTTTCAGAGGTACCTTATCCTTGGGAAGGAGTATATTTTAAAAATATCCCGATTAGCATAACAGCTGTTCCTTCAGAAGGATACGAATTTAGCCATTGGGAAGGAACTGAAACAGGAAATAACCCTGAACTTACAATTTCTCCTGAAGGAGGAATTTATGCCAAAGCTATTTTTGTTGAAGATGGATTGGAAATAGGAGACTATGAAAGAGCACTTGACGTAACTATATTCCCAAATCCGTTTGATGATATAATTTATTTACTTACCGACCAATATGGTTTTGAGTATGCTGTTTATTCGATAGATGGAAAGTTAATCCGAAACGGAATTTTGAACAACTTAACATTAGACTTCAGCGGACTTCAAAAAGGTGTTTATATTTTAAAAGTAAATACAGAACAAAACGAAATAATCAAAAAAATAATCAAAAAATAATTTGATTTATTGTATGTATAGTTCTTTTCTGCCTCATTACCGTCTCATACTAAAATTTGAGACGGTTTTTTTTGATTCCTATCATCTACCACACACTCTGTTACCCTGAACCTTGTCATTCTGAACTCGCTTCAGGATCTTTTCACTTTGTATAGAAATTAATAAAAAATCAAAGAGAAGCTATTCGGATTTGTATAGCTCAACGCAGGTAAACAAATTAAACAAGTTCAGTTTGACAAACGAGACTTTTTTAAGTTTCTACCCACCTAAAATAATTCACTATCTTTGCCTTCCAAAAACACTATAAAATGAGTCAATTCGAGCAATTAAACCTACCGAAATCACTGCAGAAGGCGATTGATGATTTGGGTTTTACCAGCCTCACTCCTATTCAAGAAAAATCGTTTTCGGTTATCTTGTCAGGAAAGGACATGATGGGAATTGCTCAAACCGGAACAGGAAAAACCTTTGCTTATCTGCTTCCAATCCTAAGACAATATACATTCTCGAGCTCCGAAAATCCGAAAGTTGTGGTTATCGTCCCTACTCGTGAGCTTGTAGTTCAGGTTACCGAAGAGGTCAAAAAACTGACCAAATATATGTCGGTCAGAGTTTTGGGAATTTATGGAGGTGTAAACATCAATACTCAGAAAAAAGCCGTTTACGAAGGTGTAGATTTTATCGTTGCCACACCCGGACGACTCATGGATTTGGCTCTTGACGGAGTTGTACGTTTTGATGATGTCAAAAAGTTAGTTATTGACGAATTTGACGAAATCCTGAATCTCGGTTTTCGAATACAGGTTACTTCTATTCTGGCTATGATGAAAAACAAACGTCAAAACATACTGTTTTCTGCTACGATGACCGAAGAGGTAGATGAAATCATTAGCGATTATTTTGACTTTCCTCAAGAAGTATCATTGGCTCCGAGTGGAACACCACTTGAAAAAATCAAACAACTAAAATATCTAGTTCCGAATTTCACTACAAAAATAAATTTACTCAACCGGCTTTTGCAAACAGACGATTCGCTAGAGAGGGTTTTGATTTTTGTAAATAACAAACGGATTGTCGATTTACTCCACCAGCGATTAGAGGATGATTTGCAGGAACAATTCGGAGTGATTCATTCTAATAAATCTCAGAATTACAGATTAAATACGCTGGCTGAATTTCAGAAAGGAAACCTCAAAGGAATCATAACTACTGATATTATGGCACGTGGTTTAGACATTCGAGATATTTCGCACGTAATCAATTTTGAAGTTCCCGAAATTGCCGAACAATATATTCACAGAATCGGAAGAACCGGAAGAGCTGACAAAGACGGAACAGCACTGACTTTTGTTTCTCCAAGAGAAGAAGAATGGCTTTTGGAAACCGAAATCTTGATGAATCTTGAAATCAAACTTCTTGAAATCCCGAAATCGGTTGAAATTTCTACAGTATTAATGGAATTTGAAAAGAAAAAACAGAAGTCTAAACTAGTGACCAAAAGACCAGACGCACAAGGAGGTAATGGAGCCTTTCACGAAAAAAAAGACAAAAACAAAAAAGTTAATCTGGGAGGTCCCGGAAAACGCAATCCGAGAAAAACAAAACCTACTAACAGAGGACAACTAAAACGAAAAAAATAACCACAATCTGATTTGTCAGATTGTGGTCAGTAAAAGTTTTTAAACCTTTTATTAAGTCTAAATATCTATTCTAATTCTCTTTGAGCTCTTTTCTCCGCCCTTTTTTCTTTCCACATTTCAAATGAATGACCGGTTACCCAATAGAAAGCAAATCCTATCAAAAACAACAATAGCCAAAATCCCATTGTGAAAACAGTCAAGAACAGAAGAAAACCTAAATATTGCTGAAACTCAAACATAACTTTACTTTTTTGCTTATTTCAAAGCACAAATGTATAACTATAAATTTATTTTACGAAACAAAATTGCATTTTTTTTAACACAAAGAATTATTCTTAAAAATCTATCCGTAGTTTAAAACCTGATTTATCTGTTTTCCTTTTTACTTTTCTTCAAAATATGTATCTTTAAGAAATAATCCGAAAAGACTTTTTATGGAATTTACTCAAAAAATGCTTCGTGATGGAGCTCTCGAAAACAAAGTTATTGTAGTAACCGGAGGAGGAAGCGGACTTGGAAAATCAATGACTAAATACTTTTTGGAATTGGGTGCAAAGGTTGCAATTACTTCCAGAAACTTAGAAAAACTACAACTTACAGCTCACGAATTAGAAAAAGAAACATCCGGGCAATGTCTTGCTGTACAGTGTGACATTCGCCATTATGACCAAGTTGAGGCAATGCTGAAACAGGTTTTAGAAACTTTCGGAAGGGTTGATGTACTCTTGAATAATGCAGCAGGAAATTTTATCGCTCCAACCGAAAGACTCTCTGCAAATGCTTTTGATACAATTATTGACATTGTCTTGAAAGGAACAAAAAACTGCACACTCGCTTTTGGGAAACATTGGATTAAAACTCTGCAAAAAAACACCAACATTCTAAATATTGTCACTACTTACGCTTGGACAGGTTCTGCTTATGTGGTTCCGAGTGCTGCTGCCAAAGCAGGTGTTTTGGCAATGACAAGAAGTCTGGCGGTAGAATGGGCAAAATACGGAATACGAACCAATGCCATCGCTCCCGGACCATTTCCAACTAAGGGTGCTTTAGAAAGATTGCTCCCCGGTGATTTAAAAGAAAAATTTGATTTAGCTAAAAAAAATCCGTTAAAACGAGTTGGAGAACATCAAGAACTGGCTAACTTGGCTGCTTACTTAGTTTCTGATTTTTCGGCTTATCTCAACGGAGAAGTCATAACCATAGATGGTGGAGAATGGCTCAAAGGAGCAGGGCAATTTAACCTACTTGAGGCAATTCCCGAAGAAATGTGGGACAAATTAGAAATAATGGCAAAAGCAGGAAAAGATAAGCCTTAGCTGATTTTTAATTGTTTATCAGATTCAAAAGTCCTTGAGGTGCTTCATCTAAATACATTTCGGTTTTCATAGGAATAAGTTTTTTGGAATCGCTAATCTGTTGAAGATGTTGTCCTTCTTCTGAAAATGGACGAGGAGCAGACATTCCTGTAATTTCCGAAATAGCAGTTGCTAAAAATAATTCATTGACATCCCCGAGAGGTTTCATATTACCTAAATTTTCGGAAACAGAAATATCCGGAGCAAGCCCCAACTGATAATCACCAAAGCCTGCATTATTTACAATTTTAAGAGTCAAAGGCTGCATAGCATATTTATGGTCAGGATTTTTGTTGTTCGAACCAAAGTTCGGAGAGTCATATAACGTAACCGACCCCACGTTTTTCCCTGTTGTCGTTCCTCCTATCTGAATTACGTTTATATAAGGCTTAAGCCCGTTGATTACTAATTCACTTGCCGAGGCTGTGCTTGATGTCGTAAGTACGTAAACTTTGTTTAAGTTCAGGTGATTTATCTGTTCTCCATTTCCTAATTTATCAGAAAATCGATTAATTAACTCTTCCTCTCTACCCGAATTTTCAAACACTTGAGTTATTTTTGAATTCCATTGTTGCCGGGCAAAAATTTCTCCCGAAAACTGTCCGGTTATCATACTCGCCAAATGAGTAGCAGTCGAAACCAACCCTCCTGAATTATATCTCAAATCTAAAACCAAATCCGTAACGCCTTGTGCATGAAAATTGGCAAAATGATTATTCAACTCAACATCGTAAGCTCCGTAAAAACCATTGTAAACCAAATATCCGATTCGGTTAGAATTTATTTCATATACATCAGAATAATATACCGGATTTTCGGAGTAATCATATTTGGTCAGGCTAACACTATGTCCGTTAGGTGTATAATTTCCGTTGTCATAATCAGCCATATTGAGCGTGTAGCTTTCTGCAGCTAATAATGCCTGGTAGTTTTGAATTGTAAGGGGTGTCCCATCTACGGCATAAAACAAATCTCCTCTGTGAATGTCCTTATTAGAAGCATCAGAATTCGGAAGTATATAGCGAACCCACCCTATTACTTGGTCTGAATTTGTTGATTTTTTAAGTAACCCGAAATCAACTCCGTTGTTTTTGTTATTTCCTGTTAATACTTGCTCTAAAACCGTATAGTCACTATAAATCACACTAAACCTATCCACAGTTCCCTTTTGGTAAAGTAAAGAATTAAACAAGTCGGCAGGATTTGGATATCCCCTCAAAAAACCGTTCAACTGATTTTGATCAACAAATCTGTCATCTGCCAAGTTAGGCACATCTTCTTGCCATAAATAATAATTATTAAGCCCATTCCAAACAAAATAATTTAATTTCAAATCTCTCGGAATAGCTGTACTATCGTCCGTACTACAAGCTGAAAGGAAAATAAAAATTATTATTGTTAAGCCTAAAACTATCTTTTTCATATTCACAAAATTTCGAATAAAGATAGTAAAATAATTTATAGTCAAAGCAAAAAATGAACTCCTTTGAATCTAATTATAGTTTCTTTTTCTGAAAACAATACACTCCAAAATCTTAACTTAATTCTTTACAAAATTAATTTCTACAAAAGAAAAAGCAGTGCAAAATGTTTTTGCACTGCTTTCCAATTTATTTTTATTTGTTTAATCCTGTATCACTTTCAGGATATTTTTCAAAATTCTACTTTATCTCTTCAACGAGAAATGTGCTTTAAATTCTTTTCTTGTTTTGTTTTCGGTGTACATTACTTTGAACCAGTAATCTGTGCTTGGTAAAGGCTGTCCGTTGAAAGTAC
>JBAYPE010000049.1:0-9070 GCA_041677865.1 Flavobacteriaceae bacterium
CAATACCTTGTTAGCTGTGGTATTTGTTTATAGTTTTAATTGTCTTCCTTTAATTTTTCCGTCAGTTGTAAAATTGTCATATTCTTGTCCATTAATAATTATCCAACCAAGCTTTTTCAGTTTCTCTTCTGTTAGTCGTTCATTATTGTATTCTGTTAAATGCAGATTTCCGTATTTACATAAATGGAATTGTATTTGTTCGTCTTTGTCAAAGACAAAAACAAATTCTGCAATACTTGGGTCGCAACGAGTTGTCCAAAAGAGAATTTCAATAAAGTCTTCTAAACCGTCAATGTTAATTTCAAATGCTTCATTAAAAGTGTTGTCGCCAACAATTTTTTCAAGTTTATTATATGCTTTCTTTAATGGCTTAAAGTTGTTGTCTCTGTTACCGAAGAAGTCAAGTTTCAGGTGAGAAATTATAATGAATTCGGTCACATTTACTGTCTTAAGCAACTCGGTCAGCTTTTCGGTTAACTTATTTGTAAAAGTGTCAATGTCTGAATGGTCTAAACCAATAATTTTATGGAAAGTCGAATAGTCTGTTTCTTCATTCTTAATACAGTCAAACTTTTCCCAATATAAATGCTCTTCATTATCGTCCTTATAATACTGCAGCATTTCTTCATCGTAAAATGCTTTCTGCATTTTAGCTAGTTCAGAGCTGATAATTCTCTTTGTCTTAACGATTTCGTTTCTGGTTGTGAGTTTCGTCATAATATCACAGCTAACGTTTTCGGGCTTTGCGTTCGGGCGGGTTTCGGAGCACAAAACTATCAACCAGCACTGAACTTAAATAGAAGCACAAAGCTCCAAGTTTGCACGTCACCCCGCCTGACGCAAAACCCGTGTTATAGGCTGTGTTTCTTTCTTCTCCGTCCATTATTTTGTCTTTGTTGTCGGTCTGTGAAACACTGGAAAATTAACCGAATTAGCAATAAAGCAAAGTTCGTTAGCCTTTATATGAAGTTCATTGGCTTTGTCTATCATTGTCTGTTCGGTAACTGTTACTATTGGATTTAAAGTTACTTCTGTAAAGTGTCCGCCACCGTTTTCCGCTTCTTTCATTATTCCTGTTGCATTGTCAATATAGTCGGTTACAACTACACCAGCTTGCGAACATAAATGCAAATACCAAAGCATATGACAAGCAGAAAGTGAAGACACCAATAAGTCTTCTGGATTATGCTTAGTCTTGTCGCCACGAAAAGCAGGGTCTGAAGTACCAAAAATGTTATTCTTGTTGTCAATACTAATTATGTGTTCTCTGTCATAGTCTTGGTAATTACTTGTCCCTGAACCTTTATTACCTGTCCATTTGATTGTCGCTTTATAGTTATGAGTTTTATCTGTCGCCATATCTTTTAGTGATACCTTATTTGGTCTTGTTAGGTGATCGTCAGTCGTGATATTTTTTTCCAAAAGTCAACGAAGGACTGTCCACCCACATGAATTTTGAAAAAAGTCACCACGTTACAAATTAATGTTGTCCGTGCGTAAATGTCGCTTAGTGGACAGTCCACCGTGGACTTTACAAGCTGTCGTGTTGAGTGGTCGTCTAACATAGCCTATAACGTTCCGCGGCTATGCGCCGGGCGGGGCTTTTACCCGGAATTGTTCTTTTGGAAACGCTCATTTCCCGTATCCGTAATTTGTCAACCGAAGAACGATTTCCCGCCTGGCGTATAGCCGCTGTTGGTGGCTGGCCTTCCCGGTTGTTTTATTAACCTGCTATTGTTTTTTCGTTCTGCGTTTAAGTTGACCGTAGGGGACGAGCAAAAATTTTCGGGTTAAAAAACTCCGTTTGCAAAATTGCGTTTAAGTCCGTTGGTTTTATTGTTTTATAAAAGTTCCTGAATTGTCTAAAAATCCTGTTGTAATGTACATATTGTCTAAAACGACTTTGTCTTTTTTAACTTCTAAAATTGGATGTTGAGTTTGAGATTCAGATTCAGTTCCGGGAATACTAAGAAACAGAATATTGTTTTCTATTTTATACGAGTATTCCTCGTGTTCATAATAAAATCCTTTTCTTATTACTTTTGATGAATTGACAAATTTCAATGTGTCTTTTTTGTCAGGGCTAACCCACAATCCAATTCTATAGTCAGTATTATAAAAATCAGGATTTTCGTTTTCTTCTTTTTCACAAGAAACTAAAAAAGTGGCACAGCTTAAAATGACCAATATTGATTTTATATTTTTCATAGAGTATTTCTCAAAATTATGATTTGTTTTTCCGCATTTTCCATTCTGTTTTTAAGTCGACCGTTGCAGAAAAGCAAAATTTTTCGGTTTAAAAAATCAGTTCGCAAAACTGCGTTTAAGTCCGCTGTTGGTTTTTTTAAGTTCAATTATTTTCTCATTTTTAAATTTGCCGAGTTGCGTTTAAGTCGACCGTGATTTTTCAATTTAGGTTTTATTTTTTTTAAGTCAGAATTTTTCTTTCTACCAAAATCGTTTTTAGGCTTGCCACCAACGTTTCGGGGCTTGGCGTTCGGGCGGGGATTTCGGCACTAAAATTCCGACCGAGCGACAAAGCCCAAATTTACGAAAAACTATCGAACGGGAACGTAAACCCCGCCTGACGCCAAACCCTTGTTATGTGTTCGCCCTTATTTTTTGTTTGGTTTATGTTATTTATTTTTTCATCTCGTATTCAAATCTTGCAACTTTAAGATGCCATAATTTGAGCGTTTGTTTTGCTTTTAGTTTTTCATTTTCATCACTTACTATAAGTTTGTCCGTAAAGGATTTGATGTATTTGCTCCAACAATTCCCTTTGGAATCGTTCAGTAAAAAATAAAAACCGGCATCCCCAAATTTATTTCCCGATGAATCTAAAATCAGTTCGTTTTTTTCTCCGACAGAAGGTTTCAAAATAACCGTTGCATTTCCTTTTGGCAACGGAAAAATGGCTTTTACGCAAGTAATTCCTGAGGGTAGCAAACAAGTTGTATAAATTCCCGAATAAATAACTTTTCCTGTTGATTGAAATTTTCGCAACCAAATCGTGTATTTTACTTCGTTGGTGTTTTTTGCAACTAATTCAATGATTTCGCTGGTCAGATTTTCAGAGGATTGAATGTTGTTTGTCGGAATATTGAGTTGATTAATTCGCTGACTGAACAATCTATTCACGACATAACCAAATATCTTAAATATCGGATTCCATTTTACATTTAATTGCAGTTTATATTCAGACGTTTTTTCGTAAAAATCAATAACATTTTTCGGTAGTTTTTTAATTTCATTTTCTGATAAATTCAAACTCAAAATGGAATCTAACAATCCTTTGGAATTGGATTTTCTTATTATGGTTAAATCTTCCTTTTCGGCTAATTGATGAATGAATTTTTCTCCAATTCCGTTTACTTCTCCAAAAGTACCAAACAACCACGTGTTTTCAGACGGATTGATTTTTCTTCCACAAATAATAACCCATTGTTGCGTAAACCAATCCTGAAATTTTTGCATTGTATCTGCTAAATTCATATTGGTTCAGTTTGAGTTGGGATATATTTTTTTTGGTCATTCCATTCTCCATATTCTGCAAGTGGTCTGAAACGCAATGTGGTAAACTCAAAATGGAAATCTTTTCTATCACGTTCTTTCATCGCATTGATATGTCGTTTGGGTTGCGGAGTTTTGCTGTGTCCACGAACCATATCGGTCATTGCTTTTTGTGTTTTCCAAATCGAAAAAGTTGAGATGATATTTGGGTATCGAATAGAAGCCAAAGACAAAGTTGTTCCGTTATCGTCCCGAACTTGTTTTTCAACAGGTCTTCCCCAACGAAGAAATCTCGGAATTTGCGTGTATTTCATTCGAGCGATTGTAACGGCAACTACTGGATTATTTTCATTTTCCAATTCCGTTTCGTGATTGGGGATTTGAAACCCCGAAATTTTCCCCCATTGTCGTAAATATTCCAATCGAATATGCCAACCTTTTGCTATTTGTTTTCCTTTTGGGTTGAATTGTAAAAATTCATCGAGATACTTTTCATTTTCCCATTGAGCGAAAACCACAATTTCTCTGTTAAAAAATCGGGATTTGGAATAGATTGACGAACCTAATACCATTGCGGACATCGTTTCTGCATAAATCAATCCATTTACTTGTTTTGATTTAATTGGTAAAAACATTATTCTAAGTGCAGAAATAAAAGATAGTTTTACAAGATGATAAGAAAATACATTCATTTTTTCTTTTGTTCTGTTTATGCACGGTCATTCGTAGGGTGACACATAACGTTTTGGCGCTTGGCGCAGTGGCGGATTTCGGAGCACAAAACTGTCAATACACCACAAAAGTTGATGCAAGGTAGAATGTTCAAATAACCACGTCACCCGCCATTGAGCCAAACGCCTGTTGGCTGCTGCCCTTCTTGTCTTCATATTTTTTCTATGTTTAATTCTTCGTCCTTCGGGAGTAGTTTCATTACTTCTTCAAATAGCATTTTCGGGGTATCGTAGTTCATTTTCCTTGTCTTTTTATGAATGAACATATTAAAAGTTGATACCCTATTGAAAATGTCTTTTGGGTTTCTGACATAGTCGTAAAATTCGTTTAAGCAATTGTTAATCTTCAAAGACTTATTTCTGAATAAATCTTGAAACTTTATGAAACTGTCTAAGTCAATTAAGACAAGGTCTTTTATGTAATCTGTTCTAGATATTTTTCTGTCTACAAGCTGTTTGCGAAATTCCTTGTTTAGAATGTGATTAATTCCTGCAATGTTGAAAGAAAAGTCAACATATACTATTACAGGATATATTCTTACGGAGTTAAAGTCGTAGTTGTCAAATTTCTTAAACTCATCATTCCTTATTTTCTCAATAGTATTTACTAGCTGTGTTACTCCTTTTGCATCACCTTTTTCATTGACCACCAATTTTTTAAAAATTTCTTCTTCTATTTTAGTATAGTCATATGAATGTTTTGTTTGTGCATTTATATAAACGTTTTTGAACTCGAAAATGTAAACTTTCGCTTTGTCTCTTATATAGTAATCAGGCTCTCCGTCACCTAGAATACCTTTCATAGTTTGCCCATTAAATCTTACATAATTTGATTTTTCAAAAACGTAATCCATAACGCTGTAAAACAAACCACTCTCTGAAAACTCGTCACCAAATATGGACATAAAGGCGACTGGAGATTTAATGATTTTGCCATTATATGTTGCTGAGTATTTAACTAGAATTTTTGCGAAGTCAAATTGAATACCTTGATAAATCTTGTCAACTAGAAAATTCAAATTGAGGAAAACAAAATCGTTTTTTGAAAGGCGGTAAACGGGCTTGTTTCGTAGTGATAAAAAGTCGTCAGAAATTTTGAAGTCATTTGGTTCAATACACAATGTTTCTAGAAATCCAATAATATCTGGGAACTCATCAGGAACATTTATAACTGAAGGAGTTTTTAGCCTTTCAAATTTTCTAACATATATTGATAGCAAGTTTACTAAGTAAATGTGCCAAGATTTTAAATTATACTCTTTAAGAAAAATATCTAGGTAGTTAGAGAACTGTGGGTTTTGCTCACAAAACTTGAAGAAATAAACTGCTTTTAAAAACTGTAATCTAAAGTCTTTGAACTCTAGGACTTCTTGATATGGTAATTGAACAGGTAATAAAAGCTCTATAAGGTCTTTTTCGGTATTAACTTTTTTACCGCTTAAAACACTAAGTTGTCTGTCTGTCCATATTTGAGTAAAATAAAGGTATGCTTTAAAAAGATTGAGTTCTTGTTGTGGGGTTAAATCCTTTACGGGTTCAAGTTCATTTCTGTTTTCTATTAAATGCTCAATAAGCAACAATGCAGATACATTATTTAGAAAATTATAATCTGCGTTTGGTTGACTTGAAACTCTTGAAATAAAAGCATAGAGTTCTTTATGGACTTCATTTGGCAGTCTGCCTGTCCACATTTTTAAAAATTCTATCTGTTTTGTTGGGTCTCTTTCAATTGTGTGCAATTGTGCTAAAAAGTAGCCTAATATTTCAAGTGAATTTCTTGTCGGAATGTCGGCAATCAAATTGGTTACATTGACTTGGTCAAAGTCTGGAAATATGTCCTTATATGCTATTGATACACTTGTTTGTAATCCCATTATTGTCGTCTTTTAGGGTTGCAGCCAACGGAAAACGCATTGGCGAAGTGGCGGATAAATTGGACGACAAGTTCAATTTAGAAGTAACGTAGCCGATGTGTTTTCACAGAAGCTAAATTAGTTAAAAAAAGCTGAATGTGAAACACATTCGGCGGCTAAATATGCAGAAACGTTCAACTTAGCCGTAAACCCGCCATTTTGCCAATGCGATGTTAGCAGCTGTTATTATTCTATTTCTACGTTCAAATAATCAAATTCAAGTTTTAAGTTCTGTTTTATAAAGTCAATATATTTCTTGTCATTTTCGGTTGTCGGATATTGTCCAACTACAATATGGTTTTTGGGTCTTTTGTCAGTGTCGTTTAAGGAATAAAGTAATATTTGTCCTAACGCTTCCTTAATACATTCAGAAGCATAAGACGATGATTTGACTTCATAAAAGTTTATAAAATTTGGTTGAATTAGTTTTATATCAACATAATTTTCTTCAAGTACAACATTGTCTTTTCCGTATTTTTTTGAAAGTATTTCTACTAACGCTTCTTGAATTTTATTGTGTTTTTGTTCAGCAATATATGAACGTGTCACGGTTCTAATTTGTGGAGCTGTGTTTCTTCCACTTGTTGCTTGTCTTGTTGTGCGTCTTTGTCTTTTTCGTCCTTTCGTTCCAACAATTTCTTTTTTATCTTCATTATTACCAAATTGGTCAAAAAGTTGCCACATAAAAGCATACACATCTAAATGAGCAGGCTTATTTAACATCATTACATTTTGAATTTCAGAAATTCTTGTATGTCGGTCTGTATTTAAACCAAAATGGTTTGCAATTTTGAATAGAACATCTCGCTTGTAAATAGGTATTAGTCTTTCATTTGAGTATAAAAATGCAACTTTCCACTTAAACAAATCGGGTAAAAGTATATTGTCGATTTCTGAAAATTTTCCAATTTCCGAAAGTTTTATGATTTTAATTATATCACTTTTAGTATTCTCAAAAGCTATTTTTCTACTTTCTCCATAACCTTGTAACCAAGAATATTGATTGTCATTTTTGTAGTTTTTTGGCTTTTTTATTGGGTCTTTACGCTCATAAATTCCAAACTTTATAGATGTCATACCTTTTATACTACCCAACATTCTTGTTTTTGTCTCAACCCATTGACAAAATGTGTCCTTGTTTCCAAGTCCAACATATTCTTGTAGTGTTAAATTTTGAACATTTTCAATTGTCCATCTATTTAAAAATTCGTCAAGAAGTTCTTTTAATTCGTCTATTGTCATTGTTTGTGAATGTCGGTTTTATAATAGCTGCTAACGTTTTGGGTATTGGCGTAGTGGCGGAATTTTAGCACAAAAGTTCAATCGAAGCACAAAACTTGAACCTTGCACAAATGTTCAATCGAAGCACTTCACCCGCCATTACGCCAATACCTTGTTAGCGGTTCGGCTTTTTGTTCTCCCAAGTTGTTTTTTCTAATTCAAACCAGTCTGTTAAGTCTCCTTGATAATCGAAAATTTCTTTAAAGTCAAAACCCAATTTAGTCAAAACATTTTTTGAATTTACGTTTTTAGGGTCTGTTATTGCAAAAACTTTGTCAATGTTTAAGTTCTTAAATCCATAGTCTAATATTGCGATTGAAGATTCAGTCGCAAAACCTTTTCCCCAATGTTTTTTCTTAAATCTGTATCCAAGTTCGTAAAAATCATTGTGATTGTTTAATGGCTGGTTAAAGTATTTTAGTCCCGACCAACCAACACATTCATTTGTCAATTTGTCAACAACAGCCCAACGAGCAATTCCATTTTCCTTGTATTGCTTTTTAAGCATTTCAATGGCTTTTGTTATTTCGTCAATTGATTTCACAGGATTGTTTTCGATAAACAAATGAACTTCTGGGTCAGAATCCATTTCAAAAAGGTCATTTTCGTCTGTATATTCTAATTCTCTTAAAATTAGTCGTTCTGTTTCTATAAATGTTTTCATTTTGTCAAGACTTTCTTTTGTTCGGTGTCGTTCTATAAGCTGACCGCTAACGTTTCGAGGCTTGGCGCAAGTGCGGGCTTGAATTGAGCGAAAGTTCAATTCAGACCGAAACTAAGCCAAAGCCAATTTCTATTTGCTAATTTAAAAATAAAAGCCAATAAAATTGGCTTTTGGCGACTGAATAAGCACAAAAGTTCAACTTTACACTTAATCCCGCATTTCGCCAAGGCTTTGTTGTACGACGTTTTTTATTTTATTGTGAAAGTATCAAATATATTATTCACATCGTTTATATTTTCATCGAAGTAATCCTTTTCACAGGTACAAGTAAGTACATAAACTTTTAAATCTTTCAAAATAAAACGCTGTAAATACAATACTGAAAATTCTCCATAATCTTTTTCAAAAATCATCTCCTGATAATTCAATTTATAACCAGATTTATATTTCGAGGATACTAATTTTTCGTTTTTAGTAAGTTGCTTTTCAGATTTTTCAATAAAAGTTTTGAAGTCTTGATTTTCAGTATAATTTTGAATGTTTAAATTAATATTACAGAATTTATTTAATGAGTCATTACCAATTAAGTAAAACTCTACATTATCAATTTCACTTTTTTCTACGCTCCAATTATTATTGTAATGAATTTTATATGAAGAATTATCAATAACATTATCAAATTTATTATCACAACTGTGAAGGATAAAAATCAAAATAAAAAGTTGAAATATTCTTTTCATAACGGTTTTTTAAAATGTCGTACAACGTTTTGGCGCTTGGCGCAGTGGCGGATTTCGGAGCACAAAACTGTCAATACACCACAAAAGTTGATGCGAGGTAGAATTTTCAATTAACCACTTCACCCGCCATTGAGCCAAACGCCTGTTACCGCCTAGTGCTTTTTAATTTATTTCTATTGAACTTAAGTTAATATTTCTAACTTTTACTTTCTTGACTGACTTACATTC
>JBAYPE010000050.1:0-7962 GCA_041677865.1 Flavobacteriaceae bacterium
AAAACCAATCTCTACCTCATAATTTCCCGTTTCTGTAACTTCATAAATAGAGTTTTCCTCTCCGCTTATGATAACTCCATCCTTGTACCATTGATACGTAGTTGCCCCTTCGGTAGTTGCATCTATCACAAATGTTTCTCCTTCACAAACCGGATTTCCTGTAGAAACAAGTCGGTCTTTTCCTAAGTCTTTTGTACCGTTTCCAAAACTCCCCGCTTTCAGGAAAACAGCAGAGTCGTACAGATTATTCCCTTGATCTGCGATTACGAGTTTTATGTGATACAACTCTCCAAATTCTATTTGAGTCTCGGCAGTCATTACAACAGTTTGTCCGTTGTAATTAATGGAGTGGTCATAATCGTTATACGAGCCAAAATATTGCGAATTAACAGGCGGACACAAACCTCCTTCTCCTCTTACCGTATTTACCGCTACGGGAGTATTCGTGTTCGGTACTACAGCCAGATTTTCGTAACCCTCGTCTGAATCGACTTTTTTAATCAGAAAAGCAAAGCCGTCTGTGTAATTACATTGGTTTGAGGTTCCGCTTGTAAGATACTGCTCGGAAGCAAAAAGATATTCAAAGCTAATGTTGGTTGTATAAGCAATAAAATCAAATTCCAAAACAGTTGCATTGGTCGTGTTGTTTATTCCTAAAACCTGTTCTAAATCTAAATCTCCTAACCAACTGTTTCCCGAAGGACCTTCACTTAGCAACGTGTCATTAGGTCCGACAGCCGAACGAGCTTTTCCCGTGGTAAGCAATATTCCTTGATCAATATCAAAATTACTGTCTGATTTTGTAAAATATCCGTAACTCATCTCACCGTTGTCAAAATCGTGATAATTGGACATACTTACGTTAGAAATTTCAATACAACCTGAATTAGCCACTCCAATAAAAATATCGGCCAATTGTTGAGGAGTATAGCTGTTATCAACTTCAATTTGTTGAGCTTTTGCCGAAAAAGGAATTAATGCAATAAGCAGAATCCTACTGAACAAATAGTATTTATGTCTTGCGGAAGAAACATATTTTTTAACCTCAGCTTTATCCATCATCTGTTTTTTGCGAGTGCAAAGTTACGAAAACCCCAAGGCAGTATTTTAAAACGACTTATTAAAGTCTTCATAATTTATTATTCGTATAGATAAAGGTCTGCAGCCTGATGAAAAGCTTTACCAGATAATTTTAAACTAGTTTTACCGTAAATTCACTACTTTTGAAAAAAAAGTATAACTCTAACTTATGTCGAAAAAAGTCGTTTTTATAACAGGAGCTTCATCGGGCATCGGAAAAGCCATCGCAGAATATTTGCAGGCTAAAAATTACTCTGTTTACGGAACAAGCCGAAATCCTGACAAATATCCTGATTCTAAAATAAATTTACTCGCTCTTGATGTAACCGATTCTGATTCTATACAAAAAGCTGTAAATCAACTATTGGAAAAAGAAAACAGAATTGATGTGCTTATCAACAATGCCGGAACAGGAATTACAGGAGCTTTAGAAGAAATTCCAATAAGCGAAATAAAACGAAACTTTGAAACGAATTTGTTCGGTCCCATTGAGATTATAAAAGCTGTTTTGCCTCAAATGCGAAAACAAAAATCAGGACTTGTCATCAACATCACTTCCATAGCAGGATATATGGGATTACCGTACCGAAGCGTTTATTCTGCCTCAAAAGGTGCTTTAGAACTCATAACCGAAGCCTTGCGAATGGAAGTGAAACAATTCGGAATTGAAATTACCAATGCAGCTCCGGGAGACTTTGCCACCAATATTGCACAAGGACGATACCACGCTCCGCTTATCAAAGGCTCGGATTATGAGCAATCATACGGAAAAACTTTAGAGCTGATGAACTCTCACGTAGATTCAGGGAGCAACCCGATTGAAATGGCAAAGGTTGTGCATAAAATCATAAATACCGAAAAACCGAAAATTCACTACAAAGTCGGAATGCCCTTGCAGAAATTCTCCATCGTCCTAAAGCGAATCCTGCCTGATAAAATGTACGAAAAAATGCTGATGAATCACTACAAACTGTAAGTTTACTACACACATCACACCAAAAAATCATACTTTTGCACTTATCAAAAAAAACATTTTGAAAGTTTTTAGTAACATATCTTCTTACAAATCAGAAAAACCTGTCGTGCTGACTATTGGTACTTTTGACGGAGTGCATATCGGACACAGAAAAATCGTTGAACGTCTTATCAAAAGTGCAGAAAAAGAAGGATTGAAATCCGTAATTCTTACTTTTTTTCCGCATCCGAGAATGATTTTAAATCAGAATTCAGACATCAAACTCCTAAACACCATTGACGAAAAAATTCGTCTTCTCGAAAGTATGGGACTGAATGCTCTGATTATTCATCCATTTGACAAAGCATTTTCGGAACTTTCGGCAGAAGAATTTGTGCAACAGATTTTGGTAGAAAAACTCAATTTAAAGAAAATAATTATCGGGTACGACCACCGATTTGGAAAAAACAGAACAGCCGGAATAGATGATTTAATTGTTTTCGGAGAAAAATACCACTTTGAAGTAGAACAAATTTCCGCTCAGGAAATTGATGAAGTTTCAGTAAGCTCGACAAAAATCCGTAAGGCTCTCGAACAAGGCGAAATTGTTTTGGCAAATTCGTATTTAGGCTATAATTACTTCTTTAATGCTACGGTAATTGAAGGAAAAAAACTCGGAAGAACCATCGGTTTCCCCACAGCCAACCTAAAGGTTTCGGAAGAATACAAACTTATCCCGAAAACGGGAGTTTATATCGTTGAAGTGCTGATAGAAAATAAAAAACTCAACGGAATGATGAATATCGGTACTAACCCGACCGTAAGCGGCACACACCAAACCATCGAGGTAAATATTTTGGGATTTGACCGTGATATTTACGGAAAATCCGTTCAGGTTTCTTTCTTGGAAAAAATACGAGATGAACAAAAATTTGCTTCAGTCGAAGAGTTGAAAAGTCAACTACAAAAAGATAAGCAAACTACTTTGGAGTTTTTTAAAATTAATAAAAGTTAAAATTACACTTTTCTCGCGACAATACTTTTCAGCACAGTTATGGTTTCGTCTTTTTCTTTAAGCAAAGCCATATAGAGTTCCTCAATCTTTTCGGTTTTGTCTTTGTTGTCTTGAAATAGATTTTCCACTTCCTGATGTGCAATTAATGTTACATTATCGTGATTATAAGTTTGATTATATACATTATTCGGACTTGCTTCTAATAAATCTGAAACAGGAGTTTCTAATATTTCGGCTATCTGAAAAAGCCTTTCGACTGTAAGCTTGGTTTCCTGCTTTTCAATATTTGAGTAGGCAACCTGCGATATGTCAAGCATAGTTCCCATATATTCGTGAGAATAACCCTTTTCCTTTCGTATAGATTTAATACGCTCAACGACCTGTTTCATAAGAAAAACTTTTTAAAAACACACAAAAGTAATTATTTTATTTTTAAAACTTATGTTTTTCCTGTAAAACTTTTTAATAATTAATCTAAAACATATAATCTTTGTTCCGTTAAAAAATATCTTGTGAAACTTTTGACTTTTCTATTAACCCTAAATCGCAAACGTATGAAGCAAAAATTTACAAAGAAATTGTTTTTCGGTACAATTTTAGTATTTTTGGTACTGTTTGGCTGCCGTAAGGATGATTTTGATACAGACACCAACCAGGACAACACTTTTGTATCGGATGAATACCGGATAAACGGATTTTATTTCAAAAACACATCGGTTCCGGAGCTGGGCAGCTCTCCCGAATTTTCAGGAATTATTGAAAAATTAGGGCTAAAGCACAGGTTTGGAAATCATTCGGGAAAATTGAACGGCAAGGAAATAGATTTAGGCAGGTATGATTTTGAAATTGAGGAAGAATCTGTAAAGGAAATCAGAATGGAGGAATACGACTATGTTTCATACACCTTTAAAATACACAGGGCTGAGAGCTACGGGTATTTTGAGAACCTTGTTGTTACTCAGGACGAAGGCGTAGAACGGGCTTATATATTCTCATACAACCCCAATGAAGAATGGTTAGAACAGTACGAACTTGAGATGGAAGTGCCTTTTCAGGGCAGCTTTGTGGCAGAGGAGTTAGAGCTTGAAGCTACGGGTAATATAGATTGTACGGAGTTGACAGTTGTGATAGAAGTTCCCTGTTCTTGCGTAGGGCATTTACCGGGTCAGAATTGTACGTGTGAAGATGTAGGTGGTGAAGGTCCAAAGTCAATAAAATACACATATACGAATTGTACTGGTGGTGGAGGCGGCGGTGGAACATTCAACGGAGATATTGGTGCAAATCCGGGAAATGGCGGGGGTACCGGCCCGGGTAACCCTGAGAACCCGTTTGTTATCACCTCTCCTGTAGGAATGGACAAAGGTAGTCCATTCAAAGATAATTGTCTGGATTTAAAAAATAAATCTCTTGATGAGGATTACAAAGATAAATTAGAAGAACTAAAAGGAAAGGCAGGAACTCAAAACGTAGAATCAGGGTATATAACTTATTCGGGAGACCCGAAATTTTCACAGGAGTATCAGGGAGATGAAAATGTTGAAGGAGGAAGTATGATAGAAATTCCTTTGGATACTTCCCGAGATGACCAGACTGGTTTTATACACTGCCATTTGGATGACCCGACCAAAGAGAATTTTGCAGTTTTTTCTTTATCTGATTTAGTAGGGTTTGCACAAATTATTCAAAACTCAACTGCTCCCGTAAGCTCTTATACGCTTATGGTAACCAGTGCCAAAGGGACATTTGCTTTAAAGATTACTAACAAAAACAAATTTATAGCTATGGTTAATGCTCTAACATATAATTGGAAAACTGCTGAATGGTCGTTTAAGGACTTTTACGTAAAAAAAGAAGATTCTGTAAACAACCAGATAGAAGGCTTCTTAAAGTTTTTCAAACAAAATTCTAACCAGGCAATTAAAAATCCCGGTTTTGAGTTTTACAGTTGTGACAATAACTTCAAGAACTGGACAAAGCACGAGCTGGACAACAATAATGTAAAGAAAACGAAAAAATGCTAAAATAAAAGATTATGAAAACAAAATTGATATTAATTTTACTGCTATTTGCTTCGATATATAGTTACACTCAACAACCACCTGTAATACGGACACTTTCTTATTCACAAAAAAGATTATCAACTTACAGTCCTGAATCCGGAGATTATATTAAGGACTTTCAAAACCAGCTAAACCCTTATATAGGTACTTGGACGTACGAAGGAAACGATAAAATTTTTACTATTAAGTTACAACGAGTGAATCAGGTTTTCTTAGGACAGTCTTACAGTGATATTACTTATTTTTATTTTGATGCTCTTGTGCTCACTTATAAACTACAGCATAGTAACGGCACTATCATTTATAATAATTTGGAATTAGTGCCAACTACTATGTTTTCAAATGAATTTGGATATTTTACAGGATTTGACAGTGATAACTATCTTAATGGTTCATTTACAGATTTTACAACTAATGTATTGGTATCTCATTGTAAAATAACAAAATTAGAAACAACAGCAGGACAACCTGAAAAAATCTATTTTGAGCTTTTTGAAAATCATACTTCGTTAATAAGGACAAACATAAATGAACCAACTAATTATATACCGGGAGTAACTCCTTTGTATAGTGTTCCTAACAGAGTTGAGCTTGTAAGGATAGAGTAGTGGCTGTAAGTGATGGTTGAGGAGAATATATTTTGACAAGGATAGATTAGTGAGAAAGATGATTTTTCAGCTATTGTAGAAATTATTCTCCAACCCTAAAATCCGTTTTCCTAAAGTAAAGTGAAAACGGATTTTGTTTTTATAAGTACAGCTTATTCGGTACAATTTTAGTATTTTTGATAATAAATGGTTGGAATTGCAAATAAAAATGAAAATCAATCCTTACAAAAAAATTGATAATTCTCCGCTAATTGTTTTCCGAATTTTCTTCGGGCTTCTTTTGGCTGCGGAATCTTTCGGTTCGATGATTACAGGGTGGATTCGCAATGTTTTTATTGAGCCGGAACTTCATTTTCAGCATATCGGGTTTGAATGGCTTGTTCCGTTAGAGGGAAACGGAATGTATTATTATTACGCTCTTATGGGTGTTTTCGGGCTTTTGATTATGTTTGGGTATAAGTATAAATGGAGTGTAGCAGCTTTTGCCCTGATGTGGACAGGAGTGTATTTGATGCAAAAAACGGCTTACAACAATCATTATTATCTGCTGATTCTGGTTTGTTTGATAATGCTTTTTTTGCCTGCCAACCGTTATGCTTCGGTTGATGTACGACAAAACCCTCAAACGAAATCTCTTTCAATGCCTGTTTGGTGCAGTTGGGTAATGATTTTGCAAATGGCAATTGTCTATTTTTATGCTACACTGCACAAATTTTATCCTGATTGGCTTGACGGAACTTTTACAGGATTATTGTTTGAAAACAGAGCTCATTATCCTATTGTAGGAAAGGTTTTCTCCGAAAAATGGTTTCATGTTTTCATTGCTTATACGGGAATTATCTTTGACGGGTTAGTAATTCCGATGCTTTTGTGGAAACGAACCCGAAATTTAGCTCTAATAGCTTCTCTTGTCTTCCATTTGTTTAATTCTGCTGTACTACAAATAGGAATCTTCCCTTATTTTGCCTTGAGTTTTGCGGTTTTCTTTTACGAACCGGAAACCATAAGGAGAATTTTTCTGAAGAAAAAACCCGTTTTTGAGGAAAAGAGCAATTCTTATGAAAATCAAGGTTTTATAAAGTATTTCTTTGTTCCATTTTTTGTTATTCAGATGATTCTGCCCGTGCGACATAACTTTATCAAAGGAAATGTGCTTTGGACTGATGAAGGACACCGTTTGAGTTGGAGAATGATGCTCCGTTCTCGAAGCGGATATGTGAATTTTACAGTCGAAGACAAAACCACAGGAGAAAAGACCAACTACAAACTAAGCAATAAGATAAAAGGAAAGCAACTTAGGTTTGCTTCTTCCTACGCAGACGGAATTTGGCAAATGGCACAACACATTAAAAAAGAATATGCAGAACAAGGAATAGAAGTAGCTGTATATGCAGAGGCAATGGTTTCCATAAATGGACATCCTTATAAAAAATTTACTGACGAATCCGTAGATTTAGCTGCTGAAAAATGGAATCACTTTAAGCACCACGACTGGATTTTACTGCACGAAAACGATGAAAAAAGTAAATAAAAACCCTTCTTATTTTTCGGTTCGGAGTGAGTCAAGGGCTTGTAACATTTCTAACTCTCCTTCTTCTCTTTGAATTTTTTGTTTGTCCAAAATCGTTTTCATTCGACTTACAACCGATTCCACCTCTATGTTGATTTCCTGAACAGTCTTTATCACATCTTCCGAAGGAATGTCATCAAGATTAATATAAGTTTTTAGCATTTTCAGTTTGGTGTCTAAAACCAAAATTCTGCTTTGAATTTGCGTTATATTAAAAACATCGGGAACCGTGCTGTGCAGAGCCTCGACCTGCTTTACAAGTGTATTTGCCTTTCTCTGAAAAGCTCCGATGTCGGTTTGGGGTTTTTGTAAGAGTTCGTTATAAAAAACATTCCATTCTGCCCAATCCTGAACAATATTATACGATTCTTCATTAAAATCGGCTGCTTTAAACTTCCAGTTTTTGCTGATTTGTTGAAAGAGTTCTTCTCGTTTGATTTCAGCTTTTTGGGCTTCTTCTCTACGAACGGCATCTTTATCCTGACAAGAGAATAAAATTATAGAAATAATAAGTAAATAAAGGTTTTTCATTTTTATCTGCATTTCTCTTTCTATTTTTTATGAATTAAACGTGTCAGCTTTATAGATAAATCGGTTAGAATCAACTTTGCATTTCCGTTTCGCTCGATGTGATAAATCGCATCGGATAGCTCTTTGTAAATTTCCTGAAT
>JBAYPE010000051.1:0-7472 GCA_041677865.1 Flavobacteriaceae bacterium
ATTCCATTACTTTTTGAAAGCAATGAAAAGGTTTAAGTTTATATATTTTGGACAGTTACTTATAGCTTCATCGGATTATATTTTTTTATGTTCAACATTCTGTTTGGTAAAATTACCGCTAACGGGTTGCAAATTGGCGATGGAGCCGCTTTTAGCACAAATGTTGAATAGAATTACTGCTCTTCAACCTTGCACAAAAGCCCAATTGATGCACTTCATCGGCTCTATTGCCAATTTGTTTGTTAGCGGTTCGCTTTTTTAATTTTCATTTTGTTTCCTAATTCCGAAAATTGAGTTTAAATCGACTTCAGAATTTAAAAAATTCTCATAAATATTTGTTTGAGTTTCAGAGTCAAGTTTTTGAGATGATTCTTCCAATATTTTCAGTAATTCATTTTTAAAACTAACAACCTCTGGGTTATTTGACCGTGTCTTTGTAATTACGTTTGTTATACCTTTTAATAACTCATAAGTGAAATCAGAATAATAGTCTATTTGTTTATTTTGTATTTCGAATAGTTCAACTTTTTTACGATTAGTCATTATCTGTAACTCCATTTTCTTTTCGATAATCTTTAAATTTTTTATAGCTAAATTTATACAGGCATTTAAGCAATCGCCTTCTTTAGAAATCAGTCCTCCTTCATCGAGATGTTTTTTGAATCTATTTACAATCCCATTATCTAGTTGAGCAAATAAAGTTTGAAAAGAGTTACATTCCAAGTCGTGCATGAACTTATTTCTTATTATCATCAAAAGTTCAAAATTCAATTTTTCCTCTTTTGTTAAAACTCCAAAGTCATTTAATAAATCAATTTTATTTTGAAGTGAAATTTGTCCCTTGTTGCTAAATAGTCTAGTATTATCATTAGGTACAAATAATCCCAAATTATACTTGAGTAAATCGTTAATTGCTTTTTCAATGATTAATGAATATTCAAGAATTTTGCTTCTAATTTCTATGTTTAACATATTTTTAGTGTTCATATTCTATTGACAGGCTGTTAATTATATTTGTTTCAATAAAGTGACCGCTAACGGTTTCGGGCTTTGCGTTCGGGCGGGTTTCGGAGCACAAAGCTTCAATTTATTACTAAAGTTTATTAGAAGCACAATGCTCTAAGTTTGTACGTCAGCCCGCCTGACGCAAAACCCGTGTTAGCTGCTGCCTTTCTCATTTCATATTGTAAAAACATTGACTGCCAATCGCACCTCCTCCATATTCTAAAACAAGTCTGTCGTTTACTAGAATATAGGTGCAACTGTCATTATAATTTAATTTTAAGCTGTCAGGAATTGGCTTGTCAAAAACATTAAAAGAATACATTCCCATTCCACTTCGTTGAAAGCCAATTTTTGCAGGTTCACCACTCTCAATTTGAATGCAGTTAGCCCTATCCAACTTCTCTTTTAAAGTTTTTAATGTTTCTCTAGTCCATCCCATTGGCTTTATAATGCTGTCCATTCGTTGAGTATTAATTTTCAAGTCCCATTCTAAAAACATAGGTCCGTTTGGGTCGCCTGCCGTAGAGTCTAACGCTTTAATTCCAAATCTTCCTAGTGTATTGTCGTCACTAAATTCAATTTCAACAAATCTGTTCTTTGGAACAATTTCATTGAAATATCTTTTCAATTCGTAAATCTCTGTTTTGTTTTTCTCAAAATTGTCTTTTAGTTCAGAAACTGAATAGTCTTTGTCAAAACCGCCAAAAGCAGAAACAATCATTAATATGTAACCAATAAATATTACAAGTCCAATTCCGCATAAAATTAAAAAGCCAATAAATATTTTTTTAAACATTTTCTATTTCGTTACGTGGTTCGTCAAGGTTGCAGCTAACGTTTCCGGGCTTTGCGTTCGGGCGGGTTTCGGAACACAAAACTGTCAACCTGCACTAAACTTGAATAGAAGCACAAAGCTCCAAGTTTGCACGTCACCCCGCCTGACGCAAAACCCGTGTTATGCCTTCGCCCTTCTTTTTCTGTCGTCCGTTTAATTGTCATTTTGGTTGTCTCGTTTTTGTAAGTTTTACAATTCTAATTACCGAAAATATTTGTCCGCTTATGAATATAAAAAAGAAGGTCGAGATTAAAGGAACAATAAATGGAGGGTCATTTGCATTGTCGCTTAGAAGTCCTGCAACTGGTAGTATTTGAAAAATTGTCAAGCCGATTAAAAATGTCCAATAGAACTTAAGTTCATTCTTTTGTCTAATGGACTTAATTGTCATTGTCAACAAAATAATTGTCGGTATAGCATAAAGCAAAGTCCAAAGTCTTGATTTCACTTTCTCTGCTTCATACATTGTTCTGTCGTTAGCCCAACCTTCTGTCACTGCTCTGTCACTCACGTCAGCAGGAGTCCCCATAAATAGGTCACCAAGCCAAAATATAAGAATTAGTCCAAGTGTCAGAATGAATAATATTTGAAGAGTTTTTGTCAATTTTTGCTGTCTTTAATTTCTGTTTTGTTGTCTCTTATCCACCGTCTTCCATAAATCCACAATGTAATTGTCAATGCGATATGAAATGACCAATAAATTGCAGTCCCAATAACTTTTCCTACTTGATAGCTGTCCAAAGCACCCGTGAATATTTTAAAAACGCCAAATATTGCCCCGATTAATTTAGAAAGCTGTCCAACAATTGCAAGTGTCAAAATGATTGCAACCACAATAAATATATAGCCTAATATTTTCCTTGTTGTCATTGTCTGTTGTGTCGTCTTTTAGGGTGAGGCATAACGTTTCGAGGCTTGGCGCAAGTGCGGGCTTGAATTGAGCGAAAGTTCAATTCAGACCGAAACTAAGCCAAAGCCAATTTCTATTTGCTAATATAACTAAAAAGCCAATAAAATTGGCTTTTGGCGACTTAATATGCAGAAAAGTTCAACTTTGCACTTAACCCCGCATTTCGCCAAGGCTTTGTTAGCTACAGTTTTTCGTAATGATTCTCAAAATTATGGTTTATTAATTCATACAATCTTTTAAACTTTTTTAATGAATGAGATTCGCTGGATTTACTAATTAAATTTCTCGGATTATTAAAACTGTATATTTTATATTCATTTGAAGTGATTATTTCAATAACCATCGATTCTCCATCTAGCATAGTATCTTCTATACGTTTTTGTTCTATGTCGTAAGTTTTCAAAGATCTAATATCAATTTTTATAAGAGAATCTTCAAATTTTTCCCAACCAATTAGAGGTTCAATTTTTTTGCTATATTCTGATTCTCCTAATAATAATGGTTTGTTACCAATTATTGCATTCCATTTACCATCTTTATAACTCAAATTCAAAAATTTATTAGATTGAAATAATGTACCTGTCGTGGAAAATCTAATTTTTAATTGTGAGTCAATTGTGTCCCCTATACAATTTCCAATTTTATTATTAATATAATTCCAAGAAGGATTTATTTCAAAATAGTTAATTATTGAAGTTACGCTATCCAATTCAGTAAAATTTTCAGATATAGTAAATTCTTGCTTTTGAACTTTATTACAGCTCAAGAAAGTAAGTAATACAAAAAATGTTAGATTGTAGTATTTCATCTGTAAAATTGTAGCTAACGTTTCGAGGCTTGGCGATAGTGCGGGCTTGAATTGAGCGAAAGTTCAATTCAGACCGAACTAAGCCAAAGCCAATTTCTATTTGCTAATTTAAAAATAAAAGCCAATAAAATTGGCTTTGGCGACTTAATATGCAGAAAAGTTCAACTTTGCACTTAACCCCGCATTTCGCCAAGGCTTTGTTGTGTGCAGTATTTTTTTTTAGAACAAGTTTACCGCAACAAATCCACCAAAATTATTTTTATTGATTTTCATCGGTCCATACCAATCAAAATTTGCTGCCGCTCCGAAAGTAATATCTTTATAAGTCAATCCTGCACGAAGCATTACGTAGCTTCTGCTATGATAATCGTGTCCTAAATTGTGTGTGTAAAGTCCTTGTATTCTTGTGTATAAATTTAATTTTTCGTTTATTTTAGGCTTGTACTCCACTAAAGCAAGAGCGTCAAAGTTTGCATTTTTTGACAAATCTACTCTTGGATTTACAACCGCTAATAATTTCGGATTGCCATAAGAGAAAATAGCTCCTGCCGATGGTCGGATTCCATCAATTGGATTCCAAATAAAACCGCTTGACAAGTCAATTCCTCTAACTATGCTGTATGTCAAATTTCCCTGAACCATATAATCGTTCATTTTAGGTTCTCCCCATTCGGGTTGGATGTTGGTAACACCAAAGAAACCAAGTTTTGGTACACTCTGCAATTTTTTATTGATAATCATTTGGTAAGCTAATGCACGGTCTCCTGCAAAAGTTTCCATAAAGATGGGTGGATTTTTTGTTTCAGGGGTCGTTGTTTCCTGTGCTTTAACTGAAAGAACTGACATAAATAAGGCTGTTCCTAAAAGTACTTTGTTGAAATGGTTCATATCTAAAATTGTTTTATGCAAAATTAAATCTTGAATACAGCACTTTAGAGCAAAAACAAATCAATTATTGGTATTTTTCAATCATTTTCCGATATTCTAATGGGGTTTGTTTAGATAGTTTTTTAAAAAACTTACCAAAGTAAGATAAATCACTAAATCCCAACTCAAAAGCAATTTCGCTTATGTCTTTTGAGGTTTGTAATAGTAGTACTTTGGCTTCTTGTAACAAAATTTCATTATAGACCGATTGAGCTGATTTTCCCAAGTGATTTTTTATGGTTTTATTCAGATGATTTGGTGTAATATGTAATTTTTCTGCCAATTCGCCAATGGTATATCTTTTATCTAAATTGGCATTAATCAATCTTATGTAATCTAATGCTATATTTTGTTTTTTACTGATTTTTTCGGGATTTATTTTTATTTTCTTAAAACTTATTTCTGTAATGACAGTCCGTAAATATTGAGCAATTAGATTATTATTTTGTTTCCAATTATCTCTATAAAGGTTATTGATTATTTTAAGTAATTGACAGATTCGTTCCGTTTTATCTTTCTCTATTATTATTTTATTTAATTGACCATTTGTCAATTGCCAATTTAGCAAAAGCGAATTATCAGCAAGAAAATCATTAGAAAAATGGCAATAAAAACCATTTATATCTTCTGAATAGAAGTCGGTAGTAGTAACTTGCAGTTGCGGTACAACCAATAATTCGTTTTTGTGAATCTCATAAGAATTGATACCGACTTGTCTTTTTGCATAACCGTCAGTAACAATGAAAAAATCGTTCACTGTTTTTTTATGCGGAGGTAAGGGCAGTTGTAGATTTATAGTTTTGTCGTCAAGAGCGTGAATGAAAAAATTGTTTACACTTTCTTTCCATCCTTCTTGATATATAGTTAAGTCAACAAATTGATTTTTAAAATCAAATGGTTGAAAAATGGAAATATTTTTTTTCTTTGACAAAATTTGAGGTTATCGGGTTTCCTAATATTGCACACAACGGGGAACAGATTGGCGATAGTGGCGGATTGAATTGGACTGGAAGTTCGATTCAGACCGACAGTGAGCCGATGTGTTTCCACAGAGCTAACTTACAAATTTTCAGCGAATGTGGAACACATTCGGCGGATAAAAAAGCAGAAACGCTCAACTTAGCACTTCACCCGCCATTTTGCCAAACTGCTGTTAGCGGTTCGGCTTTCTTGTTTTTGTCTGGTTGTTAGTCTTTCCAATCTTAATCTATTTATTTGTTTAATGTCTCCAATATGAATGAAAGTAATCAAGTTTTTGGTTTTTATCGATTATGTATTGCCATTTTGATGTGTCAAGAATCAAATAGTTATACCCGAAAAAATGTCTTTCTGTCCCACTTTCAAAAACTGTCAATTTGTATTGATATGCTGGAAATCTTGAAAAAACAGAATCCAATGAAATGTCTTCATAGTTCCTTACTTTGCTATTATTCCAATCGTTGACAAAGGTTTCTATTTGTCTTCTTGATAAACGTTTTATTTCATTGTGTTCATTAGAGAAAATGGTCATTGAGTCGATTGTATTTAGTTTCAATATTTTCTTAGTCGGAGTAATTTCAATTGTGGTCTTGTTGCAAATGTTTAGTATCAGGTAATTCTCGTTTGTTGCTTGCCATCCATATGTGCAACTGTCAATCTGTTTTACATTACCTTTTTTCTGGTTGTCTTCATAAATGTCGTAAGAGTAATAGTATGCTAAAACCAAGTCAGGGCATTTTGATTTAATAATTTTGTATTCACGAACTTCCCATTCTTGAACAGATTCACATTTTCTTGAGGAGTCAAAGCAAGACGTCAAAGTTGTCAAGGTTAAAACTGTCAATATGTAGTTTATAATTTTCACAATGTCGTTTTTTAAGCTGACCGCTAACGTTTTGGGTATTGCCGAAGGCGGGGATTTTTAGCACTAAAGCTCAATCGAAGAAACAATGTTGAACCTGGCACAAATGTCCAACCGAAGATGTTCAGCCCCGCTTTTGGCAATACCTTGTTATGGGCTGTTTTTCTCTTCTGTCTCACTTTTTACTTCATATATTGTTTGTTCAACCGCTTCTTGCTGGTCTTCTTGAATGCTTAACTGCTTTTTGTTTTTATAAACCAAACTTGGCCAAATGTCATTCAAAGCTTTCTCTAAAACTTCTGTCAGTTGTAAACATTGCTCATACATTTCAAGGAAGTATTGAATTGTTACTGGCAAATACTTTCCAGATTTCACACGAGCCAAAACACCTGCTTTATTTAAGTATATTTCATTTGCAACTCCCTTATTGTGAATGTGAATATCACGGGTTGCTTTTAGTTCAATATATTGATGAAAAACTGGGTTTTCTAAAAGTTTAACACCTGTATAAAAGCTAAACTCGTCAGCGTATTCTTTTGGTGATTTATATGCAAATTCGTTAAGAATTGTGTCAACGATAGTAAGTTTTATTTGATCGAGGTTATCACAAGCTAAAATTTGATCAATGTCCAGTTTTCGTTTATTAGGAATTTTTTTGGGAAACTCAATTAAAATTGCTCTTAATAAGTCATTTAACATCGTTTCTGTAATAGTAACTAGTTGATAAATAGCGTCAATTGGAAGTTTGTTAAGCCCTAAAAATGCATACCTTTCTTTTAATTCGTCTTTTGAATAATTGTGCGGTTGGCTCATCATTGTTGTCTTGTCAGGATTGTAACCAATTGGATAGGATATAGGAATTGTATCTTCCTTTTGGTTGTCCACCCAAGTAGTCATTTGTTCAAATGAAATATAAGTCAATTGAGCCATCTCTCCTTGTAGAAAAAGTTGATTTCTGCTTGAGTTTATTATCTGAATTAGTTTGTCTCCAAATGTTTCCATATGTCGTTTTTAAAATTGCCCATAACGGTTTGCCGCTTTGCGAAGGCGGGGATTTTTAGCACTAAACTTCATTAGATGCACAAAGTTTGAATTTAGCACTTCACTGTCATAGAAGCACGAAACCCCCGCTTTTGCAAAACGGCTG
>JBAYPE010000052.1:0-7232 GCA_041677865.1 Flavobacteriaceae bacterium
CAAAGAGAATAACATTACCACCATAGTAGCTGTTCCTGAGCAAGGCAAGAGCAACGAAAACGGTACACAACCCGAGTATTTTGTATCGAATTTTATTTATAATAAAGAACAGAACACCTACACTTGTCCGCAAGGGCAAACGCTGACCACCACAGGAAGACGGCACAAGAAAACAGGTCGGACGGAAGAAAGCGGTTATATGTTCCAAAAATACCGAACATCGGCTTGCAAAACCTGTGCGGTAAAAGACCTCTGCACCAGCAGAAAAGGCGGAAGAGAGATTGATAGAAGCCAATATGCCGAAGCCGTAGAAGAAAACCACAAGCGTTACAAAGATAACGCTCAACTCTACCGAAAACGACAAGAGATTAATGAACACATTTTTGGCACCATCAAACGAAAATGGGGCTATAATTACACCGATTTAGTGGGATTAGAAAAAGTAAACGGAGAACACAGTTTAATTATGCTGGTTTACAACATCAAACGAAGCATCAACATCCTTGGTGTACCCGATTTAATTGCCAAACTCCAAGCCTGGAACACGCCTTACAAGAGAAAGGCTTGGCTTTTTATAAAAACGACCTATTTAAAGCTGTTTTTAGCCCAAATTAGTTTTGGCACTAACCAAAATACATCAAAATGTAGCTTCGCTTAAAACGAAGGTATTGCTTTGTGAGATAATATTTTTTAGAAGAAATGAGGTTTTTTTCACAGCCTGACGTTTCGGGGCTTTGCGAAGTGGCGGAAAATCGAAGCGAAAAGTTCGATTTAGACGGAACGTAGCAAAAGCCAATTTCTATTTGCTTAATTATGAAAAAAAGCCAATAAAATTGGCTATTGCGGATTATGAAGCACAAAACTTCAACATATCACTTAACCCGCCATTTTGCAAAACCCTTGTTAGCGGCTGCCCTGTTTTAAATTTTCTGTCAATCATATTCAACCACCACATCATCTGAATGGGCATAGCCTACACAAGTAAGCACATAACCATTTTCGATCTGCACCCGTGTCAATCCTTCTTTTGTGGACATCGCAACGGTTCCAGAAATACATTTGGCGGCACAACTTGTACAATTCCCGCTTTGGCAAGAATAAGGCAACTCTAAGCCCGATTCCAAACCGGAAAATAATATCGGTTGACCGGCAACGGCTTTCAACTGATGTTCTTTTCCTTTCAGCAGAATTTTAATGGGATAATCTTGTGTGGACTTTGCAGAAGGACCTTCAGTTTCATTGGTTGCGCAAAAACTTTCTTTATAAATTACTTGTTTAGAAAATCCTGCCTTTTGCAATGTTGTATTTGCCATTTTCATCAGGCCTTGCGGACCGCATAAATAAAATTCATGAGGGAATTCTTTTTTGATTTCTAATTCATCAAAAATCCTTTTGAGTCGGTTTGGATTTATTCGGTGTGCATTTTTCTTTTTAAATAATTTTGAAAAAAATCCGGAATTTGAAGAATTGTTTTTTTTCTCATCGCTCCAATGGTACAGAATGCGAAACCGTGAAGGAAACTGGTCGGCCCAGGATTGCAATGCTTCATAAAATATAGTTTGTTCCCGATTAACGTTTACATAAATGAGCAATACAATGGACGAAGGCTCTTGTGTAAGCACAGATTTGATGATGGAAAACAAAGGCGTGATGCCGCTTCCTCCACCTATTAATACAATCTGTCTTGAGAAATCCTTCGGCTCACAGTAAAAATTTCCCGCAGGTGGTAATACCTCAATTTTATCTCCAATTTTCAAATTATCGATTAAATAATTAGACACTTTACCACCTTTAACTCTTTTAATCGTAACGGATAAATGGTTATCAACATAAGGCGAAGAAGATAAGGAATAACAACGTCTCTCTTCTTTTCCGTCAATAGTACACGCCAAAGTTAAATACTGTCCGGAACGATAGCTAAATGCTTGCTCTGGTTGAGCAAAACAGATACTAATGGCATCGGGTGTTTCTTTTATTATTTCATTGATGTGTAATGCTATTTTAGTATTCATAATTATCATCGATTAATGATTTCTGAAAGAGATGTAGTTTTTGGCACCAGTTGAACAAGTGTTTCAACTCGTCTTTGCTGAATGTATCAAAATGAAAAATTTTGTACGGAAAAGGAATAACATTGGTATAAACTCCATTCTTCAAAAAGATTAAAGAATTCTTTTTGCTAATGAGTGTTTTAAGATTCCACTCATTTTGAAATGCTTTTTTTGTACTGTGGAACGATGTGTTTTGGATGTCTGTCAAAACAACCCAATCACAGTTTTGAATAATTTTTTGAATATCATCATTTCCGTAATGACTGCTGAGGTAAACGGTATTGTCATTTTCCCAAAGAAAATCGGCAATATCATAAAAGAATTCCTGCAGTTGCGGCTCTTTATTTTCTATGATAAAGTATTTCATCATTTGTTGCATTCTAAGATTAGATCAATCACTTCTTCGGCATTGGCATTCGTGTTTTTCCATAAGTCCTCAAAATATTCGGCATCGTCCAGCGAAATTCCAATTCCTTGCAGTTTGCTTTTTGCCTGACTATAATCTACGTTTAAAACACTGAAAGCATCTTTAACAGGAGCTTTTACAATTCTATCCATTATTTGTAAATCGACAGGAGGATACATTCTTTCAGAAATAACAAGAAGGGCAGATAGTGTTAGTACAGTTAATAATGCAGGTAAAAAAATGCTTTTTTTAAAATGGATTTTTAATGCTTTCCAATTAAGGATAATGTGAAAGATAGCACACACCACAAAAAATAAACCGAGTATTTCGTGAACCACTTCGGTGTAACCGTCAAGCAGATGGAAAAACATCAATAGACCTGAAATACCTACGATCAAAAACACCAAGGATAAAAAAGGGGTTATATAATTTCTGTTTGGTTTCATTTTGAAAAGGATTTGATTAATGGAATTTGGAAAATTTATTTTCAAGCTCATTCAACCATTTTACCCGCTTTTCTTGGCTTACTCTTTTGACCGATGTAAAGCTTATCCAATTGACATTTTTGTAGCCCATTGTTTTGAAAACACTTTTTACCATCACTTTTCTGATTAGGTTGCCGATAAGCACCGAATACATAATGGCGGGTTTGTTCATCGTGGTGATGAGGATAATGCTTTTCAGGTTCTTCAAAAGCGGCACCAATCCGAAACCCCTTGGATGATGGTCGTAAGCCAGTCCGGGAGAGAGCACACGGTCTATAAAACCTTTGGTCGTAGCCGGCATAATGTCCCACCAAATGGGGAAAATAAAAATCAGGTGGTCAGCAGTTCTAATTCGTTCCTGATAGCCGATAACTTGCGGATCAACTGCGGTATGTTCCACAAACGCTTTTAAATCTGCCGACGTCATTCTTGGATTAAATTGGTCTTTGTCAAGATTTATCACATCCACTTCGTGAGTGGATTTTTCAAGCCCTTTGGTTACCGATTCTAAAATGGCGTTGCAGTAACTTTCTTCGTAAGGATGATTGAATACAATTACGGTTCTCATTTTTTTATTGTTTAATTACAATGCAAAATTGAGAACAGAATGAGGTGTGGGGCGATAACAATTGTTAATAAATACGTGCTATCTTCTATTTCTGATTCGGCTTAGGGAAACGGAAGTAATGCCCAAATAAGAGGCAATATAGTGTTGTGGTACACGCTGTACAATGTGCGGATATTGAGTAATTAGATCTTCGTAACGTTGTTGCGGTGAATTTTTGAGATAGGAAAAAAACAATTGCTGTGCCTGAAAAAGTCGTTTAAACAGATGTTCCTCAAACCGCCTTTTGATTTCGGGCGACTGTTCTACCACCATTTGAAATTCCTTTTGTGTGATGGTTTGCAAAACGCAGGGTTCTATGGTTTCAATGCTGTACAAACTCGGTTGGTTGGTTCTGAAACTCTCAATGGAAGAAACGCTGTCACCCTCAAAGAAAAACTGCGTGGTGATTTCTTTGCCGTCATTATTTACCCAGGTACGCAAACAACCTTTTTCAATGAAATACATTTTTTTGCTAACTTTCCCTTCCTGCAAAAGGATGGTTCTAGACGGAACTTCTTCTTGTTTAAAGTAGGGGCGGAATATTTCCCAGTTGTTTAGTTTCTTAGCGTTCTGTTTCATTTTACGGTGTTTGTTTTAGGGTTGCCGCTAACGTTTTGGGTATTGCCGAAGGCGGGGAAATCGAAGCTGAAAGTTTCAATTTTGCACCGAGGCGAGCCAAAACGAATTTTTATGAGTTAAATTTAAAAATAAAAAACGAATAAAATTCGTTTTTGGCGGAATAGTAGGGCAGAAGTTGAATTTAGCACTTCAGCCCGCCTGACGCAAAACCCTTGTTATATGCAGGTCTTTTATTCAGTTAGTCTTTCTTTAGTCCATATTATCACAATTCCATTTTTTGCATTCTGTCCGTGAAATTCTTCACTTTGAGATGATTGTGAAAAATAGATATAACCAATATTATTTACTTTCAAGTCGTTTAATGTTCTTTTTATATCTGTGTGATGAATTTTGTTTTGATTTAAGTAAAGAACAGGGTCTTTTGCGTCAGTATAAATATGTTGAGAAAATCCGTGATACTTGTCTGTAAACTTTGTTTTTATTTCAATCAGTTTTTCTTTTATGACTTTTTTTGAAAGTTTGAAAGCATACTGTAAAATTATTACATCGTTTCTTTGATGTGAAATTTTTCCCTCATTTTTGAGAGTTGTTATTTCAGAGATTTTATTTTTGTCAATTCTTTTTAGTTCAACATCAATTTTCAAGCTGTCAGAATAGGAAAATGGAATGCCATTTATAACAAATAGAGCTTCTTTGTCCGCTTTTAGTTGTGATATTAAATTATTACGTGTTAACTCTTGTGTATATGATTTCGTTCCTATTAATAGAGTTGTCAATATTAATATTTTGAGTAGGGTTTTCATTGGTTTAGCGTTCTGTAAGACTTGCATATAACGTTTCGGGGCTTGGCGTCAGTGGCGGATTAGAAAGCCAAAACTTTCAATCTTGCACTAATCTAAGCAACAGCCTTTTTTTATTTTCTAAATTTATGAAAAAAGGAATTGAAAATCATGAACACCTAAAAAAATAAACAAGGCGTTCATAAATATAAAAGGCTGTTGCGACAAAAAAAGGAGAAACTTTCAATTTCTCCCTTAAACCGCCATTTCGCCAATACGATGTTACACGCAGTATTAACCTTTTTTATATGTTGTAGTTTTCTTATCTCCAAGCTTAGAAATTAATCCGCTTTCAACAGCATTTTTTAAATCACGACTTGCTGTAGCAGAAGAAATATCTTTAAAATAATTCATATAATCTTTTCGAGTAAAGTCACTAGTACAATTTTCTAAGAAAATTAGAATTCTATCTTTATCTGTTAATTTTTTTGTTGAATTTTGAAGCAATTCTTCTAAGGATCTTTCAATAATCTTCAACATATATTCAATAAACTTTGTAGACTTTCCTTCTTTATCAGAAAGTGATAAAGCGTTATAATAGTCGTTCTGATTTTTTGAAATTAAGGTTTCAAATGGTAAAAACTCAAAAATAGGATAGTCTTGCAGTAAAATTAATGTTTGCCACAACCTTCCCATTCTTCCATTTCCATCTAAAAAAGGATGAATAAATTCCATTTCATAATGAAAAACACAACTTTTGATTAAAGTTAATTCATTCTTATCTTTCAGATATTCAAACAAATTTTTCATCAAATAAGGTACGTTTTCGTGTGGCGGAGCAATGTGTTCCACTTTCGAACCTTTTACGATTCCAACACTTTGATTTCTATATTTGCCAGGCTCTTTGATTAATTTTTGCAATAATAATTTATGCGCTTTTAAAAAATCTTTTTCCCTCTCTGGTTTTAGTTTATTAAAGTTTTTGTAAACTTCTAAGGCATTTAAAACTTCCAAAATATCTTTTTCGGGACCAACAACTCTTTTATTTTCTAAAATGGCTGTAATCTGTTCTTCTGTCAAGGTATTACCTTCAATACTTAATGAAGAATGAATGGTTTTAATTTGATTCTGTTTTCTTAAAGTTGGATTCGTTTTGATTAAATATTTTGCATTTACTTCTCCAATTTTTTCTGAAATAGAAGTAATATATTTTAAAATTTCTGCTGTTATTTCGTAAGGAGGTTTCATTTTGTGATACTATCATTTGATACTATCACAAATTTAAAATTAATATTTGAATTTAAGCGTAAAGTTTGGGAAATATTGCGTGTAACGTTTTCGGGCTTTGCGTTCGGGCGGGTTTCGGAACACAAAATATCATTTTATTATTAAAGTTCAATAGAAGCACAAAGTTTCAAATTTACACGTCAGCCCGCCTGACGCAAAACCCGTGTTATAGCCAGTGGTTATTTGTCCGTTTCGCTTTTCCATTCGTGTTCAATGTTTGTCATTAATAATGCGTTGTCAAATGTCACAGAACCTTTTGGGAAAATTTCTTCGTTTTCAAAAAAGCTTGATTTTACATTCTTAACGTCAAGTGGTCGAACTTTCCAGTTGTATGCTTTGAGTCTAAGTCCATCAAATTTGTCTTTGTTTGGCGAATAACCAAGATCGCCATTTTCAAAAAAGTCCGAAGCGTTATTAAGTGTTTCAAAAATTGAGTTGTCGTTAAACAACTTTGTCTCGGTGGCATCAATTAAAATTTCGGTGTCGTCAGAGCTTTTAAAGTCAATATGATAATCGCCATTATTCTCTTGCACGTTGAATTTTGCGTAATAGTGTTTACCCGGAAATATTCGTCCACCTACCAGCGTGTTTAGTTTTAGTGATGTGTCTCTACGTGGAATATAAACTCCTGTTTTTGTTTCTCCGTTTTCGTCCCACTCAACAGCAATTCTGTGAGCACCATTTTCTGAGTTAACACCAATAAAGTCTGGAAATCCTTTTGGTTTTATGTTCTTTAGTCTGATTAGGCAAATTCCAACAATAGCTTTGTCTTTATAAATTTTTGGTCTAAAAGGAAACGGAATAATTTTCTCCACCGCTTTTGGGTCAGCAGTAAAGTTGATTAAAATTCTTCTGTCGATATATCCGTGTATTGTCGGAATTTTCATTGTCGTGTCGGTTTTTCTACCATTGGCTATAACGCCCGGAGGCTTTGCGAAGTGTTTTGCATTTCGCAAAACCTTCAGATGTACGAAGTCCCTGAAAGGGCTTCGGACGGCAAAGCCTCCGGGCGATGTAGCGGAAGCCCGAAGGGATTTC
>JBAYPE010000053.1:0-6854 GCA_041677865.1 Flavobacteriaceae bacterium
CGGTACAGAATTGAGAAGACAACTCCTGCAATTCCGATGCTCAATCCTAAAATGTTCAAGATTGAAAACAACTTGTTTTGCTTGAAATGATATATAAATATTTTTAGCCAGTTTAGTAACATAGTGGTCAGATTTCAGTTGACAGTAATCAGTTTTTTGTCTTTCAGACTTATTTTATTTCTCGTTTATTTCTCCCAAAGAGTTTGATTTTTTATCTACACTTTTCGGATTTCCGTAATAGTTAATTTTAGCAAGGGAATTAGCTTTAGCATTGATTTTTTCGGTTACTGTAAGCGTAATGTTTGAGGCAGTATCTGCTTCGATGTTTGCTGTTTTTACGGTAAAATCTTTACCTTTAAAGTTCGATGCACTATTTACTTCAAGCTCTATTGCATCGGCATTTCCGGAAATAGTTACATTTGAACCACTATTTATTTCGACATCAACGGATTTTGAGTTTATTTCTCCTTTGAAAGCCGAACCTGAACTTACTTCGATTTCGATTTGTTTTGCAGACAGATTTCCCGAAATATGCGAACCTGAACTTACCTCAATGTCAATTTTTGAATTAGAAGTTACTCCGTTTTCCAAATTAATTTTTGAACCACTCTTTGCTTCAAACACTTTTACATCAGGTGCAGAAACATAGATTTTCAGATTTTTGAATGTATTGTCTTCTCCCCATCTTCCTCTTACCGATTTTACGTAAATTTTTAGTTTTCCTCCGCTTACTACGGTTTTGATTCTGTCAAGTTTTTCTTTATTGTCCGTTTCAACCCTTACCGATTTTTCCGAAGATTGTGTATAATAAACATTTACTCCCGTTGAAGTATGTATTTCTGTAAAATCAGAAACGTTTCTATTTTCTGAAACCTGTGCACTGCCAAGCATCGAGATAGCAAGGCTGGCTATAAATAAAATTAGTCGTATCATATTTTGTATTAAGATTAAAGCACTAAGTAGTAAGACGAAATCGTCTTTTCTCTTTGTTCTTGATTTTATTTTCTTTATTCTGTAAACACATCAATATTTCTGTGATTTTGCTTTTCGGAGAAAATTATTCCGTCTTTCATTTCGATAATTTTTTGTGAAAACGAAGCATCATAAGAGGAGTGGGTAACCATTAGAATCGTAGCTCCGTTTGCGTGGAGATTCATCAGTAGTTCCATTACTTCGTTTCCGTTTTTGCTATCCAGATTTCCTGTTGGCTCATCAGCTAAAATGATTTTAGGTTCGTTTACGAGTGCTCTTGCCACGGCAACTCTTTGTTGTTGACCTCCTGATAATTGTTGAGGAAAATGTTTTAGTCTATGAGAAATATTCAGTTTTTCTGCAATTTTTTCTACTTTTTCTTTTCGTTCAGATGCTTTTACTCCGTTGTAAATTAGCGGAAGCTCGATATTGTCATAAACCGAAAGTTCATCAATCAAATTAAAATTCTGAAAAATAAATCCGATGTTTTGCTTTCTGACGTTGGCTCTGTCTTTTTCTTTCAGCCCTGCCATTTCTTTGTCTAAAAGTTTATAACTTCCTGAACTTGGACTATCCAACAACCCAATGATATTCAACAACGTTGATTTTCCACATCCTGAAGGGCCCATAATCGAAATGAAATCTCCTTGATTTATGGTTAAATCAATTCCGTTAAGAGCTGTTGTTTCAACTTCTTCCGTTTGGAATACTCGGTTTAAATTTTCTATTTGTATCATTTTCGTTGTATTTTGTATTGATGTATATTGTCTGTTTTCTGTGTTCTATTCTCTATTATCTAATTTTCCAAATTCAATTCCTCCACATCTTTATAATCTTTGTACGATGAAGTGATTACCTTTTCTCCTTCGTATAATCCATCCAAGATTTCGTAGTAATACGGATTTTCTTTTCCGAGTTTGATTGGTCTCCTTTCTGCTTTTTGTCCGTTTACCACAAATATCCAATTTCCTGTGGTTTCTTGGTAAAAACTTCCTTTTGGCAAAACTAATTTTTGGTCTTTTTCTGACAATATTAGCTTTACTCCAAAGCTGATTCCTTCTTGTAGTGCTAATTCTTCTTTTGTTAAAAAATTCAATTCAACATCAAACCGTCCTGACTTTACTTCCGGAAGCACTCTTGATACCTGTACTTCTACACTTTCTCCTTTAAACTCGACTTGTCCTTTTTGACTGACTGCAACTTTGTCTAAATAAAATTCATCAACCTGAGCTACAAGTTTATAACCTTTCATTACATCAATTTTCCCGATGCTTTCTCCTGCATTATAGGTTTTTCCGAGAATTGGGTCAAACGAAGATAATCTTCCCGAAAGCGGAGCCAATACAATAAAATTCTGTTTGTTTTCTTTAAGGATTTCCAAACTTTTATGCATTGTAGCAATCGACTGGTTCATTTGTGCAATCTGCACTCTGTTGGTTTCTTTTTCTTTTTCGATACTTTCCTGAATGATGTTTTTACGTTCCAATTGATAGCGATAACTTTCTTCTGCAATTGTCCATTCGTTTTGAGAAATAACTCCTTTTTCAATCAGTCTTTTATTTCGGTCGTACAGATTTTTTGCGTTATTAAAATCGTGTTCGATAGCAACCAAATCTTTCATAAGGTTTAATTCCTGATTTCTCAAATTGAGTTTTCCGACATTCAAATTGTTGATTTGCTCGATAATCGCAGTTTCTTGAGTAAGATAACCAAGTTCCGTATTCGGATTATACAATCTTGCGAGTGCCTGACCTTTTTCGACCATTGTTCCGTTTTCTACAAAAATCTCCTGAACGGCACCTCCTTCAACCACGTTGATGAGCATCGAATGTAGTGGTTCAACTTTTGCTTGAAAAACGATGAAATCTTCAAAATAAGCTTGCTTCACTTCTTTTATCAGAATTTCTGAAGTCTTCACATTCAAGGTTCTTTTTTTAGTAAAAGATAAATAACCCAATAATCCGAAGCTCAAAACAGCAATTCCGATTAAAATAAGATTTCGTTTTTTATTACTTTTACGTTTTATAACTTTGTCCACAATTATGTTTATTTATCTGATAATCAATAAGAAATATCTGTGCCATTCGCTTAAAAAACTGTAGAGTACTGATGTTTAAGAGGAAAGGATTTCGGCTAAAAAAATAAGTGCACGAAAACGGACAAGTGTACGTTCGGAAACGGACAATTTTATTTAGAAAATAGAGAATAGAGAAAGGAAAATAGATGAAATAAAATGATTTTTAAGATTACAATCCTTAATAATCCGTGAAACGTAAGTTCGACGAAGTCAAATCTGTGACAAATTAAATTTAAAAAATGAAGAAAAAACAAGCAAATATCCTACTTGTTGATGACCAAGAAGAGATTCTTTTTTCGTTAAAAGTACTTTTACGAAAGCATTATGAAGGAATTTTTTCAGCTGATTCTCCGAGGAAAATTTTAGACGCTTTAGGAGAAAACGACATTGATGTAGTACTTCTGGATATGAATTACAGAATCGGTTTTGAAGACGGAAAAGAAGGTATTCATTGGCTGAAAGAAATTTCAAAATTTTCGCCCCAAACAGTTGTGATTTTGATGACTGCTTTCGGAAAAGTAGAAACTGCTGTCGAAGGCCTTAAAAGTGGAGCTTTCGATTACATTCTCAAACCTTGGGATAACGATAAATTATTACAGCTCGTTTCTAATGCAGTTGATGAAAGCCGAAAAAGAAAAAAGAAAAAACGAACTGAACCACAATCAAATGTTCCTTTCATCGGAAAATCTGATGAAATTCTACAGGCTTATAAATTGGCGGATAAAGTAGCCATCACTGATGCAAATGTTTTAATCTTAGGCGAAAACGGAACAGGAAAGTCGTTTCTGGCTAGATATATTCACGATAATTCACGTAGAAAAGACAAACCTTTTATTCACCTAGATTTAGGATCATTGAGTGAAAACTTGTTTGAAAGTGAACTTTTCGGATATACCAAAGGAGCTTTTACTGATGCTAAATCTGATCGAATGGGGCGGTTTGAGATGGCTCAAAACGGAACTGTTTTTTTAGACGAAATCGGGAATCTTCCGCTTCATTTGCAAAGTAAGTTACTGTATGTGATTCAGACAAAGTCGGTTGTACGATTAGGAGAATCTGTACCAAGACCTCTGAATGTACGGCTTATTACAGCTACTAATATAAATATTCATAAAGAAGTTTCGGAAAAACATTTTAGAGAAGATTTGCTTTATCGCATCAACACTATGGAAATCGAGTTGCCTTCGCTCAGAAAGCGTAAAAACGATATTGCAGATTTAGCAAACTTTCTTTTGGAGAAAATGAAAAGTAAATACGAAAAGGCTGATTTGGTTTTTGATGAAAAACTGCTCGGTTTTATGGAGAGTTATCCTTGGAGAGGAAACATCAGAGAAATGGAAAACAAAATAGAAAGAGCTGTGATTTTAGCTGATAATAAAGTTATTTCGATAAACGAATTGGATATTGTAGATGTTCCGTTTGTCGAGGATGAAACGTCAGCAATTTCGGTTAATGATTTTGAGAGAATTCAAATCGAAAAAACACTTTTAAAACACAACGGAAACATCAGTAAAGCAGCACAAGACCTGAATTTGTCACGACCTGCCTTGTATCGAAGAATGGAGAAATATAATTTGAGGTTTTGAGTTTTGAGTGTTAAGTTTTGAGTTGAAAATTGAAACTCAAAATTTATATTTTTATATTTACATAACTCACTATAAAAGTTATGAAAGAAAGTATTGTAAAAACATCACAAAACACTTTATGAGTTTTTAGTTACTCAACACTCACAACTTAAAAATGACACTTTTTTCTTTTACATACCGAGTTCTGATTATCATCGCTTTGATTATTGCGATGATTTTCTGCATTACAAAATCGTATCCTTATACGGCTTTAATTTTCGGAGGGCTTATTTTATTTGCCTTTGCAGAATGGTATCAGTTTGTGAAAAAGGAACAGAGCTTTTATGAAAAAACGATAAAAGCGATTTTACACAATGACTTTACGACCCATTTTTCAAAAACTCCAACCAAAAATCAAGAATCTTTAATTCGATTATACAACCGGCTCAAAGAACAGCAACTTGAGCAATCTTCACAAGAAATGATATTCCGGAATCTGTTAGATACATTAGATAGCGGAGCTTTGATCCTCAACAAAAAAGATGATAAATGGAAGATTTTTTTGATGAATAATTATTTTTCTGAACTGTTTTCGGTTCCGAAAGTAAACAGTTGGAATCATATCAAAAACTTTATTCCTGCTGTATTTGAACAAATCGAAAAGACAAACTATTCTGATACAAAGACCTCTATGAACATTCGTTTTGAAAAAGAAAATTTTGAGACATTTGTGATGCAAACCTCCAGAACGACTTCGTATAATCAGGATTATTTTGTGTTGCTTTTAGATCCGATTCAGAAAATCATTGACAAAAAAGAAAAAGAATCTTGGATTAACCTGATGAGTGTTATTTCGCACGAACTGCTGAATTCACTCACGCCAATTCATTCGTTATCTAAGAGTTTACAAGAAATTACCTCGCAAGAAAGCCTCGACAAAGAAGACCTCGAAGACCTACAGAACGGCCTCAAAACCATCTCTAACCGAAGCAATCATTTACAGTTTTTTGTGGAGAATTATCGGAAGTTGTCTTCGCTTCCTACGCCCCAAAAGCAAATGACAGATTTAAGCGTCTTAGTGGTTGAATGCCTGAACGTAATGCAGCCGTTATTAAAATCAGAAAACATATTTGTTCGTACAGAAATTGAGAAAGTTTATTTAGCAGTCGATAGGCAACAACTCGAACAAGTATTGATTAATTTGATTACGAACAGTATTTATGCCTTAAAAAATACTTCAGACAAACAAATTTCTATTCGATTAACTCAAAAAGAAAAACGCATCACAATTCAAATCACAGACAACGGACAAGGCATTGAAAAAGAAATCGATAAAAAGCTTTTCTTACCATTTTTCACCACTCGAAAAGAAGGAGCAGGAATCGGGTTAACGTTATCGAAAAACATCGTCGAGGCACACGGAGGGTATTTATATTTCAGTTCAGAAAACGGAAAAACAAGTTTTACGATTCAGTTGATGAAGCAATAACTTCATTTTTTAAAATCTGTAAAACTCTTTCGAACTCATCTGAAATTGATGCTTTAATAGAGATTTCTTCCTGAGAATAAGGATGAAGAAATGTAAGTTCACTAGCGTGAAGAAGCATGGTATTCATCTGGAATTTCTCGAGCCAAAACTTGTTTTGTTTGTTACATCCGTGAGGTCTGTCTCCGATAATCGGATGAAAAATATGAGCGAAGTGCTTTCTCAATTGATGCATTCTGCCTGTTTCCGGAGTAGCTTCCACCAAAGAATATCGAGAAGTAGGGTGTTTTCCGAAAGGAATATCAATTTCCAGATATTCCAAAGTCTTAAAATGCGTAACGGCATCTTGTAGAATCTCATTATCGTTTTTCAGAGCATAATCTATAGTCATTTCGTTTGGAGCATAACCTCGTAACAAGGCTAAATATTTTTTTCAACTTCACGATTTTGGAATTTTTGTTGCATGGTGCTATCAGTCGCTTTGTCTAAAGCAAATAGTAAAACTCCGGATGTTTTTCGGTCTAAACGATGTGACGGATAAACCATTTTGTTTAACTGATTGCGTAGCATCTGTAGAGCAAATTCTTCTGCATCTCTGGCAATCGGAGATTGATGAACTAAAAGTCCGTGTGGTTTGTTGACGGCCACAATATAATTGTCTTGATACAGGATTTCTAGCATAGATGGTTGGGGTCGCATTCTAAAAATTAAAGACTACTTTTTATGATTTTAGAAGAAGCTAATAAATCAACAG
>JBAYPE010000054.1:0-6698 GCA_041677865.1 Flavobacteriaceae bacterium
GGAACGGAAGTTTAGCTCGGTCATAACTGCTAAATTAAATCATTTTTTTAGTCCAAAACTGCAAATCTACTTTCATTTCAAGCCAAACATCTTCAATAGCCAAAATATCTTCCCAATCAAGGTGTGAATGATAAACAATGTCGTGCATTGTCCAGCAAAAATACATTTGGGCAAATGTGTCTGTTGAGAGATATTGAGCTTCGTTCCAATTCATAAAAAAAGACTCATCATCTTCCAAGTAGCAGGTAGTCAGCATATCAGATGTATAGAATGGGTCGCCTGTTTCAACATTGTGTTTTTTGTTAAATTCATCATCATAACTCCAAACCGCAACCCGACAATCAAACATATTAAAATCGTCCATTAAGTTTTGGCTGACTAAATTTTCAAAATGTTTTTTCAATTCAAAATATTGTGTTCGCATCCGCAGTTCTTCCTGACGGATTTTTTCGTTGAGCTCTCTGATTTGCTCAATTTGTTGTGTAGTAAGTATCATTTATTTCGTGTTTTTAAAAAAACTTTTCCAAAGTTTCAACCTTTGGAAAAGTTTAGCGTTCAACTAATTATGATAAATGTTCTCCAACAGAAGAATGAAGCATAAAATCTTTATTCAAAATTTCAATAGAAGATTTTGTGTTGTTTCTGAAATGTTTGCCACAGTCTTTCGGATAAGCAACCAAAAGTTCTTGTTCTACTAATGCGTTCAGGTGTTTTTGATAGAGTAAAATCTCAATCCTGCCAACTTCCAATGTTCTTGCAAGGTCATTAACATCAAATTCGGAATTATCTTCAATAGAATAAATACACGATGCAATCAAAAACAATGCTTCTTCCTCTTTCAGTTTAAACTTGTTTGCCAAAAAATCAATTTCGGTTTTGTTGTTTTCCAACACTTCTGCAAAAGTGCAATCTCCTCTGTTGTTGTCCAGTCTTTTTTTGATAACAGCCAACGCTTGTAATGTTTGATTTTTCATATCTGATAAATTTTTAAATGTTATTATGGTGCAAACTTCGGTTGTGAAAATGCCAAACTGTGTCGTTTTGAAATATTTTTAAATTATTTTTTGAGCGACATATTTTGTCTTTTTGAGGTGTTAGATTTGCCAAAAAAAGAAATGAAAAAAGTACAGATTACTATTTTGATAGAAAAAACTCCGAAAACCTTAAAAGGAAAGAAACGCAAAAACTTCTTTAAAAAATGGAATAAAAAGCTAATGGAGTTTGTTGAGGAAAGTCAAAAAAACATCTAATTTTACCAAAAACGTTTATTCAATGAAATCCTTTGTTGCTTTAGATTTTGAAACTGCCAACCAACACAGAAGCAGTGTTTGCAGTATCGGTTTGGTGTTTGTGAAAAACTCCGAAATTGTAGATAAATATTATGAGCTGATAAAACCGGTTCCGAATTTTTACAGTTATTGGAATACCAAAGTACACGGGCTTGTTTATGACGATACTGTAAACGCTTTGGAGTTTTCCGAAATATGGAAAAACATCATTCCGAAAATAAACGGTTTGCCATTGGTTGCTCACAATAGCCCTTTTGACGAGGGTTGTTTAAAAGCTGTTCTGACAACTTACAGACTTCCTGTACATCAAAATCCATTTTTTTGTACCTACAGAAAAGCAAAGCAACTTTTCCCGGAACTTCCGAATCATCAGTTGCATACCGTTTCGGAATATTTGGGATTTACACTCGAAAATCATCACAACGCTTTGGCTGATGCAGAAGCCTGTGCACATATAGCGATGAGGGTGTTTTGAGTATATTTGAATAATCAAAATTAAAGATATGACAAAACAATTAAACTCTGTTTCTAATTTATTAGAACACACAAACCTTATTAGAAAAAAATATGATGAATTTGCCGAATATACAGGAGAAAACTTTAATGTTTTCAGTATTCTTGGCTTATATTCGCACGAATTAAGTCATTCTACATTTATAGGCAACCTACTTAATGCAAAAGGAAAACACGGACAAAAAGATGTTTTCCTAAAACTGTTTATTGAGGAGGTGAAAGAACTTTTTCAAGATAAATCCCAATTAGAAAATTTTGAAACTTCAAAAAGTTTTGTGATAACAGAAAAATATACAGGAAATGGTTATATAGATATTTTCATTACTAATGGCAGAAATAGTATTATAATTGAAAATAAAGTTTGGGCAGGCGACCAACATCAGCAACTTGTTCGTTATAATGAATTTGAAAAAAAATGCTCCTATAATTTATTTAACATTAGACGGAAAAGAGCCTGATAATTTGTCAAAGGGAAATTTAAAAGTAACTGAAGATTTTATACGTGTTTCATACAAAGAACACATTGTAAATTGGCTTGAAAAGTGTATTAAAGAAATGGCAAACAAGCCAATTATAAGAGAAACTCTTAATCAATACTTAAATTTAGTAAAACAATTAACTAACCAAACAACAAATAATAAAATGGGACAGGAAGTAATAGACATTATTTTAAAAAACGTAGGAGCTTCAAAACTTGTTTTTGAAAACTATGAAAAAGCTATTAAACAATCATCTCTACAACAAGTTAAAAAATTAAAAGAAATACTTGAAAAAAGAAATTTAGAATGTAGCATAGAAAGGGCTTCAAGAGGAGGTGGCGATGGTCTTTTTATTTTGTGTAAAACTTTTGAAATAGAAAGCGAATATTTTGATTTAGGGATAAATATTGAATTAGCTAATGACCATTTCTTTTTTTGTGTGGTAAAACAAGGAGAAAACAGAAATGCTAACATAAATACCCAATCTAAATTTGCATCTATAAAAGAATATCTACGTCAAAGAATTCCAAATCTTACGCAAGTTACAAATTGGACAATCGGGAAAGCTAATGACTTTATTGTAGGAATAAACAGAGAAACATATTATTTGCCAACAACAGACAACACTATCGCTTTTGAAGAGGTAGCAAATAAAATAGCTGAATTAAAAGCAAAAGTAAACAGTTAATGACAGGCATTTTCTGGCTAACTCTCAACTGTAATTCTATATTTTGCTACAACCGAAACTTTGAAAGAAAGCGAAAAATACGGAAAATGGTAGATTTCAAAATACAATCATTACTCCAAATGGGAAGAAATAAAGGCAAAGGGTTTGTTAAACGCTTTGCCTTTGCATATTCAGGAAGAATATTTTTATCTTCCGAGAGGTTGAGTTGGTTTTTACAATTTTTCAACCTGTAACAACGAGCCATTCAAAGCTCCTGCTCTTTTGATGTCGATTCCATACTTTCGCTCGAAGGCTTCTATTACTTGGTGACCTCCGTTGGATGAAACTGGATTCCCATAGCTCGAAACCACTTCAACACTCATTCCTTTTTCGATTCTGATTCCGTTTGCTACACGGGTACTCTTTACTGTGATTCTGAATAACGCCATAATTTTAAAATTTTTAAGTTAAACTAATGCAAAATTAAATTTCAGGTAAGTCAAACCGTGTCGTTTAAAAAAACTTTTCCAAAGTTTAGAGCTTTGGAAAAGTTTAAAACCCAACAGCTTTTCTTCTTTCGGGCTGAAAGTTCATTTCGGTTTGATTGTAAATATCGGTTAGTGTCATTGGCTTGTTGATTTCGGTTTGAAAACCGAGTTTATCAGACAAATTTTGTGCTTTTTGGGTTTCCAATTCTTTAAATTCGTATTTGGCAATCAGTCGTCCTTTTCGGAGCAAAGCCGAATCTACTCGGGACAAATCCGTATTAAACGAACAAATAATCTGAATATTCAAACAATCCGAAAGCAATCCGTCTGAAATATTGAGCAAAGCCGAAACAGGCGAAGCTCCGTTTTGTTCCCTGTCAATGATAATGTTTTCTGCATCTTCGATGACAAATATCGAATTCGGATTATCAATCAACACAGCAAGTAAATTCGGACTTGTAATTGAAGTTGCCATATTCGGAGGCAGGAAAATTACTCTTTTCTTTGCAGATGAAATCAAATATCGAATATAGGAAGTTTTTCCTGTTCCGGGTTTTCCGTGCAGTAAAACCAAACCTTTGTCCTTGTTTTTGTTGAGCCTTTCGGTAATGGTTTTGTGTATCGGAAGAAAATCATCATTGTAATTATCCTCGATGTTTAGCTTTGGTTTTGTGATTTCCATAACTTCCGTTTCAAGTCCAAAACGGGAATTTACAAGCAAAGAAATTTCAGGTTTTCTTCTTTTTCGTTCTTTGAATTTACTGACTCCGTCTGCAATTTTTTCTACTTTTTCGATGTCGGTTTTTTTGAAAAGAATTCGGATTCTCGAACAATTTGTGTCAAAATCAACCAACACATCTTCATACAAAAAATAAAAAACATCATCAATTTCAGGCTTTTTGCTCCCTATGTTTATTTTATTGAAAATGCTGTCTTCAATTTCATTTTTATAGTTTTCTTCAAACCAAGCTCTTGCTTTTCTGCAATCTATTCCTTGGTCTGCCCATAAATTGGGGATATAACCAAAATAAGCGGAAAATAATCTTAATTCATCTATATAGGAACGTTCATTTTCTCTAAAAACATCTAAATGAAATGGTTTTAGTGAATTTTCCTGCTGAAAATCATTTCTGATAATGACACTTTCTCGGATTGGTTTTTCTGTTTTCATAAAACTAAATTTTTAATTACAGGTCAAAATTAGCTTTGAATAACGTCGAAATATGTCGTTTGAAAATAAAAACAGAAAAATGTAGATTTTTAACTCTAACGGAGTTCAAAACTCCGTTAGAGTTTAGGAAATCCTAAAACGCCATTTAAGCAAAAAACGTCCCGAAATTCGGGACGTTTTTATATTTATCGGTAAGATTAATCTTACTTCACTTCTTCATAATCTACATCTTGAGCTCCATCACCGTTTGCTTGCGCTTGAGGTTCTGCTTGCCCAGCCTGACCCTCCGCTTGAGCTTTATACATTTCTTCCGAAGCATTTTTCCAAGCTTCGTTGATTTTGTCAAGAGCCGGTTGAATGGTGTCAATATCTTTAGTTTCGTAAGCTTTTTTAAGCTCTTCTAAAGCAGATTCGATAGCTGATTTGTTATCAGCAGAAAGTTTATCACCAAACTCTTTTAATTGCTTTTCAGTTTGGAAAATCATTGAGTCAGCTTCGTTGATTTTGTCTGCTGTTTCTTTTGCTTTTTTATCTGCTTCTGCATTCGCTTCCGCTTCACGTTTCATTTTTTCGATTTCTTCTTGAGTAAGTCCTGAAGAGGCTTCGATTCTGATGTCGTGAGATTTTCCTGTTCCTTTGTCAGTAGCCGATACTTTGATGATACCGTTCGCATCAATATCAAAAGTTACTTCGATTTGAGGTACACCTCTTGGTGCTGGCGGAATTCCGTCAAGGTGGAAGCGACCGATAGTTTTGTTATCGTTTGCCATTGGTCTTTCTCCTTGTAGTACGTGAATTTCCACACTTGGCTGATTATCTGCAGCCGTTGAGAAAACTTGAGATTTTTTAGTCGGGATAGTCGTGTTAGACTCGATGAGTTTTGTCATTACACCTCCCATAGTTTCAATACCTAGAGAAAGTGGTGTTACGTCAAGAAGTAATACGTCTTTTACATCTCCAGATAGTACTCCTCCTTGGATAGCAGCACCGATAGCCACAACCTCATCCGGGTTAACTCCTTTTGAAGGTTTTTTACCAAAGAATTTTTCAACTTCTTCTTGGATTTTAGGGATACGAGTTGAACCTCCAACCAAGATTACCTCATCAATATCTGATTTAGAAATTCCAGCATCTTTCAATGCTTTTTCACAAGGCAACATCGAACGTCTTACTAAATCATCTGACAATTGCTCAAATTTAGCACGAGTAAGTGTTTTTACTAAGTGCTTAGGTCCTGAAGCTGTTGCAGTGATATAGGGTAAGTTGATTTCGGTTTGTGTTGAAGATGAAAGCTCGATTTTAGCTTTTTCAGCAGCTTCTTTCAATCTTTGAAGTGCCATTGGGTCTTGCTTTAAATCTACTCCTTCTTCTGATTTAAATTCATCTGCCAACCAGTTGATGATTACTTGGTCGAAGTCATCTCCACCAAGGTGAGTATCTCCGTTTGTTGAAAGTACTTCAAATACTCCGTCACCAAGTTCTAGGATAGAAACGTCAAATGTTCCTCCTCCTAAATCGTAAACAACGATTTTTTGGTCTTTTCCTGCTTTATCTAATCCGTAAGCCAATGCAGCAGCTGTAGGTTCGTTGATGATACGACGAACTTTAAGTCCTGCGATTTCACCAGCCTCTTTTGTAGCTTGACGTTGAGCGTCATTGAAATAAGCAGGTACTGTAATAACAGCTTCTGTAACTGTTTGTCCTAAATAATCTTCTGCTGTTTTCTTCATTTTTTGAAGTGTCATTGCAGATAGTTCTTGAGGTGTATAAAGTCTTCCGTCAATATCAACCCTTGGCGTATCATTATCTCCTTTTACTACTTTATAAGGTACAGCTTCTGCTTCTTTACTGCTTTCAGAGAATTTATTTCCCATAAAACGCTTGATAGAAGCGATAGTTTTTGTAGGGTTAGTTACCGCCTGACGCTTTGCAGGGTCACCTACTTTAATTTCTCCACCTTCAACAAATGCAATTACTGAGGGTGTTGTTCTTTTTCCTTCTGCATTAGGAATTACAACCGGTTCGTTACCTTCCATTACAGAAACACACGAGTTGGTTGTTCCTAAATCGATTCCGATTATTTTACTCATA
>JBAYPE010000055.1:0-5899 GCA_041677865.1 Flavobacteriaceae bacterium
AAAGCCAATTACATTGACTTTTTTTCTTAAATTTATTCAATTAATTGGCTTTTGCTTACTGTGTCGCTAAATTGAAACTTTCCGCTTCAATTTCCGCCACTGACGCCAAGCCCCGAAACGTTATGGTGCATATTAAAAACGAACAATGACACTATCAGAATTTAACAAAGCAGTAGAAAAGATTTTCAGAATCAAAGCTGAAAGAGATAACAATCACTATCAGTATTATAAATTTGAAGAGCTTGAATTTCGTTTGAAAAAGAAGTCATTTCGCGAAACTTGTGAAAGACTTGATAGTATGAATTCAGTCGAAGGTTTTGAAATTTACGATAGTAAAAATTATGAAGTTTCACTTTCGCAAGGTTCAAGAATGTATTATGGTGGCAGGGATGAAATATGCAAAAACGACAATGTAAATGGACTGAATTACAGCTTGAAATTGCCTTCTGATGAATACTTGATTTTTTTCATTAAAAACCTTTACGAACTCGCCCAGTCAGAAGGAATTGGAAGACCAATAATGATGCATAGACTTAGAAATAGACTGCATCACGGACAACAAGAAGAATCAAATGAATTGTTCGACATTCTGAAAGAAATAATTCCCAGATTTCAAACTCTTCAAATAACTTCTTCAACCGAGAAAACCTTAAAGGACTTTGAAAGCAATGCTTCAAGTTTTTTATTTACCTTAGGGTACAATACTGACCTTTCCTTTTTGCCGACAAACATAACCGAAGATTTTACGAGAGCGGTAAGAATTGGGAGAATACGGAGAGCAAGGATTGAAGATATTGAAGCACCAAAACGCAAATATCAACAAGACCTTATCCTATTTTATCAAAAGGCCATTTCTTCTGAAAGTGCCGACTTACAGTTTCTATCTTTTTACCATATCATTGAACACTTTTTTGAAAAAATTTATAATGAAGAATTATTAAAAACTGTTCAAGACACCTTAACAGCACCTTCATTTTCTTATAAGCGTTCAAAAGACCTAAATGCTTTGGTAAAAATCGTACAAGACAAACTTAGATACAAAAATGAAGAGTTCCAGATAAATGAACCAGAAGCATTACGTTTAGTCTTAGACAAGTTCATTCCTGACTTTGACGAAATAAAAAGTGAAATCGGAACATATGACTCTGAATTACTTGGCTATTACGCTCAAAATGAAGTTTCCTTTTCAAAAGGTAATAGAGTAAATTTTGAAGAAGAGCGACAAGCAATCTTGAAAAACTTACGGGAACGTATTTACAAAACAAGAAACTCAATTGTTCACAGTAAAGAAACAGACAAATCAAAGTATTTACCCTTTAAGCACGACAAAGAATTATCTAGAGAAATAATATTAATGCGGATAATAGCGGAGAAAATTGTAATTGGAAGTTCTGATGAATTGTAGAACAAGAAATACGCACCATAACAGGCGTTTGGCTCAATGGCGGGTGAAGTGGTTAATTGAACATTCTACCTCGCATCAACTGTTGTGGTGTATTGACAGTTTTGTGCTCCGAAATCCGCCACTGCGCCAAGCGCCAAAACGTTACAGGCAAGCGTTAACGAACGTTCGCACAAAAACAAGACGACATATTTTGACGCATAAACTTTTTATTTTTACCAACCAAAAGAGACTATTTGATAATTATGCAGGAAAACCAAATTAAAACATTAAGTATTACCGAACTTTTAGGGAATAACTTTTACATTCCTGAGTACCAACGAGGTTACAGGTGGACAAAAACAAACGTATTACAATTACTAAATGATATTTGGGAATACAGACAAGAACCTAATAATAGAAACACATTCTATTGCTTACAACCAGTAGTCGTAAGAAAAGCAGATTGGCAAGATATACACGGAAATACCATACAGGGCTTTGAACTTATTGACGGACAACAACGCTTAACGACTCTTCATCGTATTGTTACCTATTTAACTTTAGAATATCTTCAAAATAATTTAAAATCCGAAGGCTATCCCGATAATTTATATTCAATTTATTACAAAACAAGACTTGAATCCAAAGCTTTTTTAGAAAGTAACCAAGTTATCAATACGAAACCCGATTTATACTATATGAGCGAAGCTTATAAATGTATTAAGGAATGGTTTAATGATGGTAAAAAGGGAATTCCAAGACAGGTAAAAGAAGATATGTTAAAAATCATTTTGCCAAGTATTTTGCCAAACGACAGAGGAGAAATTCAACTTCCTGAATGGAGCGTACAAGTAATTTGGTATGAAATAAAAGATACAGAACAAAAAAGTGAAGAATTATTTACTCGTTTAAACCGTGGAAAAATACCGCTTACAAGTGCTGAATTGATTAAAGCAAAATTTGTAAACTCTGACAGCTTCAAAGGAATGCCAGAAGACGACAAAATTAAACGCAGAACGCAATTAATCCAAATTTGGGATGAAATTGAAAATCAACTTAACAACCCAAAATTTTGGGCTTTTGTATCAAACGAAAAATTAGATAAATACAGCAACAAAATTGAATATTTATTTGACATCGTTGCTAAAAAGAGACCAAATGAGAAAGACCCATTATTCAGTTTTATTCACTTTTTTGATGAAAAAGAAACTGCCGATTCGCTTTGGAAAAAATGGATTGAGGTAGAAGAAATTTATCGTTCTTTGGCTTACTGGTATTCTGATAAAAATCTTTATCACAAAATTGGCTATTTGATTACCACTGGAACACCTATTGGTAACTTGATACAAATCAAAAAAACAAAGACGAAACAAAATTTTGAAAAAGAAATAGACCAGCTAATTTCAAACGGAGTTGACGATGATTGGGAAGATTTAAGTTACGACAAAAGAAGCGACCACGACAAAATTATCAAAGTCTTACTTTTAACCAATATTGAATTAACGAGAGCTAACAAAAACAGTAATGAATTTTTTCCTTTTGAAATGTACAAAAGCATTACAAAAAGTTTAGAACATATTCACGCACAAAACATTGAAGGAATAAACGAGAATAAACGAGAGGAATGGTTCAGTTGGCTTCGGTCACACACCAACATATTATTGAATGTAGCGATTGATAAAGAAAAAGCAAAAAAAATTATTGCAGAAGTCGATTCAATTGATGAGAAATCATATAGATACGAAGATTTTAAATTATTGAGTGAACGAATTTTAAAACTTATTCCGTCTGACGACAGTAATGAAAACGAATATTTACATAAGATTCAAAATATGGCATTACTCGGACTTACCGAAAATATTTCGTTGAGCAATTCTGTTTTTGAGGTAAAACGTAGAAAAATTATTGAATTGGACAGAACAGGAGCTTTTATTCCATTAGCTACCAAACGGATTTTCCTTAAATATTATGCATCCGACAACGGTCAACATTATTCTGTTTGGACAAAAGACGAACGAGATGCCTACTCAAAGGAAATCCGTAAATGCGTAGAATTATACAAACCTGAAATCGTTGAAGAAAATGAGAAATAATTATATTGAAATATTACGCAATAAGGTTGAAATTCCAATTATTCAACGAGATTATGCACAAGGACGAACAGACAATAAAACCAATAAAATCCGAAAAGACTTTTTAGACGTTTTATTTGACTTTATTTCCAAAAAACAGCTAAATCCAGATGTTGAGATTGAACTTGATTTTATTTACGGATTCAATGAACAAGATTCTAATAATCAAACAACTTTTGTACCTATTGACGGTCAACAAAGATTAACAACACTTTGGTTGTTGTATTGGTTTGTTTCTGTAAAAGAAAATATTTCAGATGATAAGACAAATTTTCTGGCTAACTTTCTTTACGAAACAAGACACAGTACCACCGAGTTTTATAGAAATTTGATTCAATTTAAACCCGAGTTCTCACACAAACATATCAACGAGGAAATTACAAATCAACCTTGGTATTTTGAAACTTGGGACTTTGACCCAAGCATTCAAGCGATGCTTGTTGTACTCAAGGATATTGAATTAAGATATAATGACCTAAGCATAAATTCTGTATGGAATATTATCGGAGATTCTCCGTTCTATTTCTACAAATTAGATATGGATAAAGTCGGTTTAACTGACGATTTGTACATAAAAATGAACTCTCGTGGAAAGCCCTTAACCGAATTTGAATATTTTAAGGCAGGATTTGCAGAGATAATTTCAGAACCAAAACAAAGAAAGCGTTTTGAGGAATCAATTGACGGAATTTGGACTGATACAGTTTGGCATATCATTTTTGAATTAGGTTCATTATCAGAAGACGAAGACATTGCTTTAACAGTCGATAATTCATTTCTTAATCTTTTCAACTTTATCACTTCAATTATTTCTTTCAAAAAAGATTTGAAAGACTCAAATGATTTGCGATATACAAATACGGTTGAATCTGCCGAATTGCTCAAAATCATTTACAGTAATATTGAAAACCAAAATTTTCTGTTTGACACGTTAGACGCCATATGCAATCAAGAGCAACAAGAACCTACATTTTGGAATAGCTTATTCTATATTGAAAAAAATGACTTTGATTCTGATAAGACAAGGTTGTTTTTTCAACACAAAGACACGAATCTTCTAAAGCGTTGTTTATTTCACTATTCAGACTACAGAGGTTTGTCTTTCCCAGAACAAATTTTGCTGTTAGCTTGTTTTACACATCTCAAAACACCAAGCAACAGTTTTAATAAACAAATGAGAACCTTACGTAATTTAGTCGTAAACTCTGAAAATGAACTTCGTGAATCTGTTTTAGGAAATGCTTTTGATGAAGCTGAGCACTATATAATAAATGGAGATTTAGAGATTTTCAAAACATTTAAAACTGACCAAATTGAAGAAGAAAAATCCAAAAATGAATATTTAAGTCAATCACCAACAAGTAAAGAAACACTTCAAAAACTTGAAGATAGTGAAATATTGAGAGGAAGTATTTCATTGCTTCCTTTGGAAGGTGACTTTAAAAATAGAGCAGAAAAATTTTTAGAATTATTTGACGAAAATGAAATTATTTCAGATTTTAACACTAAAAGTAATCTTTTATTGAGTTTCGGAGATTATTCACAAGACGATGGTACATTGACAAATTTAATGTCAGATAAAAGTCGTGTGATTAGAAATTTCCTAACAACTCCTGGATATAATAAAATACATTTTTACGAAAAAACAGGAACAGTTATTTTACAATGTTTAGATTTCTTCATAGCCAATCAATCCGTTTCAATTCAACAAAAAATTGAAGAAACTATTTCTAGTTATTTTGACAACCCAAAAGACTGGAAATATTATTTTATAAAATATTCTTCATTTAGAGAGAATTGCAATCAAGGGTATTACTTCTTTTGGCAAGGCAATGATTATTGTATTTGGAAAATGAAAGAGAGACAATTTAATGGTTGGCATTGGGATCCGTTTTTAAGAGAAATTGTAAACTCAAATAGGATTAAGAATATAAGTCTTGACAATTATGGAGCAAAACTTGTTTTCTCTCATAATCGTAAAAAGATATTGATTTCTTCTATTCCAAACGGTTTTTTAATTGAAAATGGTATGACCGATAGAACAGTAAACACTTTATTAGACGAATTGGAAGAGAATGGAATAATTGGCAACGAGGGATATTACATAATACCACAAAATAATGACGGAATTGATTTACAAGACAGAATTGAATTACTCGAACAAACGCTAAAAGAAATTGGAAGAAAATAACCACGCCAGCCTGTAACAAAGGTTTTGCAAAAGAGCGGGTTAAGTGTTTAATTCAGGGTTAGTGCATTTAATCCGCAAAACCATTTTTTATTTGCTTTTAAACTGTAAATTAGCAAATAGAAAAAATGGTTTTGCTACGTCTGTGCTAAATTGAAAGTTTAGTCTTTCTAATCCGCTCCTTCGCAAAGCCTC
>JBAYPE010000056.1:0-5526 GCA_041677865.1 Flavobacteriaceae bacterium
GGTCAATACAGGGGTGTAGTGAGTATTATTGCAATAAACTTCCGGGTGATGATACTGTTTTAAAAAATCCCGCACGCAAGTAGCTTTTAAAACAGTTTATACTACTTTCCGTTTAATTCTTAAGCTTTGTAATTCTCTATGAAAAGTATTAATAATTACCCGGCATCCCTTCAAAAAGTCGTCTGAGTTCAGACGGCTTTCTGTTTTTCTGCTTTTTGTTTTATATTCTCAGAATTCTACCTTATCTCTTCAACGAGAAATGTGCTTTAAATTCTTTTCTTGTTTTGTTTAGGTTTTAAAGACAAGCAAGGCTCGCCTTTATTTTTCAACTATTTTATCCTTAATAAGCTAAAAAAACAATAATCTATTTATACCAGGTATGCAAATTTCTACTTACAAATATTTTTTATAAAATTAGAAATATCACATATATCGGACATTTTGCTTTCGATAAAATTTGTGATATTTTTTCTCTTTGAACAAGAAAAATTATCTGTGTATTTATACTAAATGATATGTGAATTTTTATCGTGTACTAAAAGTTATTTTTCATAATCTCTCTTAAAAAAAGAATTTCTTCTTCGAGATGTTTAATACGGTCTTCATACGATTTTTTGAGTTCTTCGGGAAAGTGATTATTAATTGTTTTGATTTTCTCTGATTGAGGGGAATTATGAAAAATCCAGTTATCGTCAAACGAAACCAAATCGATAGGTTTTATTTCCAATATTTCAGATATTTTTTCGATTCTTCGCCAGTCGAGTTTTATCTCGTCCCTTTCAAGTTTAGAATAAGCTCTTTGGGACATCTCTAACTTCAAAGCCATATAATCTTGGGTAAAACCTTTGAGTTCCCGTATTTTTCTGATTTTATTACCTACAGCTTTCATCTTAATTCTTTTTTAGAACCAAAAGTAAATAATTTAGAACTTAAAAAATAACATATTTTCATTTTTTAACATTTACTTTGTATATAATAATGTTATTTTATTCCAAATAAAAGAAAAGCATTTTTGAAAACATCAAATATTTAGAACATTAATGAGTCACCATCAAGCAAAGCTTCAAGGAATTTACTATTAAAAGCAAATTACATATAAGTAGTGGTTGTCGTAAATGCTAATTCAAAGAAAAATTTAAGATGAAAGCTGTGAGAGGACATAATAATCTTGATGATTGTTGTCGCTATTCAGGTAAGCGTAAGTAGGTATTATCGTGACAAATAATTGTGTTTTGAAAAGAAATAGGTAATACGAACTCTCAAAAGAGAAGATTTTCTTCACCTCAGTTTGTTATTAGTTCATTTTCATAAATAATCTTTAAAACTATAATATTATGAAAACAAATTACTACAATTATCTGACAAGAAAAGTTTTAAGACTAACCATTTTTTTTCTGTTTGCAGTATTTCTACAATCAGTTGATTTGTATGCCCAGACTGTAACCCAGACCTTTAATTCAAGTGATTCATTTACCGTTCCTGCAGGCGTAACATCAATTACCGTACAGTGTTGGGGAGCTGGAGGAAGAGGAAGTACTGCTACCAACAGTGCCGGTACGGGTCGTGGTGGTGGTGGTGGTGGTGCTTATGCCTCTTCGGTATTAACTGTAGTTCCGGGAACAATTTACACGGTAACAGTAGGAACAGGAGGCAATAATGATAATATCAATGGAGGGAATTCTTCATTCGGCAATAATATTGTTATGGCAGAAGGAGGTAAAGGCGTTGCAAACAACACTACTTCTGGAGGAGTAGGTGGTCAAGCATCGGTTTCTATTGGAGATATAAAATATAGCGGTGGAAACGGAACCGGTGGAAACGGGGCAACAAGTGGTGGTGGTGGTGGCGGTGCAGGAAGTACCGGAAATGGAAACAATGCAAGCAGTTCTTCCGGAGGAAGTGCAAAAATTATTAATGGAGGAAGCGGAGGAAATGGAGGAACAGCTACAAATCTGATTGTTTGGATAGGAGCCAATGGTGGAAGCGGAAGTAACTACGGAGGAGGCGGAGGAGGTGCAGCCAAAGGAACTCTTGGTAATAATAATGGGGGGAACGGAGCATCGGGCTTGGTTTCCGTAACTTACGAAGGATTGCCCGAGCCTTGCTCTGCAAGTTCTACTTCAGGAACTTACTTCATTAACAGGGTTTCGGTAGAAGGAGCTGTTACTGATTTTAACAATGACGGCACAGGCTATACTCCGGGAGGTTATAATGATTATTCGGTGTCTCATATCGCAGAACAAATTCCGGGAGGAGGGCTAAATATACGTGTAATTCTAAACGGAGGCACCCAGTACCTAAATGCTTGGATAGATTGGAATCAAGACGGAGATTTTTCCGATCCGGGAGAAAACATCTACTCTGTTGCTATTGGATTTGTCTCTACATATTTTGGCGTGGTAGTACCTCCCGAAACATCCCCCGGATTATACAAAATCCGAATCAGATCAAGACAAGAAAGCTCTACTATAAGCCCTTGTGGAAGTTATAGTGACGGAGAAACTGAAGACTATATGCTCAGGGTTGTAGCAGACTGCCCTGCCCTTATTACAGATGTCATTAACGGTTCTCGTTGTGGAGAAGGAGAAGTAGAGCTTCTGGCAACAGGAGCTTCTGGGGTTACAGGATTCAGGTGGTATATGAATGAAGTTGGAGGAAGTCCTTTAGAAACTACTGCAACAGGTGAATGGACAACACCTATAATATCGGAAAATACATCTTTCTTTGTTACAGCCATTAACGGTTCTTGTGAATCTTATCATAGAACCCGTATTGATGCCATAGTTCATTCATCTACAAATATTATAGTCTCTCCCGAAGAACCTCTTATTTGCAGGGAAGGTGATATCGTAGAAATTACGGTAGAAAGCTATCAATCTACTGAAGAATTGATACATGAGGATTTTGAAAGTTCGTTTCCGGGAAGTTTTTTAGTCAATACGATTACCAATACTGCTGGAAATGGAATAGTGTGGGGAGAAAGAACCAGTGTATTTGCCACAACTACGGATGTTTGGAAACCTGCCATAGGCTCCGGGAGACAGGGAAATAAATTTGCTTTTACTTCTTCTGATACAGGAGGTGATACAAATCTGGACACGGCACTGGAACTTACTAATAGTGTAAGCACAGCAGATTTCACGGAACTTACATTGACTTTCCGTCATTTCTATTCCGATTATTCCTCTACAGGAGATTATGCTCATGTAGAAGTATCAACTAACGGAGGTGCAAACTGGACTACTGTGCATACTTTCAATTCCGATGAGGGAATACCAACTAACTTTAAAACCGAAACATTTGATTTTACGGATTTTACGGGTTATGCTCAGTTCAAAATAAGGTTCCGTTACGTAGCAGCCTATACAGACGGTTGGGCTGTTGATGACATAAGGCTGTACGGAAAGAAAAATCAGACTGTACCTATAGAATGGGTAAATTCAGAAAGTATGCTGTATCTTGACGAGGAAGCAATCATTCCTTATAACGGAGAAAATGTTACAACGGTGTATGCCAAACCTCAGGGAGTCAATTTATCAAACCCAAGCTGGGTATTTGTGGTAGAATCTTCGCTTCAGAACGGATGTGTCATCCAAAAAGACATTACTGTAACCAATAACAGTCGTACCTGGACAGGAATTTCTTCAGACTGGCATTCAACCTCCAACTGGCTTCCTCTTGCCGTTCCCACCATTGATAATTGTGTCATTATTCCCGATACAAGCAACCAACCTTTGATTTCACAAAACGATGCCTTTGCTAATAGCATACTTGTAAAATCGGGAGCAGCCATAAATGTTAATTCTGATTTGACTGTATATGTAAAAGAAGAAATAAATGTAGAGAGCAATGCGGATTTTATTTTTGAAAATAATTCCGGGCTGGTTCAAATCGATAATACAATAAATACCGGAAATATTATCTATCATCGTACCACAGCACCTATGAATTTACACGATTATACATATTGGGGAGCTCCTGTATCAGGGCAAATTACCTCAAATTTGTTTTCAAACCCCAATAATATCTATAAATGGGAGCCTTCTACACAACTATGGGTTTCTGCTTTTGGAGAAGTTATGTCCACAGGATATGGTTATATAATGCGTGCCCCTTCCGATTTTCCTGACTCGGGAGAACTTAAACAACCTTTAGAATCCACCTTTACCGGTATTCCCAACAATGGCAATATAAGCGTTGAAGTAGTAGCAGATCCTAATGCCTTAAGTTCAGATCCCTATAGTGATGCCGTTATGAGTTTTTTGAGTAATCCATATCCGAGTGCTATTAATATTGATGAATTTTTTATAGATATGGAAAACAATTCAAAAATTATTCCTACAATATATCTTTGGACACATTCTACGGACCCTGTGTTAAATAGTGAAGGAACGGCATTTGTTTATGTCGCTAATGATTTTGCAGCTTACAACTTGTTGGGAGGAATAGGAACTCAGGCGGCTCCAAATGACGATTTAGGTAATATTCCAACAGGAAAAATTGCTGCTGGTCAAGGCTTCTTTATCAAAGGTTCTGCCATCGGAGGAACTGTAACATTCAAGAATTCTTACAGAACAGACAACAACGGGACAGCTTATAATAATTCTGAATTTTATAAACTTAATGCTAATACAGAAACGGAAAACAAGCATCGCGTATGGTTAAGTCTAAGAAATGAGAACTATTACAAACAAACCCTTATAGGATATACAGAAGGTGCAACAAATAATTTGGATATTTTTGACGGAGATTTTTATGATGGAGGAAACCCTATATCGCTATACAGTTTGCTTGACAATGGTAAAATACTATCTATACAAAGCAGAATTGTTCCGTTTAGTGATACTGATGAAGTACCTTTGGGAATAAAACTTTTTGTGTCAGGAAACTTCAACATTCAGTTAGATTATTTTGACGGTTTGTTTAGCGAAGACAACCAAAATCAAGACATTTACCTTAGAGACAATCTTTTGAACATTATTCATGACTTAAAAGAATCTCCGTACGAATTTTATTCAGAAGCTGGAGAATTTAACAACCGATTCAAAATTGTTTATAAAGAATCAGAAATATTAAGCACAACAACACCTGACCAGAGTAATAATTGGATGGTTTACAATATAGACAACCACATTTATTTAGAGTCTTTAGGCTTTGAGATGAAGGAGGTTTATCTTTATGATGTATTGGGTAGAGAGATTTATTCTTCTGAAAACTTAAATTCAAGCAAACACAGCATCGAAACAATAAGCACCAACCAGATGTTAATTGTCAAAATGGTTTCCGAAGACGGAATGATATGGATTAAGAAAATTCAGGATTAATAGTTGTTTTTGTAATAAAAAAGAAGCCGTCTGAGTTTTTCAGACGGCTTTCTGTTTTTCTGTTTTTTGTTTTATATTCTCAAAATTCTACTTTATCTCTTCAACGAGAAATGTGCTTTAAATTCTTTTCTTGTTTTGTTTTCGGTGTACATTACTTTGAACCAGTAATCTGTGCTTGGTAAAGGCTGTCCGTTGAAAGTAC
>JBAYPE010000057.1:0-4992 GCA_041677865.1 Flavobacteriaceae bacterium
TAAACCAAATTTTGAAGCTCATATAGCAACAGACGGAGAAGTGCTTAAAGTTGGGAATATTACAATTACCGCAATCCATACTCCGGGACACACCATGGAAAGTACGTGTTATCTGCTGAAAGATGAAAACGGAAAAAACAAAGCTATCTTTACAGGTGATACGCTTTTCATTGGCGATGTAGGACGTCCGGATTTAGCTCAAAAAGTAGTAGCCGACTTAACACAGGATAAATTAGCGGGTTATTTGTATGATTCGCTGCGCAACAAAATTATGCCTCTAGAAGACGAAATCATCGTTTATCCGGCTCACGGAGCAGGTTCGGCTTGTGGGAAAAATATGAGCAAAGAGACTTTTGACACACTCGGAAATCAAAAGAAGACTAACTACGCTCTTCAAGAAATGACCAAAGAGCAATTCATCAAAGAAGTAACTGACGGACTTTTGCCACCTCCGGCTTATTTCCCTGAAAACGTTATGCTGAACATCAAAGGTTACGAAAGCTTGGATGTAGTGATGGATAGAGGAATGAGAGCTCTTTCGCCTCAAGAATTCGAAGATGTGGCGAATCAACACGACGCACTTATTCTCGATACTCGAAATGCTCAAAACTTTTGTGAAGGATTCATCCCGAATGCGATTAATATTGGAGTTGATGGCGGATTTGCCCCTTGGGTAGGAACGCTTATTCTGGATATCAAACAACCGATTTTGCTTGTGACGGATGCCGGAAGAGAACAAGAAGTAATCACTCGTTTATCAAGAGTTGGTTATGATAATATTCTTGGATATTTAGAAGGTGGTTTCGACTCTTGGAAAAACTCAGGAAAAGAAATCGATACCGTAAGAAGAATTTCGGCTGAAGAATTCGAAAAAGAAGTTTCTCAAAATCACAACAAAGTAATTGACGTTCGTAAAGAAGGTGAATTCGATGCAGAGCATTTGGAAGTAGCGGATAGCCTTCCGCTTGCTTATATCAACGACTGGATGAACAATATTGATGATTCGGAACATTTCTATATTCACTGTGCTGGTGGTTATCGCAGTATGATTGCGGCAAGTATTCTAAATTCGAGAGGCATTCGCAATTTTACCGAAATTGCAGGTGGTTACGGAGCTATCAAAAATACTTCGCTAGCGAAAACAAATTTTGTTTGTCCGAGTACTTTGAAGTAAAAAAATCAAATTTCAAATATTGAAAGTCTTAAAGTTGGTAACGTCTGTTATGACTTTAAGACTTTCGACTTTATAGACTATTCATACTTCAAATACTTCAACACATCAACTCTTGTAGCCTGATAGGCTTTTGACAAGACAATTATCAAGGTCAAAACCATCAAAACGAAAAACCCAATCACAAACGGAACAAACGAAATATCAATTCGGTAAGCAAAGTTTTCTAACCATTTTTGAAGTAAAACATAAGTCGGAACAACTGATAGAGCAAACCCAATCACACAGAAAATCACATATTGAAGCGTTAAGTTTTTAAGCAACGTTTCAACAGATGCTCCAAGGGTTTTTCGGATAGCAATTTCTTTCATTCTTCTTTCCATAGAATACGAAGCTAAAGCGAATAATCCGAAGAGTGCAATACAAACCACAACAATATTCAGAACCGTAAAAATTCGGTTTTGAGTGATGTATTCTTGATAGGTTCTTGCAAAAGCCTTGTCCGCAAAATCATACGAAAACGGATATTCGGTAGTAATATTTTGATTCCAGTAATTCTCTAATTCTTTCAGAATATGTTCTGTTTGTTCAGGATTTATTTTGATGTAAACCTTATCCATCCAAGCTCTCGTGCTGAAATGAGGAAAAACCATAGGTTGTACTTTTTCTCGAAATCCCTTTACATTAAAATCATTGACAATTCCGATGATTTCGTAATTCTTTCCCCAAAAATTGATTTTTTCTCCAATCGGATTTTCAAAACCAAAACCCTCCCAAGCCGATTTATTTATTAGAATGGACGAAATCGTATCGGTTGCTAAATTATCAGCATAATTTCTTCCTTTAATGATTTTTATATCCATCATTTCAAAAAAATTCGTTTCAGAAACCACAATTTGTGTTTGAACTATTTTTTTGTTGGAACTACTTGTAATTGAGGTGGAAGAACCTACTCCATAGCCTACTTCTAATCCACTTACAGAAACATCAATAATTCCGTTTATTCTTTTCAAATCATTCTTTAGAATTCGATATTTTTCGTATGGATTTTCGCTTTTTTTCTTTTTGGAATAATCCATCATTATCACTTGTTCTCCTTTAAATCCTAAATCTTTAGTATTCATAAACCGAACTTGTTCCCGAACAATAAACGAACCTATAATAAAAAGTGAAGCAATGGCAAATTGTAAAACCAACATTGAATTCCGCAACCAAATGCCTTTTTTACTCTGTGATAGATTTCCTTTCAGCACTTTCAGGCTTTCAAAATTCGAGACGTAAAAGGCAGGTAAAAGTCCGGCTAAAAACAAGGTTATGATAAAAATCTGTAAAAGTGAAGGTAGAAATTCCATTAAAGATAGAACCATTTCTTTTTTCAGAAAATCATTGTAAAAAGGCAGTCCTAACTCTATTATCGAAAGAGCTAATAGAAAAGCAATCAGTAAATATATGGTCGTTTCAAACAGAAACTGAATGATAATTTGTGTTTTGGAAGCTCCAACTATTTTCCGTATTCCGACTTCTTTGGCTCTTTTGAAGGCATTGGCTGTGGCCAGATTGATGTAATTCACAACCGACAAAATCAGTATCAGAATTGACAAACCGAGCATTATCAACAACATTTGATAATTTCCTCTGCCTTCGGGCAGAAAATCCTCTCCGACAGAATGCAGACGAAGTTCAGACAAAGGCTGTAAAACTGGTTTTATATCTCCGTATTCTTCAATATATTCTTCAAGCGGAATTCCTTCATCTCTTGCAAAACGAGCAGTGGTATTTTCCTCAACCAAATCATAAAGCGTTTTGGTTATTTTCTCTATATCGCTTCCCTCTTTAATCTTCAAAAACAGATAATAATTGTAATTGCTCCAATTGTCTTTCCCTTTTTCCAATCGTTTAAAAATATTATTACAAACAACATTCGGAGCATAAGAACTTTTCGGATTGGGCTTATAAACTCCTTTAACCGTAAAGACTTCTCCGTAGTAATTTACAGGTTTGTCTATTGGATTTTCCTCTCCAAAAAGTTGTTTTGAAATATTTTCGGAAAGTGCAATACTATTCTTTTCTTTTAGAGCGGTTTTTGGGTTTCCGTAAATAAATTCAAATGGAAAAAACTTAAAAAACGAACTATCCGCTTCAATAGTTTTCGTAGCGATAATTTTCTTTCCTTCAAACTCTATATTTTCCGAAACATACCAACCGTCCAAATAACAGAAATCTTCTATTTCGGGGATTTTCATTTTGGCAACAGGTGCAACAGGTGCAGTGTTGTTTGCCCAAATATCCAAATCTCCCATATCATAGGAAACTTGATAGATATTGTCTTTATTCGGATTCCAGGCATCGTAGGAGTGTTCGTCATTCCAATACAGAACAGACAGAATCACTCCCGAGATACCCAGAGCCAACCCAAAAATAGTAAGTAAAGAAAAAACCTTGTTTTTCTTAAAATGATAAACGAATATTTTTAGCCAGTTTAGTAACATAGTGGTCAGTTTTCAGTTGACAGTAATCAGTTTTTTGTCTTAATACTCAAGTCTTACTATCTATTTTACTCATATTTCAAATATTTCAACACATCGAGTTTTGTAGCCTGATAGGCTTTAGACAAGACAATTATCAAGGTTAAAGCCATCAAAATCACAAATCCTATAATAAATGGCACAAACGAAACGTCAATTCTGAAAGCAAAGTCGGAAAGCCATTTTTCAAGTAATAAATAGGTCGGAAAAAGAGCTATCAAAAATCCGATAACACAGAAAAGAATATATTGTTTAGTTAGGTTTTTCAAGAGCGTTTTAGTTTCTGCTCCTAACGTTTTTTTGACAGCAATTTCTTTCATTCTCCTCTGAATCGAGTACGAAGCCAAAGCAAACAATCCGAAAAGAGCAATCATAATCACAATGATATTCAATACAAAAAACAGATTTTTTTGTTTAACGTATTCCTGATAGGTTTTTGCAAAATTCTTATCGACAAAATAATAATCAAACGGATAGATTTTGTCCACCTCTTTTGTCCAGAATTTATCAATATCTGAAATGGTTTTTCCGATATTTTCTTTAGAAACCTTAATATAAACACTGTTCATATTATAAGCCATCCAAGGAATGGTTTTGATGTGGATAAATACCATCGGAGGAATTTCTGACTCTAAGCTGAGAAGATTAAAATCATCTACTACGCCTACAATTTCCAAACTGATCAGACCCTCTGTGCCGTCTCCTTTCCCCCAGCCTGTTTGAATAATTGTTCCGATAGGCTCTGTAATTTGTAATCTTTCTACAAATTGTTTGTTTACAAGCATTGTCGAAATAGTATCAGAAGCTAATTTTTCGGATAAATCCCGTCCTTCGACAACTTTGATGTTCATTAGGTCTAATAAACCGAAGTCCATCGCCATATTCTGTACTTGAACTGATTATTTTTCGTGTTGGAAAGAAGATGAAGAATTAGCTCCACCTCCGAACCGAAAAGCTCCTGAAGAAACCTCTTCAACTCCGTTTATTTTTTTGAGTTGTTCTTTATAAAGGGTATAATCTTGATAAATAGATTTTGAATTCGGATAGTTATATTGTGCTCTTATAACCTGGTCTCCTTTAAATCCTAAATCTTTTTCTGACATATAATTTACTTGTTGATATACCACATACGAACCAACAATAAATAGGGATGCAATGGCAAATTGTACCACTAACATTCCGTTTCTGAGCCATATTCCGCTTTTGCTTCTCGAAAAGTTTCCTTTCAGAACTTTTAATGCTTCGAAGTTAGCTACATACAAAGCGGGAAAAATTCCTGCAAAAATCACCACCGAA
>JBAYPE010000058.1:0-4701 GCA_041677865.1 Flavobacteriaceae bacterium
AAAGTAATTAATGTCGCTAAGTCTTCGATTATATTCAAACGTCATTTGTTCGCTTAATTTGTATGGTAGATTTTCTGTGAACAATTGTATCATTGATGTTCGGTCTTAAAATGGCATATAACGGTTTGCGGCTTTGCGAAGAAGCGGATTTCGGAGCACAAAACTGTCAACATAGCACAAAAGTTGATGCGAGGTAGAATGTTCAATTAACCACTGAACCCGCTTTTTTGCAAAACCGCTGTTATGCCTTCGTTGTTCTTTTTCAGCAAGTCTTTCGTCTGCAATTCAAGTGATTTTATTATTGTCACATCCGATTCAAAACCAAAAAGTCGGCTTATTCCTGTTTCTCTTGTTTGGATTAAGATTTTCATTTTATAGTCCTTACCGTAAGATGCCTTTTCTAGTTTTTCAATTGCGTCTTCTATTGTTTCATATTCTCCTTGAATTTTTACGGGAACTGGCATACCTTCAAAATGGTCTTTTAAAAATCCATCAATTCCGCCATTTCTTTGAACAGGAAAAGCATTTATATTTTGTAAAATTGCTAGTTCCTTTTCAGTTTTCTCTTGATACTCGTTTGTTCCTTTATTTAAAAGATTGGATTCTGAAATTACCATTTCTTCTAATCGTGAATTTGCAAGTTCAACCGCATCCTTTGAAATGTCAATTCCAATAAATTGTCTTTTCAAAGATTTCGCAGAAACACAAGTTGTTCCGCTACCACAAAATGGGTCAACAACCAAGTCGCCTTCTTCTGTAACGATATTTAAAATTTGATTGAGTAGTAAAACTGGTTTTTGAGTTGGGTATCCTGTTCTTTCTTTTGCTTTTGGATTTAAGTATGGAATTTCCCAAACGTCAGAAAGAGGAACACCTTTTTTCTCTTTACCTAAAACTACATTACCGTTTTCATCTTTTTTATAAACAGATTTCCCATTTTCATTACGTTCTCTGTCTTGTAAAATTTGGTCAAGATTAGTAGTTGCTGAATAATCAGTATAAAGCGTATTGAATTTAAAGTCTTGTGTTTTGGAATAAAAGAAAATTACTTGATGAGCATTTAACAAACCCTTTTTTGCATTAGACCATCTTTTGTACGACCAAATAATTTCACTTTGGAAGTTTTCACGTCCAAAAACCTTGTCCATCACAACTCTAATATTGTGCGATGCCGTTTTGTCGCAATGAAGAAATACACTTCCTGTGTTCTTCAATACTCTTTTTGATTCTAGTAAAACATTTTCAACTAGTTCCAAATACTCTTCAATAGAATTGTATTTGTCGTCAAATTCGTAAGTTTTAGAATTGTCTTTATTAGTAAGACTGTGTTTGCGTTGAGTAAAAAAAGGTGGGTCAAAGTAAATCAAGTCAACTTTGTTGGCTTCAATTTCTTTGAGTTTTTCAACACAATTTCCTTGATAGATTTTATTAGTTTCCATTTTCGGGTGTCCTTTCGTTAGCAATTTGTGTCAAAATAGCTTTTAGGTCAACTCCTGAATAAGCTTTCAAGTATTCCCAAGCTTCATCACCGCCATAATATTCACCTTCCACACCTGCATAAAGTGTTTTCAAAGTTTCTTGAATTCTAATAGCTTGGTCTCGTTGAGGGTAATAAAACATTACCCTAATTGGTTTGTAACCGTGTTCTCTAATTACTTTAACTCTAGTATGTTCTTTGGTAATATGGTCTCCGTCCGTAGTTGCATCTCTCCACTTTACTTCAATAGCGTCATTTCCATTTAGAAAATCAATTTCAAAAGTTTTTGGTCGTTGTCCAATTGTATTTTCAATTTTGGTCTTTATGCCTTCGGGAAATTTGAAATTCAAACACAAAGTTGCTGCTTCTTCAAGAAATGAACCCGCATACTTATAAAGAAATCGCCCTGTGTTTTGATATTGGTCAATTAGTTGTCCTTCTTGTAAGGAAATGCCCAAAACACGATAAATGAGATAATGAGAATTGTCATCAGCTTTCATTTCTTCTGTTCTGGCTTCAATTTTTCCTTTCAAGTTTGCAGAATAAACTTCAGCTAAATTCTTTATATTTTGTATTAATTCGTCCATTCGTTTTTTGATATATAATTTGTTTCGCAAGTTACGAAATTTTGTTCGGTTACGGTCGTCCTACAATGAGGCATAACGGTTTGGGTCTTTGCGTTCGGGCGGGATTGGAAGTACAAACGTTCAACCTTGCACCAAAGTTAATAAAAAGCACTAATGTTCAATTTACCACGTCAGCCCGCCTGACGCAAAACCCGTGTTACCAGCAGTTATTTTTCCCATTCTTTGTAAAATCCCATTCTAATATATTCTTTGTCTCGCTCGTTTACAGGTCTGCCTTTATGTTCGGCAAATATCTCATAAGCATCTTCAACTGTATTAACGCCAATGTCAAAACAAGCCCGTCCCCACTTGTAAAGAGCAACACTTTGTTTTGTCGTAAACACTCCTGCTTTTATTTGAACTCCGTCATATTCTTTTCCTTTGATTTCCGTAAAAAAGTCAAGTTTGCCACCTTCCTTCGTTTCGGTAAGTATGAAGGATTTAATTTCATTCTTTGAAGGGAGTATAACGTCTGACGGCTTCTTTTTGTTTAATTTCTCTTTTTTTATTAGTGCAGAAACGGCTTGTTCAATTTCTTGACTTGAAATGATTTTAAATTCTTTGCCGTTAAATTTCAATTTTCCGTTGTCAATGGTTGCTGTCGTGTCATATTTTTCTTTAATGATTTCGTTGGCTCTGTTTTCGGTAATGTCGCCAACAAGGTTGCAAGCGAAAGTTGATTGTTGATTTGTTCGCATTTCAATCGTCATAAATTGTCGTTTGGGGTCGTTCTGCAACATAACCATAACAACCATTTTGCTTTCCTTTGTCAATATAAAAAAGTCAGAGGGAAGATTGACTGCCGCCTTTTCAACTTGGTCTAATGTTGGATTTTCAGAAACGAACACCGAAGATTGTTTGTTTTCAATGTTGTTTTTGAGTGTGTAATAATTAGAGATAAGCAAAAAATCGTCAAACGATTTTTCGGTAGTAGAAACGGAATTGAACACGGGATTTCCGTTTTTGTCCGTTTGTCCAAATGTTTGTCCTAAGCCAAATGTTAGGATTGTCAAAATGATAGTTGTAATTTTCTTCATTGTCGTTTTATAATTGCTGGTAACGTTTTGGGGCTTTGCGAAGTGGCGGAAAATCGAAGTGGAAAGTTTCGGTTTAGACGGAACGTAGCAAAAGCCAATTTCTATTTGCTAATTTAAAAATAAAAGCCAATAAAATTGGCTTTTGCGGGATATAATGCACAAAACTTTCAATTATCACTTAACCCGCCATTTTGCAAAGCCCTTGTTGTAGGTAGTTTTTTATTCCACCATATAAAACCACTTAGCCCGATACCAATAATTGCCATTCCTATTATTCCTATTTTTAATCCTAATATTGGATTGTCATATATTTTATCATTAAACATTCCAAAAGCAAATGAAATTAAAGCAGTTGGCAAGAATGTAAAGCTAATTAAAATAGTCAAATATTTTGGATTTGAATACTTTGTCAAGATTGAATACATCACGGGTGATATGTGAACTTCGGCAATTGCAAAAAAAAGTAACGATATAATAAAAACAATTAAATTCTGTTCGCTTGGCACTACTGGGATTAATAGTAATATTCCCATTGCTACTGCTCCAAAAATGAATCCAAGCATAATTTTGAAGAACTGATTTGAATAAAATTTATTCCATAGTATGATTGCAATGATACTAATCGGGAGAAAGAAAATTGTGTTACTTACTTGCCAAAAATATTCTGGAAAAATTGAACTCGATAGTTCTTTAAATTGTAATTGTAAATCAGAAATTCGGGGATACGACAAATCATTAAAGCCCCAAAACAAACCAACTAAAATGAATACCATTACGATGATTAAAATCCTTTTGTTTAATCCACCCTTTTTATTTTCTGTTTTTTCAAAATGTTTTTCCTTGGAAAGTAAAATGGGAATTAAAGAAATCAACATTAATAATCCAGCTAAAATAAAACCAATATTGAAGCCATATTTATCACTCAAATGTGCAATTAATAAAACACCAAAAAATGATCCTAAGTTTGTTGCAAGATGAAAAATTGTGAATCCTGCATCCAACAATTTTGATTTGTTGAGATATAATTTACCATAATTTGAGATTAGGTTGGGAGTAAAAAATCCAGAACCTAAAACGATTAGAAACAAGCCTAAATAAAGTCCTGTTGTAGATGGTATGCATAAACAGAAAGTTCCTATTGCTTGTAATATTGCACCAAGAATTACTAATTTTCTATTTCCAATTAATAAATCTCCTAAGACGGCTCCTAAGATTTGAGAAAACACTAATGATGCTGTAAACCAACCATAAATGCTTATTGCTTCGCTTCTTTCCATTTTTAGGGTTTCTCCCACCATATAAAGAACTACTAGTGTTCTGAAACCATAATAAGAAGCTCTTTCTAACATTCTTGTTATAGCAAAATATAAAGTTTCTTTGGTGTGATACTGATTTTGGATAATTTCCATTCGGTTTCTTGGGTTCATAAAATTACCTACAACGCCCGGAGGCTTTGCGAAGTGTTTTGCATTTTGCAAAACCTTCAGATGTACGAAGTCCCTGAAAGGGCTTCGGACGGCAAAGCCTCCGGGCGATGTAGCGGAAGCCCGAAGGGATTTCG
>JBAYPE010000059.1:0-4265 GCA_041677865.1 Flavobacteriaceae bacterium
ATGGAAGGTTATAATTTTAGAAAAAAAATATTTGTGAGACTTGACACAACAAAAGCAGAAAAATGAAAAGAAAAACGCCCTATAACACGGGTTTTGCGTCAGGCGGGGTGACGTGCAAACTTGGAGCTTTTTGCTTCTATTCAAGTGTAGTGCAGGTTGACAGTTTTGTGCTCCGAAACCCGCCCGAACGCAAAGCCCGAAAACGTTATCGGGCAGCCTAAAAGACGACAACAATGACAGAAAAACAAATAGAATTAATAAATAAACAGCTTCTAAAACTTGACAGTAGCGACTTTGACTTAAATGGTTGGAGAAGTTCGACAATTGTAATTTTGAGCAGAATTTTCGGAGATCATTATCAGGGCATTAAGGCAATTGAAAATATTAAATATACAAGTGGTGGAATAAATTCAGTTTCGTGGAACAACCTTGTTTCTTGTAAAAAGCAAGGCAAAGATATTCTTGAAGCTTGCATTACAGAACTTGAAACATTTGGACAACCAGAACCCAAAAAGAATGAAAATTCAGGAATAAATATCAATCTTACTCAAAATCAAAATCAGACTGTAAATATTAACCTACTTATCGGGGCATTAGAAGATGAACTTACAGTATCACAACTAAGAGAAGTGAATGAAATAATGAGTTCGGGGGAACAGAAATCTGAAAAAAAGAAAAAGTTAATTGATAAACTAAAGTCTTTTGGAAGTGACGTTGCTTCCAACGTTCTTGCTAACATTTTAACAAACCCAAACATTTGGGGCTAACAAAATATTTATGATACCAGACTATCAATCCTTAATGCTTCCACTGCTCAAACTTGTTTCAGACGGACAAGAACACAAATACAGAGACTTGATTGAAAGTTTGGCTATTGAATTTGAAGTAACAGACGAAGAAAGAAAAGAACTTTTGGCAAGTGGAAACCAAGCCATTTTTGACAACAGAGTTGGTTGGGCAAAGACTTATCTCAAAAAAGCAGGACTGCTTGACTCTCCAAAACGTGCAACTTTTGTAATTACAGACCTTGGCAGACAGACTTTAGCGAAAAATCTTGACCGAGTAGATGCAAAGTATTTAAGACAGTTTCCTGCATTTTTAGAATTTCAAAACGCTTCACGAAACAATAGCGACAGTGAAGAAGATGAAATCACAATCATTGAAACTAATGAACAAACACCTGAAGAGAATTTAGATAAAGCATATCAACGCATAAGAAAATCATTAGCATCTGAACTCCTAAACAAAGTTGTTGACCTCCCTCCTGCTTTCTTCGAGCGACTTGTAGTTGAACTATTAGTGAAAATGGGTTACGGTGGTTCAATCAAAGACGCAGGAAAAGCGATGGGAAAAAGTGGTGACGAAGGAATTGACGGAACAATAAAAGAAGATAAACTTGGACTTGACATTATTTACATTCAAGCAAAGCGTTGGAGACCAGGAAATGTTGTTGGACGACCTGAACTTCAAAAATTCGTTGGTGCTCTTGCCGGACAAGGAGCCAAAAAAGGAATTTTTATAACGACTTCAAATTTCACTAAGGAAGCATTGGAATACACACCGAGAAATGAAACGAAAATTGTTCTCATAGACGGTGAACAGTTAGCCCAACTTATGATTGACTACAATCTTGGTTGCACAACACAGCAGACTTATGAACTTAAAAAAATTGACAGCGACTATTTTGGAGAAGAATAAAACATACGGACGACAAGAAGGCCGACCCGATAACAGGCGTTTGGCAAAAAAGCGGGTTCAGTGCTTAAATGAAGCTTTGTGCTTCGTATCAAGTTCTGTGCTGGCAGAAAGTTTTGTACTTCGAAATCCGCTTCTTCGCCAAGCGCCAAAACGTTAGCTGTTATTGTAAAGCCTACATAACACAAAACGTTTTCTAAAAACAATAATTAGAAATGAAAGTGTACGTAACTGGATTTGGTTTAAGACCATTCAGAATAGAAGAAACAACAGAAAACCCAAAACAATTTAAAGGTAGCTATAAACTCCCTAGAAATATAGAGCGAACTGACGGAGAAAAGTGGGTTGAATTAAATTATTGGTTTACAGAAGACCAAATTAAGTATTAAGCTTGATTACTTGTTTTATAGTTGTGTTTGGGTTCTTTTCTGCGTAGTCTTTAGTAACAATTCTACCTGTAATAGCACTTCTATAAATAGTTCTTGTTTTTGATTGTTTAGCCATAATTTAATTATTTAAAGATTAATCTTCCGTATATAGAGTTTAGTAAATCATATATTTCACTATCCCCTATTTTATTTATATAATCAATATCTTTTATAATAGCTGATTGGAACTCTAAATCTATTGTAATTGGACTATGTTTTAAATATTCATTTAATGAATTTAAGAAACTTATTAGCTCCGTTATTATTTTAACTTTATCTACATTATTATCAAACAAATAAGCTATTGAGTATTGAACAGCACATTCAAAAGAGTCTATTACATAATCTTCTTGATTACCCGCAGTTAGAGCCTTTGAAGCTGAATTTCTTTTAATATAGATTAACTCATAACTCATTTTCAAGTACGTTTCCCACAAATTCTTTTTAACCTTTTTTAATTTTTTATTATGCCACTTTTGTTTTTTGGATACCTCTATTTGATAGTTCTTTTGTTTCTCTTTCACCTCTTCTTTAAAAGTTGTGAGTCTTCTTTCGATGGAAAGAAACGTAAAAAGAGAAACAAGTCCTGCAAGAACACCAAAAACCGTAAGAATTAGTGTTGTATCTCTACTTTGTTGTTCAATATAATAATCCTCTTTAAAAGTTTTTTCGGACGCTAAGGTATCTACAGTTAAATCTTTATATAAATGTTTATTTATTGTACTTATCCTACTTTCTAAAACATCATTATTATGGTAAGATATTACTATAGCAATCAATAGTCCTGTGATTAAAAGCCCATAAATAAGGTGTAAGTAGTTTTTCATACGAGCAAAATTTATAACAAACATATAAAAAATAATTATACATTTGACAAACAGAACTTTAAAACAACAACAGCTAACAAAGGTTTTGCAAGATGGCTGGTTAAGTGGATAAAATAAACTTCGGGCGTAGAAGTAAAAAACAGTTGAATATTAACGGCAGTGCTTGGTTTACGCCACCTCGCAAAGCCTTAAAACGTTAGCAGTCAGGCTAAAAAACGACACGACAACAAATGAAGTTAAAAAACAAAATAACGGACGTAACAAGACGGCATATCGCAGATGAAATGACGATTGGGAAAATTTGGTATCACGGAAATCAAACTGAACCTGACTTTTTAGCTCGACTGTATGACCTTAAAAGTTTGCCTTCAAGAGATAGTAGGTATAGTAATGCCTATGATGACATTTACCAACATATGGTAAACAATAATGATTGGGACACCGATTGGATTTACAGTGACCCAAGAATAAATCTATTGCACATTGAAGACGAAATGTATTTAAGGTTTCTATCAATGACAGTTCACCCAAGAGTAAGGACAAATCAAGATGAAATTTCTAAACTCATAGAAATCTACAACAAGCATTTGAATGCGGACGGATTTGAAATTGCACAGACAGATGAAATTTCTGGTAAGCCAGTATTTTCAGGACGACAAAAAGCAATTGGACAAGCTCATTTTGTTGCTAAGAAAGTTGAAATAAAAAAATACTTGAACACAGCTTATGTAAACAGCAAAATTAACACAATGACTGATGCTATTCACAAGGACACAGACTTAGCAATTGGGACAGCAAAAGAACTTCTTGAAACAACCTGCAAATCAATTTTAAGACAAAAAGGAGAAACAATAAATCCTGATTGGACATTGCCTCAATTACTTAAAGCAACGACAAACTGTTTAGACTTTACACCAAAAGAAGCCAACGACCCAGACAAAGCAGAAAAAGCTATAAAGCAAATACTTGGTGGAATTGCTTCAATTGTTCAAGGTGTTGGCGAATTAAGAAATGGCTATGGGACAGGACACGGAAAAGATGCAGATTTCAAAGGCTTAGAAATTAAATATGCTAAATTATTGGTTGGTGTAGTTTCTGAAATAGCAATATTGTATTTGGCGACAAATGGAGAGACCGCAGAATTAATAGAAAATGAAACCGTAACAATATGACAGAAAAAGAAGCCCGAACTGCTAACAGGCGTTTGGCTCAATGGCGGGTGACGTGGTTAATTGAACATTCTACCTCGCATCAACTTTTGTGGTGTATTGACAGTTTTGTGCTCCGAAATCCGCCACTGCGCCAAGCGCCAAAA
>JBAYPE010000060.1:0-4158 GCA_041677865.1 Flavobacteriaceae bacterium
AACTGATACGTGGTGGCATCAATTCCGAACGAAGAAGCCTGCGCCAAAGCCGTTTCGTTTTGCGTGAGCTTCAGAAATGCACTCATTGTAAACACAAGTGCTAAAACGATGGTCATTCCCCATCCCGTAATTTTGATTGCTTTTTGTGACATAAGATTTTAATTTTTAATTCTGATGCAAATTTCAGAATAAATACTATACCTTTGTTATTTGTTACAAAAAGGATAGTACTTACAAAAAGGATAGTATATGAAAGAACATACGATAGAAAGTTGTGCAAAAGCTAATTTGGCAATACGTGATACACTTGATATAGTTGGAGGTAAATGGAAGTTAATCCTGATTTCGGTGTTACGAAGCGGTAAAAAAGGGTTTAATGAGTTGTCAAGGGAAGCGGGGATTTCTCCACGCATTTTGTCCAAAGAATTGCAGGAATTGGAAATGAACGGATTGGTCAGCCGAAAAGTCTGCGATACCAAACCTATAACTGTACAATATGAATTGACCGAATATAGTCACAGTTTAAATGATGTTTTGGTAGCTATGGAGAAATGGGGATATCAACACAGAAAAAGAATTGTTCAGGGGATTGAGTAATTGTCAAACTGTTTTATGGTTGTTGTTCTGCGGTGGTCTGGTAGCATTGCACATAACGGTTCGGGGCTTTGCGAAGTGGCGGGAAATCGAAGACGAAAGTTTCGATTTAGACGACACGTAGCAAAAGCCAATTTTTATTTGCTAAATTAAGAAAAAAAGCCAATAAAATTGGCTTTTGCGGATTACGAAGCAGAAACTTTCAACTTAGACGAAACCCCGCCATTTTGCAAAACCCTTGTTGCCAGTAGTTTTTATTCATTCAGTTTGTGTTATATGAGTTTAATAATTTATCAATAGTTATATCATCTAAAAAATATTCTTTTATATCACTTTCTACACCTGATAAATATGAGATATAAACCAAAGCGATTTTTCTACCACGAAGCAACTCTAAATCTTTGAAATCGTCAGGGTAAATCTGATATTGATTAGTTACTAATAGTGGAATAGATTTATCGACTTTCAAAAAATCTTTTCTACTCACAATTTTTGTTTGTTTTGTAAATGGCTTGTTATTTGACAAGGCGAATGGCGTATCTTTCAGAGTTTTATATTTCATAAATTTTTAGTTAGAGTTGTCAAATCTTTTAACAAATGTTCTTTGATTCCGTAATCAAGACATTCTGTGTCACCTCGAAATGGAAGAGAGGTTTTATATCCAATTTTTGAACGATATTTATCTTTTAATTTATGTTCTACTTCTAATGCTTTATTTCCATCTTTAATTCTCTTTTCAAATAAGATGTTGTATTGATATGGAAATTCTCCTTTTTTTAACCTTTCAACAACTCCATTTACTGAAACTCCAAACTTTAAAAACTTTTCATCGTCATTCACTATTTCAACTAAATAAATATCTTTTGAATCTCTAACCCAAGGATTTTCTAAACTTGTTGAAAATCCACTTTTTCCTGTTTTATTGCATTTTGGACAACCACGTCTATCAACATAATGTGCTCGTGGTCTCATTAAAAATTCGCCGTGTTTTTTACAAATAATAGTAACTTTCTTATCCACTTTCTCAAATATAACTTTTGAATAGTCATATCTATCTCCAAACACCTTTTGAGAACGTTCTAAAAAAACTTCAAAAGTTATTCTTTTTCCCATATCTTATCTTTTATTCCCCATTGGTGTTAAGATTGTTCGTACCGAATTTATTGTTCGGTCGTATTCAGCACCTTTCAAATTAGGTTTTTTACTTTTTGTTTTAGGATATATTGATTTAATTCCATTTTCTTTTAATAAAGTGTGATAATTCGTTAATTCGCATATAATTTTTCTTACAGAATTTTTTGAATTGCAAGAACTAATTTTCGCAATTGTTTCTTGGTCAATTTTATTTTCCAAAATAGAGAGAATTCTATTCTTAAATTCTTGTCTCCTGATATCTAATTTTCTTTTAGACATATCGTTTCATTCAAAATTACTGGCAACGTTTTGGCGCTTGACGCAGTGGCGGATTTCGGAGCACAAAACTGTCAATACACCACAAAAGTTGATGCGAGATAGAATGTTCAATTAACCACTTCACCCGCCATTGAGCCAAACGCCTGTTGGTGGCTGGCTTTCTTTGTTCGCTTGTTCGTCTTTCTTATGTTGTTTAAATAATTTGTAAAGGGTTTGATGTCTGAATTGGTTTCTATTTCAGCCTTTGACTTTTCAATTATTTTTTCAGGAGCATCAATTTTATTCAAAAAAACGTTAATACCTGTTACAGTTTGTTTTCCACTATATTTTGTCTTTCTATAACTTAACTTAAAACCGTTTGATGTCACGATATTTAAAATGTCATTGAGTAAAGGTCGAAAGTCTTTTTGAGATGAAAAGGTCAAATCATCTACATATCTAGTATAGGTTATTTCGTGTTTTTGACAAAGTTCAATAAGTTGTAAATCTGTTTCAAGAAATACAAGATTTGCAATGTGGGTGCTTGTCGGAGTTCCTTGTGGCAATTCAAATTTCCAAGTTGTCAACTTGGTCAGCCAATGAGAATAGTGTGGCGAAAAATTCAACTTAACAAAAGTGTCATAAACTCTTTGTGAGCTAATGTTAGGATAAAATTCTTGTAAGTCGGTTGTGAATTGAAACTTATTCCCCTGGTGAGGTTTTGCATTCGTTATGTTGCTACGTCCTTTTACACCACCGTGAACACAGTCAGGAAGCGAAATAGGAACTAAAATTTTATTCTTGATTTTTCCTTGAATTGCTTTTAGTTCCTTTAATGAAGGTCGAATTGTTCTTTTCTTGATTGTTCCGTCCTTGTATTTTTTAAAGTCTCCGGTTTTCTTGTCTGTTTTCTTCTCTACCCATTCTTTGTAATAGCTGTCAATGTTTGAGATTAATGTCTCAACATCTATTGGTTTAAAGCCGATAGCTGCACATAGTTTTTTGAACTCATTCCTTTTATACTGCGAAGAATTCATTTACTAAAGATTTTACAGACGGACTAACTATTTCAAACGCCTTTCTTTTATTTGGCTGAACATCATCTTCCGTCATTGATAAGAAGAATAAGATTGGTAATGGAATATTTAGTTTTTCGCTAATAGATTTTAATGTAGAAAGATTTGGCTCTTTCAAGTTTCCTTCGATTTGTGAAAGATAAGTTTGAGTAATACCGCATAAAGAGGCAAACTCATTTTGAGTTAGCCCTTTTTGCTTTCTAATATTTTTTATGACGTTACCTAAGTCCATTTTCGTTTTGTTTGAAAAAAATTAAGGAGTGTTCGGTTTTTTAATCAGCATCTTGGCGACATCTACTCTGTTTTCATACGAAAAACTTGGTCAATAACTCAATTACTTTTACAAACTCTTGAAGAATTTGCTCATTGGTCTTACCTTTTTTCCGTTTCAGATTTTGAAGTCTTTCTAATGCTTCATTCAAGACAACTCTGTCTTGTTCCGAAAGAGAACACTGGCTCTCTGCGATAACTGTGATACCTTGTATCAAGTTATCAATGTTCTGGATTTGTTTTAATCTACTCATTTTACTTAGTTTTTAATGAACAACGACATTGTTGTCCTGCTTAACCAACTCTGTCGTAAATAAAATGGTAGTTTAAAGTCTATGCACTTAATGTGTAAACAATGTTCTCATACACTCACTTAAATTTCCTGCTTTTAATAAATAATAGCATAATAACGATTGAACCAATATCATCTCTCATCATTCAGTCTATCGAGGGACAGTCTGACAGGGATAATGATTGTGTGTCGCTAAATTACCCGTTAGGGTTGTCTTTTCAGACAGTCAAGTGAACTCCATTAAGTCCATAAACACCAAAACATTTTTTCAAAGAACTAATACGATGCAAATATAGGTAAATATTCCTGACAGTTAATAAAAAGATTGAAATTATTTTTCAACAGTTATTGTCTTCATTGTTGAAAAGTCTGAATTTGTCGGTTAGGTTTGGTCGTCCTTAAGCTTGCCACCAACGCCCGGAGGCTTTGCGAAGTGTTTTGCATTTTGCAAAACCTTCAGATGTACGAAGTCCCTGAAAGGGCTTCGGACGGCAAAGCCTCCGGGCGATGTAGCGGAAGCCCGAAGGGATTTCG
>JBAYPE010000061.1:0-3972 GCA_041677865.1 Flavobacteriaceae bacterium
ACCGTATAAATACAGTTTTAAAAAGACTTCGGGTCTAAAACCAGGGCGACCCTCTGTTTTTAAAACTTTGGGCTGAAAACCTAATTTGACTGCATCGATATGATTGACAAAAGCCTCAATAAAGCGAACAGGATTATCAACTGTAATCTTGTCTTCTAAACTACTCATTTGTAGTTGATGGCGAGAAATTCCTTGGATGTGTTGCATAAGTAAAAATACAACAATTCTGTTTTTCTTACAACTATTTTGCTATATTTGTTAAAAAGATTGTGAGGTTTTTTCACAGTCTGACGTTAGCGGTAATAATATGACACAACCGAAACATAACATAACGAAAGAAAGAGCAACCGACTTACTAAAAGACGGACGACCCTTAATTGATATTTATGTTGACGGAGAATTGAAAATTGAAGTTGAAGAAAATTGGGATAAAGAAGTCGTTTTTGAAAATTGTATTGTGGAAAATTTTACTGCAATTGGCCAACAATTTGAAAAACCAATTAGATTAACAAACTGCCATTTTAAAAATTGTCAATTTACATTCGTTTATTTTTTTGGCGGACTTATAATTGACAATTGCACTTTTGACAGCTATCTTGATTTTTGTGCAGGCGGACATAACAAAACAGGAAATCCCGTAATTATAACTAACAACGACTTCAAAGACTTTGTAAACTTCTTTGACTGTTGGTATGAAAACGAAGTAACAATTAGTAATAATAAGTTTCAAAAAGGTACGAACCTATTAGGCAAACCGCATAATATTCCAGTGACATTTGACATTGAACCAATTATCACAGACAATATTGGACAACTTGACTTGAACAACGAAGGAGAAAAAAGTGAGTAAAGAAACAACAAAAATATTGAGACAGGAAAGAATTACTACCGCTAACAGCCGTTTTGCAAAAGCGGGGGTTTCGTGCTTCTATGACAGTGAAGTGCTAAATTCAAACTTTGTGCATCTAATGAAATTTAGTGCTGAAAATCCCCGCCTTCGCAAAGCGGCAAAACGTTAGCAGCAAATAAAACAAACAGAATGGCAAATAGAAGTTATTTATACGCAATCGACTTTGATAGGACAAAGGGTGAAAGAAAAGAAGGAGAGAAAATATTCGGACTTTCGGAATACAGTTATTCAATTCCACTTTCTTATAAAATATTAGTAAGTCAAGAGTCGAAACTTTCAAACTCAATAAACTGGGACTATGAACACCCAATTGCTATTCAAGGAGATTTTGAAAAGGGAAAACAAAGACTGATTGATTTTCTAATGATACTTCAAAGCGAGAACTTGTTTGATAAGACGGAATTAGAGAAACAAATAAATAAAACCAAAGAATTTTTAAATAACCATCAACTTCAAAATATAATTTTAGAATGTGGTGAAATTTATGAAATGGGTGATGGGGAACTGGAAGACCAAAATAAAGAACTTTTTGACGAAGATATAATGAATATAGAGAGTCAAATAGATGAATATTTGAACGATTTTAGGAGTATGAATAAAACTATTCAAACCCTTAAAAATGAAATCTCCGGATTTTCTAAACCAAAAGGATTTTTGTCCAAAATATTTTCTTCTGACAACTCGGAAAAAATTCAGGAATTAGAGAAGAAGATTAAAAACATTGAACAAGAAAAGTGGAATTTGCTTGGAGTGAATTATTGGTCTGACATTCTCTATTATCACTTTGAAAATGAATAATATCAGCTGCTAACAATGTATATAAAAAATAGGCGAAATAGTTGTAAAATCAAAGCTTTTGGCTTGTATCAGACTCTGCCCTTAACCGAAAGTTTTGGGCTTCGAAATCGCCTACTTTTCATATACTAAACGTTGTAGGTAATGCTGACGAAAAACAAGATATGAAAAAAATAATCTTTCCTTTTTTAATTTTAATATCATTATTTGCCTATTCACAACCCAATAAGCAAATTAAAATTGACACCATAGAAGTGAATTATGACATTGAAAAAATTGTCAAACTAAATTCATTCGTACCTCAAATAAAAAGCGGAATAAATTCTGTAGCTCAAAAAAGAATCAATGCTGACATCAAAAAACATTATGAATATACATCTTTCAATGATAATTCATCCGTAGAGAAGTTACAGGATATTTATGAATTAGATTCTATCCACGATTCCGAACTCGAAGAACCCGATGGAATTTCAGAATATTTTACAATAGAATATTTATCAAATAATATTCTAAACCTTTCTGTTTTTTCAGAAATTTTCCCATATCGAGGGCGACCCGGCTACTTTTTTAAAAGTCTTTTTTATGACTTAAATACTGGTGAAAAACTTGATTTCTCGGAATTCTTTTCTGTTCCTACAGATACACTAACAAACATCTTTAATTCAGAGGGGTATTTCATTGAGTGGGATGACAATGAAATGAAACCAGTAAAAGAACGAATTAGTGAATGGCTTTATTTAGATGAAATGTGTCCTCATTTTTACTTTAACTACATTGATAATGAACCCCATTTAATGATAAAAACTACCTGTTGGGGACCTATACCAGCAACATTTGCAATTCCTTTAACAAAATTAATTCCCTATGTTGAACATTATGAGATTAAAAACTGGCTTAAGTTATGGGGAAAAGATGTAAATTCACTGATTGGGTGTTATCGACCACTTGGTAGTGAAATAATATTTGATGATTACGCTATACAATATCTTGGGGGATTTCTTTTATCAACAAATGGAGATGATTCATTTGGAATCGAACAATATTTATCTTCTAATAAGCGTTTTTTGATACTTTTTACGGGTAAACATTTGATTAGAGATGTTTTAGAAATTAACAAAAAAGAATTAGAAAACAGAATACTAACCGAATATTGTATAACCAAAAATGGTTTGGAAACAGAAATTATTGCTCTTGTAAATCCTACAGAAACCGAATTTCATACCAAAATAATCAAAGCGTGGAGAGCCAACCGAGATACTGGAAAATTTGAAAAAGTAAATAAACGAAAAATTAAAAAATGTATTAATCATAGTTACGGATTATAAAGCAAAAATTGAGAAGACAGAAAAAGCACTACCTACAACAAGGGTTTTGCAAAATGGCGGGGTAACGTCTAAGTTGAAAGTTTGTGCATTCTATTCCGCAAAAGCCAATTTTATTGGCTTTTTTTCATAAATTAGCAAATAAAAATTGGCTTTTGCTACGTTCCGTCTAAATCGAAACTTTCGGCTTCGATTTTCCGCCACTTCGCAAAGCCCCAAAACGTCAGGCTGTGAAAAAAACCGCTTTTCTCCTAGATTATCAATTTTCACAAAGCGATATCTTTGATTTAAGCCAAGCTAAATTTTGATGTATTTTGGTTAGTTCCAAAACCAATTTGGGCTAAAAACCGCTTTAAATAGGTCGTTTTTATAAAAAGCCAAGCCTTTCTCTTGTAAGGGGTGTTCCAAGCTTGGAGTTTGGCAATTAAATCGGGTACACCAAGGATGTTGATGCTTCGTTTGATGTTGTAAACCAACATGATTAAACTGTGTTCGCCGTTTACTTTTTCTAACCCTACTAAATCCGTGTAACTATATCCCCATTTTCGTTTGATGGTGCCAAAAATGTGTTCGTTAATCTCTTGTCGTTTGCGGTAGAGTTGAGCGTTATCTTTGTAACGCTTGTGGTTTTCTTCTACGGCTTCGGCATATTGGCTTCTATCAATTTCTCTTCCGCCTTTTCTGCTGGTGCAGAGGTCTTTTACCGCACAGGTTTTACAAGCCGGAGTTCGGTATTTTTGGAACATATAACTTGTGTTTTCTCTATCTCTGCTTTTCTTGTGCCATCTCCCTGTGGTGGTCAAGGTTTGCCCTTGCGGACAGGTGTAGGTGTTCTGTTCTTTATTATAAATAAAATTCGATACAAAATACTCGGGTTGTGTACCGTTTTCGTTGCTCTTGCCTTGCTCAGGAACAGCTACTATGGTGGTAATGTTATTCTCTTTG
>JBAYPE010000062.1:0-3874 GCA_041677865.1 Flavobacteriaceae bacterium
AATTTGTCCATTGATATTTTCTATTCTGTACGAGAAGGGATTTGACCAAGTTCCTAAATGTGTAAACCTAATTATCTTTTTGTCTTCATTCCGCAATTTGTAAAGTATTGGTTCTTTCATACTCTTTAAATGCTTGGAATACCATTGGTTTACAAAGTCACTTAAAGTGTCGTTCGGTTCAGGAAAATTACACGGAAACTCCTTTTTCTCTATACAGTCATTTTGTCGTTTTGTAAATTCTGCACTTAATAACGGAAAATAATATTCATCTGTTGAGTTCGGTTTATATCGTAAATCAGCATTGAATACTGCACAACTTGTCAATGTCAATATTAGTCCTATGTTGATTATTAGTTGTCGTTTCATAAAATTGGTGCTAACGTTTTCGGGCTTTGCGTTCGGGCGGGTTTCGGAGCACAAAACTGTCAACCTGCACTGTACTTGAATAGAAGCACAAAGCTCCAAGTTTGCACGTCACCCCGCCTGACGCAAAACCCGTGTTAGCAGCAGCAATTCTTTCAGCATCCAACACTTGTATGTCCTCCAATTGGTTTTACTACTTCTCCATTGTCAGCAGGTCTTGACAAATAAATTGTCGGACTTGTTGCATTGTAATGTCTTGAAGTGTCAATTATTAAATCTAAAATTCCGTCTCCGTCAATGTCGCCTGCAAAAATTAAGTTTATCATTTGGTCGTCAAAATTAGGTTGAGCGACAAGAAGACTTGTTTTTTGTTGTCCTTTGATTGTAGCTGTCAAATAAAGTTTGTAATTCCAAACATCAAACCATTCTGGGTCGTTTTGCACTTTCTTTTTTCCTCCTGTCGCAAATATTTTATAGTCAATACCTAAATAGTTAATTCGCAAAGTGTCGCCAGGATATACTTGTTCTTTTGATAAAATTGCTTGTTGAACATTATGAGGTGTCAAAAATTTTGAAGCCTCAATTAAAATAATTGATGTGTCCTTGTTTATTGTTTGAACTTCCCAACCAGTTTTTTCATTTTCATTCTCATCGACAATTTGGTCATAAACTCTTTTTGTTTTCAGTTTAGTTTCTTGAAGGTAAAAACCTGTATTGCTTTTAAAAAGTCCGAACCATTTTTCTTTGTCTGCACTTTCCCAAACTTCGTCATCGTGAAAAGTTCCAACTGTCAATACTTTAATCGTAAAAAGGCTGTCAATAGGGAAGTAAGAGTAGTCGTAAGAAACAGTGTCGATTTCATAAACCTTTGAACCTTCAATATCACTCGCTAAAGTGTCAACCGTTGTAGTTTCATTTACAAGATTGTTCTGTCTGCTTGAATTGTTGCAAGCTGTCAGTCCGAAAACTGCAAATGTCAATGCTAATATTTTCTGTTTCAATGTCGTCATATTGTTGCTGCTAACGTTTTGGCGCTTGGCGCAGTGGCGGATTTCGGAGCACAAAACTGTTAATACACCACAAAAGTTGATGCGAGGTAGAATGTTCAATTAACCACTTCTCCCGCCATTGAGCCAAATGCCTGTTAGTGGCTGGCATTCTATTCTGATGTCCGTTGGTTTGCATAATTGTCAATTCGTTTATTACGTGCATTTATGAAGTCCGTTACTTTTTTCTTATAAACTAAATATTCGTCAACGTCTGTAAATGTCGGCTTTGTTCTGAAATTGTCAAATGGTAAATAAAACCGAATATTTTCATTCTCGTCTACAAGGTCATTTAATAAAAAGAAGTCAATGTAACCTTTAAAGCTGTCAAACAAGTCGAAGAAGTTTTTATATCTTAAAAAAGTCTCGAAAAGTGGGCTTTGTTGTCCTTCGTAAAAAAGTCTAATACATTCCAAAGTCAGGTCAAACCTATCATCAATAAAGCTGTTTACTCCACGAGCTTGATTGATTGTAAACTTGTTATCTATTTTATTTTTCGGAAAAAGTGTATAAGCACCAATTGTCGAACCAATGTCAAAGAGTTCATTTACTTCGTTTGGAATTTGTTTTATCAACCATTGTTTTCTCGTCTGGTTTCTGTACGAGTGAGTTATAGCATCACTTCCCAAATTGAACTCTCCAAGTTTTGACTTGTGATATAAATACGTTCCACTTTTTTTGTTGTCCAATTCAAATGTTTGTCCGTTTGGTAATGGTTTACTCCACAAAATTTTATGATATGAGCGAAGTGTCGGACTTGTGCTGTCCGGGTCGCCTCCATTTGCGTCTGTATAAACATTAAAAGTTATATCTAATTTCATTTTTTTCTGTCGTTTTACTCTTCACGTAGCGGTCGTCTTATGCTTGCCACTAACGTTTCGGGTATTGCCGAAGGCGGGGAAATCGAAGCAGAAAGTTTCGATTATGCACCGAGGCGAGCCAAAACGAATTTTTGTAAGTTAAATTTAAAAATAAAAAACGAATAAAATTCGTTTTTGGCGAAATAGTAGGGCAGAAGTTGAATTTAGCACTTTCGCCCCGCTTTTGGCAATACCTTGTTATGCACAGTGCTTTTTGTTATTCGATAGTTTCCCAATCCTTATACTCAAACCATTGCTCTTTATTTACTTTTACTTTTTTTATTATTCTTTTAGCTGGATTGCTCCATCGTTTTGTTTTTGGGTCATAAATTCTGTGTCCCTCATTATCAAAATAAATAATTCCTTTTTTGTCGCAAGTTTCAATGACTTTCACTTTAATTAAAAAATCTTTTTCATTGCGTTCGGTTACAATTCCTTTCGCTATACAAATATCATCATCATATTTATCTTCCTGTTCTTGGCTTACGAAACCTTTGTTGTAATTGAACTCAAGTGTGTCTCCAATTTCGTATTCAGAAAAATCTTCTTCTTTTCTTTTTAATTCTGTTTTTTTAGAATTTTCCCAATAGTCCTGATAATATTTTATTTGTTCGTTAAGTTTTATTTCTTTGTTGTTCAAATATCTGTGATAACTATCTAAAATGATTCCTGACATATCATCTGGATGATAAACTCCTAAATCATTGAAATACTTTGAAAGTCGAGAACCTCCCCAAAGTCTCCAATTATTTCTCATCCAAGTTCCGAAACTGTGATGAAGTCTCCCCGAAAATTCATTTTCAGTCAATTTTTTCATTTCTATTTTTGTACTGTCTGCCCAAAACGAGTTGATTTGGGTAAAACAATCATCTAAATTTTTAGGAATATACACACCCTTTATGGTGTCTGTTATAAACTTAATTTTATCAAGTTCATCTAATTTTTTTTGATATTCTATATACTTGTTTAGAATTTGATTTTCATTGATTTTTCTATTCAGTAAATATTGTCTAAATGCAAATAATAGAATTTCAGAGTGAGAATTATAAATCCCTTTCTTTTCTAAATATTTTGTAATTTTCGGGTTTCCATTTTCGTCACTTGTCCAATTAAATATTGTCTTATAGTTTTTGTAAGGTTCAGTTTTAGCAAAAGGATAAACGGTATAAATGAGACTATCCTCGTGAATAATTTTGATTTTATTTTTTACAATATCAGGGCAATCTTTATCTAAAAACTTAACCGCTTGTTTTAAATTTTTCGGTAGTTTGTTTTGTCCGAAAGAATAAATCGTCAAAGTGAAAAAAGTCAAAATAAGCAGTACTGTTCTCATAGCATTGTGCATAACGTTTCGGGTATTGCCGAAGGCGGGGAAATCGAAGCAGAAAGTTTCGATTATGCACCGAGGCGAGCCAAAACGGATTTTTATGAGTTAAATTTAAAAATAAAAAACGAATAAAAATTCGTTTTTGGCGGTATATCAGGGGAGAACCTTATATTTAGTCTTTCAGCCCCGCTTTTGGCAATACCTTGTTAGCTGTGGTATTTGTTTATAGTTTTAATTGTCTTCCTTTAATTTTTCCGTCAGTTGTAAAATTGTCATAT
>JBAYPE010000063.1:0-3429 GCA_041677865.1 Flavobacteriaceae bacterium
AAGCCGACAAAGTTCCTAAAATATTGATTATAAAGTTATTTACCGACCTGTGTCGAGTATGCTCTACTTGACATAGGTTTTTAAGCTCGTCATTGATGGTTTCTATGATGGCAGGGTAGAATATTTTATATTTTTGATTTCTGATGAAAATTCTTTGCAAAAATCATCAACTACTACAAAAATATATGTAATTTTGTCTTTAGTAAACATAAGCAAAAGTTTAGTATTTATTTGAAATTCAGAACTTTAAATATACTAACTTTTGCTTTTTATACCAAATTTTTAATCAATTTTCTTATCCCGAACTCACGTTATTTAACAAGAAATCCCTTCTGACCGAAACCAGAAGGGGCTTTCCCAAACTAAATAATTCAAACAAACTAGCTACTTAGCTTTTTAATTTTCCCTTTTTTTAGCAACCATATACATTCCGAAAACAAATTCCAAAACCAACATCCAAACTAAAACACTATCAATTAGACCGTTCAGGATAAATGATTTTCAAAACTCCGACGTATATAAGCCCAGATAAGCAAAATCATTTTCATAAGTAATTTTTAGTTTTTGACTTGTGATAAATATTTTCTAAAAATACGTTTGTCAGGTTTAATAACCGTGAGTTTGTAGGTGTTTTCAATCTGATTAGACTGTTCAGCACCTGAAATTACAGATACTTCAATAATATTTTCCGTTGTTGTGTTGATATATGTTTTTTCTAATATATTCTTTGCTTTTACTTTGGTCTCCACTAAAATAAAGTCAGGGTGTTTCAAATCCTCGTTTAATTCCCGGAAATAATCTTCTTTTATGTTTTCCATAAACACCGTATTCTTTTTTTTTGAAGCAACAAACCCTATAATTACGTTCTGCTTATTGATGAATGAAATAGTATCCGTTTTAATCTTTTCATCTGTATTAGCTTGATAAAACAAAAAGTTATTTTCATACATATATTCTTGAAAATCAGACAGATAAAATTCATTAAGTCTTGTCAAATCTTCAATCTTCGGATTTTGTGTATATCCTTTTACAAAAAAAACGGACAGTAAAAGTGAAATTAAATATTTGTTGCTCATAGTCATAATATTTGAAAAAGAACTAAAATTCAAATATAAATTTTAGTTCTTTTTTAATTAACAGCTTCATAATCAGATGCACAACTAGAGTCTGATATAATTTTGTTTTATTTTTATCACTCCGTGTGATTTTTTTTTAAAACATACATCAAACTCAGGCGTTTTATCTATTCGGATTATGTTTTAAATTGTTTTCCATATCAAGGTATTCGTTGTCGCTTTTTAGCTTATAACCTTTAACACGTGCTGTTACATAAAACCTTTTTCGTTTTTGATCTACCATATATACAGGGTTCAAAACACCATCTGCCCCAGCCATTATAGCTGTTTTTTCAGCCTCCATAAAAGCGGCTTCTTTAAGCTGATCGACACTGTATTTTTTAAATTTTTTCTTATTGACAACAGATGCAGAAAATGGTTGCTCTATAAGCGTATAATCACTTCTCTTTAATTTTGAATCTACTCGTTGTGTTTGTGTGTTAATTCCTGTTTGATATGGTTTTACTCCTCCGCAAGAGGTTAACATAAGAGTTGAAAAAATCAACGCTCCCAATAGATAGATTTTTTTAGTCATTTTGTTTAATTTTTTTGTTTAAATTACTTTAATACCACGAATCGTAATTATCCGTTTTTACCTGAAGCTTCGGGACAAATGTAGAAGTGTTTCTGTTGTTTTTCTTGGTAAAAATTACGCAAAAAGTTGGTGTTTTTCACGCATTATTCAATCAGAAAAAATCACAAGAACATAAAAATCAAAGTATTGAATAAAAAACAAATTTTCAGAGCCGATAGATTTTAAAAACCTATCGGCTCTGAAAGCATATATAAACTTGGAGTAAAAACAGATTCTTATTTTTTTATTGAAGAAGGCGGAAATCCAAAATGCTTTTTGAATACTTTACTGAAATAAACCGAGTCTTCAAACCCGACTGCCCACGAAACGTCTGTAACACTTTCTCCGTTTTTCAATAGTTCAACGGCTTTTTCCAAGCGGATGTTTCGGATAAAATCAGCAGGAGTTTTTCCGGTTATGGTTTTCAGTTTTCGGGTCAGCTGACTGACGGACAGAAATACGGCTTCTGCCAAAATGTTTACTCCGAACTGTGCATTAGAGAGATTTTTTTCAACCGACTGGGTCAAATCATCAACAAATTTCCGGTCTCTGCTGTTCAGTTCCGGAGTTTCGTCAGCAGACGGAATCGTATTCCCTTCAAATTTTTTACGGAGCAATTCTTTAAACTTCAGAATATTTCTTACACGGAGCTTTAATTCTGCTAATGAAAACGGTTTGGTAAGATAATCATCAGCTCCTGTTTCTAAACCGGTAAGCTTATCTTTTTGGTCTGCTTTTGCAGTTAATAAAATAATCGGAATATGCGAAGTTGCTACATTGCTTTTCAGGGTTTGGCACAGTTCAAATCCGTCTGTGTCAGGCATCATCACGTCACTGATAATCAAATCGGGCAACAATTCTTCTGCCAAATTTAACCCGTCTTTTCCGTTTGACGCTTCTGCAAAACGGTATTCTTTTCCGAGGTTTTGAACGATAAAACTTCGCAATTCGGGTTGGTCTTCGACAATAAGGAGTAAAGGGAGTTCGGTATCTTGTTGCTCATTATTCGGAATCTGATTTTCTTCCGCAACAGGAAACGCACTGTTTTGCTCGACAGCAACTGTATTTTCGCTGTCTTCTGCTTCGTGGCTTTCCAACCAAAAAGTAAACACACAACCTCCTTCGTCTGGTGAATCTACTGTAACATCTCCACCGTGAAGTATAGACAATTCTTTGACCAAAGCCAATCCGATTCCCGAACCTGCATAAGCACGTTGTCCAGGTTCGTCTACCTGATAAAAACGATCAAAAATTTTAGAGAGATGTTCTTTTGAAATACCTTGTCCTGTGTCGGCAACACTTACGAAAAGCTTGTTATCACGATAATCGATTGTGGTTGTTACGTTCCCTCCAGAAGGAGTGTATTTGATTGCATTGGAAACCAAATTAGTCATAATAATTGCCAACGCTTCTGACGAATAAATAAACTGATTATCAGAAAGTAATGTTTGTGCATTCTCTGTTTGCTGCACTGTCAGCAAAATGCCATGCTGTTCTGCATACGAATAAAAAGATTGCACCAACATACTCGTTTCGTTCAGCACATTTCCTTTTTTGTATTGGAGTTTGTATTGTCCGCTTTCCATTTTTGAAAGGTCAAGCAACTGATTGATTAAAGTAAGAAGCCTTTTTCCGTTTTGTTCCATTTCATCAAAATGAAGCAAATCTTCTTTTCGTCCGTTTTCTTTCAATACTTCCAGATGACCATTGATTAAGGTAAGAGGCGTTCTGAATTCGTGT
>JBAYPE010000064.1:0-3418 GCA_041677865.1 Flavobacteriaceae bacterium
AAATTTGACATCAACTCTGACGAAGTTTTCAATAGCTTCGTCAGAGTTTTTTTGTTTGTAAAGAATTCATGTACTGATTCTTTCACGCTCAAAAAAAAAATAAGTCCCTATTGATTTTTTTTTAACTTTGTCAGAATATAAATTTAAAAAAATATTAATTCCGATATTTTATATTTAGCCTTTACCTAATTTAATTGTCTAAAAAACAACACATTATTAATAAACCAACACTTTTATATTAACAAACGATTTAGACATAAGCCACAACATCAGGTTTAACTGTCAATAATTTAAAACAATACTTATGAAGGTAAATTTTTGCAACAAACAAATCTCTTTTTTTACGCACTTCTGGAAGAATCGAGTGCTATCAACAATAATACTCTTTCTATTTACATTCGCAGGATTTTCACAAACCACTATATCTGTTAATAACTCAGCACATCCTGAATCAAGCTATACTCCGGAACAGCTGATTAAAGATGTTTTGATTGGAGCCGGTGATTGTGCCGAAGTAGATTTTATTTACTTGCAGGAAAATCCAATCGGTGCAACGAATCCATCTCAAAAAAGTTGGGGATATTTTGATGCTACCGGAACGAGCTTTCCGTTTGATAAAGGGATTATCCTTACAACAGGATTTGCCTCAAATGCCACAGGACCTAATAATAATACCGGAATATCCGGAATTTCAGTTGGGTGGACGGGAGATAGTGATCTGAAAGCTATTTTAGATGCCCAAAGCGGAGATAATCAGCCTACTAACAATGCCACTGTATTTCAGTTTACTTTTGTTCCTTCCATACCTAATATTTCTTTTGATTTTATTTTTGCTTCTGAAGAATATGAAAATCAATATGAATGTCAACATCAGTATAGAGATGGTTTTGCTTTCTTACTAAAAGGTCCGGGCATTCCCGACACTTCCGGAACAACCTACGGAGGTATTAATATTGCTGCTATTTCGGGTTCAGCAGGCGTACCAGTAAGCACTATATCTATCCATTCCAACGATTTTATGTGTGGAAGCGAAGTAATAGGAACTAATTTTTTTCCTGATTTATATGTCAGTAACTCGGGGATGAATAACCTAAACGAAATACAATATGATGGGCATACTGTTCCTCTTACTGCACAAGCAACACTGATTCCCGGAGAAACTTATGAACTTAAAATTGTAATTGCAGACAGAGGAGACGCTGGTTATGATTCTGCCGTTTTTTTTAAAGCTGGTAGTTTTAATATCGGTCTTAATTTGGGAGATGATCTAACTGTAGAAGATAGCACAGCTCCCTGTAACTTAGACACCATTACTATTGGCGTAGAGTCAAAACCCTTTGAAATCTACCAATGGTATGCTTACGATGGTTCAAGTTTTAACGAAATTCCAGGAGAAACCACAAGTTATTTAGATGTTTCTACTGCTGGAGTTTATGGTTTAGAACTGACTTACGGATTAGAAGAATGTACTTATTTTGACTCTGTTACTGTCGAATTTGCTGACAACCCTGTAGCTTATCAACCAAGTACTTTAATCGGTTGTGAAAGTATGTCTGAAGATGGTTATGCCTCATTTATACTAACCGATAGAGATGCCCAAATTATTAACGGGCAAACGGATATGACCGTAATGTATTTTGAAACATCAGAACTGGCAGAAGAAGGAAATCCCGAAAATCAACTTACTATTCCTTATACTAATACAGAAATTTGGGGACAAACAATATATGCGAGAATAGAACATATAGATTTCGGCTGTTATGACATTACAGAATTAGATCTGATTGTTTGTCAGCCTTGTCTCGAAAATTTTATACTGAACTCTCAAGCTGAAGTAGATTTTTTCGAGCAAACCTATTCGCATTGTACCGATGTAATAGGAGATGTAATTGTTGAAGGAGAAGATATTACGGATTTAACAGGGTTGAATAGTTTAGTAAATGTGGGAGGAGATTTTACAATTCAAAGTAACCCGTCTTTAAACGAACTTAACGGACTGAATAACTTATCTGCTGTTAATGGTAATTTTAATATTATAGACAATCCCGCATTATCAGAAATTGCAGGTTTTTCTTCATTAAATCAGATAGACGGGCATTTTTGGCTTAAAGACTTACCGAGTTTGGCTGTGTTATCTGGTTTTACTTCTTTAAATCATATAGGCAATGAATTTTGGATACAAAACACAGAACTTCAAAACCTGGATAGCCTCGAAAGCATAGTCAGCATTGGAGGTAAACTTGCTTTAGAGGACAATCCGTCAATGAATAATATTTCAGGACTTTCAAATATCAACCCCGAAACTATATTGGGCGAGTTAGGTCTGTATATTACCAATAATCCTTCCCTTTCTGTTTGTAGCCTACCTAATTTTTGTACCTACTTGAATGGAGAGGGAAATAGAACCATAAGCGAAAATGCAGGGTATTGTTTTGACTTAGATATTGTGCTACTTGATTGTATTCCTTGTGAAATTCCTACGGATCTGAAAGCAGTTAATATATTTATTAATACGGCTGATTTGAATTGGAATGGTGAAGAAGAACTTTTTGATATTGAGTGGGGAACTACAGGATTTGTACAAGGTAATGGTATAATTGAGAGCTATATCGGAGGAACCGAATACAACCTTTCTGAACTTATGGCAGATACTAAATACGATTTCTATGTCCGTACTTATTGCGAAACCAAACAAAGTGATTGGGCAGGCCCGTATAGTTTTACAACATTAAAAGACTGTCCTACAGGAAACTTCACTTTTACTTCGCAACAACAGATAAATAGTTTCGGAGCAGAATATGCTCACTGTTCAGATATTATCCTTAATAACGTAACTATTCAGGGAGCTAATATTACTAACCTCGACGGCTTAAATAAGATTTCAGAAATACAAGGGTTTCTCGATATTAAAAATAATTCTCAACTGCAAAATCTTATGGGGCTAAACTCTTTAAATTGGGTTGAAGGCAATCTTAACATTACTGGTAATACTATTTTAGAAAATTTGGAAGGACTTGGTTCTTTAACCGAAATAGGAAATGATTTAATTATAGGAAACAATGACGCTTTAGTGAACCTATCAGGCTTAGATTCTTTGGCTCAAGTCGGAATGACCTTACATATTTTTTACAATCCTTCTCTTTTGAGCTTAAACGGATTAAACAACTTAACTCAAATGGAGGAAGGGTATATCCGTATTGAAAACAACGGACAACTAAACGATATATCAGATTTACAAGATATAAATCCTGTTTCTATATCGGAAGAATACGGATTGCATATTGTTAATAATACCAACCTCTCAATATGTGATTTTTCTAATTTTTGCACCTATTTACAAGGTTCGGGAGTTAGAACCATTTCGGGTAATGCGGGAAATTGTTCTGACGAAACTACTTTAGTAAATTTATGCAACGGA
>JBAYPE010000065.1:0-3176 GCA_041677865.1 Flavobacteriaceae bacterium
AGACCAAGCAGGAAGTTTTACCATATCGCTCAGTGATTTTGATGGAATCTTTGCAGAAAATCAGAATATTTACCTAAGAGATAATTCCACGCAAACCGAACACAACCTGAAAGACGGAAATTACAGTTTTGTAAGCCAACAAGGTACATTCAACAGTCGTTTTGAAGTGGTTTACAAACAATCAGGAGCGTTAGATATTACCAATCCTGACCTTAATAATAATTGGATAGTTTACAAACAAAATGATGTGTTTCATATTTATTCAAGAGGCTTTGAGATGAAGGAAGTAACGGTTTATGATATACTCGGTAGAAAGGTTTATGAAGCAACAAACATCAACGCTTCAAATCACACATTTCCAACTGTAAACGCAAACCAGATGTTGATTGTGAAAATCCTTTCGACAGACAATCAGAGTTTGACTAAGAAAGTGAAGAATTAGTTTAATACAATGTTTTTAGTGATTGATAACCCTGTCAGAGTTTCGGCTTTGACGGGGTTTGTTGTGTTTGAGAAATATTTTTATTGCGAAGTACAGAATTTATAGCTCAAGAAATATTTCTACTCTTGTTCCGTTTTGTTCAAAAACCTGTTTATCCGTGATTTTTACGGAGATATTCATACTGTTTTTACTGTTAAATTCTTTAATTCGCTCGTTGACAATTTCTAAACCAAATGATTTATGATGGGTGGTATTTCCTGATTTTTTATGTAAAGATTTGTTATATCCAATACCATTATCGTCAATTTTTATAACAATATTTTTTTGTTTTTGTTCAATATTTATCATCAATTTTTTTTCTCCTTTATAAGGCATAAGTCCGTGCCAAATGGCATTTTCTACATAAGGTTGCAAGAGTAAAGAAGGGAATTTTATATTTTCTGCATCGACATTTTCATCAATATCTATATCATAAGAAAAGCCCTTTTGCAGACGAATACTTTCTATATCCAAATACAATTTTAACGTGTTTATTTCTTCGTATAGCGTATTTTCTTCGTAGAAATTACTATCTAATATTTTTCGGATAAATTTTGAAAACTTACCTAAATAATTGATAGCTTCTTTTGAATTATTGTCAATTATAAATGCTTTTATAGAGTTGAGAACATTAAAAACAAAATGAGAATTCATTTGGCTTCGCAATACTTTATTTTGTAGTTTGGCAAGTTGTGTTTCGAGTTCTTGTTTTTCTTTCATTTGTTGTAACTCTATCTTTTCTTGCTCCTGGATTTTGATTCGTTTCTCAAGTTTATTTTGTAATTTTGCTTGTGCTTCGTTTAGATCTTTTTGATATTGTAGTTTTTCTTTATAAATATTCTGTAAACGAAATCCTAAACCTATAGCAAAGGCAATAATTTCTATAATTATACCTATATAAAACAAAGTCATAGGATGTACATACATCGGTATCAGGTTATTTTTTATCAGAACGGTCGAAAACAATGCTATTGCTGCCAAAATAGCATAGATAAGAGTTCCCCAGAAAAAACACAAAACAACGACACCTTTTTCTTTCCAAGCCTTTTGAAGAATAATTATTGCTACAGTAATAAAAACCGGAATATGAATACATGCAAAATAATTGTCATAATCGGTAGTTTCCAAAACACCAAACAGAACCAAAACAGGAATTAAAGTGCCAACTGCAACACTAATTACAACATATGTTTTTAACCGAAAATACAACTTGGGATATTTTGTAGCAATGCCAACAATAGCTATCCCAAAAAACATATGAACACAATGATAAATAACCTGAATGTGCCAGTTGAACAACCTTTTTATTGTCCAGCCCAACTCGCTTATATTTTCATTAGAAAAGAAATAATCTGCCCGACTGCCGACATAAAGTAAAAGTAAAAAATTGTAAGCAGCATAATACAAAAATATTTTATCTTTCCCTGCTTTGTATGTCAGGACGGACAAAAAAACAAAACACCATAACAGAGTAAATGTGGTATGCCAGAGAAAGTCTGTGAGTGAATTCATAATTTATCTAAAATTTCTCCTCTTTTATTTCTTGAAACAGGCAGATTTTTACCACCAGAAAGCTCAACATAACCTTCGTTTTTATAATATCCTGTTATTTTATTCAGGTTTACAACATACGAGTTGTGTAGTCTGTAAAAAATAAGTTCGGGCAAAAGACTTTCGATTTGTTTAAGCTTTTGTGAAAGTAACATTTTAGCTCCGTTTTCAAGATGTATGGTACAGTAATTACCTTCTCCTTCGCAATAAAGAATGTCATTAGGATTGATAAAATGTATTTTTCCGTCAAAATAAACTTTTATTTTTTTAGAAGCAGATTCAGTAAGATTGATTCGGTCTAAAGCTGTTTCCAAGAGATTCTCTTGTTTTTTCTTGTTTAAATTACGCTCAACTTTTTTTACCGCTTGTTCAAGGTCTTCAAAATCAACTGGTTTGAGTAAATAATCAAGAGCGTCTAATTTTATGGCATTTATGGCATATTTGCTATAAGCCGTAGTAAAAATCACATAAAAAGTGCGTTCGGGGAAACTTTCCAAAAAACTCAGCCCATTAATCTCAGGCATTTCTATATCGAGAAAAACCAAATCAATAGGATGATTTTTAAGATAGTTTATAGCTTCTTTTGCTGATATAAATTCGCCTTTTATGGCTATTTGATTTTTAAAGCTTTCCAGCTCATAAGACAATCCTCTCAGGGCACTTATTTCGTCATCTATCAAAATACAGTTTATCATATCAGAAATTTTTTTATAAAACTACAAAAAAACAGTTTGAAGTAAATATACGGGATTTATAAAAGGCTTTAATAATTATATAATCGGATTTGTTTTTTGTGTAAACAACAATTATGTTTTTTACAATTAATCCGATTGTAAAAAAAAATATACAGAATATACAATAATGCTTTCCGATAACGAAATAGTGCTTATTTCTTGAAAACAGATATAATAATATTGTACTTGATTATAATTGTCTAACAACACTAAAACAGTATAAAATGAAAACTTTTTATCAAACCTTATTATTGTGTAGTTTTTTGATAAGCTCACATAGTTTCGGACAATGCCCAACAGGAAATGTTGGTTTGTATTCTCAGGCAGATGTGAATAATTTTGCTACCAACTACCCGAACTGTACCGAGATTACAGGTTATCTGTATATTAGCGGAAGCACCATTACCGAC
>JBAYPE010000066.1:0-3078 GCA_041677865.1 Flavobacteriaceae bacterium
CGAAATCCCTTCGGGCTTCCGCTACATCGCCCGGAGGCTTTGCCGTCCGAAGCCCTTTCAGGGACTTCGTACATCTGAAGGTTTTGCGAAATGCAAAACACTTCGCAAAGCCTCCGGGCGTTAGCGGCAATGATGAAAAAACACCTGTACATATTATTAAGCCTTGTGATTTGTTCGCAATCGAATGCCCAAAACTTCGACAAACTTGTTGAACATTTTAGGAATAACAATTTTGTGGGGTTTGAAGTAACTCCACGAGATAGTATAAACGAAAACTCACTATACAAATCAAAGGATTTTAATGTTTCGATAAGTAAAAACCCTATAAACTTTAAGGTTGACACACTCGTACTTAAAAATCCATATTTTACAGATGACTTTGACGATTGGGATGAAAATTATATAAATTTTCCTAAATCATTTTCTGTCATTTATGATGAAAACCTTATATCCTTATTTGGTAATGGTAAATTTCTTTGCCATAATCTAAAGGACTACTCAAGAAATAAACAACTTGAGAACGGACTAAACAGTAAAAAATTTAAATATCATTGGGTTATTGACGGAAAATTATATGCTAAATCCAAATCAATTTTATTTAGCGGTTTACACCAATGGAATGGAGCTAAATGGGAAAGTGCAGAGATAAAAATTCCAGTAGATGAACAATCAATTTTGCTATCTGATGACAAATTTATAGTTTACCGAAAGTGTAGTGGCGAATTTGGAGGGACTATTTACTTTTTCGACAGACAAAGCAAAGAAACATTTTTTACAGAATCAACTTGTGCAAATACGGTAATCAAAAAAAATGGACAGTACCAAATTCTTGCACATTTAGGTCATATGATGGGAACTTCAGAAATTAAAGTAATTGACGACCCGAAAAAGTTGACTAAAGCAAAAAGCAATCAGCTCAGAACTAAACAAGGAAGTTTAGGTTATCAAGATAAATCAAATGAATACTCGAAAGAATTAGACCTTTTCGGAATTCAACTATTTTCTACTTTCGAAATCGAAAATCGAAGATTATTCCTTGCGAACTTTAATGAAAGTACATTTTTAGCAGAAATTGATGGAAAGGAAATACAAATTGTAAACCCATTATTCAATAATGATAAATACACGCACGACCCAATAACCAAAACTTATGGAACATATACTTTGATTAATATGGACCATTACGGAACAGCTTTAGACCGAGAGGTTTCGGTAATGATAATTAAGGACAATAAAATCACGTTAATAGATTGGAACGAAAATCACAGCCGCTAACAGCGTGTATAAGAAATAGCGGGTTCAGTGCTAAATCAAACGTCAGTGCTTTTAATAAAAGTCAGTACCAAACTGAAAGTGAAGTGCTTTTCAATCCGCTACTTCTCATACACGCAAAACGTTAGCGGCTATTAAACCAGACCGCACCGACAAACAACAAAAATTAAATAATAGAAAAATGAAAACGTTAGCTTTATTATCAATCGTATTTTTTGCTTTGACAGCTTGTAACAATCCCAAAAGCAATGTTTCTGAAAATACAGAAGAACAAACAACAGAACAGGCAAACACCACCGTTGGTGGCGAAAAAGACGAACACGGTTGTCTTACTTCCGCAGGAGAAACTTGGAGTCAGCTGAAACAAAATTGTATTCAGATTTTCAATGTAGGACAGCGTTTAAATCCTGTTGAAACCAAAGACGGAGAAGCGGTAATCAGTGCGTTTATTTTGTTTAATGACGACAAATCGGAAGCAGAATTGTTTTTGCCCAACACGCAAAGCAACACCATTTTGAAAACTTCAAACAAAGAAATTTATGAAAATGGGGAATATAAATTTGATACAAAAGACGTTTCGTTATACATCAACGGAACAAAAACGTATAGTGCAGACGTAAAATAATCGCTTGAATTTATGATACACAAAATAACGGACGAACAAAAAGTCGGAAATGCACATATTAGGATTTTGTATCCCGGAAAAGCCTTAAACAGCACAACTGATACAGGATTAGGAACTATCGGACGAATTGACCACGCCAACATCGGAGGAAATGTAACCATCAAAATGCACCCACATATCAACGATGATATTCTTTCCTATTTCCGTACAGGTTATGCTATGCACACCGATTCCGAAGGTTATCAGGCAACGATTTCCCGAAACAAGTTGATGCTGATGAAAGCAGGAAAAATATTTCATCACGAAGAACACATTCCCGAACCACAGGAAGGATTACAGATTTTTATCCGACCGAAAGTAAAAGACGATATGCCCGAAGTCAGTTTTCGTGATTTAGAGGAAACGGACAGCTTTGATGAATGGCGGTTATTGGCATCGCCCGACAACGATAGTCAATTAAAATTCACAAGCGAAACTTGGATTTACGACATCTCATTATCAAAAACAAAGGAAATCACACTTCCCGATTTTGACAAAGAAAAGATGACAGGTTTGCTTTATGTTTTTCAAGGCGAAATATCGGTAAATACATACTTAAACCTTACAAAAGGCGAATCAATCGTATTCAGAAATGAAGATTTGAAAATACAAGCGACAGAAAATTCGGAATTGGTCTTGTTTATTATGAACGAAAATTCAACCTACTTTGGCGGAGGAATGTATAGCGGAAATCAATATTAACAGCCGCTAACATAGCATTGGCGAAATGGCGGGATTCACGGTAAATTGAAAGTTCCGTCTTCGTATGCCGCCAATGCTTTTTGCATTGGCTTTTTTTTGTAATTTAGCCACTGACAAAAAAGCATTGGCTACGTTCCGTCTAAATCGAAACTTTCCGCTTCGATTTTCCGCCACTTCTCCAATGCTCCGGACGTTACCTGCTATGTTAGAAAAACGATCGTGCATAAAGACAACGACACCTTTTGACGGACTGCTAATCTAACTTTGCAGAAAACGGGGAAGCTGAAAACCGACCAGAGTAGGCACGACAAATAAACTTTAATTAAATGGGCAAAAAAAATTATTGGTGTTACAGAGTTGACACGAGCAAAATCAAATTTTTTACAAACGAGCTAAATGAAGGGCGTTTAAGACAGGGTTGGGGTTGGGATGAAGCACAA
>JBAYPE010000067.1:0-2806 GCA_041677865.1 Flavobacteriaceae bacterium
CTTTGCGAAGTGTTTTGCATTTTGCAAAACCTTCAGATGTACGAAGTCCCTGAAAGGGCTTCGGACGGCAAAGCCTCCGGGCGATGTAGCGGAAGCCCGAAGGGATTTCGCTACATCGTTTTGCGGCTTTGCGAAGGAGCGGATTAGAAAGACTAAACTTTCAATTTAGCACAAACTTAGCAAAACCATTTTTCCTATTTGCTAATTTACATCTTAAAAGCAAATAAAAAATGGTTTTGTGGATTAAATGCACTAACCTTGAATTAACCACTTAACCCGCTCTTTTGCAAAACCGATGTTGGCAGCTTGGCTTCTTATTTTCCGCTTTTCATTCGGTTATCAAGTTTGCACAACATTTGGCAGTTTTCAGCCGATGTTTTCCCTCCTTCGTGCCAAGGTGTGATGTGGTCGGCTTCCATTTCTGCAAGTTCAAAATGTTCTCCACATTTTACGCAAATTCCTTTTTGTCGTTCGTATGCTTCACGTTTTTGGTTGTCCGTAAATGCTCTGATATTCAAAAATTTTTCTTTGCGAGTTAAAACGTATTCGTAAATACCTTTCTTTTTGGTTACGTCCTCGTCTTGCATTAGTTGGCTGATTTCTTCTTCAAGTTTTTTGTGGTCAAAACTTTGTCTATGAAATTCGTTGTACAAAAATCCCCATTCAATGCCTTTCATTTCTTTTCTATATTTCGGGAAAGTTGCTTTTGTCCAACTTATAACCGATTGAAAATATAACCAAATTTCGTTTGCGTTCGGGTCGTGTTGATGGTTCAACATATAGGTTTCAATATTTCCTTTGGAAATCCATTTGATAACGGTTTCCAAATAGTCTTGTCTTTCAGGACTTCCGTTCATATATTCACTTGCTAAACCAAAAGCTGGACAATTCCTTTTGCTGAAAATGGGTTTTGCACTCGATACAAAAGAACCGGAATAAACTGCGTTTCGCAATTCTTGTTCGGTTAATTTTTCTCCTGCAATGTTTATGGTTTTGAACCATTCTAATTTTTGGCTATCTGTTCCCGAACACAAATAAACCATAAGTTTATAGTTCAAAATTTGTTCTTGTTCGTTTGCTTGTAAATTGGAAAACCCTCTGTATTCGGGTATATTTCCGACTACTGTTGCAAAATCACCATCAACAAACTGACAAATTGAAATCGTTCTTTGTTGTCCGTCAATGACTTCAAAATTTCCATCTTCACGAACAGCCCAATACATTACATTTAGCGGAAAGTTTTTTGTAACTGTGTCTATTACGGCTTCTCGTTGTTTGTCTTTGTAAATAAATTCACGTTGGTAGGGTGGACGAATGTCCAATTTTCCTCCATATCCAACAACTCCATTTTCGTCATTATCTTGATAACCGTCGGTTAATTCTCTTATCGTTATTTCTTTAAGTTCAATTTTCATAAGTTTTTATGTTTTATCACGATACGCACGTAAGTTGGTTTTCCGTTAATTGTTCCGTCTTTGTCTTTTATCAATCCGTGTTCTTTGAACGGAACATTTTCATTTTTTCTAATGTCGTTTGAACTGATAATTTCGAATTGCTCGGGATTGTATTTGTCCAAGAACGTTATTGGAACAGCCATTGCATCTTTATAATCCATTGGGATTTCTGCAACTTTGTTCACGTTGATTGCTTCGTAATTATCAAAAGTTGGATATTCTTCGGGATTGTAAGTTTTGTAAAGAATTAAATTTTGATGTCTTTTAGAAATATCAAGGTTTGTAAACCAACAAATATTTCCCATACTTCGCCATTTTTGAAGTTGGTCTTTTCCTTCTTTATTTTTCTCCATTGTTTCCCAATATCGTGTTGTTCTCGGTTCATAATGGTCAGGAACTTTGAACTTCATATCTCCACTGTTGTTTCCCAACCAGATTTTATTTTCTCGGATTAACGAAAATATTTCTTTATAAGTAACAGCATTTTGACTTCCGATAATTACAAACTTTTTGTCGTGTTCGATAAGTTGGGCAACATACTCTCGAAAAAGGGAAAAAGGTGGATTTGTAACGATAATATCGGCTTGCGTTAGCAAGTCGATACTTTCTTGACTACGAAAATCGCCATCTTCTTCCAAAGGAATTATGCCGATTTCATCAGCATCGGGAATATTATTTCCATTTTTATCTCCGTTATATTCGAGATAAACGGCTTTTTCGGAACTATTGGTACTGAACAAATCACGTTCTTGATTTTTGTAACAAGTCGTGATTAGTTTTTTTAGTCCAAGTCGTTCAAAGTTGAGAGAAAAATAAATGAAAAAATTACTAATTCTCGGGTCATCACAATTACAATAAACCACTTTGTCTTTAAAGTGATTTCTGTAGTGTTTTAATTCTTTTTCGATGTCCGAAAGTTGTGTGTAAAATTCGTCTTCTTTATTTGTTTTTGCTGATGATAAACTTTTGTTTTTCGCTTTTTTGTCCGCCATTTGCCGTTTTCCGATTTACGGCAACAAAGTCAAACGGACTTATTTTTCGGAATGTTCTTTTTAGCCCCGAGTTCCGTTAGCCTTGCTGCCAACGGTTCGCGTATTGGCGATAGTGGCGGATTAGAAAACCTAAACTTTCAGTCTGGCACTTACCTAAGCAACAGCCTTTTATTATTTTCTAAATTTATGAAAAAAGGAAATATAAAAGACTGTTGCGACAAAAAAAAGGAGAAACTTTCAATTTCTCCCTTAAACCGCCATTTCGCCAATGCGATGTTATCAGCAGTCCTTTTATAGGTAATAAACTATCGTACTTAATATCTCATTCTCCAACTTGTTATCAATCCGTTCTCAACGGTA
>JBAYPE010000068.1:0-2624 GCA_041677865.1 Flavobacteriaceae bacterium
ATTATTATCAATGCAAAACTTGTAAGCAGGTTTATCTTCTTTGATTGGCTCGTCTATTTGGCACAAAATAAATTTGCGGTTGCCACCATCTTCTGCATTTAATTGCATTACTGCGTGTCCTGTTGTTCCTGAACCTGCGAAGAAGTCGAGGACAATATCATTATTTTTTGTAAGCCATTTAGAAATTCTCTTGATTAATTCTACGTTCTTAGGGTTGTCAAATAAAGATAAATTTAATCTTTCTAGTTCGCTTGTGCCATTGATTTGCAAGTCTGTCCATAAATTGTGACCATATTTTTGATTTGTAGGAGCAATATAATGTTCAGGTTTGCCATTAATTGAAAGCCTCAATAAATCTATTTCACTTTCCTGTATAGAATACCAATTATCAATATCTGATTGGGAGGGGTTTTCTCCAATCTCAGAGACCATTCTATTATAATTTTCAATTGCTTTCAAACTTCTATCGAGAGCCCATCTCCATTGACCTTTTTCAGGAGTAATTCCGAAAATTTCATAGCGCATAGAGGGTCTATCTGTTCCTCGCCAATGATTATTCCAAGAACCCATTTTTTCTTCTTCTAAATCAAAATAGAAATGAGGTAATTTGTACGATGGGTCTTTAGTGTATACTAATAAATACTCATAAGCAATTCCTAATTTATCAATACTTTCAAATTGAGCCTGCACACTTTTGGTTCCTCTTCTTACCGCAATCATATTTCTAAAATTTTCCTCACCAAAAACATCATCACAAAGTAATTTCAAATTCGCTTGTTCATTATCGTCAATGCTTATGAAAATTACTCCGTCTTTGCTCAATAAATCTCTTGATAATAAAAGACGTGGATACATAAAAGCCAACCAACCGTTATGGCTCTTTTTAGTTTTGAAGCTAAAATCCATTCTTGCAAAATCGCTTTCACTCAAGTTTGCCAATCCTAATACCTCCGCTTCTTCTTTGTCAAATTTGTCAGGATAAACAAACTCATCACTTGTAGTATTGTAAGGTGGGTCTATGTAGATACATTTTATTTTTCCGCTGTAATGATTCTTTAGAATTTTCAGACTGTCAAGGTTGTCGCCTTTCAAAACCAAATTTTCTGTTGTGTCAATATTCTTGCTCAATGTATTATTCAGGCGCAATTCCTTTTCTGTCTTTTGAGCATATTTAGCCCTGGCAAAGTTTCTGCCTACAAAGTTCAATCCGTAACCGTTTACCTTTTCGTCAATGGGTAAACCTGCAATGGCTTTGAGCTCGTTAAGGTTTATTTCATTGTCTTTTAGTACACTTGGGTAGTGTTCTTTAAGAAAACTCAATAGTTTGTTTTCGTTGTTTTCTGTTCCAACAACCGTATATCCTGCGTTTATAAATTCTTGTTCTGCCATTGTTTTATTTTTTTGAACCACATAGAGACATAGTTTTTTTCAATATATCTATGTGGTTAAGATAGTTTACTAAAATATTCATTTACAAATGTTTTTTGTCCTTCTTTAAAAATATTAGAACAATTAAAGTTAATCAAGATACCCTTTGGGCATTTCAATAGTTTCATATAGGTCAGCAGTTGTGCTTCAAAAATAGCGTTCATTTCGTTTACTGCTTTTAATTCTACAACAATACTATTTTCAACAAACAAATCACACCTGAAATCAATGTCTAAGGTCTTACCTTTGTATACAACAGGAATTTTCATTTCAGTAAGAAAATTAATTTTTCTAAGCATCAGTTCTTCCTTTAAGCATTGATGATACACACTTTCTAACAAACCGCTGCCCATAAATTTATGAACTTCTATGGCACTTCCGATAATCTCGTAAGTTAGTTCGTCAAGGTATTTCTTTGTAATCATAACGCTATTTTATTTTTGTTTTTAAACCACATAGGAACATAGGTTTTATTTCTATGTGTCTATGTGGTTGAATCATTTATCAATGCCGCTAATTGCGTTTTATTGATACGTTCTTTAAATGAAATCTTAATGTTTTGGTCTTTGTAGTGCTCGCCTAATGCTTCAAAATACTTTTTAGCAAAGTCAATTTTAACTTGTTCTTTTTCCGGAACATCGGTAAGCAAATTATATCCTTTGGCTTCTACCACAAGGAAAACCTTGTTGCCTTCAGCGCTTTTGATAGCATAGCAAAAATCGGGGTTGTAATCACCCAATGGTGTTTTGATTTTTAGGCGTGGAAGTTTCCCGAATATTTCAATGCTGTCAATGTCGGGGTCTTGCTCCACAATTTCTAATTCAAAATCACTGTCATATTCAATCACTTCTTCAAATACCCATTTTGTTTTTAAACTGAAATCGCCTGCAATATCTTTTTGAAATTTGCCAACGCTTCCTGTATCTAAATAGGTTTTCCCGAAGTCTGAGCCTGTCGAAGACTCGGTTTTGAATACATTTGGCAAACCTGTTCCGTTAATACCGTCATACTTAATGTTTGCTTTGAGCATTGCAATTAAGTTCTTGTTGATTATTTCGGAAATTTCTCTTTGAGCCTGTTCAGGATTGTTGCAGAGCATTTTGGTTTTGAAGTCATCACTTAAAGCATTGAAAATCTTTACAACAAATGAAATAGGGGTTTTGGTGTTGTTTGATAAAGTGCGAACCAATTCTAAA
>JBAYPE010000069.1:0-2601 GCA_041677865.1 Flavobacteriaceae bacterium
GAGAAGTAAATCAAAGAAATTCCTTTATGGGTGGAAATGCTCCGACAGGAACATATTACTACATTCTTGAACTAAACGACAAAGACTATCCGACTCCTTTGCAGGGGTATCTTTATCTTACTCAATAAATTTTCCTTACTTAATCTGACCGACATAGAAAAAGCAAATATGTTTTTTTGTTACTGACGCTATATAATTTACATCAAAATATAGATTATCAGTCAATTATTCTTTTTTATAAAAATTTTCGTATTTGAAAAAATTTGTACTTTTATAGAAATTTCCGTTTTTATCAACTCTTTAAGCAAATACGTTATAATGTCAAAATTATATGTTTTTTTTATCGGTTTTTGCCTTCTGTTTTCGGGTGTGTCTTTTGCACAGCAGGAGTTTGGTTTAGTAGAGCAACTCAACGGGAGGTATGATTTTACCTTTATAGGAAACACGATGAACACAGGTGAAAACAACTTTCAAAGTACTTGTGTTATCGAAACATCGTCTTCTGCTGTATTGAATTTACAGGCAGACGACCAAATTGAAAAAGCGTATCTTTATTGGTCGGGTTCGGGTTCGGGTGTTAATACCATAAAGTTGAACGACCAAGATGTAACTGCAGACAATTTGTATAGTCTGAACACGCTTAATCTTTCTTTTTTTGTTGCCTTTGCAGAAGTTACCCAGCAGGTACAAAATACCGGAAACGGAACTTATACTGTATCGGAATTTGACCTGACAGCTATAATACCGCAATACTGTCCGAATGCTACCAATTATGCGGGGTGGGGGTTAGTGGTTTTTTACGAAAATGAAAATCTACCAATGAATCAGCTCAGTCTGTTCGATGGATTTAACCATATTTCCGGTTCAGGGAACGGTGCGGTAATCGGAGAAGTTTCTATAACTCTTGATAACTTGTACATAGCAAATACTGCCGGGGCCAAAATAGGTTTTATGGCTTGGGAAGGAGATACGATGTGGCAACTTCACGAATCACTTTTGCTCAACGGAGAAAAATTAAGCGACCCTCCTCTAAATCCTGAGTACAACATCTTCAACAGTACCAACAGCACCACAGGTTCTTCGGAACTCTATAATATGGACTTGGATATTTATGATGCTCAAAATTATGTAGAGGTCGGAGACACTTCTGCAGAAGTGAAACTCACTTCGGGTCAGGATTTTGTGTTGATTTCAACCATAGTAACCAAATTCAACAACAACCATCCTGATGCCACTATCAGCATAGACCAGATAAGCACCCAGTGTGATTTGAGCGAGGTAGAGATTGATTATACTGTTTATAATAATGACGCTCAAAACTTTTTGCCTGCCGGAACTCCTATTGCTATTTATATAAATGGAGATTTTTTGCAAACAGTTTATACACAAAATAATATTGAGATTAATGAATCTGAAAGCGGAAGTGTAATAATTGATTTGCCCGGAATAATCGAAGAAGAAATAGAAGTTCTTTTGGTGGTTGACGATATAGGAGACGGAACGGGAATTGTTCATGAAATTAATGAAGAAAATAATCAAAGCGAGCCTTTTTATATAACGCTTTTTACCTCGCCATCTTTTAATGCTTTAGAGGATATAATATCATGTAATACAGGAAGTCAAACTGCAGTTTTTGACTTTTCTGAATATGAAAACTCAGTTAAGCAAAATGAAACGGACAGCGTGTCTTTTCACACTTCTCATCAGGAGGCTACAAATAATTTGAACCCAATTACCAATACTTCAGATTATGAGGTTGTAAACGAGTCGGATAAAGAAATTTTTGTACGAATTGATAACGGAAACTGCCACAGTATTACTTCATTTTTCTTGCACACTATTGATTGTACAGAGATAACCATTGTTATTGATAAGGTAATTACTCTGTGTGATTCTAATCAAATTGAAATTCATTACACGGTTTTCAATAATAATCTGAGTTATATCCTGCCACCTGCTATTCCGATTGAGGTTTTTATCAATCAAAATCTTGTTCAGACGGTTTATACGCAAGATGAAATTTTACCGGGAGCTTCCGAAAGCGGAGTTCTTTCCATTATATTAGACCAAGATATTCAAGATTTTGAAGTGCTTTTGGTTATAAACATAGATAACGGGAATGTTTCTGAAACCATCAGCAGTACGATTGTTGAAAGTTTTCTTATTTTTTCTCCTGAATTCAATTCTTTAGAAGACCTAACCGAATGTAATATCGGACACAATACCGCTGTTTTTGACTTTTCGGAATATGAGTATGCCGTTAGAGCAAATGATTCTGATTTTGTTTCTTTTCATACGTCTTACCAAGAGACTTCTCAAAACATCAATCCTATTTCAGATATTTCGTCTTATGCGGTTCAGAATGATTTTCCAAAGGAAATTTTTGTACGAATTGCCAATGAATATTGTTTTAGTATTACTTCGTTTTTTCTGAATATAAGAAAGTGTCCTCCTCTTGTGTATAACGGAGTCTCAGCTAATAATGACGGATATAACGATCATCTTATCATAGACGGATTATACGATATTTTTATGGATTTCGAATTGTATATTTATTCCCGCTGGGGAGAACTCATCTGGAAAGGCAACAACAACACCCCA